>JANPPJ010000168.1:0-1535 GCA_031428455.1 Hyphomicrobiales bacterium | reverse complement strand
GTTCGACAGCGTTTCGGTGGCAACGACCTTCCGCGCGCGCTTCGGGGGCAATACCGGTATCGCTACGTTGGTGATGCCGCGCCTGCGAATGACTTCTGCGCGCACGGAGCGAACGGCAGATGGTCTCCCATTGCTGCCGGTCCTCAGGGACAAAAACCACTGGCCACAATGAAGGGGCAAATGCGGTCAATTTAGTCTGGGGCACACACGTCCGAGTTTGTCATTCTAGGGCGCATATGCTTGATAAAAGACTTTCAGTCGGGGCGGAAACCATGATCTACCTGCAAACGTCGCATGCAGCACGTCTTTGTTCGTGGGGCTGGCAGTGATCTTACGTCGGCACAACGGCAAGCGTTCACAGACAAAACGTTCGAAGAGCAAGTGATCCAGCGGGCGCGGGCTGGGTGAGCGCAGGGAACAATAAGCTGACCTGCGCGTTACCATGGCAATACAGATTGCAGCTGAGAGTACAGCTTATTGCACTCGAATAAAGTCGGAGAAGCGGACGCAATGCTGAATTTCATTCGACAAGGAGCTGGCCCGCCGCTTCTGCTGGTGCACGGTCTCGGAGGGTCATGGCGATCTTGGAACACAATCATGCCTGCGCTCTCCGAAGTGCGCGAGGTTGTAGCCCTGGATCTGCCGGGGCACGGTGACACACCAGCGGTTGCTAGCAGCGGCACTTTCCGTGGGCTTGCCGACAGCGTCGAGGCCTTCATACTCGAACAAGGATTCGAAGGCATCGATATTGTTGGAAGTTCTCTCGGGGCGAGAATAGTGCTCGAACTGGCGCGCCGTGGCAAAGTGGGTGCGACGATCGCACTTGATCCTGGCGGCTTCTGGCGAGGCTGGGAGAGAACATACTTCCGAACTACGCTTTCTGCATCGATCCGGCTCGTTCGCGGCCTCGGGCCGGCACTGCCGACCCTTTCCCGGTATGCTGTGACGCGCAGCCTGCTCCTTGCACAGCTTTCGGCACGTCCTTGGGAGCTCGACGGGAAGATCGTGGCGACCGAGCTGAGGAGTTTTGCCACGACAAAGACCTTCGATGCACTTGTCCGCGACCTCGCAACTGGACCCGAGCAGCAGGGACCCGCGGCAGGAGCGTCCCAACCCGTTGTCATTGGCTGGGGACGCCAAGACCGGCTATGTCTGCCGCGCCAAGCCTCACGGGCGACGGAGGCTTTTCCGTCTGCCAGGCTGCACTGGTTTGAGAAATGCGGTCATTTTCCAATGTGGGATCAACCGGAGGAAACCATTCAGCTCATCCTCGATGCAACGGGGAAGATCCGGGAGTAGCCGCCTCGAGAGGGACGGAGTAGGGGGCTGCTTACCGCCCTTCACGCCGGTGATGCTGCATCTGTGAAGAATTTTGCGCGCATACAGTGAATTGTTAGAGTCTCAACTTGCGGGCGGTCCTCTCGGACAAATACCTCTGGCCATAAATGGCAGGTCAAAAACGGTCGTTTTAGGTGACCTTTGTTACAGGTGACAGAGCGGGCATCCGGTTGCGCAATCGTCAGGCCGGCGAGCAG
>JANPPJ010000167.1:0-14799 GCA_031428455.1 Hyphomicrobiales bacterium | reverse complement strand
CAACCGCATCTTCAAGTCCTACGACGACATCCTCGATCACTGCTGCTTCGCCTGGAGCCGCCTCACCGATCAACCATGGCGCATCATGTCCATCGGACTACGCCAATGGGCCCATGGGTGATAGTCAACGGGACTTGGTATTACAACGATCCTGATTCTGGACTCTGATACTGTCAGCTTGTTCGCAGTTGGATCTTCGGTACCAAATCCTCGGGCTCTGCGCCTTATAAATGCTATCGGAAGTGTGCTTCTCCGGAGTAATGACAAGATTATAATTCAGGGTCATACCGACCGTAGGCCATTTCGATCAGATGAGCAGAGTAACTGGCGTCTTTCGGCAGAACGCGCAGTCGTGACGTATCATATACTGCGTCGCACAGGACTTACAGAAAATCGTTTCCTGAAAGTCGAAGGATACGCAGACATGAATCTCCGCGTCGTGAACGATCCAAACTCACCAGAGAACCGACGAATTCAAATTGATCTTGTAGAAGTATCACAATGATAAAACAAAAAATTATATCATTTGTCGTTCTGTTACCTTGTGTTTTCGGCAGTCCTCCAAGTTATTCCAAAGACCCCCCGTTGGTCGAACTCAGCCGCGAACTTCAATTCCATCAGGCTCAGTCAGTTGTCCGCGGCGGCGATCGAAGTCAGATCCATAAAACACTAGCCCAGATGTCAAACGTCATCCAAGACACACCATTCTCCGAGGGTATATCGCGTGAGGCATCACAGGCTATCGTCTTGTACATCCTAGGCGGCGGCAATCCCTACCTTGTCGAGCGAAAGCTGAGCGTCGATGGTCAAATTATTCAACAGCCTGTCGTCGCCGGGGTTCTCCAGTACTCCATGGGCGACAAGGAATCTGCAAAAAAGTATCTTGGTAATATAGATCCGCTAACCCTTCCAGCCAGTATTGGGGGCCATATAGCATTAGTGCAGGCAATGCTATCTGACGACAAGGATGCGGCTATCAAGTTGCATAAACTTGCCCTTGCCCGTCTCCTCCTGCCCGGATCAATTGCTGAGGAGGTTGCATTGCGCGAAAGCGCAGAGGCCTCTTTTGCTTCTCGTCGATTCGACGATCTGGTCTTTTCGGTAGATCAGTATTTCCGACGATTTCCGACATCCGTGTACGCCACGTCATTCTCCCAAAGACTTCGTCTTTTTATCCAGGACGCGGTGAAAACTGACATGGGCGAAATTCATCGAAGGCTTATTGACATTTTTATGCGTTATAATCCCCACGCTTCTACCAAGGACATGCTTTTGGTTTGTAAAGCTCTCATTCTAAATGGCCGATTCACCGTCGCAACGTCTGTTTCGACGCAAATTATGGACCGAAAAATAAGCGATCCGGAGCGTATTCAGGCTGTCTTGTATCTGGTGGCGGCCCTCCCACTGACCTCAGACGCTGAAGGACATCTGCAATCGCTTCGTAAAGTGCCGTTGGAAAAACTAGCGACTGATGACCAGTCCTTACTGAAATCTGTGCTAAGCGTGCGGGACGGAATAGGCGGCATGCCTCGTGAACAGGAAGTTGCCAGCGAAAGGCCCGCATCGGAACAGAATGAGAATGATGAATTCATCCTGCAAGTGACGCGTCAATTATCCGAAGTTCGCTAATGCATCGAGGGCCTTGTCGATGAACGAAACCGCCAGTGTTCGCGTAAATAGAATGCCTAACAAGTCGGAAAAGTTCATTGGCGAAGCAGTATCCGCTGCAGATCATCGTGGATACAGCTCAGACTTCGGAAACGCTCTCGCGTCTAGTTCCTCAAGAAGCGAAGATGTTGTTAGCGCCGATTATCCGCAAAGTCATAAAGCGTCTGGATTAATCACTTCGGATGCATCGGTGCCGGACGAAACCTCGCCGGCATGTGGTGTTTTGGAAAGGCAGTCAGGGGATGAGTCGCTTGAGCCTTCTTCATTGGTACCTGGTTACGGTTCTCCCGCCTTGCAACTAAGCCCCGCTTCAGAATTTCAAGCGCCGTCATTACTTTTGCCATTTTGTGATGTGCGTCTTTCTCAGTATAGCCTCCCTTCCGCTTTGACGGAGCTTGGTTTTAGTTGGGAAGGCGGTCTTGTCGATGAGTCCGGAATTCGTCCGGGGATGATGGTGGCTCCAATTGCTGTTGAGACGATTGTCGAGCCTTTGAATTTATTCGGGGCTACATCGGTCCATTCTGTAGACGAAACGTCTCGCCTATCTGGGGATCCTAGGCTAAATCCGGTATGCCCTGCGGGCAATCCCACGTTTTCCGCGTTGGGACAAGAACTGGATGCCCCAAAGACCCAGCGGGAGGATTCTCAAAGAACGCTTAGCTATTCTGACGCTTGCAGATTTAATGATTTTATCAGGGATCAAAGAGACAAGACGCGGCTGAATGTCTTCTTGCGGGTTGATTTGGGCGACGCCGGAACCGTCGGGGCCGCACTCAGATGTTCTCAAAAAAACTACGACGTTACGTTTTTTGCTGACCAGAAATCTGTTCTCAACAGACTGGAGGCACATGCGCCGGAGTTGCGTCGAATCCTGGACGGAGTATCGCATGAATTTAGTCGCACTGATGCGAAGCTTGCAGGATCGTTTGTGGCTTTTCAAGACCTTCGACATGCAGATTCAGGTTTGCGTCAATCTTCCTTCGGAGAGCAAAGACAGGAACGGCATCCTAATCGATCTCCTTTAAATAATCCGGATGCCAATCAATCTGATAAAACTGGTCCCATCGCTTGTTTGTATTATTCTAATGTCTCCTTTTGAGGTGATTGCCGGGGAGCAGATAGCGTCTGGTTGCGAGCGCGAAATCATCAGAGCGTCCCGGTCGTCTGGCGTTCCAGTCGGCATTCTTTACGCTGTAGGTCTAACGGAAAGTGGGAGGGGCGGGCGGCTTCAACCTTTTGCAATGAATGTCGACGGAAAGAGCGCTTTCTTCAACCGCCGCCATGAGGCGGTCTCTCACTTTCGATCAGTCAAGGCAAATGGTGCACGTTTTGTAGATATTGGTTGTATGCAGATCAATTACCGGTTCCACAGCGTACATTTCGCTAATGTTGAGGACATGTTCGATCCGCGAAAAAACGTAGAGTATGCGGCGAAGTTTCTTCGCGATCTTCGTAATCGTGAGGGTAGCTGGGTGATGGCAGCTGCACGTTACCATGCTGGCCCCAGAAATCACGCCGCTCACCATCGCTACGTATGTGCCGTATTACAACGCCTAGTTGAAACAGGGTTTGGTGCATGGACCGCTGAGGCGAGACAGCTTTGTGCCCATGCTCCCACGTAAGCCTTACACAAGCGCTTTGGTTGCATCTTCCAGCAGCTTCAGGAGTCATCGATGAGTTTGCTTAGTTCCTTGCGTACAGGTGTATCTGGAATGAATGCCCAGTCTAACCGAATAAACTCGGTGGCCGAGAATATAGCCAATTCGAGTACGACTGGTTACAAAAGATCTATTGTCGAGTTTGAGTCTGTGCTTGGCACGTCAGTTGGTGTGTATTCATCCGGATCGGTCGCTGCATCGGTCCGGAATCAGAATAGCCAGCAGGGCGTATTGAGCGCAACATCGAATTCTACCGACCTTGGAATCGACGGGACTGGCTTTTTCGTTGTTTCCGATAGCAACGGAGAGCAGTTGTTATCCAGAGCAGGCGCATTTCTCTCTGATACGTCTGGACGTCTTGTAAACGCCGGTGGTCATGTCTTGCTTGGTTTTGAGCTGTCAAATGGTCTGGATACGGGCGGTATTCTTTCTGCGGTTACTTTGCCACAGGAGACCTTGGTTTCGTCACGATCCACAACTGGTCATTTTGCTGCGAATCTACCTGCCAACGCGACCGTCACCGATAGTTCTTCGTTGCCTAGCCTGAATGGCCCCAATTCTACGTGGAACGCCAAATCGTCAATGGTCGCTTTTGATAACCTCGGAACTGCGGTAACCTTGGATCTCTACTTTTCGAGGTCGTCCGACTCCGCTTGGGAAGTTTCTGTCTTTGATCGAACGCAGAGTACGGCAGGCGGCTTTCCTTATGTATCCGCTCCGTTGGCTGTACAAACGATGAACTTCGATTCTTCAGGCAATAAAACTGATCCAGCATTCTTGACGGCGACCGTGCCAAATGGAGCCGCTGTTCAGCTCGACTTGACAGGTATGAAGCAGCTTTCCGCGCCATTCAGTATTTTTGAGTCTAGCATCAACGGCAATGCGCCAGCGCGGCCCAACAGGTTAGAGATTGGTCGTGATGGAATCGTTACAACCGTTTTCGACAATGGCAGCAGGTTGCAGTCGTATCGTATTCCACTGGCGACCGTCGCTAGCCCAAATCAGTTGATGAAGACCTCAGGTTCTGCCTTTACGGTTACAGCTGAGTCCGGGAGCATTCGTCTTGGTAGCGCGAACCAGCAGGGGAACGGCGCTATTGTCGCCGGCGCCCTTGAGGGCTCGACGGTCGATATTGCGGATGAGCTTACGACGATGATTGAGGCGCAAAGGAGCTTTACCGCAAATTCGAAGGTCTTTCAGACTAGCTCTGAATTATTCGATGTACTCAATCGTCTTTAGGCGTTCTCATTTTGCGAATTGATTGATATGAGTCTTTCCACAACTTTTAACACTGCGCGATCTGCATTAGCTATCTCCTCTGCGATGTCGTCGGTAACGTCGCGTAACATTGGCGCCGCAAACGAGGCAGATTATTCTCAGAAGCGGGTGGTCGTTACAACAGGGTCAAGTGGTTTACGACAGGTTGGCATTGAAAGGTCGGCAGACGAGGCAGTCAGGCGAAACCTGCTGGACGCTACTTCTCGGGCCAGCGCCGCAGATGAGGTCTCGCGTGCCTACCGCGGCGTTTCAAGCTTGCTGCAACTAGGCTCTGAAGGAGGCTCAGTTGTAGGCGGGATCGGAGACCTTGAGGCAGCAATGCAGACTGCCACGGGCAATCCACGCAGTCTCGCCGGTCTCCAGGGTGTTATTGATTCAGCCAGTAAGCTTTCCAGTTCACTGAATGCTTCGCATGAAGGTTTGCGGCAAATACAGCGGGAGGCCGACCAGACGATTGCGGCGTCAGTCAGCAGGATAAATGATCTCCTTGCTGACTTCGCCGAAGTTCACAATATGATGAGTAAAGATCGCGGGTCTGGAGCCGATCAGTCGGATCTGGAGGATCGGCGCGACGTCATCCTAGGCGCGTTGGCCACTGAAGTTGGAATCACTAAAGTTGTGGGAGCCGATGGCTCGACCTCCATTTACGCTTCTGGAGGAGCTGTTTTATTCAGTGGGTCGCCGCGATCTGTCCAATTCACGCCTACGTTGAACTTCGAGGCTGGAGTCAACGGCGGCGCCGTTTTGATTGACGGCGTGAACGTCACGGGCGCCGACTCGTCAATGTCTGTGTTATCTGGAAGGCTGGCCGGGGCAGTCAAGGCTCGTGACAGTATCGTTCCGCAAGCGCTGTTCCAGCTTGACCAAGTTTCCCGAGGTCTCGTCTTCGCGTTTTCTGAAGGCGCCACAGAAGCCAATCCACAGCTACCCAGATTAGCCGGCCTGTTTTCGTTTTCGCAGAACTTCGCGATAACGGGGTCGGAGACTGTTGCTGACGCGAGCAAACTCATTACTGTCAACAGCAATGTTGATCCTTCGCGTGGCGGTCTGCTGACTAGACTTCGTGATGGCGGAATTTCGGCCCCAGGAGATGACCGATACCTTAAGAATCCAAGCGGGGTAGCCGACTTCGCAGGATCATTGATTGATCAGCTCGACGGTCTTTCGACGCCTCAACCTATCGATGCTTCCCTTGGCCTTGGTTCCGCTCTATCTGTCGCCGAATTCTCGAAAGCAGTCTTGTCAAGCGTTGCCGCAAAAGTCGTTGATAGTGAAAATGTAGCTACACAGGCCAACGTAACGGCAGATGGGTTTGCTACTTTTCTTTCGAACGCCACAGGCGTGAATCTCGATGACGAACTCGCGAGATTGCTTCAAATAGAGAATAGTTATCGAGCGACGACGAAGATCATCTCCACTGTCGATAGTCTCTACCAGTCCCTATTTGACGCAGTTCGGTGATCCGATGGTTGATTTGTTTGTTTCGTCGCATTCTCAGGCTCGCGTAACTCGAATGCAGCTATCCAGGCTGCAGACATTGTATACAGCGGCGCAAAGTGAACTCTCTACCGGGCGCGTCGCCGATGTTGTACGATCCTTAGGCGCGAAGGTCGGAAACCTCGCCGCTTTGGAGTCACGCGTCAAAGTCAATGATAGCGTCGTCGCGACGAATACGCTGCTGAAAGCGCGCTTGGAGTCTGTAGACTTGGCCGTTGGCGGCATTCGGCAGGCTGCATCGGATTTCAGGGCTACGCTCGTTGGGGCAGGGGGCAGCGCCGCGCCGCTGGGGGGCCTCGCCGACCGTGCCTCGGGCTTTCTCGAGATCCTTCAGTCGTTTGGTAACACAACGTTCGCAGGTCGTTATGTGCTCTCCGGTTCGGATGGCAATCGAGCGGCAATCCGGGACTTTCTTTCGGCTGGCAGCAATGCCCGGATGGCGGTGGCGGCAAGCTTTTCGGCTGCCTTTAACATGGCCCCGGGGGACTTTGCCTCGGCCGCGATACCTGCATCGGACATGAAAGCGTGGTTGGATACCGAGTATCCCAAGTTGTTTGACGCGCATAACTGGGAAACGTTTTGGGCAGGTTCTTCAGGGCCTCCTGTTGAAGCCCGGATTGGCGAGCGTGAAGTCGCGACGATACCCTCCGCGGTCTCGGATCCAGCATTGCGCAAGGTAGTCATGGCATCTGTGTTGATGTTGGAGTTTGGGGACGGCGCCGTTGGAAGCGCCCCGTTCAGCCAGGCTCTTGCGACAGCTAGTTCACTGTTGGACGAAGGCGTACAAGGGTTGATCGGTTTTCAGGCGATAAACGGTAGCATGATGTCCCGTCTGGATTCTTCCATCGAGGCGATGTCGCTGCAGAAACAGATCTACAGCACGGAGATTTCCCAATTGGTCGAGGCAGATCCTGTGGAGGTTTCCTTACGCATTGAGACGCTTCGATCACGGCTTGAAGCATCCTACGCGACCACCGCTCGCCTTAGCCGATTGTCTCTCGTTAATTATATCTGATCCTGGAGTTTAGATGCACCAGTTTGCTTATACCGAAATTCTTGAGGAAAGTGGTTCTGAGGCTCGTCGGAAAGAACGGGACGCTTTTGATCGCGTGAATATGTTGTTGCGCGTAGCGCAGAGGTCAAAGCCTGGCTCAGTGGAATGCGTTGAGGCGGTTTATCGACTGCGACAACTCTGGACCGTCTTGACGGACGATCTGGCGTCCATTGATAACGGATTGCCCGATGCGCTCAAGGCAAGCCTTATCTCCATCGGCATCTGGATGATGAAAGAGGCGGACGAAGTATCCATGGGTAATCATGATGGGTTTGAAACGATCATTGCTATTAATACGATGATTCGTGATGGGCTCAGATGAGTTCCATGAATCTCCGGGTTCGGGCTGGTGAGAAAATTTATCTCAACGGCGCCGTCGTTCGATTTGACCGCAAGGTTTCAATTCAAATCCTGAACGATGTTTCGTTCCTCCTCGAAGGCCACGTGCTTCAGGCGGATGATGCAACGACCCCGCTGCGTCAATTGTATTTTGTTGTCCAATCAGCTCTGATCGATCCTGCAAACAGCATAACTATTGTCGCGTTGATCAGAGACATGCTGATGCGGACCACCCAAAGCTTTTCCAATCGGGATGTTCTTTACGGACTTGCACAGGTCAGCGACCTTCTTGATCGGGGGCGTTTCTTCGAATGCCTTCGCGTGATCCGTAGTCTTTACGTGATTGAAGCCGAAGTGCTGCGCGTTCAAAAACAAGACGATTTTCAAGCCGCATAGGTAGACCGATGCAAGTGAACAGTGTTTCGCCAACTCCCTTGAAGGCTGCCACGTCGCAGCGCACAGCGACCGTCGATTATGAATCGTTTCTGCACCTACTTGTTGCACAGCTGAAGCATCAGGACCCTACCAATCCTAGCGATGGCACCCAGTTCCTGTCACAACTCGCCTCATTTTCGTCGGTCGAGCAGGGCGTACAGTCTAACGCAAAGCTCGGTTCAATTTTGCAGAGCACGCTGCTTGGTCAAGCGGATAATGTTATTGGTCGCCGGGTTTCTTCTGATGATGGCATGACCGCAGGCACTGTCAGAAGCGTATTCATACTTGGTGACGTGCTTGTCGCTCAGCTCGACAACGGTAAGTCGTTAGCCCTCAAAAGTGGCGTTGTCATCTCTTGAGCCTCGTTTTAAATCATAACCGAGGACGCCTCGGGTGAATGAAGCCGACGCTCTGGACATGGTTCGGGCCGCCTTGTGGACGGTGATTGTCGCCTCAGGCCCGCCGGTTGCTGCGGCGATGGTGGTTGGAATCGTTATCGCCTTCTTTCAGGCTTTGACGCAGATCCAGGAAATGACGCTCACTTTCATTCCCAAGATGCTTGCCATCTTCGGGATGCTGATCGCCACCGGTCCCTTCATCGGCGGCCAGCTTCTTATTTTCAGCCAGGAAGCTTATTCGCGCGTCGAGGTCGGCTTCCCTCGCGGGCAGAGCCGAGGGATGTCGTTGGAGAACAATCGCGACAAGACGTTGTTTGAGCTGAGGCCTGGTTTCAAGGCGACGCCGCCTTCTTCAAGCGAGCCCTGAATTTCCACAAATCTGCTGAGTGGTTCTATTTCTTCAAGGCCCGTTGTACGGCTTGGCATGAGCCGTCGAAGTGACCTATAGTCGCCAGAGGCCTCCGTTCGAGGGGCCGTCGACGTGGAGGAAAGCACAATGGCTGATGGTCAGCGCTGCTGCGTTGTGGTTCGCGCAGCAAGATCTTCGACAAAAGTGCATGCTTTGCGCCCGATTTGCGGGGGGGACCAGTGAGCGCCTCTACGATTGCTTCACTTTCCCTATTTCCGTGCATCATGCCTAAAGAGGATCCGAAGTGGCGGTTTGCGCTTGGCGCCAGCCCGACCACTGAAGGCTGGATTGTCTGCCTCTCCACGCAAGATGGCTTTGAGGGTTTTGGATATGCTTCCGCGACCGCTCACATGGGCGCCGTCAATTCAGCCCTCAAGGGCCAGATCCAATATCTTGAGAAGTCCGTCGTCGGTCAGGATTGCCGCTCGATTGAATTGATCTTGCGCGATCTTGACCGTGGCATGAGAGGCGCGCCTCAGGCGAAGGCGGCGATTGATTGCGCACTTTATGATTTGAACGCGCGACGCCTTGGCGTGCCCCTGTGCGACCTGTTTGGCGGCGCGGTTCGGGACCGGGCGCCAATTCTGAGAATCCTTGCAATCAAAACGCCTGATGAAATGGCCGAGCAGGCGCTTAAGCTTGTCGATCGTGGCTATCATTACCTCAAGATCAAAGTGCACGGTGAAGTTGCCGAAGACGTCGCGCGGGTAGCGGCTATTCGCAAACGCGTTGGTGACGCCGTGCATCTTACGATCGATGCTAACCAGGCATATTCGGTCAAGGACGCGATCGTCGCGCTTGGCAAGATGTCTGAGTTCAATATCGATCTAGCCGAGCAGCCGGTGCATATCGACGACATGGAAGGGCTCGCGCTTGTGACCCGGATGTCTCCAATCACAATCGAGGCCGACGAATCCGCCGGATCGCTGCGTCAAATCTATGAGCTGGCGTCGCGGCGCATCGTTGACGCGGTGAGTCTTAAAATCCCCAAGCTTGGCGGACTGCGAAACACGCTTGCCGCGGCGCGCGTCTGCGAAGCTGCAGGCATTCGGTATCGTCTCGGGGCGGCGGTTGGCAGCCGCGTTCTGTCGGCAGCAGCAATTCATCTTGCTTGCGCACTGCCTGGCGTTGACTACGCCTGCGAGCTTGGCGAGTTCGAGCGACTGCTCGACGATCCTTTTGAAGGCATCGACATAAAAGATGGTTATCTGCATCTCCCAACAAGCGTTGGAACGGGCGTTAGTCTTCGTGCGGAGGTCGCTTCAGCGAGACAGAAGTAATTGTTTACAAGCGCTCACGCTCTCCGCAGCGAGACGGGACGATGAGCCAACAACCGGGGCGGGATCACTAATGAATCGAGCAAGAGCCAGTCGTTTGACGCGGTCCGCTGCTTTCGCAGTCTTGACTGTTTGCACATTTGGCCAAGGCGTTTCCGCGCAGACCAACCAGTCCATTCTGCTGTACCAAGGGCCAGACCGCGAGCAACGCCTACTGGAAGGCGCACGGAAAGAAGGGCAAGTCGTCATTTACTCGGCGATGATTGTGAATCAGGCGCTTCGGCCTCTGGTTGATTCTTTTAACAAGAAGTATCAGGGCGTACGCGCTTCTTACTGGCGAGGCGATTCCGAAGATATTGCGGCCAAATTGGCGGCAGAGTCACGCGCCAAAAATCTCGGCGTTGACGTTGTTGAAGGGACTGGCGTTGGCGAACTGGTGATCGAGGCTGACCTGGTTCAGCCCTTCTTCACACCGGAGATTACTAACGTTCCGGAAAACCTTCGTGATCCACGCCATCTCTGGGCGCCAACACGGCTCAGCTATTTCTCCATCGCCTATAACACGCGGCTTGTTCCTGCGGACAAGGTGCCGAAAACATTTGAAGATTTGCTTGATCCGCAGTGGAAAGGAAAAATCTCCTGGCGCATCGGAAGCTCCAGCGGGACGCCTCTCTTCATCACAAATCTTAGGATGGCGTGGGGCGAAGACAAGGCGATGGCTTACTTTCGCAAGCTGGCAGACCAAAAGATTGTTAATTTTGGATCTGGGAGCGCGCGGACCCTGGTAGACCGTGTCGTGGCGGGAGAATATCCGATCGCTCTCAACATCTTCGCGCACCACCCACTCATCAGCGCTGCAAAGGGCGCGCCGGTCAACTCTCAGTTGATGGACCCGGTTGCGACGACAACCGCAACAGCGGCTATTCCGAAAGGCGTTCGCCGACCACACGCGGCGCTATTGCTCGTAGACTTCATCATGTCGAAGGAAGGTCAGGAAATCTTGTCGAAGGCTGACTATTTTCCAGTGCGTCCCGATGTCGATCCAAAGGCCGAGCTGGCGCGTGTTGTGCCTGCCAAAGCGGGCGTCAACCAAAACCTCGTCTTGCCCGAGCAGCTGGGCAAGTACGGAGACAGTTCGGAAAAGATTTATCAAGACATCTTTCGCTGATCAGCCGACGACGAGAATGAAATCTGGGGGAGTGAAATGACTGTCGAGGCGCCGCGCGCCGTTGCGTTTACATCGCCGCGGTCTTCCATATTCGCTGGTTTGAGGAGGGCGCCGACGGGCGTTCTTCTGCTGGCTTTTATCCTTTGCGTGCTGATTTTGCCGCCAGCATTCTTTCTGATCAAGGTCAGCTTTCACGTCAGCAACCCAGACGGGACGCTTGGCGAACTGACGCTGAAGCATTACAGTTCATTGTTCACGGAGCGTTTCTTTCTACCGTCTCTCGTAAACACTATTGTGTACTCCCTTGGGACCGCTGTCGTTGCATTGGTGTTTGGCATCTCACAGGCGCTGATCGTCGAGCGCACGAATGCGCCTGGTCGCGAATGGGTCTTCCTTGGCGCCATTATCGCTCTCGGAATCCCGAACGTGTTGCACGTCGTTTCCTGGTTGCTGCTGCTAGGCAGGGCTGGGCCACTTAACAGCGTGATCGATTCGACTCTGGGCCCCGATTACATGATCAACGTCTACTCGATGTGGGGGATGATCGTGATCGAAGGCATGAACTTCGTGCCTTTGGTGTTCCTTCTCATGTCCGCCGTTCTCAAATCACAAGACGCTTCGTTTGAAGAGGCGTCGATGATGAGCGGCGGGCGCCCCTTGCGCACATTCTGGTCGATCAGCATCCGCATGGGGATGCCCGGCATTCTCGCCCTGCTACTTCTCGTTTTCATTCGCGCGTTTGAATCCTTCGAAGTGCCTGCGCTGGTGGGGCTGGCGGGCAACATCAACGTGCTGACGACCAATATCTACCAAAGCTCGCGAGGGCAGGGCTTTCCCCGTTATGGCGAAGCCGGGGCATACTCGGTTTGTCTGCTCATCATCGTTTGTGGATTGATCTACCTCTACAATCGGCTCTCGAAAAATGCACATAAATATCAGTCCATCACAGGCAAGGGTTATCGTCCCCGCGTCATTGATCTTGGGCCCATGAAGTGGGTAGGCACGACTGTGCTCGCGGTTACATTCCTGCTTGTCACGGGGTTGCCAATTATCATTCTGACGTTTGCTTCCCTGCAACCTTTCTATGAAGGCGTGAGCGTCGGCTCGCTGGGCCGGTGGACCACCGAAAACTACGTGTTGCTGCGTGAGGCCAGATCATTCCATGACGCCATCGGCAATACGCTTCTTATGGGCGCTGCGACAGCAACAGCCGTCGTTCCGTTGACTGCGCTTTGTGCTTGGATGGCGGCGCGCCGGGCTCCGGGCGCGTGGATCCTGGATCAACTTGCGACGGCGCCGCTGGTGTTTCCAGCAATCGTCATGAGCGTGGCGTTTCTGTATGTGTTCGTCAGCTTGCCGATTGCCCTATATGGCACTTTGCTCTCGGTCATCATCGCGTCGACATCACGTTACCTGCCCTATGGCATGCGTTACGCCTATGCTGGCGTCCTTCAGATCCATCGGGAGTTGGAAGATGCGTCGGCGTCTTCAGGGGCGGGGCAACTAACGACCTTCTTCAGAATCGTTGTTCCGCTTCTGGCCCCGGCGCTGATTGGCGGCTGGTTGTTTGTCTTCCTCTTGTCGGTACAAGCTGTGTCACTCCCGCTTCTATTGGTGGGGCCGGGGTCGGAGATCGTGGCGGTGACGCTGTTCGATCTGTGGCAGAATGGACAGGTGACCGAGCTTGCTGCAATGGGCGTTGTTTGGATCGCGCTGATGACGGTTGTCAGCAGTATTTTTTACTATGTCACCCGCCGGTTCCAGATTTCATAGAGAGTGTTTGATGCTATCGGTCAGAAATCTCTTCAAGGCTTATGAAACGCGTTCTGGTGAGCCAGCAGGCGGTGCTTTTGACGTTTCTTTTGATGTCGCGCGGGGCGAGTTGTTCACGTTACTCGGTCCATCAGGATGCGGGAAGACAACGACGCTGCGCTCCATTGCTGGTCTTGAAACGCCAGGAAGGGGAGTTATCGAGCTTGATGGTGCGCCTCTCTTTGACGACGCATCCCACGTTTCCGTGCCGATGTATGAGCGCGACATCGGAATGGTTTTTCAGTCCTATGCAATCTGGCCGCACATGAGCGTATTTGAGAACGCGGCCTATCCGCTGCGCGTTCAGCGGCGCAACCGTCCTTCGCGCGAGGAAATTGAGAAGCGCATCATGCGCGTGCTTGAGATGGTTGGCCTGTCAAAATACCGGGGACGTTCTGCTACGCAATTAAGTGGGGGGCAGCAGCAACGGCTTGCACTTGCAAGGGCGCTAGCGCGGGAGCCCAAGCTGTTGCTGCTGGACGAACCGCTGTCGAACCTTGACGCGCAACTTCGCGAGCAAATGCGCGGAGAGCTCAAGCGTATCCAATCGGAGTGGGGCGTCACGACAGTCTACGTGACCCACGATCAGGCCGAGGCGATGGCTATTTCGGACCGGATCGCTGTCCTCAACCAAGGGCGCTTGATGCAGGTTGGCTCCGCGGAAGAAATTTACGAGCGGCCCACCTCGGAATTTGTCGCCGGGTTTATCGGACGCACCAATCTTTTCACAGGACGGTTGGCCGAGGCTTCAGTTGACCGTGGTTACGGTGTTGTCGAATCTTCTATTGGCCCGGTCCGCTGCTGGTTTCACAAAGCCTCACCAAAGGGCGCCGCAGTGAAGTTTGTGACGCGCCCTGAAAATGTGGAGTGTGCCCGGGTGAGCGTGGACCATGAGAATACGTTTGAAGGCAAGGTTGTTTCCCGCGTGTATCTGGGCGATATCGCCGAGTATGCTATTCGTGTTGGGGACATGGACGTTCTTGTTCGTGCCCATCCCTCTGTCGCGCTTATGCCGGGCGATACGACGCCGATATACTTTCCCGCAGATCGCACGATAGCCATCTGCGAATAGGGCTTACAAGTTTGGCTTTTCCCGCAAACCAATCCGCTCCATTCGGGGCAGGAGTTCCTGAATGTGGGGGAAGTCAGTCACATAGTTGATCATCCCCATTGCTGCGCCGTTCAGGCCGACAGCTTCCAGTTTCTGGAACGTCTCAACGACGTCGTCATAGCTGCCAACAATCGGATACCCCGCCCCGCTGATGAGCCGAGCCTTCAGATCCTCCTGATCCTTCATCCAGGTGCCTTTGCGCGTTCCGCGCAGGCCCGCAGAGTATTCGGCCGCTTCCCAATCGCCCTGCTCATAGACGATGTAATGATGGAAATCCTTGGCTTCCTTGCGTGTGGGCCGCGCCATGACATGGGCGCTTGAGAAGACGTTTCTGATCTGGCCTTCAGGCGCAAGCGCGCGAAAAGACGCTATCTTCTCCGGCATGTCTTCGAGTTTTGGAATTGCTGTGAACAGGCAATCAGAGTTGCTTGCAGCAAACTGGCGCCCTGCTGTTGAATTACCAGCATTCACAAGCACGGGGCGGCTACCCCAAAAGGGTTTGGGCTTGGCGAGAACGCCTTTCAGATTATAGAATCGACCTGCGTGATCGAAGGGCTCGTGTTCAGCCCAGATCTTCTTGACGATATCCAGCCATTCATCTGAGTAAGCGTATCGGTCTTCGTGCTCATTAAGTGCGACGCCCATCATACCGAACTCTCCGGGATTCCACCCCGAGACGATGTTCAGCCCGAAGC
>JANPPJ010000166.1:0-4291 GCA_031428455.1 Hyphomicrobiales bacterium | reverse complement strand
CGGTCATCAGGTCGTCGTCGGAACAAGCGTTGGGATCGCCATAGCTCCGAATGACGCGTGCGAGCCAGACCAACTGCTCAAGGCTGCCGACATGGCTTTGTATCGCGCCAAAGTAGATGGCCGCGGTATATTCCGCTTCTTCGAGCCAGAGATGGACACGATGATGCAGGTACGCCGCGCACTTGAGATCGACCTTCGGAAGGCGGTCGTAAGCAGTGAATTCGAGGTTTACTATCAGCCGCTCGTTAATCTGCAGAACAACTCAGTTAGCGGCTTTGAGGCCCTCGTCCGCTGGAACCACCCAACGCGAGGGCTGGTCCCCCCTGCCGAATTCATTCCACTCGCCGAAGAGATCGGCCTTATCAACAAGATCGGCGGGTGGGTTCTCAAACAGGCCTGTATTGATGCCGCGACATGGCCGCGTGAGGTCAAGGTAGCCGTGAACCTCTCGCCGGTTCAATTCAAGAATCGAGCACTCGTACTGGACGTGATCTCCGCACTCGGCGAGTCCGGCCTGTCGGCGAAGCGGCTAGAGCTGGAAATAACCGAAACGATCATGTTGCAGGACACAGAGGGGACACTTACAACGTTGCATCAACTACGGGAACTGGGCGTCAGCATTTCCATGGATGACTTCGGCACCGGATATTCATCGCTCAGCTACCTTCGCAAGTTCCCCTTTGACAAGATCAAGATCGACCAATCTTTCATTCGCGACCTCGACAACTCGCTGGCCATTGTTCGAGCTGTAACCGGCCTTAGCGTCGGGCTCGGCATGTCCACAACAGCTGAAGGCGTCGAGACGCAGGCCCAACTCGACCAATTGCGAAAAGAAGGATGTACGGAGGTTCAGGGCTACTTCTTTAGTAGGCCTCAACCCGCGAGCGAGGTTGCTGGTATGCTGATCAGCGTTCAAGACAAAAGCAGGGCGGCCTAACGATGCTTCCTTCGTGGAAAGAGACGTCGAATTCTAGAGTAGGCGCCTGCTGATCCAGGGGCACAATGAGCTTGGCTCCGGTGGACGACAAGTTCTCGATAATGCGTTCAAAGCGAATTGCGCCGTCAGTCACCGTAGCGGACAGGTTCACTGGCGCTCGCCGCGCTAACCGCTTGTCAATTGAGGACGTAGCCTCGTCCTGTTCACTGGTCAGTCACCTGTAGATCCCTCTATCTTCAGAGTTCTGCGTGAAAAATCTCGTGTGGACACGTTGAATTGCCACTAAAGGTTAGCCGTTTGCGAATATACGTCCGCTATTCTGATGGGAGTTCCGATACGGGCCGTTAAGGGGCGGCGTGGACAGTAGGCCCGCATCAAGTGGTGCCTTGCACGTCGGGAGCCTTACGTTGACATTTGTGGAGCGTCGCTTCTCCCCGAGGGTTGGTGGAACCGCAGAAAGCTACTTGGTCATAGGTGTCACTACCTTGATTGAGTGCCGGGTTGTAAATATTTCACTCTGCGGGGCGATGTTGCAGTTGCCGAACGGCAGGGAGAACCCCTTGGGAGTTGGCGAACTCCTCCTTCCAAGATATGAAATGATCGCACGCTGCAAGATTGTCTGGCGCCATGAAAGCGCCGTCGGGATCACCTTCATGGTTCCACCTGTTAAGGGAGCCGTGAGCTTCGGCAAACGGGCACAAATGCCCGCGCGGCCCGTATGGCAATCTCGTTGGTTGGACGGGCTCTGACACCACGACTTATAGATTCTAAGAGGTGGCTCAGAAGTGCCCGCTAGAGGTATCCAAGTTCCGCGAGCTTCGTCGCCATCTCTGCAATGCGACGTCGAAGGCGGGCGTTTTCTTCTTTGAGTTCTTCCACGCTGCTTCCCAGGGCGGACAGCGCCTCGCCTCCTATAGCCGCAACCTCATCCAGAAACCTGACGCCAGCGGCATCATCGGACCTCCAGCGCAGTTCGACCCGATAAGTCTTATTCCGCGTGGGCACAACGAGCAAAAACTCCTGCGGCAGGATAGCTGCGCCTGAGATTGCTACCCGCGCCCCCGTGGCCGATATATTCCGGACGGTGCAATCCAGCGTGGAGGTTCCTCCGTTGAAAACCGCCCGTGCTCCGATTATTGCCCGCAAGCGCTCAGCATTGCGCTTCACCTGCCAGCTGCCGCTTTCATCGTTGGCCATCTCTTTCCCTCTGGGATTACTTTGGTTGGATGCGACCTTAAAACGTGTCTAACAAATATTTCTTAAAGCTACTGATACCATCGTTGAAACCCGGCCAGACCTCGATCACCTATGTCAACAACCCTTCCCGCGCGCTCCCTGCAAAACTGCCTTTCTGCTCCGCGGAGGGTGGATCTGAACTGCTTCCACATTGTCCCGCAGGTACAGTACGTGTTCGGCAGACAATTCCCATTGGGCCGCGCTGATCAGAGCGTTTCCTGTTCAAATGGCATCATATCCAGCGGCGGTGAAATAATTCGCGCACTCGGCTGGTTTGAAGAGGGCGACTATCTCGCCGATCTCCGTCCACAGCGCGTCGATTGTTCTCTTGGCGGCCTTGCGCAGCAGGGCCTTCATCTTGGCGAAGGCCATTTTGATCGGGTTGAAATCGGGGCTGTAGGGCGGCAGGTAAAGCAGGCTAGCGCCGGCGGCCTCAATCGCCTCTCGCACGCCTGCCGCCTTGTGGCTCGAGAGGTTGTCCATGATCACGATATCGCCGGGCTTCAGGGCGGGAGCGAGGAACTGCTCGACGTAGGCGAAAAAGATCCTGCCGTTGACCGGCCCGTCAAGCGTCAGCGGCGCGATCATGCCGTCCGTCCGCAATCGCGCCACGAAGGTCGTCGTCTTGCGGTGGCCATGTGGCACACTCTCGCGCAGGCGCTCGCCCCTGGGGCATCGTCCATGCGTTCGCGCCATGTTGGCGGCAGTTCAGGTCTCGTCGATGAAAACAAGCCGCTCAGGATCGAGATCGCGCTGGTCGTCGAACCAGTCCTCGCGGCGATTCAGGACGTCCGGACGTTTTTGTTCGCTGGCATGGGCCGTCTTTTTTTTCGCGTTGCGTGCCGACTAAGAGAAATCTTTGCGTGCCACGGAGGCAGACGGTGGAGACGCGTGATAGGTCTCGTTTTACTGGTTTGATGATTATCTCGGCAGCGAAATCTTCGCGTGCCACTGAGGCAGACGGTGGAGACGCGGCCCGGCGGCGAGCTGCGTCTCCAAAAGTACTTACTTGAGCTGCGCACTGACCGAACCGAAGGTCGCCGTCAGCTTGGTGCCGAGGGTCGTCACGGCGCCGATGATGGCGACAGCAATAAGCGAGGCGATGAGGCCGTATTCGATGGCGGTGGCGCCGGATTCATCGGAAGCAAAACGATTGAGGTAAGCCTTAAGCATGGTACGACTCCTTATACTCACTGCGACCAGACCCACGCACTTTCTGTGCGCCCGTGGTCAACTGAGGCTTGACGTCGAGTTGCCGCCGTCTGCCTGACAAGGTCAACATTAGGTCCAACGGCTTTCTTATGTATTAAAACGATCCGCGCAATTGGTCAGCATGTGCGGAATTTAATGAAAATGCTCGGTTACTCAGCGGCAGACGAAGCGTAGCTGGTGCGGAACCCAAGGAGTTTTATAGTTACTTTAGCTTTTATTTACCATTCGCAAGCATTCTGTAATCACGCACCAATCAGGATGCTTCAAGATGCGTTTTACCTACTTCCGACCGCTTTTTCTCGCCCAGGCGATGGCGCTCGCCGCGTCAATCGTTACTGTTGCGGCAGTGCAGGCGCAGGATGCGCAGCCGTCGGAATCAATTCAGCTCGTCCTCAACAAGGCGAAAGTGCTTCAACTTCCCGCCAATGCGTCGACTGTGGTTGTCGGCAATCCGGCTGTCGCTGATGTGACGATCGTGCGCCGCACAAAATATATGGTGCTCACCGGCAAGGGCTTTGGCGAAACCAATTTGATTGCGCTGGATTCTCAGGGGCGCTCGGTCGGCGAGTCCGTCATACGCGTCGGCGCGGCTTCGAACAGCATGATTGTGCAGCGGGGCATGGAGCGCGAGACATGGGACTGCGCGCCGCGCTGCCAGCCCACGTTCAGCCTTGGTGACAGCGGCAAGTACGCTGCTGAGAACGCCGGTCAGATGCAATCGCGCAATGCCTCGGTCGGCGGCGCGACCCAGCGCCCGGCCGGCAACTAGAGCATATTCCGATCACGTCGCATCGTATCCTGCGGCGACGAGATAGTTTCGGCATTCGTTTGGGGTGAAGCGTTTCAAGGCGTCCGCGATTGCCTGCCAGAGGTCTGGCATTGTGCGCGCTTCGGCAGCGCGCAGCA
>JANPPJ010000165.1:0-13182 GCA_031428455.1 Hyphomicrobiales bacterium | reverse complement strand
TGCCCCGCTGCGACTCGGCGCGCGCCTGACGCAGTTCGCGCGAGAGTTCGTCAATGCGGCGCTCAAGTCTGGCGGCCTCGGAGCCGCTGTCCGAGCATCCCGCAAGGAGCGAAACAGCCAGGGTGGCGCCCGTTGCCGCGGCCTTCGCTGACCACTTACCGCGTTGGCGCAGGCGCATTCGCATCCCCCATTTCCACTTCATTCGCGCAAGAGTGCGCTTCGGCACAAGTTTACTGTGAAGAATGGGGGGCCACAAGGAAGACAAACGCCCGGCAACATCATGAAAATAATGCCTTTATGATCATTTTTAAAAATAAAACGGCCAAGTTTGAAACATTCAGAGTGTGCGCACAATTTGCAGTTGGTATTCTCCATCATCGACATGCAGGCGCGCGCCGAGCGCGCAGGCCGACCTGCATCGTCAGTGGTTGCCAGCCGGGCGCACCGTCGCCGCGTTCTTGGCGGCAAGCTTTCGCCCGAGCTTCAGCGTTTCCTCCGTCAATTCACTCTTCGGCACCGAGAAATTGACGAGACCCATCTGCGCGGCCTTCTTGCAGTCGAACGGATCGCCCGTGATGGCGTAGAACATCGCGTCCCGACTGTTCATCGCATTCATAACGTTCCAGCTGACGATTCCGCCGGGAGGATGCCCCAGTTGACCTCCGATAGTCCAAGAACCGCGTCGTCCGCAGCGACCGCCAGATCACAAGCGATGAGTTGTGTGAATGCACCACCGGAGCAGAAACCGTTGACCGTCGCAATCGTTGGTTTGGAAACTCCGACAATCGCATCCAGCGCCAGTGATCCGAGTTTTCCGCCGCCTCTAAGCGCTCCAGAGGCGCGTTTTCAGTGGCGCGGAAGTACAGGCGCAGATCCTGACCAACACAAAAGGCGTCACCCGCGCCGGTGACGATCAGCACACGGCACTTCGAGTCTGTGACGAGATTATACAACGCGTCATTGCAATCGGCATGAAGCTGCAGACTGATGGCGTTGCGCTTTTCAGGCCTATTGAGAATAAGCCAAGGTTACACCGCCATCATGCTGCTGGATTTTGATCGTCTTTGGCCAAATTTCTCTGTCATTCTTTATCTGTTCAAACCGAATAAAAATCCGCCGGATCCACGTCCTGATGTTCAGTCAAACCACGGATTGCGGCTTGGGCTATCGCCAGCCTGATCTCTTCCGCACTCGCGCCGATATGGGGCGTGGCGAGCATGTTTGGATGGTGGATGAGCGCATCATTTTCTGCGGGTTCAACAGCGAAAACATCGAAGGCAGCGGCCATCAAGTCCCCGGACTCCAGTCGCGCAAGGACAGCCGCCTCATCCACAATTCCTCCTCTGCATGTATTGATCAGCACACAACCGGGCTGCAATTTACCAATGAGCTTTTCATTGTATAGGCCAACCGTCTGCTTTGTTTTTGGAAGATGGAGGGAAAGCACTTCCGAGCGCTCGAGCAGTTCGTCGAAAGAGACGGCCGTCACATTGTTGCGCGCGTAAAAGTCTGAATAGTCCTGTGTGTCGCATGCAAGGATCGTACAGCCGAAAGGCTGCAACAATCGTACGACCTCTTTCCCGATATTTCCGCAGCCATGAAGCCCAACTGTTCGTCCGGTCAGGAGTCGGCCGTTGCGATAGGTGGGTCGTTCACCCGCTCGCATGGATACATTCAATGGCAGGATCCAGCGTTGCGCGGCGATCATGAAGCAAAGCGTGAGTTCAGCGACTGCCAACTTGTTGACGCCCCACGTATAGCCAAAGCGAACGCCATGGCGTTTCAACGCATGGAAATCGATTGTTTCGCAGCCCGCACCGTATTTGCTGATCACCTTGAGCCGCGGCAATGCAGACAAAACCCGTTCTGTGACAGGTTCAAAGCCAATGACAGCCGCGTCACAATCCTTGAGAAATTCTATGAGCGCGTCTTCGCTCATGTTGCGGCTACCTTCGAACAGGATCGCATCTGGATAAGCGGCGGTGAATACAGCCCTCATACGCGGGTGCCTCGCGATCATCGGTGCGGCGACGGCAATGCGGGTGGGCTTGTCCATGAAGTCGATCTCCGTGCTAAAGCTTGGCGGCTGGTTTGATGCGTTCTATTTGCGCATAGGTGCGGTTCATGCTGCGACGGTGATCTTATCTCGCCGGCGCCATCAACCCACGCATACGCGCTTTCACATCTTCAGGCGCAGTCTGTATCGCCTTCAACATTTTCATGATCTCGGCAGCGTCGATGGGGCTGACATCCGCGCCAATGCGGGCAAATTCCTGCAGCAATTCGGGGTCTTTCATCACTTGCGCAAAGCTATCCTGAAGGGACTTTGCAAGCGCCTCTGGCAGATTTGGCGGCGCTATGTAGGGTTTCGACAAGGCGAAAGGCAGCTCGATCAAATCCAGCAGCGCCCTGTCGCTCTCGCTGAGCGAGAGTTCCCGGGCAAGCGGTACGTTGGGGTATGCGGGATGGCGGGTGCGTCTCGCAAACTGGACGATGGGCTTTACCTGACTGTCATCTGCGACCCACGTATTCTGCGAGGCGCGCACCGCAGAAAGGCCAACGAACCGCCCATCGAGTTCGCCGCGCTCAATTGCGAGAAACAAGGCGTTACTATCAGGATACCCACTGACTGCTTTGATCGGTAGCTTGAGCGCCTCACGGGCGAACACTGCAAACTCGCTGCCTTCGCCAGTTACGCCAATCATGATTTCGCGCTTGCTGGAGACTGCGCCTTTGATGTCCTCCGCAAGCGACTTATGGACCCAGAACAAATAGGCGTCGTCCTCATAGCTGCTGGCGGAGCCAATCCATGTAAACTCGACCGGGTCGATACGTACGCTCTTGCTGTCGCTAGAAAGGCCCATGAGCCCAACATCGCGGGACACTGTCCCAAAGACAGACCCGTCCTTGGGGGCACTGGCATAGATGAAGTTCGTCGCTCGCAGGCTTGCTGCGCCGGGCATGTTCTGCACGGTGATGCCGGGAGATCCGGGGAGATATTTGGGCATGTGCCGCGCGATGACTCTCGCGTAGGCATCATATCCGCCGCCTGGACCGTACCCCACGATGAGTCGGAGTTGCCGCGGCAAGGTCTCATTGGCGCATGCGCCAAAACTCAGGAGGGCGGCGCAGGCGAAAGACGAAAGGCAAGCGCCAAATCCATGACGGATCATTCCCTCATCCTCGCGTTTGTTTTATTGCCCCTGAGTTTCTGCAAAGCGTATGGCGCCGGCTAGTCACTGATCCAGTTGCACAGTGTTTCGTTCAGTGGGACAATCTCCCATGGACAAGCTCAAGGCAATTAGATCGTTCGTGGAAGCGGCCACGCACTTGAGTTTCACCGCAGCTGCACGCCGCTTGGGAATCCCTCGCGGCAAGGTCAGCCGCGATATCTCCGATCTGGAGCAGCAGCTTGGCATCCGCCTGTTTAACCGAACAACGCGTGAGGTCAGCCTGACGGAGGGCGGGACTCGTTATTTGCAGACCTGCCAGCATGTGCTTGGGGTCATGCGCACGGACGAGGCGCGGCTGGTTGACGTCAACACGCACAACGAAGGCATGTTGCGTATTCTCTCCGTACGATCTTTTGGCGAGCGGCATCTGGCGCAGGCAGTTGCCGCGTTTCGCGTGGCGAACCCGGCTATCAGGATAAACCTGGAACTGGCGCCTGGCACCAAGACGCCGCTTCAATTGCACGAGGGCGGATTCGACCTGGGCGTGTGCATCGCGCCCGTGCGCAGCGCTTCCGCAGTGGTGAGGAAGATTGCAAGTTTCAACTGGATCCTTTGCGCGAGTCCGACGTTTGCAGCGGGACTGGGCGGCGCTCTGCGCCTCGAAGACCTTCCAGCATACCCTGCGGTGATCAACCCACGGTCGACCCAAAACGGCATCTACAGTTTTGCGCGCGGCTCCCGAACGTACTCGACGCAATTGAACGTCGAAATCGCTATCACAAATTACTGGGCGATCCGCGACGTACTCCTGACTGGCTTCGGACTTTCCGTTCTGCCCTCTTTCTGTATTCGGGAGGACATAAAAGCCGGACGGCTTGTTCGTTTGCTGCCCGAATATTCGCTGGGCGAAGATCAGGTCTCTGCTGTCTATCCGCATTTTCAGCATGTGCCGACCAAGGCCAAAGGCTTTGCCGATTTTCTAAGGCGCAGGTTTGATCACACGCTTGATTTGTGACGTCGCGTCAGGGTTTGGAAGAATTACGCTCAGCGCGCAGCAGCCCGAATTTTCCGGCTTCCTCGATAAGCAATTCTTGCAGGCGGACGCCGCGCGCCGGATCAAAGTCGACTTGCGACTTCGCGACATCGGCAAGCAGCGCCTCGCTCATAACCATCCTGTCGAACCCGTCGCGCATTGCGTGCACACGAGCGCTCGCCATACCTGGAGGCCCAAAGATCGCGTAACCCACATCGGCGGCGCTTACATACAGACTCAGCAACTCACGCTCGCGTTCGCCTTTCGCCACTTCGATAGCCGTGGGCACATCGGGCAAGTCGCGATGACGCGCAAGCGCGTACTGGACAAGGATATTTATCTTCTTGTCCTTCAGCCAGGCCGACTTTTGCGTCTTGATGGTGCTCCAGGAGACCGTCGTTCCCTCAACCTCGCCCCTCTCCATCGCGAGCATCGTCGAACTGGAATCAGCGTAGCCAGTAACGAGCTTGAATTGCGTTCCGGCATAATCGTTGAGCGCGCGCGGCAGCATGCTCAAGGGCGAGTTGATAGAGATACCTGCGATCAAAATCTCGCGTTTCTTCAAGTCGTCAATCGTCTTGGCGCCGCTAGTGTGCCAAGTGACGCTGACATTGGCGATGGACGCGAGACGGCCGATCCAATTGAAACGCGCGGCATGAAAGCGAACGCCCGGTGAGTTGAGTCCCTCAATCAGCGAGACAGATGGGCTCACAATACCCAAAACTGAACCATCCTTGGGAGCGACGGTGTAAACATAGTTGGCGGCCGTAATGCTGCCGGCGCCAGGCATGTTCTGAGGCGTTATCGATGGGGACCCGGGCAAGTGCCTGCCAAGGTGGCGGGCGGCGAGGCGCCCATAGTAATCATATCCACCACCGGGACCAGATCCGATGTAAAGATTGATGGATTTTGGCGCCGTCTCGTCATCTGCACGCGCTCGAGAGTCCATCCCAATCATCGCGCCTGAGCA
The DNA here is from genome assembly GCA_031428455.1 of Hyphomicrobiales bacterium. GTDB lineage: Bacteria > Pseudomonadota > Alphaproteobacteria > Rhizobiales > Beijerinckiaceae > Terripilifer. Next base: position 8,006 of record JANPPJ010000165.1, on the reverse strand, counting down.
CGCAGCCATACAAAGCGTTAACTGTAGTGACGTCGCCATGACTTGCCTCCCTGTCTTTACGCAAACCTGTGCAGGCGAGCGGGATTGCTGACGAGCACCTTGTGGCGAAGCGCAGCGTCGCCATCGACGTAGCGATAAAGAAGTTCAACCTCCTCGGCGTCGTTCATCATCCGCGCCTTGCGCCATCGCACATGGGGCCAATCGGACGCCCATATAATACGGTCAGGCGCCGCCGCGATGTAGGCCTTTCCGAATGGAACAGCATCGCTCCAGACTTCGTCCTGAGCCGAAGTCCGGTTACCATTGGAAACCATCATCCACCAATTAGGACGCTGCAGCATTTTCAACATCCAAAGAACAGCTGGCTGTTGGAGCCCCATGGAAAAATCAACTCGCCCCATGTGATCTATGACGATATCAACATCGTGCAGCGTCTCGAGAACATCGGCATATTCAAGAAAGTCCGGGCCATCCATGTGTAGCCGGATATGCCAGCCCAGACGCCGCGCGCGGTCAACGGACCTTAGGAAGGCTTCCTTTGGATAGGGATCATACCGCTTGGCGATATGAAAGCGAATGCCGCACACGCCAAGTGCCGCGAGGTCTTCAAGCTCTTTGTCCGCGACCGTGTCCTTGATGACGATCACGCCCTTGTAGGACGTCGGGTCGTTTGCCTCGGTCAGGAGATCGACCAGCAAGCTGTAGTCAACATCGTAGACGCTGGGATGCACGAGCACGGCGCGCGAGAAGCCGAGTATCTTGAGAACGCGCCGCGCATCATCGAAATTGCCGTCAGGGATTTCATGCTGGATATTCCAGCGCACAGGGTACTTGGCCGTGTCGCCATACACATGCACCTGGCAATCGCAGCTATCGGGCGGCGGCAGAGGTACGGGGGGCCTGGTGTTGCGGTCCCAATCGGGAAATCGCTCTTTCATACCAAAGACCTTTTCGCTTTTTTACATTCCGTTGAATTCAGTCATCGGGCGGACCTCGCCTTCCTTTGGCGCTTCATAGATCCAGTCCTCCATCCGGCTTTGCCCACCTTCAGCCTTGATGGTTTCCTCGTATTCCCGGCGGATGTAGGGATCTTCCTCATCATAGGGAATGGCGTTGCCGCCATCGCGCAGATCGATGGCGCCCAGATCTTTCTCTTTCTCACCAGGGCGTCCCGGCCTTCTGCCGCGCGCATTGTTGGGGCCAAACCACGCGCTCATGCGCAGCGGGCCCTTGCTGATGCCAAAATGCTGGTGGAACCAGTCGCCACTCATTGGCGCAGCGCTCACCATGCCAACGGGCTCGTAATCGACGCGGAAGACCTGGTCGGCCTTGCCGCTTTCCCACGGGCGAGTGCCCAGCGTCGACGGCCAGGTATAGGTGTAACCCTTCCCATTCACACAGATTAGAACGGCCGCAGATCCATGTTTATGGGCCTTGGAATAGCGCCCGGTTTCGTGCTCTCCAATCCACATGTAGAAGCGATTACCGGCCATATGGGGTTCAATGCGCCGATAGCCGGGCGATCGGCGATTATCTAGTGGCAGCTCACACCGCATAATGTCGGGCACGAGATTTGTGCGGCGCATGGCAAGGCCGCGGACTGGATCTGAAGCGACATCTTCGCGTGGCTTGAAGTAATCAGCCTTGCCGCTAAAGCGATCCGAAAACGTGAACGGATTGTTGAAGATGAATTCTTCATTTCCGTAAAGGTTCACCGCGTTCGGCGCGGATGTTCCCGCAAGCAGAAGTGCCGGAGATGATGAACCATTCACAATGCGGTGGTAAGCGTTCAGCGGGATGGCGAAAAGAGACCCCTTCTGCCATTCAAAAACGTGCTTCGATCCGCCCTCCTGCCAGACCTCGGTTGTTCCTCGGCCTTCGACGACGAGAAACTGTTCTTCGTACATGTGCCGTTCGACATTCAACGCGCCAGCGCCCGGGACTTCGATGACGTACGAGCCCCAAAGGCCCTCAGTTCCAAACAACTGAATGAACGTCCCGCGTCCGCCCGTCCGCGCCCATGGCTTTAACGGCAGGTTCTGAACCTTGCTGACGCCAACTGCGCGAACGATTGGAATGCCCTGATCTTCCATGAAGACGTCGTAAGGCATGGGAGGACGCTTGAACTCGCCGAGGCCTGCCTTCTGCGCGAGGCCTGTGGGTTCGTGCCAGTGTTCATCAGCGTTCAGATCGTGTGGCATTTCTAAAATTCTCCAGTTTTGCTTTGGCAACCTTTACTCGCGAACGACTTGCGCCGCTTTGTCGACGATTTCGCGGGGATGGCTGAGAAAGCGGGAAACCATGGTCTGCACTTCCGGACCTGACGTCCACGAAACGCTTAAGTTCGCTCTTTTTGTGTCCGCCAGGAATTGAGTATCATCCATCGTGGCTGCAAATGCGGACTGTAACGCACGCAGCCGCTCGAGGGGTAGTGCGGGAGGAGCGGCTACCGGCCTTCCCAAGGTATGCCAGCCAAAAACAAGATCTACGATTCCGCGCTCCTCTTCGGTCTTTGCGAAGTCAAAGACGCGGGGTACATTGCGTAAATCATCCACTGGGCCTCGACCATTATGGATCAACGGAATGACGTCGCCTGATCGGATATGGTCAATGACCTGTTCCAATGGATAGCCGCATCGTCCTTGAACCTCACCGCGTTCCATAGCTAGAAGAATGTCTTCGCCGGCCTTGTAGCCGCGCACCATTTTGATCTTCGCGCCGAAAAGATTTTTTAAAGCTGCTGCCGACTGATAAGTCCCTCCGGCGGGTCCGGTTACTCCAAAAAGCACTTCTTTTTGTTGCAGTTCCTTGAATGTGCGGACGCCTGCGTCTTTCCAGACACCGCAAATAGCGATTGTCGTTGTGATGTTTCCGATCCAGTTGAACTTGTGCGGATCGAATTTGGCTGCCGTATTTCCAAATAGAGAATCAATGGCCACGTTAATAGCAAAAATACCTATCGTGCTGCCATCACGTGGCGCTATATTGTAAAGCCAATTTGCTGCAACCATACTTCCAGCACCGGGCATATTTTGAACAATCAATGACGGCTCACCCGGTACGTGTCGAGGTAAATGCGCAGCGAGCAATCGCGCATAAGCGCTATGGCCGCTGCTAGGGGGATACCCAACAACCAGCTTCACCTGTTGTCCCTTGTAAAAACTGGCTGGGTCAGGTTCCTTTGCCTGGGGGGAGCTTAGAAAGAAGATAAAGACCATATTTGCGAGAAGGAATAATCTCAGCGATTGTGACATTGCTGTTCTCCCTTTTAGCGGTAATTACGGTGCTCGAAGTACTGGAGCCTCAATCGCATTAATTGCCGCTTCGGTGGGAGGTAGCGAATTGTCCCAGAGGCTGCCGACAAAACGTTTGCCAGTTATGCCATCAGAAAGGCGAGAAGCTAGCCATACGACGACCGGGTTCATGACGTCGGGTTTCTGCAACAAACCCATACCTGGGCGATGTTGACGAACGCCAGGTTCGAGGTCGACCGCTCCGCCTGGAATAAGCGAATTGACCGTTACGCCTGTTTTCTCAAGGTCCTGCGCCCAAATCATTGTGGCGGCTTCAAGCGCAGCCTTCGTGACGCCATATGGCGAATTGTTGCGGCGTTGCATCGTGACGAGGCTGGTCGTGATGTTGATAATCCGGCCCCAATTCTGGTTCAGCAAATGCGGCGTAATGGTGCGCGAAAGCAAAAATGTTCCACACACGTTGACATTCACTGACTCGCACCAAATTTCAGGGTTTGATTCCCAATAAGGAAGGGAGTTTCCTGTGGCAGGAAGCCCGGGGCCACGGCTGAGCCGCTTGGCGTTATTCACCAGTACCTGAACGGACCCAAAGGTTTTGATCGCTCTGTCGATCACACGTTCGCATTGATCACGTTTCGTGATGTCAGTGGGTACAGCCAGCGCGCGACCGGTTCCATGCCGGCCAACTATTTCATTAGCCACCTGATTCAAGAGTTCTTCTTCGGGAGACGCCAGGACTATACGGGCGCCAGCATCCGCTAACGCAAGTGACATGATCCTCCCAAGCCCGCGACTCGCACCAGTAACGATCACCACGGCGCCATCAAGCTTTACAGCATGCATCGGCATTCCTCCCTTTACGCGATTGTCCACTACGCGGCGTGCGGGTGGTAGACGCATCACATGAGAAACAGTGATATCATTAATGATACAATCCGCGTCGCTGTACGGCGGCTAACTGTGGCTTAAATGTTTGATTTATAGATCGATTCTTCTTGAGGATCGGGATGAATTCTGCACCGTAAGTGAAGTCGACCCGAGGTGAATTGTGAATTCCCGCCTTCTCAGGGCGAAGCTATTTTGCTTAGATTTGGAAAAATTGGGAGGCGGCGCGGCGCCAGCCAACGCCAGTTTTGTCGCTACCTTCCTGTGCAGCGAACATTAGCTGCAGTATCACGCAACCAATATGTCTTCAAAGGCGAGGGAGGTCGGCATGACGCAACGGTTCAAGCCAGCAAAATATCCCGCTATTTATCTTGCGGGCGTCTTGAGCATATTGGCGATCAATTTGGGCATGGCGCAGGGAGCGCCATCAACAGCGACCGCCGATCCGACATCCGAATCTGGCGTCGATGGAGCTGCAAAAACGCAGATGCGTCTTCTTGTTGGGTCGAACCCCGGTGGTGGTTACGACACCTACGCAAGACTGATTGCGGCTCACCTGCCCAGACGCCTTTCAAACAGCCCCCGGATTGTCGTACAGAACATGCCGGGCGCGGGGTCTCTTGTCGTTAGCAACTACCTTGCAAATATAGCCCCGCGCGATGGTTCAGTTTTTGCGGCTGTTCATTCTCTCGCCGCCACCCACCCGCTCTTCTATCCTGATCGCGCCAAGTACGATTCTCGAACCCTGGTGTGGATCGGCAGCGCGGTTCGCGAAACGACTTTTGGCCTCGCCAGCAAGGCCTCCAACCTCCCGTCGTTCAAGAACGCCCTCCAACAAGAAATGATCGTCGCTGGAAGCACAGGATCGACGACGAGTTTCCCGACATTTTTGAACGCTGTTCTTGGAACCCGTTTCAATGTTGTAAAGGGCTACAGCGCAACCAGCGCGGCTCTCCTTGCGCTGGAACGCGGCGAGGTGAATGGGGTCATCGGCGTCACTGGCCCCGGCATGAGGGGGCTTGGCGATCGTCTTGTCGAGCAAGGCAAGGCGCGCGTATTCATCCAGTTTGGCATGAGTCGGCATCCAGATCACCTGACGACCGATTGGGTCTTCGACTATGCTGATCGGCCTGAGCAGCGAGTGGCGATGAGTCTTATGTTCGGCACTCAGGAGTTCGGACGTCCCTTTGTCGCCCCGCCGGGGTTATCGGCGACGCTAGCGCAAGCTCTGCGCACTGCTTTTGCAAATACACTTAAGGACGAACTGCTTTTGGAAGAGGCTAAAAAGCGGAAGATCGACATCGGCTACACAAGCCCCGAAGAAATAGCCCAAATCATCACCAGCATGCATCAGGCGCCGCCTGCCGCGATCCAGTTGGTGAAGCAATTGCTCGGGGATCAGGCGCAATAAATCACGGAGTAAAAGCGCCATCAACGCTTAGTCCAAAAGTTATGAAATTCGATGATAATGGCGTACGCTTGCACAAGCTCAGGTGTGAGCGTCGTTTCACGGCTTGAAACTGACGCCGTGACTAGTCGCCCGCGAATAACTCGGAAGAATCTGCGTCACAACAATATTTCTCATTCTGAAAGTATTCAATATCTCCAGTTTCTGGGGTGTCAACATCGCTCCTTGCAAATTGAAGATGAAGTTGCTCTGATTCCCTTTCTCCGAAGAAGCTTGAGTCGGAGATTTCGATGCTTCCAAATGAGCGGCGAGACAGTGGACGGAACGATCTTTTCCGGGTCGGGTCCCGCGCTGGATCGCGACCACGGCGCGGTTTCAATGCCGATGCCATGCCAACGCCCCTCAAAATGGGGAGGCGGCGCGCTCAAGGCTTGCGAAATGGCAATCGTGGATATGACCGACAGCATAGCGACGACACTTGCGCAGACATTGGACTTCGACATGGCGGGACCTTTCCTCAGGATTTGTGGCCACATCATGCACTTCGCAAGAAGTGAGTGCGATTCCAGTCGCGAGGCCTTGCGTTCGTCTTAAATAGTGCAGCGGGTTGTAGACGAAGTCCGCCTTGTCGTAGTTGCGCCCATGCGTTGCGATGATCTCACCGTGACAGGGGATCGCCACCCTGTCGACATATCGCTTCGCCAGCAACTCCTGATGGCCATGGCGAGTGGGAACCGAATAGTCGTAGTTACGATACCGAACCAGCGACAGCGAAGAGACGAGTGTTGCGGTAACCGGCAAAGTCAATAGAATCCGGCGGGCGTGGCTCGATGTCTGTTCATATGAATGAGACTGCTGCATAGAGAGGTAAGGGCTCAACCCAACCTTGGACGGGTTGCTAGTGGGTACGGCGCAGTGGTACAAAAGCGTTGCGGCAGACTACAGGAGGTTGGCCGCCGAATATCAACGCCGGGCCGACGAACTGGCCGAGGTGGTCGGCAATAAAGTTGTTCCGATCCTCCGAGCGCAGGGCTGCGGCAGCCTTGGTGGCCCTTTTTACCGCTGCGTAACACTCTGGGTGTACGCCCGCCCACTCGCTGATCGTGTGGCGACAGACGCCGATCCTGCCCGCGAAGGCTGTGTGAGAAAACCCCTGTCGGCAGAACACGACGACAGCCTCACAGTGGAACTTACCTAGGCTTACCGCTGGCTTATGGCGACGGGGTTCCTGCGAATCGGTTGGCCGCTGTGCGCGCTTGCCTTCGATACGACAATGAAGGACGCCGATTTTTTCGCAGAGGCTGAGAAACTGAAAATCGACGTCAGCCCGGTGAGCGCGGCGATCCCGCAACGCAAAAACTGTTGGGGAACGCGGCAAATTGTAGATTGTTGACAATCTGCAATCTAGATGGAAAACTTAATCATGCATCCTCAGTGGGGGAAGCTTAATCCAGCATCCTCAGCGGGGGAAGGACAGTTCCTTGGATCAGCTAGCGGTTTTGCGCACCAGCACGCTGCAGAGCGTACTCGAGAAGGAGCTGGAGAAGGCAGTCCTGAGCGGCGAACTTGCGCCCGGCGGGCACGTGAACGAGAACGCGCTTTCCGGCCGCTTTGGGGTGAGCCGCGGGCCGATCCGTGAGGCGCTGCGGGCGCTGGAGGCTGCCGGTCTCGTCCACTCCATTCCCAACCGTGGTTTCTTTGTACGCCGGCTCGATCTTGAAGAAGCGGCGCACATCTACGACGTGCGCGCGGCGCTCTTTGGACTGGCTGGAGAGACGCTGGCGACTTCGGCTACGCAGCAGGTGATCGCGGGTCTCAACCGCCACATCGCGGACATGGAGCGGGCGGCGGAAGAGCGCGACTTTGACGCGTATTATCCGCTAAATCTAGCCTTCCATCGTTTCATTATCGAGTCGACTGGCAATCCTGTACTTGCAGATTATTACCTCGATCTCGTTAAGCAAATGCACTTGTTCCGCGCCCGCTCTCTGGGGCCTGGTGGCGGACTCGCCGTTTCAAATGCAGAGCATCGGGAGATGGTAGCTGCGGTGACGCGTCGCGATCCGCTAGCCTCGCGACAAGCGTTCACCAATCACGTTATTTTCGCCAAGCGCAGACTCCTCGCAGCCGAACAAACAGACACGCAAGCAAAAGGCGCCGGTTCTGAAGGCGCCTGAGAAAAAAGGAGGTTCATATCCATGACTGACCACAAGGCGATCACCGCAGAAGCGATCGAGTTCATCGAAAACGTTTCCTACAACGATCTGCCGGCAGAGGCGCTGCGCGTTGGCAAGCGCTGCATGGTGGATTCGCTTGGCGTGATGATCGCGGGCTGTTCGGAGCATTCGGTTCACATTCTCATCGAGGATGCGTTGGACCAGGGCGGCAAGGCCGAAGCGCTGCTTTTGTCGGGCGGTCAGCACAAGGCGCCTGCGGCCATTGCCGCGCGCGTGCTTGGC
>JANPPJ010000164.1:0-3995 GCA_031428455.1 Hyphomicrobiales bacterium | reverse complement strand
GGCCAAGCGGCCCGGGGAGCCTCCCCGGGCCGCTTTCGCATCCACGGCCCCGCACGGAGCTCGCCGCATGAACATCCATGAATACCAGGGCAAGGAGCTGCTGCGCCGCTACGGCGTCACCGTGCTCGAAGGCCATGTGGCGCATAGCGCGGCCGAGGCCGAGGCGGCCGCCGCCAAGCTGCCGGGGCCGATCTATGTGGTGAAGTCGCAGATCCATGCCGGCGGCCGTGGCGCAGGTCGCTTCGCCGAGGACCCGCAGGGCAAGGGCGGCGTTCGCCTCGCCAAATCCGTCGCCGAAGCGCGCGCGGCGGCCGACGCCATGATCGGCAAGACGCTGGTCACCAAGCAGACCGGCCCGGCCGGCAAGCTCGTCAACCACGTCTATGTCGAGGCCGGCTGCGACATCGCCCGGGAACTGTATCTGGGCCTGCTGGTGGACCGCGAGACCGCGCGCGTCACCATCATGGCGTCCACCGAAGGTGGCATGGAGATCGAGGAGGTGGCCGAGAACCACCCCGAGCGCATCCTCAAGGTCGCGATCGACCCGGCGGCGGGCTTCTCCGCCTTCCAGGCGCGCAAGCTCGCCTTCGGCTTGGGCCTTGAGGGCAAGCAGGTCCGCAGCTTCGAGAATTTCGTGGCCAGCCTGACCCGCGCCTTCCATGAGCTCGATTGCGCCATCGTCGAGATCAACCCGCTGGTCGTGACCAAGGCTGGCGAGATCGTCGCGCTCGATGCCAAGGTCTCCTTCGACGACAACGCGCTGTTCCGCCACAAGGACCTCGAGGCGCTGCGCGATGATTCCGAGATGGACCCGAAGGAACTCGACGCGCTCAAGAACGACCTGAACTACGTGGCACTGGACGGCGAGATCGGCTGCATGGTGAACGGCGCCGGCCTTGCGATGGCGACGATGGACATCATCAAGCTGTACGGGTCCTCGCCGGCGAATTTCCTCGACGTCGGCGGCACGGCGAATGCGGCGCGGGTGACCGAAGCATTCCGGATCATCACCTCGGATTCCAATGTGAAGGCGATCCTGGTCAACATTTTTGGCGGCATCGCGAAGTGCGACATGATCGCGAGTGGCATCGTCGAGGCGTCCAAGACGCTGCACCTGTCGGTGCCGCTGGTGGTGCGGCTTGAGGGCACCAATGTGGAGCTCGGCAAGAAGATCCTCGCCGAGAGTGGGCTGGCCATCATCCCCGCCGACAACCTCGCCGATGCCGCGCGCAAGGTCGTCGCCGCCGTGCAGGCCGCGAAAAGCAAGGGAGCCTGAGCCATGGCCGTTCTCGTCGACAAGAACACCCGCGTCATGACCCAGGGTTTTACGGGCGCCCAGGGCACCTTCCATGCGGAGCAGGGCATCGCCTATGGCTCGACCTATGTCGGCGGCGTGACGCCCGGCAAGGGCGGCACCACCCATATCGGGCTGCCGGTGTTCAACACGGTGGCGGAATGCGTCGCTGCCACGGGAGCCAATGCGTCGGTCATCTACGTGCCGCCGCCGTTCGCTGCGGACGCCATTCTTGAGGCGATCGACGCCAAGCTGCCGCTGATCATCTGCATCACCGAGGGCATTCCGGTGCTGGACATGGTGCGGGTCAAGCGCGCGCTGTCGGGCAGCAAATCCCGGCTGATCGGGCCGAACTGCCCGGGCGTCATCACCCCCGATGCCTGCAAGATCGGCATCATGCCCGGCCATATCCACCGGCGCGGCACCGTCGGCATCGTGTCGCGCTCGGGCACCCTGACCTATGAGGCGGTGGCGCAGACCACCGCCGCCGGTCTGGGCCAGACCACCTGCGTGGGCATTGGCGGCGATCCGGTGAAGGGCACCGACTTCATCGAGGTGCTGGAGATGTTCCTGGCCGATCCCGAGACCAAGCAGATCATCATGATCGGCGAAATCGGCGGCCAGAGCGAAATCCTGGCGGCAGAGTTCCTGGCCAGAAACTCGGTGAAAAAGCCGACAGTCGGCTTTATTGCCGGCGCCACCGCTCCGCCCGGCCGCCGCATGGGCCATGCCGGAGCGGTGATCTCCGGCGGGCGCGACACCGCCGCCGCAAAGTTCGAGGCAATGCGGATTGCCGGCATCCATGTTGCCGAAAGCCCCGCAGCCCTCGGCAGCACAATGGTCAAGGCACTGCGTGGCTAGGGTGAAAGCGCTGCGCGGCTAATCGGGCGCCAGCGCACGGTAGCGTTCGCGGCTGTTCAGCAGGTGGTCACGCATGGCCGCCTGCGCCGCCTGTGGCGATTTCGACTTGATTGCGTCCAGGATCTTCCGGTGTTCCTGCTGGAACGTCGCGAGGTAGGCGGGTAGGTCCGCCGACAATATCCGCAGGCTGCTGCGCGGTATGATGAAGCTGCCGAGGAACTCCAGAAACCGGCGAAACTGGCGGTTGCCGGTGGCATCGGTGATCGCGGCATGAAAAGCAAAATCCTCGGCCACCGCCGCTTCGCCGCGGTTGATCGCGGCGTCGATGGCGGTGAACGCCGTGGCGATCGTTCGTCGCTGGGCCGGCGTGGCGCGTTGCGCGGCCAGTCCCGCCGCCTCGGTTTCGACCGCCGCGCGTAACTCCATGATATCCACCGCGTCCGCCAGCGCTCCGGTCTGGCCGGGTGCCAGGCTGAACAGCACCGGCTTTGGCACAGCCACCACAAAGGCGCCGACCCCCTGTCGCGTGTTCACCAGGCCCTCGGCGCGCAGGGCGGCAACGGCTTCGCGCACCACAGTGCGGCTGACACCCATCGCGGCCATCATCTCCTGTTCGGTCGGTAGCCGGGCTCCCGGACCGAGCTTGCCCTGCGCAATGTCGGCGGCGATGCGCCGGCTGATCTGCTGCACCAGGCCGCCGGCCTGATGCAGGGGCTGCAAGGACGATAGGCGGCTTGCCATATTTCAGGTGAACTCCTTGCTTGCGCGGCGTTTGTTTATTGTCGTATGGAATTCATCAGACGTCAGTCATCGTATGACTGGTGCCGAAATGACGCAAGCCGGTTCAACCGGCTGGATGGGGGAAACGATGTTCAACAGACGACATGCGATGAGCCTTGGCACAGGCGCGATGCTGACCGCTGCCATCGGCCTGCCGGCCGCGGCGCAGCAAAAGATGGTGTTCAAGGCGTCCGACGTGCATCCCGAAGGCTACCCGACGGTTACCGCCGTCGAGGAAATGGGGAAGAAATTGTCCGCCTCCACCGATGGCCGGCTAAGCGTGCAGATGTATGCGTCGATGCAGCTGGGCGGCGAAAAAGAAGCCATTGAGCAGGTGCAGATCGGCGCCATCGCAATCGCCCGCGTCAGCGTCGGCACGCTGGGCCCGGTGGTCGACAGCCTGAACGTGCTGAACCTTCCGTTCCTGTTCCGCAACACCGCGCAGGCCCGCGCCGTGCTGGATGGCCCGATCGGTCAGGAACTGTTGGATAACGTCACTAACCATCCGACCGCCGGCCTGATTGGACTGGCATGGATGGATGCGGGTGCGCGCAACATGTACGACACCAGGCACCCGATCAAGGACATCGCCGACCTCAAGGGGCTGAAGGTCCGGGTCATGGGCAACCCGATGTTCGTGGAGATGATGAACGCGCTGGGCGGCAATGGCGTCGCCATGGGCTACGATCAGGTGTTCACCGCCTTACAGACCGGCGTAGTCGACGGTGCCGAGAACAACCCGCCGAGCTTCGTGTTCGATAACCATTACCAGGTGGCGAAGAACTATACGCTGACTGAGCACCTGATTGTGCCGGAGATCGTGGTGTTCTCCAGGCGCATCTGGGACAAGCTTTCCAAAGAAGACCAAGCGCTGTTGCGGAAATTTGGTCTCGAAGCCCAGCAGGAAGAGCGCGTGCTGTGGAACGTCTATGAGCAGCAGGCGCTGGACAAGATGAAGGCCGCGGGGATCAACGTGGTCACCCTTGCAGACAAGAAGCCGTTCCAGGACGCGGTGAAACCGGTTTGGGATAGGTATGGCCCGAAATACGCCGACATGATC
>JANPPJ010000163.1:0-8483 GCA_031428455.1 Hyphomicrobiales bacterium | reverse complement strand
TCTTCGATCTGCAAGCCTCAATCAACCGCTTCCTCAAAGAGCATAACACGCAGTCGAAGCCCTTCGTCTGGACCGCTGATCCAAATAAAATCATCGCCGCTGTTCGACGTGGGCACCAAATGTTAGATTCTATCCACTAGTTGGCGGGTTTCATTTGGTCGAACGAAGCAATCCTTGAAAAAGATGATACCGGTCTGCTTAACAAGTGCGCGCTTCGCGGATGCACCGTCCGTGTAAACCTTTGGCGGGCCGATTTTCCTATACAGCCAGTTTGCAAGCGACTCTGCACCGCGTGCATGACCGTGAGAACATTTTGGTTCGCTGTATGTACTTTTGTTGACGGTGAATGTCTTTTCAGCGTTGAATGTAATGCTCATGCGGATTGCACATTCATTAGCAATCCCGTCATCGCATTGTTTGACCAGATGATCTGGATAATTGTTCCACAAATTGATGAAACTGGGCTTGGCCATGTGAACGCCCTCAGAATTAGAGCCACGTCCCAAATACAATCGAGACTAATATGCCCCCGTGTCAAGCAAGCCTGGTCAAAGTCCTTAGAATCCTAACGACTCCAGTTTCAATTCGCCAGCGCGTCCAGCGGCTTCGACTCAATCGCCGTGGTTTGCGGGCGAGACTTGTCCACCCCCGCATCGATCACCGACGTCGTTTGCGAATCATCCTGGCGTGGGCGCGTCAATTGCGCGCCTATCTGGCGCACGACGTCCGGTGCGCTGGCGTAGGCGCCGTGGTTGATCCATCCGTCTGATATCGCGGACAGATCGTAAACTTTGACGCCCAGCTTGGCGAGTTCGGCCCGGTCGCGGGCGTTGGCGGGGTCGATGGCGCCAAGGCGCGTACGGTCGCCGGTGATGGTGCTGGAGAGGGACAGCGCGCGATCGCCGGTCGACGAAAACACCGCGATATTTGCGCCCGAACCGATGCGTTGCATCTGCTGGCGGAAAACCGACAGGTCAATGTCCGGCGCGGCGAGCATGACGTTACCGAGCTTGCCATCAAGCAGACGCTGGCCGCCGATGGAGGTCTCGCGCAACGCCTCCATGGTCAACCAGCCGCCCATCGAATGGGCGAGCAGGTGGATGCGTCCGACGCCCGGCGTGCGGGACAGGTCAGTCAGTAGTTTGGTCAGCGCATCGCGAGAAATCGTCGCGTTCTCGCGGGCCGAGACGTAGCTCAGAACCGAGCTTGTGGAGGGCCAGGTGAACAGCACCGGCACCCCGCCAAAGCGACCGTCAGTCGTCAGCTGCGCCAGACGGAAGCGGGCTTCGTCAAGCGTCGTATTGAAGCCGTGGACAAACACCAGCACGTCACGACTAGAACCGACGCGGCCGGAAAGATGCGTGGCGATCTGCGATGTGAAGTTATCGACCTCGACAGGCGACGTTTGAGTCACGACGAAATGCTCGCGCACGTTCGCCTTGCCCCAGGACGGCAGCTCAATCTGCCCCGGCTTGTGGACAGGGGGAACCGAGATCGTCTCGAACGTAAAGTGCGCGCTGGACTTGGGCGTGTCGTAGCCGGGCGTGCGGGCGCGGTCGTCGCGGCGGGTCGAGGCGACGAAGAGCGGAATAACCAGCGGCTCCTTGCGTGCCGAAAGCCCAGCCGGCGCGGTCGCAGACATGGCCGACAGGCCCACCGATGCGCAGCCGGACAGTCCGGGCGCAAGCGACAGCAAAACGAGCCCGGCAAAGGCGCGGCGCCGGTTTGCGTTGGAGGTGGGGGCGCGTCGGGTCATGTGGGCGAAAACAAACTCTGAAAAGCGAATGACAGGGCGCGGAGCCAAGCCCCATTGAAAGCGCCACAAGCATTGACAAGTGGTTAAAGGAACAGGCGACATTCAAACGCACGCCTCCTATGGACGCGGAACGTGTCGAGAATGGGACAGTCATCGCCAGCCGCGCTAGAATGAACTTATGCCAGCCCTGCGCGTGCTTCTCACAGCCTTTGGGTCTTTCCCCGGCGCGCCGGTCAATCCGACGATGGCCATTGCGCGGCGCGTGGAGCGTCGACACGGGCGAAGATTGACGCGGCTGGGCGTCGAGCTGCACACCGCCGTCCTGCCTGTTGTTTACGAGGGGGCGGAGGCGCGGGGCAGTGCCCTCATTTCAGCGCTGCAGCCGCACGTGGTGCTGCATCTTGGCCTTGCTGCTCGGCGCAAAAAACTCAGCTTTGAAACGCGGGCGCGCAACAGGCTGAATGTCCTGCACCCTGATGCGGCGCGACAAAACGCGGGCCGTTTCTTGATCGCGCCGCAGGGGCCGCACGCCCGCGCGTCACGCGCTCCTGTCGCGCGCTGCGTTGCGGCGATCTCCAAAACCGGCGCAGTCTGCGCGGCGTCCATCGATGCCGGTGATTATCTCTGCAATCAGACGCTTTATGCCTCGCTTGGCGAGAGCGTGCCGATTGTCGCGTTTTTGCACGTCCCAAAGCCCAGGCGCCTTCGCGCGCCGCGCAAGGGACGGGCGGACAAGGGATGGGCGCGCAAGATAACGCTCGATGACAAGATAACGCTCGATGAGATGGCCGAAGGCGCGTTCGCCGCGATCGTTGAAATGGCGAAGGCGGCGCGGCGGCAGTCAGCTGCCTAGCGCACGGCCTGCCGCATGTCGCGTGGCGGGGCGACGATGTCCACGCAATCCTTGCGACCGGACGCGAAACACTTTCGCGTCGACTCCTGCTGATCCAGCGCCTTGACAGTCCACGCCATGGCGACCGCAAGCAGCAAGAGGAAGACCGCGCTCAAAAGGTTGAGGAAATGGCGATGGCCATAATCCACGTCGTCATGAACGGCCCGCTGCGCCGGGCCGGTTCGTGCGGAAGGATCTGGCAGCCTCGTGTGTTCGGACATTCCGGCCCTTTGCGGCGCTTTTGCAGAGCAAGGGCTACATGAGCCGCTCGCTCGCATGGTTCGTTATATTGCGCCCAACGCCCGGGCCGATCAAGCAGAACCGGGCGGCGCCACACAGAGCGCGGCCTATCAGGCCTTGCCCCACACCTCTTGCGCGACCTCTACGCACAAGCGCAGCTTGTCCCACTGCTGGTCCTCGCTGAGTGTGTTGCCTTCTTCCGTTGAAGCGAAACCGCATTGCGGCGAGAGGCACAGCTGGTCGAGATCGGCGAATTTCGTCGCCTCCTCGATGCGCCGCTTGATCGAGTCCCTGGTTTCGAGTTCGCCCGTCTTGGAGGTGACGAGGCCGAGCACGACCTGCTTGTTCTTTGGCAGATGGCGCAGGGGGGCAAGATCGCCCGAGCGATCATTGTCCCACTCCAGAAAATAACCGTCGAGGCCGATCTTGTTGAACATCAGGTCAGCGATATGCTCATAGCCGCCGGAAGCGACAAACGTCGAGCGGAAATTGCCGCGGCAGACGTGCATGGTGATGCGCATGTCCGCCGGGCGGCCTTCCAGCGCCGTGTTGAGCGCGTAGGCGTAGGCCTGCTCCAGCTCGTCAGGATTGTCGCCGCGCTCACGCAGCATCTTGCGCTGGGCGTCATCGCAGAAATAAGCCATCGAGCAATCGTCGATCTGCAGATAGCGGCAACCGGCGTCGTAAAAGCCCTTGATGGCCTGCGCATAGGCGCGGCCAAGGTCGGTCCAGAAATCATCCATCTTGGGATAGATCGCGCGGTCGATCATCGACGCGCCGCCGCGATAATGCAGCATGGATGGCGAGGGGATCGTCATCTTGGGCGTGCGCTGCGTGTTCTCCTTGAGAAACTTGAAGTGCTCGATCTGCGGATGGCTCTTCGACCCCAGCTTGCCGTAAACGAACGGCGCTTCAGCCTTCGTCGTCACGCCTGCGAACTTGATGCCGCCATCAACCTCGACAATCTTCACGCCATCGAGCTGCGAGAGAAAATCATAGTGCCACCATGCGCGGCGGAACTCGCCGTCGGTGACGCCTTGCAGGCCAACGTCTTCCTGCCTGGCGATGATCTTGCGGATTTCGGCGTCCTCGACAGCCTTGAGTGCAGCCGCGTCGATATCGCCATGCGCCTTCCTGGCGCGCGCTTCCTTGAGGGGCGCCGTGCGCAGGATCGAGCCAACGTGGTCGGCGCGGAATGGGGGAAGATCACGCATCATGTTCGCCTCCGGCGATATCTGGAAGTTTCAGGCGACGGTTTTTTCCGCGACGCCCAGAAGTTTGGAAATCGTTTCATGGTCCTGCGCGAGGTCGGCGCTGACGCCTGACCACGCGATCTGACCGCGCTCCAGAATTATCGCGTTGTCCGTGAGCGGCAAGACCTTGCGCGCACTTTGTTCGACGATGATCGCGGTCATTTTTTCCTCGCGCACGATGCGGCGCAGCGCGGCGAGCAATTCATCGACGATGATGGGCGCAAGACCTTCCAAAGGCTCGTCGAGCAGAAGAAGCTTTGGATTGGTGGCCAGCGCGCGGGCGATGGCGAGCATCTGTTGTTCGCCGCCTGATAACTGATTGCCCATGTTGGAGCGGCGCTCGGCCAGACGCGGGAACATGCCGAAGAGTCGATCCAGCGTCCACGTGCCAGGCCGCATGACGGCGGTGAGGTTCTCATCCACCGTCAGCGACTTGAAGATGTTGCGCTCTTGCGGCACCCAGCCGAGGCCCAGACGCGCGCGCTCGTCCGCGCGCAGTTTGGTCACGTCGGCGCCGTCGAAATGGATGGAACCGCCGCGCCAGCGGGTAAGGCCCACAATCGTGTTGATCAAAGTGGTCTTGCCGACGCCGTTGCGGCCAAGCAGCGCCAGCGCGGTGCCCGGTTGCATCTCGAACGAAACGCCGTGCAGCACCTGCGCCTCGCCATAGCCTGAAGCGAGGTTTTTTACGCTCAGGATCTCAGCCATGGGCGATGACCTCCTCGCCAAGATAGACTTGCCGCACACGCGGATCGTTGGCGATCTCGTCGCGCGTGCCTTCTACGAACAGCGCGCCATTGACCAGCACGGAGAGCGTTTTTGCGAAACGGAAAACCAGATCCATGTCATGCTCGATGAGAATAAGCGACACATGATCGGGCAAAGCGGCGACCACATCCAGAATTTGATCGCGCTCGCCTTCGGGCACGCCGGCAGCGGGCTCATCGAGCAACAGAACCTTCGGCTTGGAGGCCAGCGCGATGGCTATTTCGAGCAGGCGCTGCAAGCCATAAGGCATGGACCCAACGCGCTCATGCATGCGGTCGCCAAGATTGAGGCGTTTCAGCAGAGCCGCCGCCTCATCCACAAGATCGCTGCGCGAACCCAGCCGCGGGAACCATGAGGTCGCGGCATTTTCGCGTTCGTTGATGGCGATCAGCACGCTCTTGAGCGGCGTGAGATCGGGATAGAGCTGGTTGATCTGGAATGTGCGGGCGAGGCCTGCGCGCGAGCGGTCGCGGACAGTCCATTCGGTGACGTCCTCGCCGTTGAGGATGACCTTGCCGCTGGTTGCCGGAAGCACGCCCGACAGCAGGTTCACGAACGTCGTCTTGCCGGCGCCGTTGGGGCCGATCAACGCGTGGCGCGCGCCGCTGGGCAGGCTGAACGTCACGTTGTCCGTGGCGGTGATGCCGCCGAAACGTTTGACGAGATTCTTGGTTTCGAGGACGACGTTCATGAGCGTCCTCCCGCATCCTTGTCGTCAGATGGCGAAATTTTATCTCGCAACGCCATCATCAGGCCAATGATGCCGCCGCGCACGAAGAGCACCAGCAGCACAAGCACAAGACCGACGTAGAACAGCCAGTACTGCGGGGTGATGCCGCCGAGGAAATCCTGCATGACTCGGAAAGCCACGGCGCCAACTAGGCCCCCGTAAAGGTATCCAGCGCCGCCGAAGATGAGAATCAAAAGCGCATCGGCCGAGCGGTGAAACGCCGCCATGTCCGGCGAGGCGAATTGCGTTGTCTGCGTCAGGAGACCGCCCGAAATTCCGGCGATGGCGGCGGCGATTGTGTAAATCGAAACCAGCCGCGCGTTCACGGGCATGCCGATGGTGCGAGCCCGCAGCGGGTTGCCCTTGATGGCGAGAAGCGACAGGCCATAGCTGGAGTTGACCAGTCGACGGCAGAACAGAAAAATCAGGAACGTGACTGTGAGCGAATACCAGAAGGCCGTGTGGCCAAACAAATCAAAGCTCCAGCGCCCCAGCACGGGCGAGGACAGCACGCCCTGAAGGCCGTCGCTGCCGCCCGTGATGTCCTTGAATTTTACGATCAGCTCTTCAACGATCAACGCAACGCCCAGCGTCACCATGAGGCGTGTCAGATCAGATCCGCGCAGCACGAGAAAGCTTGTCACAAATCCAAGCAGGCCAGCCACCAGCCCGGCCACGAGAAGTCCGAGCAACGGATCGGACAGTGGCGCAGCGCCCATGCCCGCCTGCGCCATGAGGCCCGCAGCGTAGGCGCCAATGCCAAAGAAAGCGCCCTGCCCCAGCGTGACGAGGCCCGCAAAGCCGAGCACCAGATCAATCGATAAAGCCAGCAAGCCGAGAATGAAAATCTCGCTGAGCAGCATCAGTTTTTTGGGAAACACCCAGAAGGATGCTGTGGCGCTGAGCCAGAATGCAAATTCGTACCAGCGCCATTTAGCATCGAGCAGCAGTCGCCAGGATGGCGAACGCGCGGCGTCAGGCGTCGTTGGCGACGCGGGTGTGACCGCCGGAGCGGCTGCGTCTTTCTCAACGACGCTCATTTGCGCTTGCCTCGCGTAAACAGCCCTTCAGGACGGAAGATCAGCACCGCGACCATGATGGTGTAGATGATGAAACCGCCAATCACCGGCACGAAATACTTGCCGCCCACATCCGCGATGCCGAGCAGGATCGAGGCGAAAAACGGCCCCGTGATGGTCGTCGCGCCGCCAACGGCGATGACGATGAGGAAGTAAATCATGTATTTGAGCGGGAAGAAGGGGTCCATGCTGAGAATGGACGCGCCCAGCGCGCCGCCAAGGCCCGCAAGGCCCGAGCCCACAGCAAATGTGAGCGAGAAGATGCGCGTTACATCAATGCCCATTCCGCGCGCGACGCGGCCATCGTCAACGGAGGCGCGCAACTGACTGCCAAAGCGCGTCCGCGCGATGATGAATTGAAGGCCGATGGCGAGAACGCCGCACACCACAATGACAAACAGGCGATAGACGCCAACCTGCGCGCCCAAAATCTCGATGCGACCAGTGAGATATGGCGGGAGATTGACGATCTGCTGAGTGGCGCCCATGAAGTAATCGACAGCGGCCATCGACATGAAGATCAGGCCGATGGAAAACAACACCTGATCGAGATGCGTCTTGTCATACAGGCGGCGATAAAGCGTGCGCTCAAGAAACGCGCCGAGCAGCGCGGAGAAGATGAAAGCCGCCGGCAGGCACCACCAGAATGAGATGCCCATCCGGTTCATCATGATGACGGTGAGATAGCCGCCCGCCATGGCGAACGCGCCGTGCGCAAGGTTGACGAAATTCATCAAGCCCAGCGTGACGCATAGCCCCACGGCCAGAATAAAGAGCAACATTCCGTAGGCGACGCCGTCGAACAGAATTGTCAGCATTGCTTCCTCCCGCCCCGGAAAACGCGTGACCCCCCGCAGCGACGCCGCGAGGGGACCGGGTCCGGCGATTGCGCTAGCTTACTTGCGGTAAGGATCCTTGACCTGGCGAACAACGTCGAACTCGACATTGTAAAGCTCGCCGTCCTTGCGCTCGACGCGACGGATGTAGACATCCTGCACCACGTCGCGCGTGTTGGCGTCAATCGACATCTTGCCGCGCGGGCTTTCCCACTCGAGGCCCTTGAGCGCTGTCATGATCTTGTCGGCGTCTGTATCGCCGTTGGTCTTCTTGAGCGCCTCATAGATGGCGTGCATGCCATCCCAGCCGCCGACGCCGATGAAGTTCGGGCGCGAGCCGTTGTTCGCCTTCTTGTAGTCGGCGACGAACTTCTTGTTGATGGCTGAGTCATGCAGCACCGAATAAAAGTGTGACGTGATCACGCCAATAACGCTGTCGTCCATGCTGACAAGCTGCTCGTCCTCGGTGATGTCGCCGGGGCCTATGATCTTGATGCCGCTCTTGGTGAGGCCGCGATCAACAACCTGACGCATCAGCGGGCCAGCGCTGGGGCCGGGCACGAACAGGAAGATGGCGTCGGGCTTGGCGTCAGCCGCGCGCTGCAGGAAGGGCGCGAAATCCGGATTGGCCAGCGGCGCCTTCAACTGCGCGATGACCTTGCCGCCCAACTCCGTGAACTTCTCGAAGAAGGCCTTCTCGGAGTCGAGGCCCGGGCCGTAATCAGACACCAGCGTCACGACGGTCTTGATGCCGTTCTTGGCGGCCCATTCGGCCATCGGCATGGTCTGCTGGGGCAGCGTGAAGCTGACGCGCGCGAACGCGGGCGAGCGCTCGGTGATGATGGACGTGCAGGCCGTCATGATGATGGCGGGCGTCTTGGACTGGGTGATGACCGGCGCGACGGCCAGCGCCAGCGGCGTCAGGCTGA
>JANPPJ010000162.1:0-4302 GCA_031428455.1 Hyphomicrobiales bacterium | reverse complement strand
CCGAATGGCTTCCATCTCTTTCCGACCGAACCTCGTTCAAATCAGTACGGTCGAGCAAAACCATTCATCTTCAGTCGGTTACGCATTTGCTGCCAGCGAACTTTCGCGGTCGATTTCCCGGCAGGCAAGGCATTCTGAGACAATCAAGTGGGCGTGGTGCGGCGGGAAGGTGCGAAGGTGCACGTGCCTAGGTCATTCTGCATTTGGAGCGGCTGTGACCGTAACTGCAACTTTCGATACCCTGTATAGTGAGCTTTGCCGTTTGGCGGCGCCGGGTTCGGAGGCCGAAGCGCGCACCGCGATCTCGCGCCTTCAGCAGCGTTATTGCTCGGCGCTTGGCGGACGTCAGCCGACGGTTAGCAAGGCGACTGTCGGGGACGTCTATCGCATTCGCGTGGTTGGACTGTCGCAGGCCGACGGCAACGGATTGTGCGAAAAGCTCAAGCCCTCGGCGGCAGCTGTTTCGTCGTTCGCGAGTAGGCGACAACGCCATTTGCAATAGCCAAAGGCCCCGGCGACCGGTCACTTATCGTCTTGCTTCAGCTGATGCTCAATGGTCATGCGCTTCAACCGGACTCGCTCCTAGCTGATCTCGAACTTTGTGCAAATGAAGCGCGCCGGCCCGCTCGCCTAGACGCCGTGGCCCCGATGGAACCCACCGCCGAACGTCATGCCGACCGTGCCGCAGTTCTCCTTTGCTGCGATGAACTGGGAGGACATTTCCCACGAGGTCGCGGCATAAACGGAGATCCAGCCCGGATCGTCAAGCGCAACGGTTATTGAAGTGTCGCCCGGCACGAGTTCGAACATTTTCGGAGAATACCAGCGATATGTCGCGAACCCGCCTTCGGCTTCCCAGTTGTCGCCTGCGCGCTGGAAATAGAGGGAGACGCTTGCGGGCTTGCCAGCAAAGCCAAGCGGAACAAGTTTAACGTCGGGCAGGGCCTCAATGCGGAAATCGAGCTTCATCGCCCGAGCGCCGACGATCGAACCCGATGGCGTAGTGACATAATGCACGTCGCCGCCGTCTAACGGAAAGCTAAAGGCCCAGCCGTCGACATGAGCCTCGGGGTTAAGCGGCATTCCGCGCGAATGATTATGCCCATCGATAACGGGTCCTATCGCCCAGCGGCGCGGGTCCAGCATTGAGTTCGGCGGCACTACGGGTTCCGGCGTAGGCGGAGGGACAGGTACAGGGGCCGGCGGGCGCACCGGCGCGCGGTCGTCACCACTGCTACGGCCCGCAAATAGTAGCCCGAGGCCGAGAGCGATTAGGGAACGTCTCAGCATCCAGTAATTACCCGCCGCAAAGCCAGACCGAAGCCTCTCATAGTTCAAGGTTTGGGCGCCGCCTTTCAACTGACGTTCGCTCCCTTAGTTTGGTAGGTAGGCCCTTTCTTCTTAGGCTTGTCCTCTTGGGGCTTCTTTTTATCTGCCTTTTTGTCCTTCTTCTGGTCTTTGTTGGCCATCGCGGGATCCTCATGGTCAGGCGTCGGGAGTGATAACAGCTCAATCGCCGACGCCGACGCCTCGCTTGGAAGAACCTGAAAGCTAGCCGGTCGTTCCTTCGTTGTGAAGTAGTACGGCTCGCCACCATGAATGGGACGTCCAAAGGCCTGCGCGGCGAGGCTCTCCCGGAGACGTCGCGGGATTGCCGGAAAAAGCCCCCGGACGTATCCGACGGCTGTTGATTTATTCTTTGATTAACATCGGCGAAGGCCGCGAAGCGAAGCGGCGGGGAGTCTACCAGTAAAAGCGCACCGGCCGACGGTAATACACCGGACGGCGATAATAGACGGGACGACGATAATAGACAGGACGCCGGTAAACGACACGGCGTCGGTAAACTGGACGACGGTAAACGACGCGGCGGCGATAGGCGCGGCGGCGATAGTAGTATTGAGAGTCGGCAGCGTCCTCCGCAGGAAGATCCGCGGCATTGACATCCAAGGGCTCAAGCGTGCGGCCGATAGCGGGCTGAGCCGCCTCGGCCTTGCTTGCCGGAAGGGCGGCTACGGCAGCCAGACCCAAGAGAGAGCAAAAGAAACCACGTCTGTTCATTACCTTCCTCCTCCTGACAACTAAGCGAGGATAAACACATGTCGCGCCCCTGCGACAGGACTTTGTCGCAATATGCTTGATGACGTGTCCAGCAAGTGTGGAGCCTTGACTCTGTCGGCGAAAAGAACAAACATCGTACAAATCGGCTCCGCTTGTTTCGGAAGCGTGAGGCCCCGGCGGGAAAAGCGGCTTTGCGTGAAGTCACGACCTCCGCTACTGCGGACACCTTAGCTCCCCACTTGGAGGCCGCCGTAGGTCAGGCGATTGCTGCCTGCGATCGCAACCCACGTTCGGCAGTTCGGGTTCTGGTCATCGCGAATAGCTTCCTTGAACGCGAATTGGAGGATCTGCGGGCTTCAATATCGAAAGTTTACGTACGGGGGCGGCTCATGTCTCACGCGGCGGTTATGGACTCCGGGCATTCCGGCGAACGGTAAAACCCTCCTTCCAAAGAGCTACAGCCCAAGCCGTTAGCGTGGAGAGGAATAATAGATGGGAACGGTGACTTATTACGTCGCACTCGCATTTGCGCGATCTGAGGACGCGACATCGTTGCGTGTTAACCGAAGGAGGCGCAGAGCGCCGATCAAGCGACGCGCATGGCTCGCGCGTTAGGACCCTCCGAGAGCCACTGTGGCGCACTTGCATTCTCACGCACAGGCGATCCGTCCGTCGGGGATTTTGAAGACGCGAAGATTTTGAAAGTGTTTGGCGAAGTGGATGAGGGCCTTATGTCGCGTTGATTTTCGCAATATTCTGCATCACGGACGGACCACCTGACTTTCGCGCCTATCATCACACGCGGCAAGACCGCACCTTGATCGCGACCCCGCAAATAATTACCCTCTGCAAAAATGGCGGGAGGAAAAGAGCATCATGGCCATCACAGTAGACCGGCTTCATCCGCTTTATGCCGCAAGGCTTCATGGCGTCGACATTAGGAAGCCGGTGGATGTGGCCACCGTCGCTGCGGTCACCGACGCTATGGCGGCCTACGTTGTCTGCGTCATCGGCCATGATACGCCTCCCACCAACTAGGAGCATATAGCCTTCAGCCGACAACTCGGACCGATGGAGCGCACGACACGCAAGGTTGCCGGGACGGATGCGCGCGTGCCCTACGCCGAGATTGTAGACCAGAGCAACCTCGACGAGGTTGGGGAAATCTATGCGGACGACGACCGGCGTCTGGCTTACAAGCGGGCCAACCGACTGTGGCACACCGACATGAGCTTTTATGAGGTGAGAGCCACGTATTCGCTGCTTGCGGCGCATGCCGTCCCTCCGGAGGGAGCCGACACCGAGTTCGTCGACATGCGCGCAGCCTATGACGCACTTTCGGAACCGCGAAAGGCGCAGGTCGAGGGCCTTGTGGTTGAGCATTCGTACTGGCACAGCCGCGTGCTTGGCGGCGGACCTGAGCCAACAGCAGAAGAGCGCGCGACGCGACCGCCCGCCCGGCACGGTCTTACGCACATCCACGCACCATCCGGTCGCCGCGCTCTCTACCTTGCTCCCATGCCTCCGGAATTGTCGGCTGGCCGCCAAACGAGGCGCAGGCGCTACTCGCAGACTTAATGGCCTTCGTGACACAGCCCCAGTTCGTCTACGCGCACAAGTGGCGCTTAGGGGACATCGTAATCTGGGACAACCTTGCGACGATGCACCGCGCAACTGCATTCGATGATCGAACATACAAGCGCGACATGCGGCGGACGACTTGCAGAGAAAAGCCGGTTGCCAGACCGGCCTCTTAGCCAGCCTCCGACTACAGTGCGACCGACTGGGCTTTTCCCGGCTCGCCCGTATCGCGCAGTCAACCGCGTACGGAGGCCTCGGAGGCGCTCGGCGACGTAAATTGTGCTTACTTGCCACAAAACAAGGTCGGATTGATGAGCGCAGCCTCCATACGTACACGAGTGTAGGGGATTCAAGGGCCACCGGAACACGCCGACGTTCAGCAGGTTTGGGCGACGGCTATGCTGGAGCCCTCGGCGTCAACGTCGGTGATATGGCCTTTGGCGAGGGCGTGCCACGTCAATCGCGCAACGTGATCGAGCGCCGCCATAGCAGCGGCTTCGGTGATGGGGATTACGGGTTTAGCCGAGCGCGTGGCTGTCGGGCACGGGCAACCCCTGTGGCCGAAGCGGTGGACCTGAGCGCCGCCTTCAATCTGCCCGGCGACACGCAGCACGGCTGGAAGTACGTGGCGTTTGGACCGGACGGCAAGCTTCACGTCCC
>JANPPJ010000161.1:0-5941 GCA_031428455.1 Hyphomicrobiales bacterium | reverse complement strand
GGCGACACTGCCGAAGGCGCGCCCGCGCCCTGTCACCGAGCACCGCGCCAACACGACTGCGCGCGATCTGCGCGCCGCCGGCAACGAGCAGGCGAAGGCGTTCAAGGGTCTCGGCTGGCTCGGTCAGGCGCTCGGTCTCGGTGGGCTACTCGGCGCCGTTAACGAGCTCGGCGCGTTGGACAGTATCCGCGAGGCCGCCGACGGGGCTGCGACGACCTTCGCAACGTTCCAGGGCATGCTCGTCGCGATCGTCTCAACCCTTCAATGGTGCGTCGCCCATTGGTGGCTGTTCGCAATGATCGCCGGGCTGTGGACCATCTACAGGGTCACAGTCGCAGTCCTGAACCTCGTCATCCTGTTCCGCCAGGGCGTTCTGCAACGCGCCTCGGCCATCGTGCCAAACGGCGGCTGGCATCCAAACCGATGAAGGAAGTCCGTCGTGGAGCAAGGCGTCCTGAAGATTGTCGACGCCATTCTGGCGCTCGGCGGCTTGCCTGCGGCCGCCGCGCTCGCTGGCAAGAACGTCAAATGAGGAGGGTCACATGAGCGAAGTCAGAAGAGAGCCAGATGAATCTGGCAGGTCGCGACATTCCATCGTCCGCCTCATTCTGGAAAATCCCATATCCGCCTTCAACACGGCTGCAATCATCTTCGGCGGCGGGTTCGTTTACGCGTCCAACGAAAATCGCATGCAGCAGATGAATGAACGCATCATCAAGATCGAGGCTGCCGGGCTGCGCGATGCCGCCATCGCCGCGGCGAAGGATGATCGTACGGCCGCGAAGTTCGAGACCATCACCCGCGACCTCGGTGACGTGAAGGTGACGGTCGGGCGCACCGAAGAAGCGGTGCGCTATCTTGTCGGCGCGATCCAGGAGGAACGGCGGCGAACTGGTCAATGAAAGTCTGGCCTTCGTACACCGTGAGACGCCAAACCGCGCAGATTCCGCCGCGTAAATCTCCACGACAAACATCCCTTCGGCTTTCCTTCGTCAAGAAAGCAAAGGAACGCCTTACCACTGACTGGATTTTGCTCCCCGCAGCCGCAAATCGCCGCCGCTCCCGTGGCCAGCTATTCCACCGCCGCGCACACGTTGAGCGGCAAATCACAGGGGCGCATCAGAGCACCTGTGAACTCGGTTTCCGGCGACCTCGCGCTGCGAACTGGCTAAACGAAATACATCAGCACCACAGCCCCTACGATGACGAGCATCACGCCGCCTATCAGCATCGGCAACAACGTGCTTGCCCCCAGATCAGCGCCGCTTGCGGCATTTTCTGTTAGGTTGGAGTGACTGTTCTGATCCTGATCTTGGTTACTCATGATCATCCTTTACAAGTCTGCTTTTTTGAGATTACCATCGATACCGTCAAATAAACACCACGGTACTTAGCCGCGTTATGCGCGGACCGATAAGGAGGCCCAGGGCCTGCGCTCGTGGCGGACCGCTCGCTCGCGCAGCGTCGAACAATGCCCGCAGGCCCGGCCGCCCGCGTTGGCGCATGATGTCGAGGCCGCGTAGCACGAAGGCCCGATGCAGCCCTTGAGTGGCACGACGTCTGCGACGATCGCCAGCGCCACAAGGTCCGCCATGCCCATAAGGGGTCGCGGCGCAGGCCGCGAAGCGGACCGGAACCCGCGCTCGCGCAACAGGCGGTTGGTGGCGACGAGGGTCATGAACACGACGCCCGCCGCGCACAATCGCGTGCACCTTCGGCAGATCGACCGGCACCTGATGATGATCGAGGACGGATTGAACCGCCCCGGGTTTGCCGGAGGCTCCAACTCCTGAGAAGGTGGAGCTATCATGAGCAAGACGACGAACAAGTTCTCCCCGGAAGTGCGCCAGCGAGCCGTGCGGCTGGTGCTGAATAACGAGCGTGAACATCCCTCGCGGTGGGCGACGACCATGTCGATCGCGTCCAAGATCGGCTGCACGGGCCAGACGCTGAACGAGTGGGTGAAGAAGGCCGAGGTCATACATCGGCGCGGCCCGTGGCGGAGCTTCGAAGCCGTTGAGTCCGCAACATTGGAATGGGTAGACTGGTTTAACAATCGCCGGCTGTTGGAGCCAATCGGCAACATCCCGCCGACCGAAGCCGAGGCACGCTATTACGCCATGCTCGAAGAACAGGCCATGGCGACGTGACTCAAACAAAACAGCCTCCGGCAAACCCGGAGCGGTTCACTCGAAAAGATCGGCGCGACGCCGCGCCTTGTGATCCGCCCAGGATCTTCCCCGGATGGTCAGAAGGCTCTTTAGGTTTGGTGATGGTGAGCCATTTTACAGTCGGGTCACGCCGCCACCGATTTCAGCTTTTGAGAGCTTTAAGCATAGCGACAAGCTGGTCCATGTCGGTGTAGGGATCGGTGCCGGGTAACCGATGATAGAGCGCCCTCAAAGCTGCGGCGCGTTGCGTCGCCGTGGGAAGGTGCTGGGCGGTCTTTGCGTAAGTATCCCTATTGCCCTTCTCGTAGCCATTGATGTGCGTTTTCACGCGCGCCAGAACAACGTCGCGGTGAAGAAATCCTTGAATGTTTTCGAAATGGAGCAAAAGCCAGAACTCAAAGCTCGGTACGGACACCGCCGCTTTGAATTCGACCTTCTTTCCTTCATCATTCTCGTCGCGCCCATCGCGTGCGGCGGCCATCGAAATGGCGTTGGCGTATGTTAGGTGCTCATCGCGATCGAAGACCACATAGACCTTTTCATAAGCCTTTGTCCGTGCGAACTCCTCGTCAGCGGACTCAACAATCCGCTGGGGTTCCTGGCCTTTCTTGCTATGAAGGATGTGTAGGTCGACGTTTCCAATCCGCAGACTCTGGCGGATTTCGCCGAGGTAGTTAGGCTCTGTTTTCGCACCTTCGCAAACGATGAGAATACGATCATGCGCTGCCCGCTTGGGCTTTGCACGTTTGAGGTCTCGTCCTGAACGGCTGCGATTTCTTTGCATCTTCTACAACCGCAGCCGAGAAAGCACGGGAATGGCGCCATACCGGCCGCCCAGATAGCCGCGCTCGAGCGCTTCATTCTTGCGCGGCGAAAAATCCGTGAGCGGATAAAGCGTCGAAGCCTGATCGGTATTCTTCTCAGCGAACCAAACCTGGTCGCGCCGTAGATGCGCTCCGTCGAGCAGCGAGGTGTCGTGCGTCGTGAAGATCAGTTGAGCGTTGTTCTTGTTGACCTCGGGGTCATGAAACATCGCGATGAGTTGACGGACGAGGAGTGCGTGAAGGCTGCGATCGAGCTCGTCAACGATGAGCACATGGCCCCCTTCGAAAATCTCGAACAGTGGTCCTGCAAGACTGAAGAGCTTTTGCGTACCTTCCGACTCATCGCTGAAATCGAACACAGCTGAGCCCGTGCTTGCTTTGTGCTTGAATGTGGGAAGCAGGAGATCTTGATCCTGCACGCCGTCATTCAAGAACCCACCAGTGGCAAAATCGATGCGAAGCATCTGGGTCTTGCCCTTGACCTCCTTGATGGCGATGGCATCGATGCTGAGGTCGGCCTCCGATAGAAACTCGCGAACGCGCTTTTCTCCCGCCTTTTGGTTGGCAATGTGGTTCACGGTGTACTGCGGGATGGGCCCGCTGCCATTCTCAAAAATCGTGAGGTGCTGGGCGATGTAATCGAACACCGGTCGCAGCGCGTCGCTATTCAGCTGGATAGCGGTCGACAAGAACAGGGCGTTAGCCCGGGTGGCGCTGCTCCAAAGCGTCCTGTTGCCTTTGAAATGCGCTTCACTGAACTTGTAGTCGTCGACTTGCGTCTTTTCGTTGTAGATGCGTGTGAACCAGGTCTGCGGCTGCTTGGTTTTATAGACAAGAAGCCATTCCTCCACGACGCGCTTCGCAGTAAGAGCAAAGCCGTACTGGTAACGAACGCCATCCCGAAAAAAGGTGAGCTCAAACTCTGTTGGCGCCTTCTCGTTTTCAGGGTCGAGGCGAAAGGGCTGGATGTTGAGCGTCGCCTCAGGGTTGAGGTTGGCTGAGTCGACGACGAGCCCCCGAAACAGTTGGAGTGCTCTGATGAGGTTCGACTTACCGCTGGCGTTCGCGCCATAGATGGCAGCAGTGCGAAGGACACGGGGAACGGAAGCGTTGCCCGTCGAGACCACGTTGGTGGCTTCTAGGTCCTTGTCGCTGGAGGCGACGAGAGACAGGCTGTTCTCCCCTTTGAACGACCGATAGTTCGTGACACGGAACTCAATTAACATCGCGGCCTCCAACCTAGTCGCGATTTTGCATAAAAAATGCGAAAAGTCGAGCCATTTTATGGATAGAGTATTTTCCTATCACGTTGCATCGTATCCTGCAGCGACCAGGTAGTTACGGCATTCGCTTGGCGTGAAACGTTTGATAGCTTCGGCAATCGCCTGCCAGAGATCGGGCATGGTCGCGCGGCGGTGGCCCGCAGCAGGGCTTTCAGCTTGGCGAAGACCATCTCGATTGGATTGAAGTCCGGGCTGTAGGGCGGCAGATAAAGCAGGCTCGCGCCGACGGCCTGGATGGCTTGTTGTACGCCATTAACTTTGTGCGCTGGCAAGTTGTCCATTATCACGATGTCGCCTTGGCGCAGGGAGGGCGCGAGCGATTGTTCGATCCAAGCGAGGAATGCATCTCCGTCCATTGGGCCATTCAGGACCAGCGGCGGAATGAGACCGTCGGAGCGCAATCCGGCCGTGAAGGTTGTTGTTTTCCAATGTCCGTGAGGGATGGCGGCGCGGCATCGCTGGCCGTGGTGAGCGCCCGTAAAGGCGCGCCATCTTGGTGTTGGCTCCTGTCTCGTCGATAAAGACGAGACGCTCCGGATCGAGATCGAGCTGGCCGTCAAACCACGCCTCTCGCGCGGCGTTCACATCGCTACGTCGTTGCTCGGCGGCGTGCGCCGTCTTTTTTTGAGCGTGATCTTCCTGCGCTGAAAAAATCGCCAAAGCGAAGCAATGCTCGCCGTCGCGCCATAGTCCTTCAACTTGTCCCGCAACTCTGCCAGCGTGAAGTCTGACTTCGTGTCCACCGCGTTCAGAATAAAGGGCGCGTGCGCTTCGATGCGACACGACCTGCGATCCCCACCCTGCTGTTTGGGAGCAAAGTCGCCGGCTTCACGCTGGCGGCTTCGCCATCAATCGCGGCAATCACCCGTTGGCGAAGGTCAAGAGAAAGAGACTTGGCCATGCATGCCGGCCTCCTTCACCAGCACGCAGTTTGAATCTGACTCGCGCCCTCTTGGGAATCCCCAACCATTCATTCAGTTGGAAAAATGCTCTAGGGAGGTCGCCGGGGGCGGTCTGAACAAACGGGCATTCCTCGCCGCGCTGCCGCTCTTCCCCAAGACTCAGTTGCGAAACTATTGGGGCTTCGGTTAGCGCCGAAGGAACGCCCGCATACCCGTAGAGGGCGCGCAGACGTGCAGGAGCAGCAAACCCGGCTTATGGCGACCCGTCATCAGGGGGCGTGTTTCGAACGACCAAGCGGTGCCACGCGGCGACGCACGATTTACTGCCCCGAGAGCACAATTTCCTCGTTTGTGTCTCTGTCGAACACCACCACCCGTGGAATTTTGTAGGCCTCGACTATCCGCTGACCCGCGGCAACCGCAAGTGCCGATGAACTCTGGCTGCAACCGACAAAATAGTCGACAATCATCGACCATGTCAGCTGAACGATGACGAGCCCGGACACGATTCCTAAACTCAAGGGTGACGCCCCACGCCGGCCCCTCGTGCGCCCGCGCATGTTCGAGGCCGCCCGTCCCGGCCCCGGCGCCATGCGCATGCTGCGGATGCTGGCGGGCAACTTCGGCACGCCTAAGCGCTGGCGCGCGATTGCGCTGATCGCCACTGCCCTCATCGTCACGATCTTCGAAGTCCTGCTCGTTCTGCGGCTGGCAAGCTGGAGCGCGGAATTCTTCGATCTGCTCGACAAGCGCGCCGTCAC
>JANPPJ010000160.1:0-14568 GCA_031428455.1 Hyphomicrobiales bacterium | reverse complement strand
GCCCCGGATTGTGTCGTCGTCGAGCAAAAATGCATTGGCGACTTCGCTCGCGCTCCATCCGGCGTCCAGCAGAACAATAGCGTTCGCGCGCCGCGTCACACGCGAAATAGTCGAACCATCGCGCGCCAACGCGATGAGTTGCTCACGACGCTCGTCATCCAGGAACCCAGATCGAGTCATGCCATATTGGAATCTCTAATCCAGCCGGATGCAAGATATCTCTACCCCGATCATTCAATGAGTCGGGGTATAGATAACCAAGTGGGGCATTCCCTCTCCCGCTTGCGGGGGAGGGTGGCTGGCGAAGCCAGTCGGGAGGGGGTCTGAAGCGCGTCTGCCTTCTGGCGTGCTCAAGCCCCATGCTCTAAACAAGCGGCGACAAATCAGGACGACCTTGCATGTACGACATCCGCTGGATCCGCGAGAACGAAGCCCAGTTCGAAGAGGGCCGCGCCCGCCGGGGCCTGCAGCCGCTGGCGCAATCGCTGTTTGCGCTTGATGACGCGCGCCGCGCCGCCATCGCCAGGCTGCAGGTCGCGCAGGAGCGGCGCAACGCCGCGTCGAAGGAAATCGGCCAGGCGATGAAGGAAAAGAACGCCGCCCGCGCCGACGAATTGAAGGCCGAGGTCGCGCGCATCAAGGAAGATTTCCCCAAGTGGGAAGAGGAAGAACGCGCCGCCGTGAAGGCGCTTGAAGAGGCGCTGTCGAAGGAGCCCAACACGCCGCTCGCCGAAGTGCCGCAAGGCAAGGACGAGCACGACAACGTCGAGACGCGGGTTGTCGGCGCCAAACCAAAGATGGACTTCGCGCCCAAGGAGCACTTCGAAATCGGCGAGGCCCTTGGCCTCATGGATTTTGAAACAGCGACAAAAATATCAGGCAGCCGCTTCGTTATTTTGAAAGGCCCGCTTGCGCGCATGGAGCGCGCGCTGATGCAGTTCATGCTTGATTTGCACACGGATCAAGAGCGCGAGGGCTTATTTGAGTTTAAGCTTCTTGGTCGTGACGATACTAAGTTCCCGCTCACGCCCGCGACCATTGGTGGTTACACCGAAATCAATCCGCCCCTGCTAGTGCGGGACGATGCGATGTTTGGCACCGCGCAATTACCGAAGTTTGAGGACGATCAGTTCCTTGCCGCGAACATGAGCCTTGTGAGAGACGAGATGCAGAGTGTGATGCCGCACGTAGACGATGTCTACAGGCAGTGGGACGAATTACAGCAGGAAGAGTCCAGCGGCGATAAACAGCTTGAACGCTTACAAAAAAAGACCCGTGAACTCACGAAAGCCAAGGTCACAGCCGAACTGAGTTCTAGAGCTCGCAAAATTGCTCAATACTGGCTCATCCCCACCGCCGAAGTCCCCCTCACTAACATCGTGCGCGAAAGCATCCTCGACGAAAAGCAACTGCCCATGCGGCTTACCGCTGGCACAGCGTGCTTTCGTGCGGAGGCTGGCGCTGCGGGGCGTGATACGCGCGGCATGATCCGCCAGCATCAGTTCCAAAAGGTGGAGCTGGTCTCCATCACAACGCCCGAGCAATCGCTTGAAGAACACGAGCGCATGACCGCGTGCGCTGAGGAAGTGCTCAAGCGGCTCGGCCTGCATTATCGCGTCGTCACGCTGTGCACAGGCGACATGGGCTTCGCCTCGCAGAAAACCTACGACATCGAAGTCTGGCTGCCGGGGCAGGATCGCTTCCGCGAAATCTCGTCCTGCTCGGTCTGCGGCGATTTCCAGGCCCGCCGCATGAACGCCCGCTACCGCGCTGCCGACGCCAAGAGCCCGCGTTTCGTTCACACGCTGAACGGTTCAGGCGTAGCGGTGGGTCGCGCGCTCGTGGCGGTGCTGGAGAACTATCAGCAGGCCGATGGCTCAGTGATCGTGCCGGACGCGCTGCGCCCGTATATGGGCGGCATGGAAGTCATTCGCGCGAAGTGAGCAGGAGGCGGCCCCCCTCCCGACCCCTGCTGCGCAAGGGCCACCCTCCCCCGCCTTGCGGGAGAGGGGAAGCCAAAGTTGGTTCATTGAAGCTGCATCAAGGTGCGCGCATCCCTCTCCTTCAAGGTGCGCACATCCCTCTCCCGCGAAGCGGGGGAGGGTGGCTGGCGGAGCCAGCCGGGAGGGGGCCTTACTCCGCCCGCATCAGCACATGCTTCTTCTTGCCCAGCGACAACTTCGCCACGCCATCCGTGAAGTCCGCAGCAACCAGCGCCGCCCGCTCGTCGCTCACCGCCGCATCATTCAAGCGCAAGCCGCCGCCCTTGATCTGGCGGCGCGCTTCGCCGGTCGAAGCTACAAGCCCGGCGCGCACAAAAGCGGACAGTACGCCCATGCCGATGGCCTCGCTCGTCGGCACGTTCACTGTCGGAAGGCTGTCCGCAACCACGCCTTCTTCAAAGGTCTTTCTTGCCGTCTCGGCTGCCACCTCAGCAGCGTCCCGCCCGTGCAGCAGCGCGGTCGCCTCGTTGGCCAGAACCTTCTTGGCCTCGTTGATCTCGGCGCCGCCCAGCGCAGCGAGGCGCGTGATTTCGTCCAGCGGCAGCAGCGTGAACAGCTTGAGGAAGCGCGCCACGTCGCCGTCTTCCGTGTTGCGCCAGAATTGCCAATAGCCGTAGGGCGACAGCATGTCGGCGTTGAGCCACACGGCGCCCGCAGCGGTCTTGCCCATCTTGGCGCCGGACGCCGTGGTCAGCAGCGGCGCGGTGAGCGCGTAGAGCTGCGGCGCACCCATGCGTCGGCCCAGATCAATGCCCGTGACGATGTTGCCCCATTGGTCGGAGCCGCCCATCTGCAGCAGGCAATCGTACCGCCGGTTGATCTCGACGAAATCATACGCCTGCAGGCACATGTAGTTGAATTCGATAAACGACAATTCCTGATCGCGCTCCAGGCGCATCTTCACCGAATCCATCGACATCATGCGGTTGACCGAGAAGTGACGACCGACATCGCGCAGGAAGTCGATGTAATTAAGCTTCGTCAGCCACTCGGCGTTGTCGATCATGATCGCGCGAGACCCACTTGCGTTGAAGTCGAGGAACTTGTCGAACACCTGACGGATGCCGTCCTTGTTCTGCTCGATCTGTTCGACAGACAGCAGCTTGCGCGCCTCGTCCTTGCCGGAGGGATCGCCCACGCGCGTCGTGCCGCCGCCCATGAGCGCGATGGGTTTGCCGCCCGTCTTTTGCAGCCAGTGCAGCATCATGATCGGCAGCATGGAGCCCACATGCAGCGACGGCGCCGTGCAATCGAAGCCGATATAGGCGCTCAGCCCGCCAGCCAGCGCCTTTTCGTCAAGCCCCGCATAGTCCGAGCACTGGTGGACGAAGCCGCGCTCGATGAGAACGCGCAGGAAATCGGACTTCGGCGTGAAACTGGCGGTCATCGGCAAGGCCTTTCGGGTCGCGCGTGGTTTAGGGGAGGGCGCGCGCGGGCGCAACCGGGCAGCTACTTTGGTGTTATGGTTGAAGCGGCAACTTTGCAGGATTCGACATGAATCTATACCGCGCCATAGGCCTGATGAGCGGCACGTCCATGGACGGCATCGACGTTGCATTCGTGGAGACTGACGGCCGCGCGCTCGCCAGCCCCGGTCCCGCCAGCTTCTACCCTTATGACGACGCCGAGCGGGCGCTGCTGCGCGCCGCCGTTGCGGAAGCTGTCACGCTGGATGATCGCGCCGCGCGGCCGGGCAAGGTTGGCGAGGCCGAGCGGTTGATCACCACGCGGCACGCCGAGGCGGTTGACGCTTTCATCGATGAACACCGGCTGGATCGGGCCACGATCAGCATTGTCGGCTTTCACGGCCAGACGGTGTTGCACAAGCCCGGCCAGCGCCTCACCATCCAGATTGGCGACGGCAAGGCGCTGGCGACCGCGTTGCGCTTGCCGGTGGCGTGGGACATGCGCGCCGCTGATGTGGCGGCTGGCGGGCAGGGCGCCCCGCTTGTGCCCGCCTGGCACCGCGCGCTGGTGGAAGCCGCACGCTTGCAGGGGCCGGTGCTCGTGATCAATCTGGGCGGCGTCGGCAACGTCACCTATGTGGCGGGCGGCGATGTCGACCCGATCGCGTTCGACACCGGGCCCGCCAACGCGCTGATCGACGATCTCATGCTTGAGCGCACCGGGGTCGCGATGGACCGGGACGGGCGGGCCGCAGCATCGGGCGCAGTCAATGAGGCCGCGCTGAATGAATTGCTGTCGCATCCCTATTTCCGGGCGCCTTTGCCAAAATCGCTGGATCGCAACGCCTTCTCGCGCGATGCGGTGGCGCGCCTGAGTACGCAAGACGCGGCGGCGACGCTTGCCGCCTTCACGGCGCAAACTTTGGCTCTGTCCCTCAAGCTTTTGCCCGCCGCGCCCCGTCTGGCCATCGTCTGCGGCGGCGGCGCGCGCAACCCGGTGCTCATGGCGATGCTGGCAGACGCGTTGCCATGCCCCGTGGAGGCCGCCAGGGCGCTGGGGTGGAACGGCGACGCCATTGAGGCGCAGGCCTTCGCATACCTGGCGGTGCGCGTCCTGGCAGGGCTGCCGCTGACCTTCCCCTCGACGACCGGCGCGCCCCGTGCGCTGCACGGCGGATTGGTCAGCCAGCCGGGCTGAAAGCGTTAAGATTCACCATTAACAAAACCTTTCATCGAACGGTTCCTGGTTTACGAATAGTGTCCATCGCATCAAGGGAGATGCGATCTTGCCGCTCATCAGCCGACGTTTATTTCTGATTTTGCCCCCCGCAGCTTTGGCCACGAGCTGGCTTGGCGACTCGAAGGAGGGCCTGGAATCAATCGACGCGCCGCCGCTCAGCGGGGCCAAGCACGCGTCAGGCGCGGACGTTAAAGGTTTCCGCCATGCGCAGCTCAAGGGCTGGGTGACCGTGGTCCATGCCCTCTCCAGCGCCCGACCCGAATGCCGCGAAGAGGTCGCCCTGTGGCGCGAGTTGCACGACGACGAGCGCTTCCAGATGGCAGGCCTGTTCGTCGGCGATACTGAGGCCGACGCGCGCAATTTCATCGCGCAAAGCGGCAACCCCTACGATGCGCTGGCGTTCGACACAGATTGTAGCACATCCCGACAGCTGGGCGTGCGCAGCGTGCCGAGTACGTTTGTGTTCAACGCGGAGGGTAAGATCGTGCACACGCTGCAAGGGCCGCTGACGCGCGATTATTTTGCGAACACGATGCTGCCGGTCATCGAGGACGCGTCGCCTCTGTCTCCGCTGCTCGCGTAAGGCACGCGCGTCGGCTTACCCGGCGCGCGCACAGGGTTCAAGCCTCTGCAGCAGGGCCTTTGAGCTGCTTGGCGGGCGTCGGGCGCTTCACGGGATTGTCGAGGCGCCGGTCGAGGTACGTGCCGACTTCGGCAATCAGTTCGTCAACGCGATGCTCAAAGAAGTGGTTCGCGCCCGGCACAACGGCGTGTTCGATGAGGATGCCGCGCTGCGTCTTCAGCTTTTCGATCAGGCCCATGACCTCCTTCAGTGGCGCAACGCGATCTTGATCGCCGTGCACAAAGAGCCCGGACGAAGGGCAGGGCGCGAGGAAGGAGAAGTCGAAACGGTTGGCCGGCGGCGCAATCGAGATGAAGCCCTCGATCTCCGGGCGGCGCATAAGAAGCTGCATGCCAATCCACGACCCGAACGAGACGCCCGCAATCCAGCACGCGCGCGCATCCGGATTGATCGACTGCACCCAGTCGAGCGCTGCGGCTGAATCCGAGAGTTCGCCGGAGCCGTGATCGAAATTGCCCTGGCTGCGACCGACGCCGCGAAAGTTGAAGCGCAGAACCGAGAAGCCGCGCTCCGCGAACGCATAATAGAGCTGGTAGACGATCTGGTTGTTCATCGTCCCGCCAAACTGCGGGTGAGGATGCAGGATCACCGCGATGGGCGCGCCACGCTGCTTGGAGGGATGAAAGCGGCCTTCCAGGCGCCCCGCAGGACCGGTGAAGATGACTTCAGGCATCGTGTCTCCAAACGTTATGCGTAAATGAGGATTGCGCGGAAATCCGCCCAAAAATCCCGGAAAAAGCCCGCTTTCCTTGACTTAAGCGCCGTGAACCGTCAAAATAATCCCTTAGAATTATTCTAAACTGAGACAGGTGTAGAGCCTGGCAGATTCATCCCGGCGCTTCTTAAGCGTGCAAGAGGCCGGTCGGCTTCTAACATGCTGGATGGCGCCAGATGCAAGGATTTTCAACGATCCCGCATCGCATGCGGTTTCGTGACCAAAAAGGGTGCAACATGGCGCGCACGCGCGTCTATCTTGACTGGAACGCCACGTCGCCGCTTTTGCCTGCGGCGCGTCAGGCGTTGGTCGATGCGCTCGACGTGTCTGGCAACCCGTCGTCAGTCCACGCTGAAGGGCGTCGCGCCCGCGCTGTGCTGGAGAGCGCGCGTGTCCGCGTGGCTGCACTCGTCGGCGTCGCCCCCGGCAATGTCATCTTCACGTCCGGCGGCACGGAGGCTGCGAACCTCGCCCTCACCCCAATGCTGGTGAGTGCACATGAAAAGCCGTGCGACCTCCTCTTCATGAGCGCGGGGGAGCACGCCTGCATTCTGGGGGGGAGTCGTTTTCCTGCCGGCACGGTGCGCGTCGTCCCCCTCAACTCCGATGGCGTGATCGATCTGGCCGCGCTGGACGCCATGCTCGACGAGGCTGGCGAAGCGCGCGTCATGCTGGCGCTTCAGGCGGCCAACAACGAAACCGGCGCTATTCAGCCCGTGCGTGAGGCTGCCGCCCTTTTGCATGCGCGCGGCGGCGTGGTCGTGTGCGACGCCGTGCAGGCGGCAGGCCGCACCGATTGCCGGGTGGACTCGCTCGGCGCAGACGCGATTTTTGTCTCCGCGCACAAAATTGGTGGCCCAAAGGGCGTTGGCGCCCTTGCGCTTCGCGCTTCGGACCCAAACATGGAGATGAGGCTCGTCCGCGGCGGAGGACAGGAGCGTAATCTGCGCGCGGGCACCGAGAATGTAAGTGGCGTCGCGTCGTTTGGGGCGGCGGTGGAATGGGCGCTGAAAGAGCAAGATGTCGAGGCCGTTCGTCTTGCCGGTTTGCGCGATGCGATGGAGGAGCGCCTGTTGGGCGCCTTTCCGGACCTCTCGATTTTTTCGCGCGGCGCGCCGCGTCTGCCCAATACCAGCGCCTTTGCTCTCGTGGGCGCGCCAGCTTCGACTGTGCTGATTGGCCTTGATCTGGAAGGCTTCGCGGTGTCATCAGGCTCCGCTTGCTCATCGGGCAAGGTAAAGGAGTCGCATGTGCTGGCCGCAAT
This sequence comes from Hyphomicrobiales bacterium, assembly GCA_031428455.1. Classification (GTDB taxonomy): domain Bacteria; phylum Pseudomonadota; class Alphaproteobacteria; order Rhizobiales; family Beijerinckiaceae; genus Terripilifer. Next base: position 7,297 of record JANPPJ010000160.1, on the reverse strand, counting down.
GGGGGTTGCGCCCGATATATTGATGGGCGCGATCCGCGTAAGTCTGGGGCGCGACACGAGTGGTGACGACGTGTCCAATTTCGTCGACGCCTATGTTCGCGTCGCTTCGCGCATGACGCAACGCCGCAAGGCGGCGGCCTGAATTTCGTGTCCGTGAAAGACGGGCGCAATGAGTGATCGGGCCGGGGTGCTGGCTCGTAAGATGTTGTGGTTCCACCAGCGGTCCTTGAAACCGCCAAGGGGGAGAAGGGTATGCCGGCTATTCAGGAAACCGTTGACCGGGTGAAGTCGGTTGACGTTGACGCTTACAAGTATGGCTTCGTGACGGACATCGAGTCCGAGAAGGCCCCCAAGGGCCTGAACGAAGATATTGTTCGCTACATCTCGGATCGAAAGAGCGAGCCTGCGTGGATGACGCAGTGGCGTCTTGACGCCTATCAGCGTTGGCTGCCCATGAAAGAGCCCAAGTGGGCGCGCGTCGACTATCCGCAGATCGATTTTCAGGATCTGTATTATTACTCGGCGCCCAAATCGATGTCCGGCCCGCAATCGCTGGACGAGGTCGATCCCGAAATCCTCAAGACCTACGACAAGCTCGGCATCCCGCTGCGCGAGCGTGAGGCGCTGCTCGGCATCCTAGGCAAGCGCGTCGCTGTTGACGCGGTGTTTGACTCCGTCTCGGTCGCCACGACCTTCAAGGCGGAACTCGCCAAGTCTGGCGTTATCTTCTGCCCGATTTCAGAGGCTCTGCAATCGCATCCCGAACTCGTGCGCCAGTATCTGGGCACCGTCGTCCCCGTGACCGACAACTTCTACGCGACGCTGAACTCGGCGGTCTTCTCCGACGGGTCATTCGTTTACATCCCGCCGGGCGTGCGCTGCCCGATGGAATTGTCCACGTACTTCCGCATCAACGAGCGCAACACCGGGCAGTTCGAGCGCACGCTCATCATCGCCGACAAGGGCTCCTACGTGAGTTACCTTGAAGGCTGCACAGCGCCGATGCGTGACGAAAACCAGCTGCACGCGGCGGTTGTCGAGTTGATCGCGCTCGACGACGCGGAGATCAAATACTCGACCGTGCAGAACTGGTATCCCGGCGACAGCAACGGCAAGGGCGGCATCTACAACTTCGTCACCAAGCGCGGCGACTGCCGTGGCGCGCGCTCGAAGATTTCGTGGACGCAGGTCGAAACCGGCTCTGCAATCACGTGGAAGTATCCGTCCTGCATCCTGCGCGGCGACGACTCGCGCGGCGAATTCTATTCAATCGCGATTTCCAACGGGAAGCAGCAGGTCGATAGCGGAACGAAGATGCTGCATCTTGGCAAGAACACGTCGAGCCGCATCATCTCGAAGGGCATTTCAGCTGGCCGCTCCAACAACACATATCGCGGCCAGGTGTTCGCCCATCGCAAGGCCCAGAACGCGCGCAATTTCACCAATTGCGACTCCCTGCTGATCGGCCAGCAATGCGGCGCACATACGATCCCGTACATCGAATCGCGCAACGCCAGCGCCGTCTTCGAGCATGAGGCGACAACGTCAAAAATCTCCGAGGACCAGCTGTTCTACTGCATGCAGCGCGGGCTTTCGGGCGAAGAGGCGACGGCGCTGATCGTCAACGGCTTTGTGCGCGATGTGCTGCAGCAACTGCCGATGGAGTTTGCGGTGGAAGCGCAGAAGCTTATTGCCGTGAGCCTTGAGGGCTCAGTAGGCTGATCTTCATTCACTGTTGAACATGAGTGGCGGCAACGCTGCAACGAACGGAAACCGAAATGCTGAAGATCGATAATCTCCACGCCCGCGTGGAAGAACGCGAGATCATCAAGGGCCTGTCGCTCAGCGTGAAAGCGGGCGAAGTCGCGGCCATTATGGGGCCAAACGGCTCGGGCAAATCGACGTTGTCTTACGTCGTGGCTGGCCGTGAAGGCTATGAGGTTACGAGTGGCGATGTCTCGCTCAATGGCGAGAGCCTGCTGGAGATGGAAGCCAACGAACGCGCCGCCAAGGGGCTGTTTCTTGCCTTCCAGTATCCGCTGGAAATCCCCGGCGTGACGACGATGACGTTTTTCAAGGCCGCCATGAATGCGCAACGCAAGCAGCGCGGCGAGCCCGAAATGTCGACGCCTGATTTCATCAAGACCGTGCGCACTGCCGCCGACAAGCTCGGCGTGAAGCAGGACTTTTTGCGTCGTCCGCTCAACGTCGGATTCTCCGGCGGTGAGAAGAAGCGCATGGAAGTGCTGCAGATGATGCTGCTGCAGCCGCGTTTCGCCATTCTCGACGAGACCGACTCCGGCCTCGACATCGACGCGCTGCGCATTGTTGCTGAAGGCGTGAATGCGCTGCGTTCGCCTGATCGCGGTTTCCTGGTTATCACCCATTACCAGCGGCTTCTTGATTACATCAAGCCGGACTCCGTGCATGTGCTTTCGGGTGGCCGCATCGTGAAGTCGGGCGGGCCGGAACTGGCGCACGAACTCGAACGCAACGGCTATCGCGACTATGTCGCGGACGCCGCGTGAGGATGCGATGAACGCCAGCGTGAAGCCGCCGCAATCGCCAGCCGACGCCAGCCTCGTGGAGAGCTTCGAAGCTCTGCGCGCCTCGGGCGTCGCCCCCGCGCAGGAGGAAGCCTTCGCGCGGTTTCTCAGCAAGGGCTTGCCCGGTCGGCGCATTGAAGCGTGGCACTACACGGACCTGCGCACGCAACTCAAGCGGGCGCCGCTGCCAGCAGGCGCGGCTTCGGGCGCAAGCGTTGTTGAAGGTGCGACCCTCATCTTCGCAGATGGCGCACTCGTTGGCGAACCGAAGGCGCCGCAAGGCGTCAGCATCGAGCGCGCAACGTCGGGTCGGCGCCTGGCCACGCCTGTTATCGATGAAGATGACGCGTCCATCGCGCTCGCTCGCGCCTTCTCGCGCGAGACGATCACGATCCGCGTTGAAGCGAATGCAACATGCGCGTTGCGTTTTGTTTTTCAGAACGCTGAAACGGCGGCGACTTCTGCGGCACACGTCATTTTGCAAATTGGCGCGGGCGCCTCGTTCACGCTGATGGAAAGCCATGATAGCGCTGCGGGCGCGGGGCATTTCGCACAGTCGTTGATCGAGTTCGATGCCGGCGAACAATCGAAGGTCAACCATATCCGCATTAACAGTCTCGACGCTGCTGCATCGTGCGTCTCGACGCTCGGCGTTGACCTTGCCGCGCGCGCGAAATTCGACACGCTCTCGCTCACCACGGGAGCAGCGTTGTCCCGACATCAAATATTCCTGCGCTTTTCGGGTGAACACGCGAAGGCGTCCATCTGCGGCGCAACGCTTGTGCGCGGCCGTCAGCACGCAGACACAGCCATCATCGTCAATCACGCTGCGGCAAACGGCGAGAGCCGCGAAGTCTACAAGACCATCGTGGATGACGAGGCGACGGGCGTGTTCCAGGGACGCATAAACGTCGCCCCCGGCGCACAGAAAACCGACGCGCGCATGGCGTCCAACGCCATGCTGCTCGCCGAAGGCGCGGCGATGTATAACAAGCCGGAACTCGAAATCTTTGCGGACGACGTGCAATGCGCTCATGGCGCAACGTGCGGCGAACTTGATGACGATCTGCTGTTCTACATCATGGCGCGCGGACTGCCGCGCCGGGAGGCCGAAGCGCTTCTGCTGGAGGCGTTCGTTGCGCCTGCATTTGATAACGTCGAAGATGAAGACACGCGTGAAACGCTGATGGAAAGGGTGCGCGGCTGGCTCGCGCAGCGCAAGTAGTGGCGGACAAAGAGTAATGACAGACACAATGACGTCGACGCACAAGCCGCCCGCCTATGACGTGATGAAAGTGCGTGAGGATTTCCCGATCCTCAGCGAGCGTCCCTATGGCAAGAAACTTGTTTATCTCGACAACGCCGCATCCGCGCAAAAACCGCGGCAGGTGATCGACCGCGTCACATATGCCTACGAGCATGAATACGCGAACGTGCATCGCGGCCTGCATTATCTCGCCAACGCGGCGACGGACGCCTACGAGGCCGCGCGCGAAAAGGTGCGTGCATTTCTTAACGCAGGCTCAACGGAAGAAATCGTCTTCACGCGCGGCGCCACCGAGGCCCTGAACATTGTGGCGTCGTCGTTCGGCCGCGCGCATATCGGGCCCGGGGATGAAATCGTTCTCACGATCATGGAGCATCACTCCAACATCGTGCCATGGCATTTCCATCGCGAGAACAACGGCGCTGTTCTGAAGTGGGTTGATGTTGATGAAGAAGGCAACTTCTCGCTTGATGCGTTCGAGAAGTCGCTGACGCCACGCACGAAGATTGTCGCCATCACGCATATGTCGAATGTGCTTGGCACCATCGTGCCCATCGCGAAGGTCGTCGAGATTGCGCATGCGCGCGGCATCCCGGTTGTCGTCGATGGGTCGCAGGGCGCAGTGCATCTTGATGTGGATGTGCGCGCGCTCGATGTCGATTTCTACGTCGCCACGGGGCACAAGCTTTATGGCCCGACCGGCATCGGCTTCCTTTACGGCAAGCGCAAGTGGCTGGAGACCTTGCCCCCCTACGCCGGTGGTGGTGAGATGATCGAGATGGTGACGCGCGATAGTGTCACGTACAACACGCCGCCCCATCGCTTCGAGGCGGGCACGCCGCCTATCGTGCAGGCCATCGGCCTTGGCGCTGCGCTCGACTACATGGAGAGCCTCGGTCGTGACAAAATTCGCGCGCATGAAGATGCGCTGCGCGACTATGCGCACGCGCGGCTGTCCAAGCTCAACTCCATCCGCATCATCGGCACTGCGCACGAGAAGGGGGCTGTGGTCTCCTTCGAAATGAAGGGCGCCCATGCGCATGACGTCGCCACGGTCATTGACCGCTCGGGCGTCGCCGTGCGCGCGGGCACCCATTGCGCCATGCCGCTGATGCAGCGTTATGGCGTCACGTCCACGTGCCGCGCGTCTTTCGCGCTGTATAATACGCTCGAAGAAATCGACGTGCTCGCCGACGCGCTGCAGCGCGCCGAATCACTGTTCTCGTGAGGTTCGCTTATGTCTGACACAACCGACACGACGAGCCCGGAGGCGGAAGTGCAGCCCAACCGGCCTGACCTTGAACTGGCCCCCGGCATTCCGCCGGAGGAAATGGATGATCTGACCGAAAAAATCATCACCGCGCTGAAAACCGTGTTTGATCCGGAGATCCCGGTCGATGTTTACGAGCTGGGCCTCATCTACCGCGTTGGCGTGGATGAATCGCGGCTCGTTGATATCGACATGACGCTGACGGCGCCGGGTTGCCCGGTGGCTGGCGAAATGCCCAAGTGGGTTGAGGACGCCGTGAGCGCGGTGCCGGGCATATCGGGCGTCACGGTGAAAATGGTGTTCGACCCGCCGTGGAACCACGGGCGCATGTCGGACGTCGCCAAGGTCGCGCTCGACATGTGGTGACGAATCCGTTGCGCATGCGTTAAAGTATTCAAGTTGCTTCGCCGGGCCTTGAACCCGGCCGGAGGATAAGATGGAAGCCATTAAGCCAACCCGCAGACCACGCCCGCAGGTGATGCGCATCACCGACATCGCCGCTGATCGCGTGCGCGAGATCATCGAGAAGTCCGAGAAGCCCATTGTCGGCGTGCGCGTCGGCGTGAAAAACGGCGGCTGTGCCGGCATGTCCTACACGATGGATTTTGCCGAAGAGATCGGCAGGTTCGACGAAGTGGTCGAGGACAAGGGCGTCAAGATCGTCGTCGATCCAAAGGCGGTAATGTTCCTTCTCGGCACCGAGATGGACTACAAGGTCGAGAAGCTGTCGTCCGTCTTCGTGTTCAAAAATCCGAACCAGACGTCGGCCTGCGGCTGCGGCGAGAGCGTAGCGATCACGCCGTTCTCCGAAGAGGCCTCATCCTGAGCAGAGCTGCGGGACTGAGCTGCGCAATTATGCCACAATGATGAGGCTATCGACTTACCCGTAGATATACGCCCTGAAAAATCGGGGTAGGGGAAGTCTGAACCGTGCCGAAGCCATTCAAAATCCGCCCGGAGACGCTGAGCGCTCTTGTGGCCCTTTTCATTGTCATCGCCCTGAACGGCACGCTGTGGACAAAACTGTACGCAGTCACCAGCCCGGACACGGTCACCGACTGGGCGTTCTTATTCAGCTTTTTTCTCTTTCAGGTTGCGACCTACTTCTTCTTCCTGCGGCTGCTGTCGTTGCGGTATGTGCTCAAGACTGTCGCCGCGCTTATGGTCGTCACTGCTGCCGCCGCCTCTTATTTCATGGGCGAATACGGCGCGGTCATCGACATGAACATGATCCGCAACGTCTTTCAGACGGACAGTGCGGAGGCGGGCGATCTCGTTACATGGGCGGCGGCGGCGTGGGTAGGAGGCCTTGGCTTGGCGCCGGCGTTGGCCATCGCGCTCGTGCGCATCAAATGGCCAGCGTGGAAGCCGCTTTTGCGCGCGAACCTTACGGGCTGCGCGCTGGCGTTGGCCGTTGTCATCGCGAATTTCGCCGCGTTCTCTAACGACTATTTCTCGGTCCTGCGCGAGCAGCAGGCCATCGTGTTTATGTCTACGCCGGCCAATGTTGTCTTGGCCGGAGGAAAGCTGGCGGTTCGCTCCGTGCGCCACTATTCCGGGCCTCTGACGCCGATTGGCCTCGATGCGCAGCGCGATCAGGCGCCGGGATCAAGCGTGCGCCCCCTCGTCACGATTCTGGTGATCGGCGAGACGGCGCGCGCCGAGAATTTCTCCCTGTTCGGCTACCAGCGGGACACTAATCCCGGGCTGAAAGCGATCCCCGATCTCATCGCCTTTCCGCAAGTGTCGTCCTGCGGCACGGATACGGGCGTGTCGGTCCCCTGCATGTTTTCGGGCCTTGGGCGCGCGCGATATTCGCTCCGCGCCGTGCAGCGGAATGAGAACCTGCTCGACCTGGTGCTGCGCACGGGCCTTGATGTGACGTGGGTGGACAATCAGGGCGGCTGCAAGGGCGTTTGCGCCCGCATCCCCACGGTGACGCTGACGCAGTCCAGCGATCCCCGTTTTTGCATCGAGGGAGAGTGTCACGATGAAATTCTACTGGAAGGATTGGAGCAGCGCATCGCGTCCATGACGAAAGGTGGCGTGATCGTACTGCACATGATGGGCAGTCATGGCCCCGCCTATTTCAAGCGTGTTCCCGCAGCCTTTGCGCGTTTCAAGCCCGTCTGCGAGACGGCTCAGTTTTCGCGCTGCGCCAGGGACGAAATCGTCAACGCTTACGACATCAAAATTGCGTACACAGACCATGTG
>JANPPJ010000159.1:0-3682 GCA_031428455.1 Hyphomicrobiales bacterium | reverse complement strand
GTGTCATCGCCTTGGAAATCGCCTTCAAAGCCATGCCTTTCCGGGCGAGCAATTTCAGCTTTTCAATTTCTTCCTGGGTCCAAGGTTGGCGATGACGTTCAAATCGTTCGGCCAAAATCTGCTCCTGCACGAGTCTCGTCGGTTATTTGCCCGACGCAAATCCGGGAATTGATAGTCGTGCCCTCCCGGAAGGCAAGGGACTATCGTGCGAAAAACGCTACCTAAAGGTTCGGTTTGGTGGGGCCAGTTCAACTTGCCCCCTTGACGGGCCTGCTTACGAACACCCAGGAAGGCCAGCCGCCATGGCTCGAATGGACGAGGCACAATGAAGTTAGCAGCGGAATAACCGGGTCCGAGATCCTCGATAAGCCGTATAATACGACGAGATCAGGTCCGTCGAGCAATACTGAATAATGAAGAGAACCTGAGGGCGCTTGCGGCCCGTTACAGCGTCAACCGCAAGCCGATTTTGAAGTGGAGAAAACGGGCTTCGGTCGACGATCTTCCGAACCGGACAGAGGCAGCCAAGATCGTCGGTTTTTTCCATTATAGAAGAAGCGATAATCGTCTCGTTCCGCCGGCGTACGTTGTTGCCCTGGACGATTGTCGCTATGCCTTTCAGGCGACGCTCCCTCGTCTGACACGGTCATCACTGCACCGCTGCCTGCAACGGCACAGCGTCAGCTGCTTACCAAAAATCCTCTCTTCTTGAAAAACTCAATTTGTCATATGGACGCTAACGGGGAAGAATCTGACGACGGACAATCCGGCTTCTGCTTAGCGAGTTCCGCTTGCATCCGCTGTGAAGCCGCCGCATCTTTGCATCATGGTCTAATGGCCCGGGGCTAAAAATCTAAATCAAACTGAGGGAGGGAAACATGAGAACAGTTTTACTGGCGGGCGTGGCGTTTACCTCGGCACACAGTTTGTGCGAGCCCGTGATGGCGCAGGAATTATATAAGGGGCAGACCGTGCGCTTCATCGTCGGCTACCCGACAGGCGCTACGTTCGACACCTATTCGCGCGCGCTGTCGCGGCACATGAGCAAGCACATTCCCGGGCGCCCGGTCATCGTAATCCAGAACATGCCTGGCGCGGGAAGCCTCACGGCGACGAACTACATTGCGAACGTCGCGCCTAAGGATGGCTCGGTCATCGGAATGCCGAACCCGGTGAATACCGTCGAGCCGCTTCTCAATCCGCAGGTCGCGCGCTTTGATCCGCGGAAGTTCTCGTGGATCGGCAGTATGAACACGGAAATCAGCACGTGCGGTTTCTGGAGTTCCAAGGTGTCGAGCATTGAAGATCTGCGCACAAAGTCTGTTGTTGTGGGCTCGACGGGCCCCACCGCCGGATCGACACTCGACTCGCGTGTGATCGCGAGCGTGCTCGGTTTCAATTTCAAGATCGTGACGGGTTATCCCGGTCTTGCGGAAGCGCGGCTCGCAGCCCACCAGGGCGAGGTTGACGGACATTGCGGCCTCACCGTTTCGAGTCTCAAGGCCGATCTGTGGGAGGATTACAAAAAGGGTATTGTGAAAGTGCCAATTCAGATGGGGCTGACGAAACACCCGGACCTGCCGGATGTGCCGAATGCGTTTGACATGGTGAAGTCGGAGGAAGACCGGCAGGTGCTCACGCTTATCTTCGGGCCATGGACATATGGCCGCCCCGTGCTCGGGCCCGAAGGGATTCCTGCGGACCGGCTGAAGATTTTGCGCGAGGCGTTCATGGCGACCTTCAAGGATACAGAATTCCTGACGGAGGCCGCCAAGCTGAATCTTGAAATCCAGCCGCTCGGGCCGGAGGTCGTCGAGAAAACGGTCGCAGACATCTTCGGTTCGCCCGCATCGGTCGTCGAGCGGACGCGCAAGATCCTGGGAATCATTCCCTGAACGCGCTCGCGCCCTATGTTTACGGGGCGCCGCGCATCCCGCCTTGGCAGCTACGAACCGATCTCCGGCCGAAGCGCTTCGCGCCCTCTAACGGGTTCCTGACCCCATATTCATCGATAATGTCAGCTGAACGATGACAAGCCCGGACAAGACCCCAAAACTCAAGGGTGACGCCCCACAACGGCGGCTCGTGCGCCCGCGCATGTTTGAGGAAGCCCGTCCCGGCCCCGGCGCTATTCGCATGCTGCGGATGCTGGCGGGCGTCTTTAGCACGCCCAAGCGCTGGCTCGCGATTGCTTTGATCGCTACTGCCTTGACCGTCACGATTTTCGAAGTCCTGCTCGTCCTGCGGCTAGCAAGCTGGAGCGCGGAATTCTTCGATCTGCTCGACAAGCGCGTCGACACGGCCCTCGGCGCACAGGCATTGACGTTTTTTGCGATCGTACTCTCGATGATGGCTCTACAGGCTCTTAGCCTGGAGTCGAAACTGCGCCTGCAACTCGTCCTTCGCACCTATCTGACGGCGAGCGTTCGCGACGCCTGGATGTCGGAGGGTCACCACTACCGTCTGCGCTACATCGGCGGCGCGCACGGCAACGACGATGGCCGCATCGCCGAGGACGCGCGCCTCGTGTGCGAATGGGTGGTCGAATTCCTCGTCTCGCTGCTCTACGCGCTGACCCAGCTCGTGCTCTTCGTCGGCGTGCTGTGGCTCTACTCCGGGCCGCTCTACATCGCGACTGGGAATTTGGCGTTCACGATCCCGGGCCACATGGTCTGGATTGCGCTCATTTATGCCGGCCTGGGGGCGGCTATTACGATCGTCATCGGCTCGCCGCTGGTGCGCGCAACTGACGACCGGCAAACGGCGGAGGCCAATCATCGCGCGCTCCTCATCAACGCGTTGACCCACTCGCAAGCCATCGCGCTGGCTCGCTCAGAGCGCGGCGAACGCCAGCGGCTTGCGCAAGCCTTCGACGCCATATGCGCAGCATGGGCGCGCCAGCGCGCATCCCTTCGCAACCTGATGTTCATGAACGCAGGATATGCGCAGCTGACCGCAGTGCTGCCGCTGCTAATTCTGGCGCCCCGCTATTTCGCGGGGGAGATGACCCTCGGCACGCTTATGCAGGTGACAATCGCTTTCGGACAGGTGACGGCGGCGCTGTCGTGGCTGTCGAGCAATTTTTCCAGTGTGGCGCAGTGGGAAGCGTCCGCCGAGCGCGTGCTGCAGCTGCAAGACGCCGTGGACAACAGTTCAGACCCGCAGTTCACAGAACAGAAAGGCAGTTTCGCACGGGTGCGCGAGAACGGCCCGGCGCTCGCCTTCCAAGATCTCAGCCTGGTGCTGCCTGACGGCCACACGGTGGTGGAGCATTTCTCCGGCGAGATCAAACCGGGCGAAAGCGTGCTCCTTGAAACAACGCCTCAAGGCGCGGAAGCCTTGTTCCGTGCGGTTGCGGGACTGTCGCTGTGGGGCGCGGGCCGCATCGAACTTCCCGAAGACGCCGAGCCCTTCTTCATGGGCGAGCATCCGCACATCCCGCCGGCCACGCTTCTGGAAGTGATCGTCGGGACCATCGATCCCGCCCGCCTGTCCATGCACAATGTCGCGCAGGTTCTGGCGAGCGTGGGCCTCGCCCACCTGACGCCGCTTCTGGCCACGGCCTCCAATTGGGAGGAAGAACTCGGCGTTGAGGACCAGCAGCGCATCGCCTTCGCGCGCGCGTTGCTTCAAAGGCCGCGCTGGATTCTCATGCACGAAGCGACGAGCGCGATGTCGAGCG
>JANPPJ010000158.1:0-24829 GCA_031428455.1 Hyphomicrobiales bacterium | reverse complement strand
CTTCGTGCCCGCAACTGCATTCAGAAATGACGGCACATATGTTGTTGAGCCGCCCGATCCGCCGATAATAATTTCGCGCGTAAGCAAATCTTTGGCTGTCTTGACTGGCGTGCGCGGCGACAAAACGCATACGTTCGACGTGTTGTTTGAGCTGCCAAGCCAGCCGAACTTGCGCATGTCGTATTGCACATTACGGCCGCCAGCTATCTGGCGAATCGTGAGCGGCCCCTGAATGTGGCCGATGGTTGATCCATCGCGGGGCGAGCGCGTGTAAAGCGTGTTCGCAGCGATAAGCCCGCCAGCGCCGGGCATGTTTTGCACCACGATGTCCGGCTCTCCGGGCAGCAGCCTGCCCATGTGACGCGAGACGTGGCGCGCATAAAGATCGTAGCCGCCGCCCGGCGCCGAGCCGACCAGCAGGTTGACTGACTTGCCTTTGTAGAACGCGGCGACGGAGTCTTGCGCATGCGCAGGTGCGCTGACGAGGAGCGCGGAAACGAAAGCTGCTGCGGCGACGCTTCTGTTATCCAAGGTTTCCTCCGACCGGTGGGTTTGACGTTTCAGCAAGTTTGGCACGCTCCGCAGATGGTGGCCAGCAACGATACCGCCGCCACGCTGTCACTATGGGTTCGAGACCTCGCCGATGTGGCTTTCCGCGCGCCAGGCAACAAGAAGAGAGTAGGCCACAGCGATAAGCACCGGCCCAACGAACAGGCCAAGGAATCCGAATGAGAGAAAGCCGCCGAACACGCCCAGAATAACCAGCGCGAGAGGCATTTGAATGCTGGCGCCAATCAGCCAGGGTTTAAGAATGTTATCGATAACGGTGACGAAGATGCCCCAGCCGACAAAGAGCCAAAGCACCAGCCCTGCCTGCCCTTTCGAGTAAAGCCAATAGGCGCCGCCCAGCCAGACAAAGTGAATCAGGGGCCCGCCAATCTGGCTCAACGCGAGAAGCAGGGTGATGAAGCCGATGGGGATCGCGCCCGGGATGCCAACTATCCAACATCCGATAGCCATGAGCGCAGCTTGAATGAACGCTGTGCCGACGACCCCATAAAACACGCCACGGACCGCATTGACGGACATGAAGCCAAGCTGTGCCAGATGGCTGCCGCCCAAGCGGCGCAATACATCAACGCAGACAGCGGCCAACGTGTCGCCTTGCGCCCAGATCATGGTCGAAATCGCGAGCGCGAGAAGGAGTTGCAGCAGGCTTTCGCCCATGCCGCGCGCCACCGCCAGCATCGCGCCGCGCAGCGGCTCCGCGTAGGGCGCCAGCGCCTCCTTTGGCGCAGCGCCGGAGGAGAAGGCGTCGACCCATCGAGCCTTGATGGAATCGCCGACCAACGGAATCAAATCTATCCATGGCGGTGGAGGCGGGCTTGTTCCCATCCAATTGCGGACGACGTCCATCACCCGCGTGACATCGCCCGCCAGTCCTGGCGCCAGCAAGAGAACCGGGACGGCGACAAACGCCAGCAGCCCCACCAGCAGAATCGTCGCCGAGAGGACAGGGCTGAAACCGACGCGCCGCATCCATTGGCGCAACGGCCATGCGGCAATGGCGATAATCGTCCCGAAGACGAGGCCAATGCCAAAGGGCAATAGCACCATCAGGACGCCGGTCATGAACGCCAGAAACAGCAGAAGCACGATCATCTTTTCGATGAGCGCTGTGTTACCCAATGCCGCCAGACCGCGATCAGGCTCCAATTTGCGATCCATCCCAACTCTCCCGCGCCTAGCTTGGCGGCAAGAAAATAGCAGACTTGGTCACAAAATGCGCCTGGTGTTCGGCGCGGGTCTGGTTACTCGGCGACGGCCGCCTTGAGCACTTGCCTGATCTCGGGCGTCACTTTTTGCATGGCTTCAAAGACCAATTGAATGACCGCGGCGTTCACGGCGTCCGGCTTCTCGTTGTTCACCTTTTCATATTCCGCGATGTAGGCGGGGTCCTTCACGACGAGATCGTAACCTTTGCGCAAGGCCTCCACGGCCTCTGGCGGCGCGCCGCGCGGCAGGAAGACGCCCCGCTGCAGGCTGGTGCCAATGTTGTTGAGTTGCAGCAAGGCCTCGAATTTGGGGCCGGACGCCGGCTTGCCATGCGCCTTCTGGTAGACTTCGCTGAACAGCGGAATGCCCATGGCCAGCAAATCAGGATTTCCCGCCGGCTTCCCATCCGGGCCAATCACGTCGTAGTGCCAGAGCGGAATGCCGATGCCCGGCGTGATGATGTTGGCTTGCACCAGTGAAAGGTAGCCGGGCAGCGAACTGGCCGACATGTTCACTTCATTTTGCAGCATCGCCTTCACGATGTCGCTCTGCGCGGGGAAGCCCGTGACAGCTGAATACGGCACGTCCAGAACCTCAAGCGCAAGCCGCAGGCGCGTGTCGTGCGACGAGGCGCGCGAATAGCCGCCGATAAAGACCTTCTTGGCTTTTGCGAGATCTTCTGGAACCTTGAGACCGGGCGCGATGTCCCTGCGTGCGTAAGCTATTGTCCAGCCGCGGGCGCCTCCGATGGGGATGAATTCTTCGGCCATGTTGATTTGCAGACCGGGGTCGTCAACGAGCGGCGGCGTGGGGCTCACCGTGAAGAAACCAGCGATGAAGCCGTCCGGGTTTGAGCGAGCCTTCAGGCCGAGCACGTTCATCGCGCGCAGGCCGCCCGCGCCCGGCAAGTTCTGGATCACGACGTTGGGCGACCCGGGAATATGCTTGGGCCAATGGCGCGCAAGCAATCGAGCATCGGTGTCGGCGTTGCCCCCAGCGCCGTAATTGACGAGGAGCGTCACTGTTTTGTCTTTGTAGAACTGTGCTGAGGCAGGCGCGCAGGCGGCAAGCAGGGCCGCCAGCCCGAATAGGCTGCGTCTCATGGACTCCTCCCTGTGTGTGCGCCCCGCCTTTCATGGACGGGGCGTCGTGTATCTGAAGCGCTATTCCACGAAGGTTTCGAGCAATTCTTTCGGGTTGCCATACTGGCTCGCCATTTCAATGACCTTGGGATCGCGCAACGCCATGAGGAAGCCGTTGTCGATCAGCGTGGTGTTGCCTGCCTTCACTGTCATGTCGAACATCACACAATCCTGATGCGTAGCTGGCTCTTCCCACTTGGGCACCATGCGCTGCATGTATTCGCTGGGGAACTTGCCGTCAGTGCCCCAATGCAGGGCCCCGGGGGCGTTCGAGCCTGCGGGATAGGCCTTGAAGCGTGGATACTTTGGGTTGAACCCGCAGCCCAATTCATGAAGCGTCGCCTGCCCAGCGACCAGCATCTCATCGAGAATGCGCGCGTCGTCAGACTTGCCGTGCACTTTCACGACGAGGCCGTCCTTGTACTCAATGCCGATCTTCTCCTCGAAGGGCTTGTGAAAACCGATCGCCCATTGCGGGTAAACTATGCCGGCCATTGTCGGCTTGGCATGAGCGCCGCCGCCGGGAAAGCAATTGCGGTCGTATAGATTAGGCCCGTGCGTCGGCATATAATGCACATAGCAGCCGGGCTGATCGGCGCGCTGCTGACCCAGCCAGCGGTTGTTCGACAAAAGCCCCTTCACCATCGGCGGCGTGAACTTGATGGTGAGGTCACTGCCGCGCGGGCAGGAAAAGTGCATGTCGAAGTCGTGATCCTTGGGATAAAGGCGAGCCGTGGCGCGCACGATCTCGCCGACGAGGTCGACCGGGAAGCGCGCCTGCGCCGTCTGCAGCAGATCAAGATTGCGGAAGTAGGTGATCTTCACCCAGCGCTGGCCCTTTTCCTTGCGCAGTTTGACGAACAAGGGCGAATTGACCGAGCAAAACCACGACGAGACAACAAAGGTCGCATCCTCGACAAGCGCGCGCACTTCATCTGGACAATCAGGAAGCTGCGTGGACGGCGCCATGAACTCGCGCGGAAAAACGCCGCGCGAGTTTGCGACGCCCGTGATGCAATCGACGATGCGGCGATCCAGCAGCGGGTCGGTGAGGAATAAAACCTTGTCATCCGGCTTGATCGCAAACACATTGATCATGTTGTCGATAGCCTGGAAGTAATGTCGCGTATCAGCTTGTGGCAGCGTCACCTCTGCGGGCATTGCAGTTGCAAATTTAGACGCAAGAATGTCTGCCGACGTCGGGCCCCGGAAAGCCATGATTTCCTCCGCTGTGGCGTCCTTTTGCCGGACGCTTTTATGATGTTGAACGGTAATTGATCCCGAAGCGCAAAGTCAACCAAGCAGGCGCGAGGTATTCTCGCAGCAAGCATTGCGCAATCATCGCAAATCGAAAGTTTTGTCCCGACAGACCCCGCGCATTTGACTCAATGCCGCACCTGTTGGCGCACGTCTGCAGTTGACGTTCGGCTCCCGAACGGGTCCATTGTGGGCGATCATGGATAGATGTGATGACTGACGCCGACGACGTGATTCCCGCAGTTGCGCAGACCAGTGCGCAGGCCCGTGCGCTTGCCTCGCCATGCGTCGGCGTTTGCCGACTGAATGACCAGCAGATCTGCGTCGGCTGTGGTCGACATGTCATTGAGATCACTGCCGCTGGTGTAGCTGCCGCACGCGCCAGATTGGCGAATATCCAGGAAAGCTAAATTCTCTTCCCACCTTTTCCTGTTGCTGACGCGACAGCCTTGGGTTGACATCGCGCGGCAAAGGCATCGCAATAGTCAAAACATCCGGGGGGAGACAATGCTGAAATCTGTCACGCTTGCGTTTGTTGCGGTCGGCCTCAGCGGCGTTCACGCTGTGGCGCAACCGTCTCTGCCGCAAAGCGATAACTTTTACGCCGACAAGACAATAACGATCGTCTGCTGGTCTGGCGCGGGCAGTCTCTACGACGTCAACGCACGCTTTCTGGGTCGTCACTTTACGCGCAAACTTCCCGGCAATCCGCAGGTCATCGTCCGCAACATGACAGGCGGCGGCGGCGTCACGGCGACGAACCATCTAGCGAACGCGGCGCCCAAAGATGGGACAACGCTTGCAGTCGTCGCGCGCGGCATGGGCATCGAACCCATGCTGGGCGGGGAGCAAACGCGTTTCGATCCGTTGAAACTGCAGTGGATCGGAAGCACGAGCCCTGAGGTCTCCGTCATCGCCGTGCGCACGGAAACAGGCGTGCGTACGCTGGACGATCTGCGCACACGCGAAGTGGCGGTGGCGGGTCCGGCGCCGGGCACTGATGGCGTGACTTATCCCAACACGCTGAACAATTTGCTGGGAACGCGTTTCAAGATTGTCACAGGCTACCGCAGTGGACCTGAAATGGTGCTGGCGGTTGAGCGGCGTGAAGTGGAGGGACGCGGCTCGTGGTCGTGGGCATCCTTCCGCACCGAGGGCGCCGAGATGCTGAAGCGAGGCGAGTTGCGTATCTTGCTTCAAATGTCGCTGCGCAAGTCGCCCGAACTACCCGATGTGCCGCTGGTCATGGAATATGCAAAGACGGACGAGCAGAAGAGAATCTTGCAGGTCATTCTGACCGGACAGACGATGGCGTGGCCTCTCGTCGCGCCTGCAGAAACACCCAAAGACCGCGTCGAGCTGTTGCGCAAGACGTTCCTCGCCATGCTGGCGGACGATGATGCCAAGGCGGAAGCGAAGAAACTGGGGATTGATCTCGAACCGGTTTCGGGCGCGGAAATACATGCGCTTCTTGAAAGCGTTTACGCGACACCGGCAGCCATCATCGATCAGGTTCGCGAACTCTCGGGGCGCAAGAAGTAAACTGACGGCGGCTCGCAACCGGGAGGAGATTGCAGGCCGCCCGATCACGTCGTCAGAAGTCGTAGCCAACCTTGAAGCGAACCATGTTGCGCTCGAAGTTCGTAAGATCGTACTTGCCGGTCAGGCCCTTCTCGTCCCCGGCAATTTGAGTGCTCCAGGCCAAAGAGGCCCACATGCCGTTGTCGAACTTTCCATGGATGGTAGGCCCGATGTACAGCGCGCGTCCGGCGTAAGCGCCAAAGCCCAAGCCGTCGTAGGCAAAGAGATATCGCGCCTCCGCACCAACGAAAATGTTCTTCGTCAGCGGCGTCGCCAGCGCAAAGCCAACGCCGATCTTCGCGGCTCGCTCCGTGATGGGAGAGTTCTTTTCTTTGACGACTTCCATTTCGTGGATGACGTTGAAGGCCGCAAAGAGCTTGTCGGGCACGAGCATCGTGTCCGCGATGATCTTGTTCTCCGAGCCCCACTTCTTGCCGGGCAATCCGGTAAGTTCGTCGGACGTCGCCCAGACAGGCTCAATGTGGAGTGTGAGGCCAACACCGTGCGTTTCGCGATTGAGCAAGCGCCAACGCGCCTCGCCGCCAATCCCATTGAGACGCATTCGCGAGATGTTGGCGAAGCCAGGAACATTGTCGATATTGTAATAGGCGCCCAAGACTGCGCCAGCCACGCTGAGACTGTCGGTCACGCCGTACGCAAATTCGATCTTGCCGCCGAGCGCGCCGTATTTTCCACCCCGTTTTCCAAAACGGCCAATGGTCTCCATTGCAATGCTGCGCGTGCCCCTGGGCTCGACATCAGACCCCAAGACGAACCCGAACAGGTTTTCCGTCTCAAGTCCGTGACCGCCGTGATTGTGAGTATGGGCGTGACCACGGCTGGCATGATCGTGAGCGTGGCGTGCAGGGAGTGCAGCGACCGGGGCCGCAGGAGCGCGGCTCGCCTTCGGGGCGGACCGGCGCACAGGCTTGCGCTTCGCCTTGGCAGGTGTGTGGGCGTGTTCGTGATCGTGCGCCCCGTGGGAATGGCCAGCATGGCTATGCCTGTGGGCGTTCTGTGCGGCCACGGGCATCGTCAATGCCGCCAACATGCCGACTCCGGCCAGCGCTTTAACCAGAAACATTCTACGCCCTATGTTATAATATAACGTTTTGATCTACCGCGACGGTGACCGGAAGGTCAAGGTCAAAGCGCTCGGCAGATTTTGAAAAAGCAACGGCCCCGATCCGGGGGCATGGATCGGGGCCGCAAAATAGTCCGTTGGGGGGTAACCTTGGGACCCGGATAGAACGCGGGCCGCGCAAGCGTGTTCCGCCCCGCGAAAAGAAAAAGTCGATCCGCCCCTGAGTGGCTTTGACGATCCGGGGTGGAGCGCATACGTCTAGGCTCCGCAGCGGCAGAGGCATGATGAACGCGATTGCAAGGACAAGCTACGCCGGGGGAGCCGAAACGGCGACCAGCGGAATGAACATATGACGCATTTTCAAAGGCTTTTGCCCTGCGCCGCCTGGATTGTGCTGGTGCTGAGCGTCGCCGCTGGCGCCCAACCCATCGGCGATGTCGCGCTCAACCCTGTGCCAAACATGGTGACGTCGTCGCTCAATGAGAGCATTCGATCACAGCTGCTTGATCCTGCCGCAGCCGAAATCAAAGTGGTCGTTCATCTGCCGGGAGGCCGTGGAGAGAATGGCCGGATCTGCGGCGAGGTGACCGAGCAAACAGCCAACGGGCCCAGAATACGCACGTTCGTCACCAGCTATACCCGAGCCGGGCGCGCGCTGACCCGCTTTGAGGACATGCGGCTGACTGAGTTTATCGAACGGGACACCGTGTTTCGCAATTGCAGCCCGAGGCTCTGACGGCGCATGGACGACGACGCGCATATTGCCGCGATTGAGAAACTGGAAGCGCGCATCGAGGCGCTCGCGGAGGAAGCCAACGCCTGCCGCAAGCTGATACTGGCGTCGCGGATCGCCCTCATCCTCGGGGGCGTCTGGATCGTTGCGGCGTTCATTGGATTTGTTCGCATGGATGCACTGCAACTCGTCACCATCTTCACGCTGATCATCGGCGGCATCGTGTTTTACGGTTCGAACACGAGCACGCTGGAGGAAAAGCTGGCGTTGCTGCGCGAAACCGAGGGCAAGCGCGCCGAACTCATCGGCGCGATGAGGCTGCGCGTGGTGCACTGAGGCGTACGCGCGCCCCAGTGTTGATTTCGTCCTTAGTCCTTGCGGCCGGAGGTGTGGCCCTGGCCGCGCTCGCCGGGCGCGCCAACATCGATGCGCGCCTCGATGATGTATACAGCCCCTGCCCGCACCGCCTTCTCACCACGCTCAAGCGCTGCGGCCAGTTCGCCTGACGTTTCGATGCCTGCTTCGCCCTGCGCGCCCTGCGCCTTGGCGATGGCGATGAGATCGATGGCGGGATTGATCATTTCCTGACCAACAAACTTGTTTTCCACCGGTCGGCCGCGCACCACCGCCATGCGCTCCTGATGGGCGACGTCGTTGTAGTAAACGCGGTTGTTGGCGATCACCATCAGCAGCGGAATGCCCATGTGCACCGCCGTCCAGATCGCGTTGCAGCCCATGGCGAAATCGCCGTCGCCGACAATTGTCAGCGGCAAGCGGCCCGTGCCCTTGATGGCCAGCGCGGTGCCAATGGCGTTTGATGGCCCGGAGCCTACGCCACCGCCGCCGTCGAAGCCGACATAATCAAGCGGGTGCTTGAAGTTGACGGTGTCGGACGGCCAGCCAAGCGCGAAGCCCGCCGTCGTCACGTCGCCGCATTTGTCGCAAAACTCGCGCACGACAAGCGCAAGATCGCGCAGACCCATCATGCCTTCCACGCGGGGCTTGCCCAGCGGCTTGACGTTGCGCACCGGCCACTTGGGCTGCGCCTTCTCGCTGGTTCCGCGCAGGCGACGAACCGCCTCCGTGAGCGGGCGCAAGAGCTGGTCGGGCGTGGCCAAAATCTTCAGGTCCACGGGCGGCAGGCCGAAATAGTCCATGCTCCAGCCATTGTGCAGGTAATCATCCACCGTGCAGTGGATGACCTTGGACGCCACCGCCGTATCGCGGCCCAGCGTCTGGACGAACCATCCGCGCAGGTCCATCCAGTCGAGCGACAGAATGACGTCCGCTTCCTTGGTGATGTCGCCTGCGGCTGGCGACGGGCGGAAGCGCGGATCGATGAGATGCAGCGGATGTTCGGTTGGAAACACCGCGCCGGGCTTTGTGTCGGTCATCACCGCTGCGCCCAGAGCCTCTGCCAACGCAATGCGGGCGTTCCAGTCGTCCATTTTGCGCGACATGCGGCCCATGAGGATGAGTGGCTTCTTGGCGTTGACGAGAAGCCGCGCGGCCTCTTCCACCGCATCCTGTGAAGGCGCCGGGGGAATGCCGGGCTTGTGGCGCTCCACGTCGGGAAAATTGATGGCCTTGTCGAGTTTGGTTTCCTGCAGGCCTACGTCGAGGCAGACATAGGTGGGGCCGTAAGGCTGCGTCGCGGCAATCTGGTAGCCGCGCATGATGGATTCAACAGACGCGCCTGCGGAACGCGGCTCGTCGTCCCACTTGGTGTAATTGCGGATCAGCGCGCCCTGATCTTTCGCGGTGTGAATCCAGTCGATCCACGGGCGACGCTCTTCCGCATCGCCGGGGCCCGTTGCGCCCAGTATCAGCATGGGCGCGCGACCGCACCATGCGTTGAAAATCGCCATCGTCGCGTGCAGCAGGCCAACGTTGGAATGCAGCGCAACGGCCATGGGGCGCTCGGTCACCTTGGCATAACCCTGCGCAATGCCGACCGCATGTTCCTCATGCAGGCAGACCATCATCTGCGGGTCGCGATTGCCGAGGTAGTTCACGAGAGAATCATGCAGGCCGCGATAGCTGGCGCCCGGCGTCAGCGCGATGTAGCGCACATCGAGCCTGCGCAGCATTTCGGCCATTGCGTCTGACGTCCAGGCCAGTTCGGCATTGGAGGGCTGCTGCAACCGGTCCTTGTCGTCGAAGCGGGCCGATGCGACACCCTCAATCTTCCCGTCCGCGGCGTTGCTCATAGGCTGCTCCCCTGTTGCGAGATTGCGCCGCCACGTGGCGGTCGTTCGCGTTTTCTATACACGATCATTTTGCCCGCGCCACAGTGCGCGGAACGCTCTCGTCGCGATTGCCGGAACAGGCGCGGGACGTTAGCTTGGCGTGATAACCGGCCCTTATGGACCTGATAATCGAGCGTGCACGGAGAGGAAAACACATGGTCGACGGCATCATCGTCAACAAATCAGACGATCTTCTCGAGATCACGCTGGACAGCCCGGATCGTGGCAACGGGATGACCGATGATCAGATCGTGTTTCTTGGCGACACGCTCGAGCGGGAGCATCAAAAGGTGCGGCTCATCGTTCTGCGCGCCAATGGCGCCGATTTCTGCTCGGGCCGCGCCCATCTGGGACCGCGGCCGACCACGCAACCCGAAGCGCTGCAATTGCGCCACATGCATGACATCGTGTTTCGCGTCTACGGCGCCGTGCGCCACTCCAAGGCGCCAGTCATTTCGGTGGTGAAGGGCCGCGCTTACGGTTTCGGTTGCGCGCTTGCGAGCGTCTGCGACATCACGATTGCTGACGAGAACGCGCGCTTCGCGATTAACGAGCTCAACAACAACATCATGCCGACCATGGTCATGTCCTCGCTTGTTGATCGCATCCCGCTCAAGGCGCTCATGTACCTTGTCTGGACGGCGAAGGAGATCGATGCGCGTCATGCGATGAGCATCGGGGCGGTAAGCGAAGTTGTGGCTGCGGGCGAAGCGGATGCGACCGCAAATGCGCTGGTCGCGCGGCTGATGAAAGCGCCCCGCCCCGCAGTCTTCGCGGTGAAAGAATACGCCCATGGCGCAAGCGCGATTGATATTGGCAAGGCTGTCGCTTTTGCGCGCAGCCTGCACGCCATGGTCAACACGTCATCCGAGATGCGCCCGCAGAAGAAGGAGTGACGCGGCGCGTCTTCCTTTCGCTCCCGGCCTTAAATTCCTGTATGCGCCACACCCGGACGGACGACGAGCTCCTGCACCTTCGACTTCACGAACGGCTGGTCGGCGCGAAGAATGAACGAGGCCGAGCGCACAAGATGATGCTCGGGCGCAGTGCCTTGCGGCTCTTTCCCCTGCTGCAGCGCGCGCGCCGCGCGTTTCAGCAGCATCCGCGCCATGATGATCGCGTTGTCGGTTGAGACAAGGTTCTCGCGCGCGCGGTCCACCACCGGCCCCATGCTCTCCTGCAGGGACGCGTCCTGCATCGCAATGCCATGCACGCCGGAGAACGTCCGCCCCGTTTTCTGCGCGGCGCGATCCATAAGGTAGTCATTATCCTTGTTGATGACAGGCCGGAACGTGCCCGGGATCGTTTCGACATGGATGCCGCCGCCGTGGCGCATCGTGTGCAGTTCGCTCTCGCTCAACGGCCGGGTCGGATGCCATGTGAATGACCACGCGATGCAGTTCTCGTCGTCCATCGGCACCCACGCATGCCCATTCAACGCGTTTTCGCCGTAGGGCGGAATCATGGTCCAGCACGGCATGATCCATTGCGTGATGCGCCAGTAATACTGGCCCGCGTCTGCGTTACGACGCGCGCCGATGACCATGCCGCCGGGCGACTCAACCAGTTCGAATTTCGGCGTCTTGTCGCCCTGAAATTTGGCGCCCTTGGTGTCCTTGTGCAGCGGGTCCGTGTGCAGTTCGCCGCTGTGCAGCCATGAGACGTGGGAGGAGTCGATGCCGCCTTCCATTGCCTGCAGCCAGTTGCACTCCTGCCAGCGTTTGGCGACGAGGCGATGGGTATCTGGCAGATCCAGCCATTCGAACGCGGGGAATTGCGGCTGCTTGTCCTTGGGGCCCATGTAGGTCCAGATGATGCCGGCTTTCTCGACGCAGGGGTAAGCGGTCAGCCGTATCTTCTGACAATAGCCACTCTCTGCAGGCTCGGACGGCACCTCCACGCACTGGCCGTTCACATCGAACTTCCAGCCGTGATAGGGGCAGCGCAGCCCGTTTTCCTCGTTGCGGCCGAACCACAGCGAAACGCCGCGATGGGCGCAGAATTCATCGATGAAGCCGACTTTGCCTTCGGTGTCGCGAAACGCCACCAGCCGCTCGCCCATCAGCTTCACGCGCACGGGCGCACAATCGGGCTCGGGCAATTCTTCCGACAGCAGGACAGGCATCCAGAAGCGGCGCATGAGTTGGCCCGCCGGTTCATTGGGTCCGGTGCGGGTCACGAGGTCGCTGTCTTCCTTCGTGAGCATGACTTCCTCCTGATGCCTTCGGCTTACCGCCGGCTCCGCCGCAGGGAGACCCGCGACTGCGCTTTGTCCGCCGAGTGTTACCCAAGTCCGCAAGGATGGCCAAGGGCGATGCAACGCCTGCTACCAAACCGGGGCGAATGTGCGCCCGACTTGCCATTCGCACGCCGACTTGCCATTGGGCGCCCAAAGCTTCACAAAGCGGCGCGATTTTGCAACCGGACGTTTGAACACCCCCATGTCCCATCCTGATCGATTTCTGCTGGCCGGCGTCATGGGCTCGCCGGTAATGCACTCGCGTTCGCCAATGCTGCACAATTACTGGTTCGAGCAGCATGGGCTGGCGGGCTCCTACGTGCCGCTGGCGATTGCGCCGGGCGGCCTGTCGGCAGCGCTCCGCGCCCTGCACCCGCTCAAATTTTCCGGCTGTAACCTGACCATTCCCCACAAGCAGGAGGCCATGGCGATCGTCGACGACGTCGACGAGACGGCGCGCAAGATTGGCGCGATCTCGTGCGTCGTCGTGGGGCCAACCGGCAAGCTCTTCGGCTCGAACAATGATTGCTACGGCTTCATCGAGAACGTGCTGGAGTGCGCGCCCACATTCCGCGCGGACGCGGGGCCGGTCGCCGTCATTGGCGCGGGCGGCGGGGCGCGGGCTGTCGTCTGGGCGCTGGCGCAGCGGGGCGCCAAAGAAATCCGGCTCGTCAATCGAACCCTGGCCCGCGCACAGCGCATCGAGGCCGAGTTTGGCGCACCGGTCGTGGCCGTGCCGTGGGAGCAGCGGGCGCAGGCGCTGGCGGACGTGGTGATGGTCGCCAACGCCACCAGCCAGGGGATGGTCGGCATGGCTCCGCTCGATCTGCTGCTCGACCATTTGCCGAAGAGCGCGCTCGTAACGGACATCATCTACACGCCGCTCGAGACGCCTCTGCTAAAGGCGGCTCGCTTGCGGGGAAATCCGACGCTGAACGGGCTGGGGATGCTGCTGCATCAAGGCCGCCCCGCCTGGAAGGCGTGGTTTGGCGTCGAACCGAAGGTTACGGCGGAACTTCGGGCGAAAATCGAAGCGACGATCAAGGCCTGAAAAAAAGGGTTGCGCGCACGGAACCGACTTTGAGGAACCACGTTGTCAGTCAGTAAGCGCGGCGACGTCCGTCGCAACGCTCATGAAGCCCCGATCCATGCCCCCCGGATCGGGGCTTTTCCTTTTTTAGCGGCTGACTACAGCTTGGCCTTGTAATGGTCCCATGTGCGCTGGAAGAGGCTTGCTGACCACAGCTTTTCGCGCGCCATCTGGCAGTCTTGCGGGCTGAAGACGTACGGCGTGCCGATTTGAAGCGCCATGTACTGGCGCTGCGCGTTCTCTTCCAGATAAATCGCAAGAACGAACGCCTCGACGATGCTGGCGCCAACCGCCACCGCACCGTGCGACTTCATCAGCGCGGCGGGACGCTCGCCCAAAATGCCCGACAGACGATCCGCCATTTCACGCGTGTTGATGGACGTCGGCGTGTCCAGCACGGGGCATTCGCCGGGCAACACGCCCTGCGCGAAGACCGGCTTGTATGCGTTGCCCGTCATGGTGAGATAGGTCGACCACTTGGGGTGCGCATGGACGACCGATTTCACATCTGCGCGGGCGCGATAGATGCCAGTGTGCAGGTGAAACTCCAGCGGCGGGTTGGCGACGCCCTCGATGAGCTTGCCTTCCATATCGATGGTGACGATGTCCGCCGCAGTGATGCGGCTGCGCTGGCAATTGCCCTGATTGATAAGGATGCGGTCTTCGCCGATGCGAATAGAGCAATGGCCGTTGAAGTCGATGATGTCCGCCCGCTCGAGCATGCGAATGCAATCGGCAAGCTGCTGCTTCAGGTCGGCAACGCTCGCCCCTGCATCCGCCAGTTGAAGTCCGGCCTGCGCCATTTTCTGCTCCTTCAAGATATGCGGCGCGATGCGCCATTAGAATCGTATGCGGCGCGATGCGCCATTAGAATCGTATGCGGCGCCGTGCGCCGATCAGAGCGGGGCAACCTGTTTGCGCCATAGATCCCATGCGCGCATGCCGGCGCCCTGATTGACGACATCGGCAAGCGTTGCTTCGTCACCATTAAGACCGGCGACCTGCCCGCCATTGCTCATCAGCGTCGCCGCTGTCTGCACGCGGGCGTTCACTTCGGTGTACACCGCCCGGAACACAGCCATCGGCAGGCTGGGGCCAACCGCGACGCTGCCATGGGCGCGCATAAGGCACACAGAGTGCGCGCCAAGGCACTTGGCCAGCGCCACGCCCTTCTCGTTGTTGCCAACCAGCATGTCGGTCGCGCCAAACTCCTCGAAGATGTCGAACACCGGCACGCCTTCATTGAGGAAGGCGGCGTTGTGGAACATCGCGCGCATTTTTACATCGACGAGGCCGAACGGGATGACGGAAGGCGAATGACTGTGCGCCACGGCGTTGACGTCGGGGCGGGCCTTGAAGATTTGCCCGTGGATAAAACGCTCCAGAAAGCCGCTGCGGCCCTTGTCTTCGCAGGCGACGCTGTCGAGCGTGAATTCCATGATGTCGCCCGGCGTGACGAGCGCGGGGGCGAGCGCGCGCGACATGAAGAAGCGATCCGGCGCGTCGGGATGGCGAAGGCTCACGTGGCCGAAACCATCGACCACGCCTTGCATGGCAAGGATGCGGCTGGCCGCAGCGAGGTCTTCCAACAGGGACGCGGGAACGGGACCGCCGCTCTTTGGCGGAGGAGCGAAGGCGCCGCCAGCGCCGGGCGCGGCGAACAGCGCGCTTGAGGCGCCAACAAATTCGCAACCGCATTGAAACAGACGCATCGAGTCCTCCCGCTCATCCCAGCACGATCCCAGGCGCCTGGTCTTCGCGCCTCGGACGGCTCTTTCGCCGCCTTTTTGGCAGGAGCGCGCGTCCAGCGCAATCATGACGTCGCCGCGCCATTACGGCGCAAAAGAAAACCCCGCGGCGCGAGCCACGGGGTTTCCAAATTCAATCGGCTGATTGGATCAGACCGATTCCTTGAGCTCCTTGGCCGCGCGGAAAGCGACCTTCTTGCTCGCCTTGATCTTGATGGCTTCGCCCGTCGCCGGGTTGCGGCCCATGCGGGCGGCGCGCTTGCGAACCTGAAGGATGCCGAGACCGACGAGGCGGATGCGGCTGCCCTTCTTGAGGTTCTTCACGACCTGATCGATCATGCCGGTCAGGACAGCTTCCGCCGCCTTCTTCGACATTTCATGCTCTTCCGCGAGCGTCGCGGCGATGTGCTTCAATGTTACAGTTGCGACGGGCTTGGCAGCCTTCGCCGCCTTGGCCGCCGGTTCCGCCTTCGCAGCCTTTGCCGCTTTTGCGGGCGCTGCTGCAGCTTTCTTTGCCATGCGAGAAACTCCCCTCTCAAATCGAATCAACACGTGGATAGTATCGCAAACTGCGGGTCTCCAAACAGGCCTCAGCACGCAAAAGACCCCGTTTAGCAGGCATTTTTTTCAACACTGTGCGTTTTGCACTGATTTCAGGGGCGTTTTTGCATTTTTGATTCGGCTGTCTACGGCCAAAAAAGGTGGTCACGCGCTTTCTATCAGCCGTGGAATCGTGGTTCCGGTCCGCCAAGCCTGTATCGCTTCTATCGTATCGGCGAAGTACGTCAGATAATTACCTTGCGTCGCGTAGCCGAGGTGTGGCGACAGAATCGCGTTGTCGAGACCGCGCAACACATGATCCGCCGGCAGCGGCTCAACATCAAAGACGTCCAGGCAGGCCGCCAGTATCTGGGTCTTCTTCAGCGCGTCAATCATCGCGGCCTCATCAATAATCGGGCCGCGCGACGTGTTGACCAGAATGGCCGACGACTTCATCAGGCCAAACTCGCGTGCGCCAATAAGCCCCCGCGTGCGGTCGCTGAGCACGAGATGAATCGTTATGACGTCTGCACTGGACATCAGCTCATCCTTGTCCACGCGTCTGACGCCCGCCTGCTCCGCCCGCTCGCTGGTGAGGTTCTGGCTCCAGGCCACAACCTTCATGCCGAACGCCTTGCCCACGTCAGCCATGCGCTTGCCCAGATTGCCCAGGCCCACGATGCCCAATGTCTTGCCGTGGAGCGAGAAGCCGAGGCGCTCCTGCCAGCCGCCACGGCGCATGAGCGCATCTTCGCGCGAAAGGTTGCGGGCGGCGGAGAGAATGAGCCCCCACGCAATCTCGATGGTCGGCGCCGGATCTGCGCTGCGCGTGCCGCACACAGCAATTCCACGCGCGATGCAGGCTTCGATGTCGATGGATCGGTTGCGCCCGCCCGTCGTAATGACGAGCTTGAGGTTAGGCAGGCGATCAATGAGGGTTTTGGGAAGCGCCATGCGCTCGCGCATCAGGCTGAGGACCTGAAAGTCCTGCAACGCCGCAGCGGCTTCATCCACAGTCGCGAGATTTCGATTGAAAATCGTGAGTTCGACATCCGGGCCCAGCGCGGACCAGTCGGCGTTGCCGCTCACCATATCGAGATAATCGTCCAGCACCGCGACTTTGATCGTCATGCAACCCTCCCGGAGAACCGCGCCTTGATAGCACAGGCGCGGGCGCGCTCAATCGGGCGCGTTTCTTCGGGGCGCGTTTCTTCGGGGCGCGAGGGTTTGTCAGTTCAGGCGCGCTTGCGCAGGTCTCCACGTGTGGCGGCGACCGGATGGGCCTGCGCCGCAAGGATCGCCAGCGTCAGCCGCCGGGCGGCGATGTCCAGCGCCTCTTCCGCACAGCACGTTGCGTGGGCGAGTTTGAGATAGCGCCCATCGGCGACGATTGCATCGTACCGCGCCTCGTTGTTCCAGATTTCGCGAAGCGATTGAAGGCGTCGCACCACGGTCAGAAATCGCTGACGATGATTAGCGGGCGCCATCGCCATGTGCTCGTCGCAGAAGCCGTCGCTTCCGTCTGGCATGCGGGCCGCAGGCTTCTGGCAGCCAGTGATTGCACAGGTGATGTGTCCGTCCATAAGTCGCCCCAAATTCAATAATGCCCGGTCACGCAGCTTGCGCGCCCGAATTACCCGCACACTCTGACGCAGAGGTTGTTTCAAGCTTGTTGACGTCAGCATTCGAATGCGGCGGATCGCCCGTATTTGTCAGGCTGACGGTGAGACGGTTAATTTCTCGTGCAACGTCCTGCGGATCGAATGGTTTCGCAACGAACCCGTCCATCCCCGCTGCGCGACATGCCTGCCTGTCGGAGTCAAACCCGTTTGCGGTGATCGCCATGATGGGGAGCATTTGCGAACTGAAGCCGAGCGCGCGAATGCGCCGGGTCGCTTCCAGACCGTCCATCTCGGGCATCTGCATGTCGAGCATGAGCATATCAAAGCTCTGTTGGGCGATTTCTTGAAGAGCCTGTCTGCCGTTCGACACCATGACGGGGAAATGACCAAGGCTTCGCAAAGTTGCCGCGATAATCAGTTGGTTCGTTGGCACATCTTCCGCAACGAGGATCCGCAAGGGGCGCGGCGCGGCGTCTACTGGCCATTCCGGCAATGCGCAGGAATTGAGCTCTGATTCTTTCAGGGGGATTTCGATCCAGAAATCGCTGCCCTGCTCCAGCGTGCTGCGCAACCCGACGCTTCCGCCGAGCGCCTCGGCGATCCGCCGTGTGATCGCGAGGCCAAGGCCGGACCCGCCAAAGCGGCGCGTGATGGAGCCATCAACCTGGGAAAACTCCTGGAAGAGTCGACTCACGGCTTCCGGAGGGATGCCGATGCCCGTGTCGGACACCGTGAAGCGGAGCATGCGCCCCGCCTCGCCGTCGACAATATCCGAACGTATCGTTACACCGCCGCTTTGGGTGAACTTGACCGAATTGCCAAGAAAGTTGATCAGCGCCTGCCGTAGCCGCTTGGAGTCAGAGATGATGCCACGCGGCAGCGACTCGACGCCTTCGATTTCGAACTTCAGGCCCTTCGCAACCGCCTCGGGTTTTGTCACGAGGAATGCGGCGCGGATGATTTCCGCCGGGTCGCACGGCGCTTCCTCGATGGACACGCCTGCGGAATCGAAACGCGAGTATTCGAGGATATCGTTTATGACGACCAGCAGCGACTCGCTACACAGGGAGATCGTGTCGAGGAAGCTACGTTGATCGTCCGAGATATCGGTACGCGTCAGCAGGCGCGCGGCGCCGATGACGCCGCTGAGCGGCGTGCGTATCTCATGGCTCATGGTCGCGAGAAAACTCGCTTTTGCCCGCGCAGCTGCTTCAGCCGCCTCCTTGGCGCGCGCAAGTTCCGTAATGTCAGTGTAAGTCTGGATCAGGCTGCCGTCCGGCATGGGATCGCTGCGGATGTCAAGAACTGTGCCGTTGGGACGCGTGCGGCGATAGGATTTGGGCGGGCGCCCCTTGCCCTCAAGCAGGAAAGCCCTGACGTCCGGCGGGAGGAGTTCGCCATCGACGCCGAATTCGCCGTTACGAAGCTGTGTCTGGACAACAGCGCGCGCGGTGGGTGGGAAGGGCAGTTCTTCTTCCACAACGCCCGTGTATTCTAGAGCGCGTTTATTATAGAGCCAAAAACGCCCGTCCGGCCTGATAACGGCGACCCCCTGATTCATGTGATTGAGTGTCATTTCTATAAGTTCGGATTTCCCCTCAAACACTGACTCATTGAAGTTTAGAACCGTCGCATATTTGTGTTCCGCCGCATCTAATTTTGCCTGAAGCTTTTGGAGACGCTTTGTCTGGAGCACCACTCGACTCGCCAAGGCAAAGGCGATGAGAGACAAGCTCACGGTGGCAGCAATGAAAAAAAGGGTCCAGTTAGCAGCCATCCGTATTCAGACTTTCGATCTGTTTTGGCACAATGAGCCTGTCTGCGCGTGGTTAACCATATGTGCAGTGGACTCAATTGATACGGTGAACACGTCGCCCACAAATGTTATTGTATTTACCTTAATGCAAACGATAATCGGTTTACGAATTTCAAACCGCATTTGAATTTGCATCCTACATAGTTAAGATTGTTTCAAGGCAGGCCAAAAATGGACGATGCGGTTCGAGGCGCCGGAAGCTTTTCAGAACGAATCGCTTTATTGTTACAACGGGTTGAATATCGTCTGGCGCGAACCGAAGAGGCGCTCGATGACATCTACCGCCTCCGCTATGATGCAAATCTCCGAGAAAACGCGATATCTCCGAATACGCTTGAAAAGCTTGTAGATCGCTTTGACGACGTCTCTAATGTGTTCAATTTCGGGATCTTTATAGATGACGTACTAACTTCTGCCCTTCGTCTACACTGCCTTTCATCGGAAGAGCCCTTTTCACCTGCCTATGACGCCTTTCCAGACTTGCTTGCCGATCGCGTCAAGGCAGGAGTGCGGATCATTGACGGCAACAGATTCGTCGCAAATTATCCGCGAGCGAGAGCGTTTCCCGAACTGCCATACATTACGTTAAGGATCGGCATTCTCGCCGCCATACATTTTAAGTGCGACCTGATCACCGCGTCGGTGAGAAGCGAACATTATCCTTTTTACAAACGAGAATATCTGGCCTCGAAACTATGTGAGCCTCGGCCATATCCAACGCTTATCAAACCGCTGAGTTTGATTTGTATTAATTTCAAGGAAAATGGTGACGCCATCATCAAGCGTCATCCATTCTACGAGTCGAGCGCTGAGGAACGTGCGCGCCTGTTCGGTGAGGCCCAACTAACTTTCTGACCCCGTTGAACCTTTCGGTCGCTGCAACGTTGTCGCTCACGCATGCGGCTGAGGCCATGGTTGATGATGTTTTTCCAGTGATAGGCGACGGCAGCACCACGGAGAGGACGCCACCCCCCATCCGGCGCGCCGTGCTCATTCGAAATCCGCTAAGCCGCAGCGGCGGCGATGATCTAACTGCGGCGCTCGACCTGTTCCGGTCTCGCGGCATCATTCTCAATGAGACAGACGGACGGGACGCCGCCACCCTCAGCGCGGCGGCTTCGCAGGCCGACTTCATCATTGTTGCTGGCGGCGACGGCACTATTCATCACACGGCTCCCGCACTGCTTGCTGCCGGCAAGCCCTTTGGCATTTTGCCTCTGGGCACGGCCAACGACCTTGCGCGATCGCTCAACGTGCCGACCGATCCATTGCAGGCTGCGCAGGTCATCCTTGATGGCGTCACGCGCTCCATTGATCTGGGCGATGTCAACGGCAAACCTTATTTCAACGTGGCGAGTCTGGGCGTCAGCGTCGAGCTTGCGCGCGAGATGACGCGCGAGACAAAGCGCAGGTTCGGCGCCCTCAGTTATGTCGTCGCTGGCGCCCGCGCCCTGACCCGCGCCCGGCGCTTTAGGGCCATCATTGAAAGCAATGGCCGCCGCAACCGGGTGCGCACGTTTCAGATCGCCGTGGGCAATGGACGCTATTACGGCGGCGGCATGAGCGTGAACGAGAACTGCCGCATTGGCGACGGGCGGCTCTACCTCTACAGCCTCGAGATGCAAAACCTCTGGAAGCTCGCGCTGATGGCGCTTGATTTTCGCGCGGGCGCGCATGGCGCCTGGGAAGAAGTGCGCGCCGATACCGGCGAGCGTTTCGTGGTGCGCACGCGCCGCCCGCGCGACATCAACGCGGACGGGGAGATCGTCACGCAAACGCCCGCGACATTCTCCATTCGTCGCAACGCGCTGCAGGTCTACGCGCCGCCCAGCCCGGACGAGGCCTGAGACTATTCGGCCGCTTGCTGGCGCGCGGCGCGTATTGCTTCCCACACTCGCCCTGGCGTTGCAGGCATGTCGATATGGCGCACGCCGTAGGCTGACAGCGCATCCACCACCGCGTTCATGACAGACGTCATGGAGCCCGCGCAGCCCGCTTCGCCGCACCCTTTCACGCCAAGGGGATTTGTCCTGGCGGGATCGGACAGCGCGGCGTAGGCGAACCTTGGCGAATCCGTTGCGCGTGGCATCGCGTAATCCATGAATGAGCCCGTCACGAGTTGCCCGTCAGAAGAGTAGCGCGCCACTTCCTTGAGGCATTGGCCGATGCCCTGAACGACCCCGCCCTGCACCTGGCCCTCGACGATAAGCGGGTTCACCACGGAGCCGAAATCGCCGACCATGGAGTATTTCACGACGCTGACGACGCCTGTTTCCGGATCGATTTCCACTTCGCAAATGTGGCAGCCATTCGGATAGGTCGCGACGCCATTCTGGCCAACGTGATCGACGTCGAGCGAGTCCGGCGCATCGGCGGGCAGCTTCTCGCCGCTGGTCAGTCGGCCCGCCAAATCCATGATGGACAGAGAACGATCAGTTCCCGCAATGGCAAAGCGCCCGGCTTCAAACGTGATGTCGCCGATGGCTGCTTCAAGCATGTGGGACGCGATGACCTTGCCCTTCTCGATCACCTTGGCGCTGGCTTCCACAAACGCCGTTCCCGAGCACATGAGCGACTTTGAGCCGCCCGTGCCCGTGCCGGTCTTCAGGCGATCGGAGTCCACTTGCATGAGCCGTATCTTCTCGAACGGCACGCCCAGTTGCGCGGCGACAATCTGCGCGAATGTCGTCCAGTGCCCCTGCCCGTGGTCGTGGGAGCCCGTGAGAATCGTCACGCCGCCGTCGGCCTCGAAATGGATGCCGCCGTACTCGGCTTGCACGGGCGCTGTGACTTCCAGAAACTGACCGATGCCGCGCCCACGCAGAAGGCCCGCCTTGGCGCTCTGCGCCTTGCGTGCAGGAAAGCCCTGCCAATCACCCGTTTCCAGCGCCTTCTCGAGGATCGCGGGGAAGTTGCCGGAGTCATAAACAGAGCCCGAGGGCGCCTTGTAGGGCAGCTCTTCGGGACGGATATGATTCTTGCGCCGCAGCGTCACTGGATCGATCCCCGTCTGCGCGGCAGCCGCGTCGATCAGGCGTTCCATATAATAATTGCCTTCCGGGCGCCCGGCGCCGCGATAGGCTGTGACAGGCACTGTGTTGGTGAACACGCACCGCGTGCTGACTTCAACAAGCGGCGTGCGATAGCAAGAGTTGACGTGCTTCACGATGTTGAATGTCGAGAACAACGGCCCGATCTGGGTCATGTAACCGCCGAGATCGCCAAATCCCGTGCAGCGTACTGCGAGAAAGGCGCCTTGCGCATCAAGCGCCAGTTCACAATCAAATTCCTGCGCACGGCCATGATGATCCGACAGGAAGGACCCGGAACGCGTGTCAGTCCATTTTACAGGACGCCCAAGTTCGCGCGCCGCGTGCATGACGCAGATGTATTCGGGAAACACCGCGCCCTTCATGCCAAACGAGCCGCCGACGTTGGTGGCGACGAAGCGCACCTTGTCAGCTGCAACGCCCATCATCTCCGCCGCGTTGGCGCGTGAAGCCATCACACCTTGCGTGGGCGCCCACAGCGTGAAGCGGCCATTGCCCGCGTCATATTGCGCGACAGCGGCGCGCGGCTCCATGGCGTTGACGACGATGCGCGTGTCGAGGATGTGCAGTTTCACCACATGGGCTGCGGAGGCGAAGGCAGCCGCCACCTTCTGGCTGTCGCCAAAGTGATAATCGAATGCGACGTTGGACGGCGCCTCGTCGTAAATCTGCGGCGCGCCGGGCTTTACGGCGTCCGCCATTTCGATGACGGGTTCGAGCGCTTCAATGTCAAGGACGACAGCTTCCGCAGCGTCCTGCGCTTGCGCGGCTGTCAGCGCGATGACGCAGGCAACCGGGTCGCCGACAAAGCGCACCTTGTCGTGGGCCAGCGCGTAACGCCGGGGCTTGATGATGTCGGAGCCGTTGCGGCCTTTCAGGGCCACGCGATAGGCCATGGGGTTGCAGCCCGCCGCCGCAAGATCGGCCGCCGTATAGACGGCAAGAACGCCCGGCATCGCTAATGCGGCCGCTTTGTCGATGCCCCGAATGACGCCGTGGGCGACAGGCGAGCGCACCATGGAGCACCACACCTGCCCCGCAAGGTTGACGTCGTCGGTGTATTCGCCTTGCCCGCGCAGCAGGCGGGGATCTTCCGAGCGGGTGACCGGCTGGCCAATTGCGAACTTCATCATGGCGAGGTTTTCGTCATCGACGCGAACATTCATATGCCAACGGCCTCTTGAATCAGGGCGCAACACGATGAATGCGCCGAAGGTGTCGGTTGCGATTTGAACCGCACACGAACCCCGGCGCAAGCTGAAGGTGGAACGAAAGCTCAGATTTCGGCGAGACGTTCAAGCCGCGCCACGTCCAGAAGACGTACGCCGTCCGGCACAATGACAATCGCCTTCTCGCGCGCCAGACGCGTCATCAGGCGACTCACCGTCTCAACCGTGAGGCCGAGGAAATCGCCAATGTCCTGCCGCGTCATGGGCAGGGGCACATGAACGTGATTGCCGTTGAGGCGAGTCCAGCGGTTGCGCAAGCCGATCAGAAACGCGGCCACACGCTCCTCGGCGGTGCGGCGGCCAAGAATCACCATCTGGTCCTGCGCAAGGCTCAACTCATGGCTGGCCATGGAGTGAAGCCGGCGCAGCAGGTGAGGCTTCTCGTCGAGGAAAGCGGAATAGTCGCTGCGCGAAAAACGACACGCGTTTGTCGGCGTCAAGGCGTCCGCCGAGAACGCGTTTTTCTCGCTCATGGAAATACCGAGGAAATCGCCCGGCAACGCAAAGCCCACCACCTGACGGCGGCCATCGGGCAACAGCTTGTACAGCCGCACAGAGCCTGCGGTGATGTTGTAAACCCAGTCGGATCGCTCATCCTGCTCGAACAGGGTTTCCTTTGCGCCGACAGTGATTGAGGTCGCCATCCTGTCGAGTTCGACAAGCTCATCAGGCTCAAGCGCGTCGCACAGGCTGAGCGCCCGCACGCGGCAACGGGCGCAGTCAACCGTAGCTTTGGAGTCCGGGCAGAGCGAGAGCACAGGCAGAAAGGGCCCCTTGGAGGCGGCGTCGTCGGCCTTTTTCCTGAGGGTTGTTTGCATGCTTGCACCTTGCAGTTGCAAATAAATTCGCACATGTGCGCCGCCGTTGCAACTGGATCGCAGGCTTAGAGCCGCCGCTATGAGGCGTTGGGCTTGGTTAAGGTCAATGTGACGCGGCTGCGGATGACCCTTAAAGGCAATACACGACGTGGCCAGTCAGGCAGGCTTGAGCAGCGTTCTGATCGAGATCGGCGACCGGCAATTGGCGCCGGAAAACCTGTTGTCCAATGGGTACGAGCAGTTCGCGCTGCATTGCATGCGCATCACGCGGGGTCGCGGGGCCAGCGCCTGACGCGCGCGCTGTACGCCAATGCTTTCCTCCGGGGCAAGTCAGGGGTATGTCTGACGCTTGTGCGAGCGTATGGCAGGAACCGGCATGAATTCTCGGCAGCACCGATTCGACGGGACCGCCCGCATCGCCTTTCTCGCTTCGGGAACGCCCGAGGCGCGTGACGCGCGGGCTTTGCTCGCAGGGCGTTATGGGGAAGCGCCTGTCGAGACGGCCAACGTGATTGTAGCGCTGGGGGGCGATGGCCTCATGCTGCAGACGCTGCACGCCTTCATGGGCGCGCGCAAACCCATCTACGGCATGAACCGGGGGTCCGTCGGCTTTCTGATGAACGAGTATCAGGAAGAAGGCCTGCCGGAGCGCATTGTCGCGGCGTGGGCCTCAACCATTCATCCATTGGCGATGACGGCGAC
Source organism: Hyphomicrobiales bacterium (assembly GCA_031428455.1). Classification (GTDB taxonomy): domain Bacteria; phylum Pseudomonadota; class Alphaproteobacteria; order Rhizobiales; family Beijerinckiaceae; genus Terripilifer. Next base: position 153 of record JANPPJ010000158.1, on the reverse strand, counting down.
GGACGTTGCGGGCAAGACATTTTCCGCGCGGGCCATCAACGAGGTCTCGCTTTTGCGCCAATCCTACCAGGCGGCGAAAATGCGCGTCCTCATCGACGGGCAGGAGCGCATGTCCGAACTGATCGCCGATGGCGCGCTGGTGTGCACGCCTGC
>JANPPJ010000157.1:0-18403 GCA_031428455.1 Hyphomicrobiales bacterium | reverse complement strand
TATTGATTTGATTCAATCGCACATGGGAGGCCACCATGCGCCAGCGGACATTTTCGAGTGTAGGCTTTGAAATCCACGGCAAGCAGACACGCCGGCAGCGATTTCTGACTGAGATGGACGCGATTGTTCCTTGGCGCAAGTTGGCCCGATTGATTGAACCGCACTATCCCAAGGGTCATCGTGGCCGTCCGCCGATCGGGATCGACCGCATGCTGCGAATCTACTTTCTACAAGTCTGGTTCAATCTGTCGGATCCCGGCGTGGAAGATGCGCTGTATGACAGCGCATCGATGCGCGCCTTTGTCGATATTGATCTGGGCCGCGAGCCAGCGCCGGATGAGACGACGATTTGCAAATTCCGCCACCTGATTGAAGCCAACGGTTTGGGAGAGAAGCTGTTTGAGGCCGTTAACGCGTATCTTTCCGCCAAGGGAATCAAGGTTGGCACTGGCAGCATCATGGACGCGACGATCATAGCAGCTCCGTCCTCGACCAAGAACGAAGATGGCAAGCGTGACCCCGACATGCATCAGACCAAGAAAGGCAATCAGTGGTATTTTGGCCTGAAGGCGCATATCGGTGTGGACAGCAAGGCGAAGATTGTCCACTCGGTGGCGGCGACCGCGGCCAATGTGCATGATAGCCGGATGATCGACGACATTTTACACGGCAAAGAGACCCGCGTGTGGGGTGATAGTGCTTACCAGGGCCAACGCGAGGCCATTCTCAAAGCGGCGCCACACGCGCAGGACTTCACGCATCATCGTGGTAACCGCGCATCAGCGCTCAGCGATGAGGAGATCGCAAAGAACCGCACCAAGTCGTGCGTGCGCGCTTATGTGGAGCATCCCTTCCGGATTCTCAAATGCGTCTTCGGGTTTCGCAAAGTCTGCTACCGGGGCCTCTCCAAGAACCTCAATCGGTTGCAAATCAGCTTCGCGCTCGTCAACCTGTATATGAAACGGCGTACACTGATGCGTTGTGTGACGGCCTGACGCCCGAACTATGCCCGAAGTGCGCCCAGATGCGCCAGGATCGGATGCAAACGACAATGTGGGGACGACTCACACGACGATAACCGAGCCAAATTCAGCCTACACATAGACAATAATCACAAAATAACGCTGCGAATCTCAAACTGTAATTTATTCAGAGCTTCCTTAATGGCTGGAGGCGCTGCATTAGTAATCGGCTCCAGCTTAATCAAGGCACACCGGGAAGGGGTCGAGCAGCGGCGAATTACTCATGAAAAGCTGTTGCTAAGACAACTCATCGAATTTGCATCTGCTTTAACAAAAAGACACCTCTCGACGTTAGCTCGGAAGCGCCAGCATTTAGTTCGCATCGATGACTACGGAAACGAATGTACTGCAAAATGGGAAAAAGAAGTCGGGTATTTCGTCAGGACAGTTGTCGTGCCTGAGGCTAGGCTTGACGGTAGGTGGTCATGGGCTACGTTCGAGCAACTTCCGATACTCCTAGCTCTCGAAAACACAGTTGAGTGCGAGATCGATCCCGTGTTGCTGGACGAAGCCGAAATCAGTCTTGAGAGTGTAACTTCGGGGGTGGACTATGAGCTCTTTTGCAAATCGATTTTGGAGGAGTCCGGCTGGTCTGTGCAGCTTACATCTGCAACTTCGGATCAAGGAGCTGACTTGATTGCCGAGTTGACTGGTTTCCGGATGGCCTTTCAATGCAAATTTTATTCGTCGGCGGTGGGGAATAAAGCAGTTCAGGAGGCATATGCTGCGAAGGCGTATTACAAAGCTGACTGCTCCTGCGTTGTAAGTAATGCTTCCTTTACATCGGCAGCGCAACGTCTTGCCCATTCATGTGGTGTGTTGCTTCTCCATCATGAAGACCTCCGCACGATTGCAAAGAAACTTCAAAAACCGCTGTGATGCGATTATGCCGCCCTCTTTGCGCCCCGCACGATGAGGTAAGCCCCGCCGCGCCCTTCTGCGCCCCTGGCCAGCTCGCGGTCGAGCCGGTCAATGGAGGCCCGCACCTTGGTGTCCGCCAGCACTTCGTCGGGCAGGATGGCGGCGATTTCGGGGTAGCTGGTGACGTGATCCGCGACAAGCGCCGCAGGCAGCGCCACGCGCACGTCGTTTTCAGAATAAAGCTGCGCATGCACGGGCGCCAGCGTATCGCCGATCTTCACGTCAAGGCACATCGTGTAGGGGTTCACCACCGCCTCAAGGCTCGCCACCCACGGCAGAAAGCCCATCTTATAAAGCAGCGCGTCGGCGTTGTAGAACGTCAGAAAGAAACGCCCGCCCGGCTTGAGCACGCGCGCGATTTCGCCAAGCACATGCGGCAGGTTCGACACATCGCTGGCCGTGCCCAGATTCATCACGACGAAGGACGCCGCGCCATCGGCCTCGGGCAGTTTCGCTTCGTCCAGATCAAGCGTGGCGAAACGGGCGTTTGTGACGCCGCGCTGCTGCGCCTTGGCGCTCGCTGCCTCAACCATGTGCGCGCTTACATCGTAGCCCGCAACGTCCTTGAACGCGCCCGCCAGCTCCAGCGCAACGCGCCCCGTGGCGCAGCCCAGATCAAGCGCCAGCGTGCGGTCCACAATTGACTCCGCCTCACGAGCGATGAGCTCAGCCTCGTATGACGCATAAAGCTGGCTCGCGAATTTTGATCCCGCGTCCCGCTCGTCATAGCGGCCAGCGACTTGCTCTGTCAGGCGGAGCAAATTGTCCTTGAGGCGCTCGACCTCCGGGCGCTGGGCGGCGCCAGCCTGCGATTCGAGCAGGATCGTCTGCTCCTTGCAGGATTCTGCGATGAGGAAGTAAAGCATCGCGCGGGCCATGTGCGGGTTGAGCCCGATGCTGCGCGCATGATCGCCAATGCCGGCAATGCGCTGGTCCTCGATCAACGGGCGATACATCAGACCGCCCGTGCGCTGCTTTTCCTGCGCGACGAGTTGCGCCACATCCATGCGGCGTTTGACGAGATCCATGATGAGACGGTCGATCTTGCGAAGATCGTCGCCCAACTGCACGAGGTCCGGCATGGTTTGCTCCGGCGGGGCGCCGTTTGACTGGCAGGTTCGCCCGCAAAGGCTGTATAGCTGGCGCGGGCGCACTTGACGACCCGGACGCGCGCTTCTGCGGAGACGATGGAAATGACCCAGGAGGAACTCGTCGCCGAGGCGCTGCGCATCGCCGCCGCGGGCGTGACGCCCCACATGACCCAGCAGGAGAAGGACGACCTGCTTGAAGAATCCTTCATGTCGCTGCTTGACCGCCAGTCCATGACGCCGTTTTTCGCCCGCGTTGGCCAGCATGCGGCGGGCGGCTTTCAGGGCTCGCAGGGCCAGTACTACATGCACGAGGAGCCACGCCTCCCGGTCATGCCCGCCAAGCCGACGCTGATGGATTATTTCCGCAGGCGCGTGCTGCTCAACAAGCGCGCGGGCACGCACTTGCTGCAAAGCGCGGCGCTGGCCATGAAGAACGGGCTTCCCGACAAGCTCGTGCTGGCTTGCCTGCTGCACGACATCGCCGTGGTGGTGCATGTGCGTTGCGACCACGGCTATTACGGCGCGCAGCTGATCGCGCCTTACGTTGACGAGGAAACAGCGTTCGCCGTGCAATACCATCAGGCGTTGCGGTTCTATCCGGACGCCGCGTACGGCTACGAATATCCTGAACTTTATACGCGCGCCTTCGGCGAGGAATACGTGCCTCCCGCCTATGTCGCCCGCGATGCGCAGTTCGCGCGCAATCACAAATGGTACGAGGCGGCGCGCCTGGTGACGACAAACGACCTGTATTCGTTTGATCCAGACATGAAGGTTGAGATCGAGCAATTCGAGGGCATCATTGGCCGCTGCTTCCGCCAGCCGGAAGAGGGCCTTGGCTTTGACGCGTCGCCTTCGTCACACATGTGGCGCAGCATCGTCTGGCCGAATAATTTCCTGTGAGGGCCGCAGCCCAGCCGTCATACGCGGGCTTGACCCGCGTATCCAGGCGCGCCGGTATCTAAGGCGGGTTTCCGAGCGTGAAGAGAAAGCCGCAAAGAGTTTGGATACGCGGGTCAAGCCTGCGTATGACGAGCCATAGATGCGACTTGCGAGTCGCGCCAGGTGCATGGAATGAGCGATAACGGGAAGAAGAACGACAAACGCAACATGACGATGCTTTACGCATCCATGCCCGCGATCTTCGTGCTCTTCTGGTCGACGGGCTTTATCGGCGGCAAGCTCGGCTTGCAGTCCGCCGCACCGTTCACGTTTCTGCTCTATCGCTTTCTGATCGTCATCGCGTTGCTTTTGCCCCTCGCAATCATCTTGCGCGCGCCATGGCCCAGTCGCCGTGCTCTTCTCCCCATCGCCATTGGCGGTGTGCTTGTGCATGCCGGCTATCTTGGCGCAGTGGTCGCCGGGCTCTCTCTTGGCGTGGAGGCGGGAGTTGGCGCGCTCTTGGCGGGCCTTCAGCCGGTGCTCACAGCTGTCCTTGCTGCGCCATTTCTTGGCGAGCAGATCAATGGACGACAATGGGCGGGATTTGCTCTGGGCTTTCTCGGCGTTGTTTTGGTGGTCTGGGAAAAGCTCGGGTTGGGATTGGGCACGCCGCTTGGCATGTTCTTCTCGTTCACGGCGGTTATATTCATGACGGCTGGCACGCTGTGGCAGAAGAAGTTTGGCGGCGCGATGGATTTGCGCACGGGCTCCATCGTGCAATTCGCGGCTTCGGCGATCGTTGTGCTGCCACTCGCGGCGCTCGAAGGTTTTCGCGCCGAATGGACGCCCTCCTTCATTTTCGCGCTGGGGTGGCTCAGCCTTGTTCTGTCGGTGGGCACGATCACCATTCTCTTCACCCTCATTCGCCGGGGCGCAGCGGCGGAGGTTGCAAGCCTGTTCTTCCTTGTGCCGCCCACCACGGCGCTGCTGGGATGGCTCATCTTCGACGAGCGCCTGGCCGCGCTGTCGTTTGTCGGCATGGCGCTGGTGGTCGTCGCGGTCGCGATGGTGACTTGGAAAAAGCGAGTTTAAATCAAGTTCCGCGAAGGCGCCGCTTGGCGAACAGGCCGAACATGATCAGCAGCGTGACCGCCAGTCCGAACCATGTCAGCGCATACGAAAAATGATTGTTGGGGATCGACATGGTCGTCTGTCCGCCCTTCGGCCATTCGCCGGGCGAAGGGGATGCATCTGCGTCGATCAGAAACGGCGCAACGCCATCCAGCTTGAAGCGTGCGGCGATGGCGGCTGGGTCTTTCACAAACATCGCCCGACTGTCGGCTTTGTCGGCTGGCGTGAAGAGATTGCGCGGCTCGGGCGCGCGCAGCAGGCCGGTGATCTGCGTCTCCCCGCCAATCTGGCCGGCTGCGCGGGTGGCGGGCTCCTGCAACGTCATCGGCACAAAGCCGCGGTTGACGAGGATGCGGCCTCCCGATGAGAGCCGCAGCGGCGTCATCACGAGCCACCCGGCCTCCAGCACGCCGCTGCCGCCCGCATGGAACACGACAGTTTCGTATTCGTGCTCGAACACGCCGCGCGCGGTCACGCGCAGATATTCGTAGTCGACCAGTTGCAGCTTCGGCCAGTTTTCGCGTGAGGGAAGAGGCTGCGGCACAGCGTGAATGCGTGCTTGCATGCGCGCAACGAGGCCGTCTTTCCATTCAAGACGCTGCAATTGCCAGGCGCCGAGGGAAACAAGAATCGCGAGCGCAATCAGCGTGGCGACGCCGGGCGCGATAAGCCCGCGCCAGCTGGCTTTGTGCGTTTGCTCCGCGTTGGTCATGGGCGGTGCAGCCGTCCCTGTTCAGCCTTGTTGGCGTATTGCATGGCGACGAGCAGGCCCTTGAGAGGGCGCAGGATGCCAAGGCAGACGATCAAGGTCATGGGCGCGAAGATCAGCAGATGCACCCACATCGGCGGTTCGTAGGACAGCTCGACCCACAGCGCCATGCCGAGCACGATGAAGCCCGCAAACAGCGTCACGAAGACAGCTGGGCCATCGCCCGCGTCCGCGAAAGCAAGGTCGAGCCCGCAATGGTCGCAGGCGGGCGCGACGGTCAGAAAACCATTGAACAAGCGCCCCTCGCCGCAACGCGGGCAACGGCCGGAAAGGCCGGTGGAGTAGGGCGATTGCGGCGCGTAGTCCTCGTTCATCGGCTCACGACCCCGGACTCAAGTCTTCGCGAACGAAAAAGGGGCGGCCCGCGGCGGCCGCCCCTGGAAGCATGCAGGCGGCAGCCGTCAGTGCGCGGCGACCACGGCGCCCATGTTGCCCCACACGTAGATGGAAACGAACAGGAACAGCCACACCACGTCGACGAAGTGCCAGTACCAGGCGGCAAATTCGAAGCCGAGATGCTGCTTGGGCGTGAAATGACCCATGTACACACGGATCAGGCACACCATCAGGAAGATCGTGCCGACCAGAACATGGAACCCGTGGAAGCCGGTCGCCATGAAGAACGTGGCGCCATAGAGCGAGTTCTTGAACGCAAATGGCGCGACCATGTACTCGTAGGCCTGCACGCCGCTGAACACCATGCCGAGCACGATCGTGAGGATGAGGCCCTTCTTCAAGCCCTCCCGGTCGCCGTGCAGCAACGCGTGATGCGCCCACGTGATGGTGGTGCCGGAGGTGAGAAGGATCAACGTGTTCAGAAGCGGCAGATGCCAGGCGTCGAAGACCTCGGTGCCTTTGGGGGGCCAGACGCCGCCGGTGTACTGAACGCGCGCTTGCTGAATCGCCTCGTTGGCGAAGAGGCTCGCGTCGAAGAACGCCCAGAACCACGCGACGAAGAACATGATCTCCGAGGCGATGAAGAGGATCATGCCGTAGCGATGATGCATCTGCACCACGCGCGTATGGTGGCCGGCCTCCGCTTCACGAATGACGTCCGTCCACCATGCGGCCATCGTGTAAAGAATGCCGAGAAAGCCCGCGCCGAACAGGTAGGGTCCGATTTGCATGCCGAAAATGGGCATGCTCTTCATCCAAGCGATTGCCCCGACAGCAGTGATGAAAGCGGCAATGGATCCGATAAGCGGCCACGGGCTCGGCTCTACCAGGTGGTAGTCGTGATTGGGTTTCGAGTGGCCGTCAGCCATATCCTACCTCGTTCGTCGTTCGGACCACGCATTCCGCGCGGCCGCCCCCGGGGGCGTTTCGCCATCCGCCGCGCCCTTTGTCAAGGCGGCAGAGATACATGCGCCCCCTTAGAGGCGCGGTTTGCTATCGTCCAGCACCGCCGCGACGGGCTTGGGATTCTTCACAGACATGAACGTGTACGACAGCGTGACGCTGTGCATGCGTCTCAGTGTGTCCTGCTTTTCCAGCGCCGGATCGAGGAAGAACACGACCGGCATGTCCATGGTTTCGCCCGGACCGAGCGTCTGCTCGGTAAAGCAGAAGCACTGGATCTTGTTGAAATAGCCGCCGAACTGATCCGGCGTGACGTTGAAGGTCGCCATCCCGGTCTGCGCAACGTGCGAACGATTGGTGACGCGGTAGAAAACGGTCTTCGTTTCGCCGGTCAGCACGCGGACGGAATTGACTTCCGGCTCGAACGTCCAGTTGAGGCCCCCGCCCACGTTCGCATCAAAGGATACACGAACCGTGCGCTCGCCGCGAATGGCCGGGGCGCTGTCCGCCACCATCGGCGTCCCGCCAAAGCCGGTCATCCGACAGAACATGTCGTAGAGGGGCACCGCGGCGTAACTCATGCCGAGCATGAAGAACGCGCCGCCCGCAACGGCGATGGCCGTGCGCTTGTGACTGCGCGGCGTCTCGCTCCTGGGATCACTATTTGCCGCTTCGCTCAACCGAGGCTCCTTAGATGGAAGGACGGACAACGATGCCAACGCCGAGTTTGGCGATGGTCACGACGTAGAAAAGGACGATGAGAAAACAGATGCCCACCGCAATGGCAACGTTGCGCGAACGGCGGCTCTTGGCTTCCTCGGGCGTGAGAACGCGCCCCGGCTGAAGCGCGCCCATAGGTTGCGCTGCTGTGGGTTGCGCTCCTGTGGGTTGCGCTGTGGGTTGCGCTCCTTGGGGTTGCGCTCCTTGAGGTTGCGCTCCTTGAGGTTGATCGCCTTGCGTATTGTTCACTGCAACCGAGCCTTCCATGCCACGCCTCAGCCCAATGCCGCGCCGACGGCCCGGACCAGCATCTGAACTGGGCCGTTTTCGGCGACGATCGTCAGGAAGAGCGCAAAGAGATAGAGGATCGAAAATCCAAAGAGCGACATCGACGCCTTGTGGGCGCTTGCGGCATCCGTGTCACGCAGGACGCGCCAGGCGCACCAGATCATGCCAGCGCCGCCGGCCAGCGCGATGACGCCGTACGCGATTGAAGCAAAGCCCATGATCCAGGGCAGAACGCCAACCGGCGCAAGGAGAGTCGAGTAGACGAGAATTTCAATCCGGGTGCGCCGGTCGCCCTTTGCGTTCGGCATCATCGGCACGCCTGCGCGCGCGTATTCGTCGCTCTTCACCAGAGCCAGCGCCCAGAAGTGCGGCGGCGTCCAGATGAAGATGATCGCGAACAGGACAAGCGATTCAATCGAAACCGACCCGGTGACCGCCGCGCATCCCACAACAGGTGGAAGGGCGCCCGCTGCGCCGCCGATAACGATGTTCTGCGGCGTCCAGCGCTTAAGCCACATGGTGTAGATGACGGCGTAGAAGAAGATCGTGAAGGCAAGCAGCGAAGCCGCCAGCCAGTTCGACACGATGCCCAGCGTGAAAACAGACAACGCCGACAGCACAAGGCCAAACGACAAAGCTTCGCCCGGCGAAACGCGACCCGCTGGCACGGGGCGCGTCTTGGTGCGGGACATCAACGCGTCAATGTCTGCGTCGTACCACATGTTGAGCGCGCCTGACGCGCCTGCGCCGACCGCAATGGCGAGAAGCGATGCGAACGCCAGTACGGGATGGGCTGGCGCAGCCGAAAGCATCATGCCCGCCAGCGCGGTGAGCACGACGAGCGACATGACGCGAGGCTTGAGCAACGCAAAGAAGTCGCGCGGCTCGGCAAGCGAGAGGCGCATCTGATCGGTGAAGTCGTTCTGTCCGGTGACGAAACTCATCGTCTCACGCAAACCTGCTGGTTGGCCGCGCGTCGCCGCGCTGGTGTGGAGCCCTCTTTGGAAAAGCGCGACACGGCGCTTCTCGAAGGAAGGCTCCGGCGGCGATGCCGCCGGAGTTTGAACCTTAGTGGTTCGAGCCCGTGATGCGGGGCAGGGTCTCGTACTGGTGGAACGGCGGCGGCGAAGAAAGCGTCCATTCCAGCGTCGTGGCGCCTGGGCCCCACGGATTGTCGCCGGCAAGCCGCTTCTTCGCGTAGGCTTCCCACACGATGTAGATGAACAGCAGCGCAGCAAAGCCTGAGAGGTAGGAGCCGTACGACGACACCTGGTTCCACAGCAGGAACGCGTCCGGATAATCCACGTACCGACGGGGCATGCCTGCAAGACCAAGGAAGTGTTGCGGGAAGAACGTCACGTTCACGCCCACGAACATCATCCAGAAGTGCGCCTTGCCGAGGGTCTCGTTGTACATGTAGCCCGACATCTTCGGGAACCAGTAGTAGAAGCCCGCGAACATGGCGAACACCGCGCCCAGCGACAGCACGTAATGGAAGTGCGCCACCACGTAGTACGTATCGTGGAAGTGGCGGTCGATGCCCGCGTTCGCCAGCACGACACCTGTCACGCCGCCTAGTGTGAAGAGGAAGATGAAGCCCACCGACCACAGCATCGGCGTGCGGAACGAGACTGAACCGCCCCACATCGTCGCGATCCACGAGAAGATCTTCACGCCCGTGGGCACCGCGATGACCATCGTTGCGAACACGAAGTAGCGCTGCGTGTTGAGCGACAGGCCGACCGTGTACATGTGATGCGCCCACACGACAAAGCCAACCGCGCCAATCGCAACCATCGCGTAGGCCATGCCGAGGTAACCGAAAATCGGCTTGCGCGAGAAGGTCGAGATGATGTGGCTGATGATGCCGAAGCCTGGCAGGATCAGGATGTACACTTCCGGGTGACCGAAGAACCAGAACAGATGCTGGAACAGGATCGGGTCGCCGCCGCCAGCGGGATCAAAGAACGCAGTGCCGAAGTTGCGGTCCGTCAGCAACATCGTGATTGCGCCGGCGAGAACGGGCAGGGAGAGCACGAGCAGGAAGGCGGTGATCAGCACCGACCACGCGAACAACGGCATGCGATGCAGGGTCATGCCCGGCGCGCGCATGTTAAAGATCGTCGTGATGAAGTTGATCGCGCCGAGGATGGACGAAGCGCCGGCCAGATGCAGCGCCAGAATGATGAAGTCCATCGACGGGCCGGGGTGACCTGCATTGGATGACAACGGCGGATACATCACCCAGCCGCCGCCAAAGCCCTTCATGCCAGGCGCGCCTTCGACAAACATCGAGCAAACGAGCAGCAGGAAAGCTGCGGGAAGCAGCCAGAACGAAATGTTGTTCATGCGCGGGAAAGCCATGTCCGGCGCGCCGATCATCAGCGGCACGAACCAGTTGCCAAAGCCGCCGATCAGTGCAGGCATGACCATGAAGAAGATCATGATCACGCCGTGGGCCGTGATAAACACGTTGTACATGTGCTTGGCGGCGTCGAGCGATCCGTCCCCGGCCATGATGCTGGATATCCAGGGGAACACGCCAACGCCGGTGCCAGCCAGCTCCATGCGCATCGCAATGGACATCGCGGCGCCGATGAGGCCCGCGAAGACCGCGAAGTACAGGTAGAGCGTGCCGATATCCTTGTGGTTGGTCGAATACATGTAGCGGCGCCAGCCCGTGGGAATGCCGTGGGCGTGGTCGTCGTGATGGGCCGCTGCGTTCGTTGCCATCTCGTTATTCCTCAGACTTGATTCGTTTGTCAGCGGGTTGCGGCGGCGTCGGCGACGCGCAGCGGCTCAGCGCTGGTGGAGGCGAACTGCTTGGCGGCGCCAGCGAGCCACGCCTTGTAGGCGTCCTCGCTCACGACACGCACGACGATGGGCATGTAGGCGTGATCTTTGCCGCAAAGCTCGGAGCACTGCCCGTAATATATGCCTTCCCGTTCGGCGCGGAACCACGTCTCATTCAGGCGGCCCGGGATTGCGTCGATGCGCACCCCAAGATTCGGCAACGCGAAGGCGTGAATGATGCCAACAACGTCCGCAGTCACCTGCACGCGGATGTTTTTGTTCACCGGCACGACAGCCTCGTTGTCGACATCCAGCAACTTCAGCTTGCCAGCAGGCAGCGTCGCCTGATCCAGCAGGCGCGACTGGAACTCAAAACCGCCGCCCTCTTCCTTGGGGTACGTCCATGTCCACGCCCACGACGAATTTCCGGTCACCTTCACGGTGACGTCAGCCTCGGGAAGCTGAAGCTGGTGGTTCAGGAGGCGAAAGGAGGGGATGGCGATGATGAGGAGGATCACGACCGGAATGACCGTCCACGCGACTTCAAGACCCGTGTGGTGGGTGGTGCGCGAAGGCGTCGGGTTGGCCTTCTCGTTGAACTTGTTCGCCACAATAACGAGCAGGACAAGAACGAACAGGCTGATAACGGTGATGATCGGCAGCAGAATGGCGTCATGGAAGAACACCATTTCGCGCATGATGGGGCTCGCCGCCTCGGGGAGGCCCATCTGGTTCGGGCGCGGCGCGCCAACGAATTGCGCTGAAGCGGCGCCGGCAAGGGCCGCCCACGTAGCCATCGCCGCGCCGGCGGTGGAAAGGATGCGCCGGGCGCTGGCGCCCTTTGACTGGAAAAGCATGAACACGTCGCTCCCGCTCGCCTTTCTGATGAACGGCACCCTAGCCGCCCACGCGTGGCCATCTGTGTATGGTCCACTGCATCCCGTTCCAACCATAAAGCCGCCACCAGCGCAACACGGCCGTTTGACGCGTTCTGTGCGGCATAAGGGCGCGTAACTCTACTGATGCCCTCGCGCGAGGGCTTTTGCCTTGTGAAATTTGCCATTCGCCGCATTCCGTCCATAAATTCGGGCGATGCGATTCGGTCGAATAACTTGCCTTGATTAACTTGGCTTGCCGTGGTGTTGCGGCGTCAAAGACGCCTCGACACTATCGCGACCGGACCCACGGAGACATCATGCGCCTGCTTTACAACCTTTCGCTGGCAGCTTTGAGCAGCCGATGGGCCGCGCTTGCGCCCGCCATCGCGGCCGTTTTGCTCGCAGGCGCCGTCCAGCAGGCGGGTGCGCAGGTCCAGGTGCGCGGAAAGTTCGGCGATTGGGAGATGCGGTGCGAGACCCCGCCGGGCGCCAGCCGCGAGCAATGCGCCATCATTCAGTCCGTGGCGTCCGAAGAAAAGCCCAACATGAACCTCGTGGTCATCGTGTTGAAGACTGCGGACAACAAATCCCGCCTTCTGCGCGTCATCGCTCCACTTGGGGTGCTCCTGCCAGCGGGGCTTGGCCTCAACGTGGACGGGGCGGACAAGGGCCGCGCAGGCTTTGTGCGCTGCCTGCCGTCGGGCTGCGTCGCCGAGGTCGTGATGGACGACAAGCTCCTCGACGACCTGCGCGCCGGCAAGATGGCGACCTTCATTGTCTTTGAAACGCCCGAGCAGGGAACGGGAATCCCGCTCACCATGGCTGGCTTTGGCGAAGGCTTCGGCAAGCTTCCGTAATTCGCAAAAGCGCCCCGCTGGCGCGACGCCGCCTGCTGGTATAGGTTCCGCCACGCTGTTGCGGCGTACGGGAGGCCGCCGGGGTTCCAAAGGGAGCGCCGGTCGTATGGAGTATTCGAATGCGTAAGGGAATTTCGCGTTTTGCTGTCCCCCTCAAGGGGACGATCGCCCTTGCGGCCGTTCTGGCCCTCTCGGGATGCGGCGGCGGCAGTTACGTCGGTTCCCTGTTCGGCTCGGGCTCCTCCACCCCTTCCGCCCCCTCACAACCCGTAGCCAGTGGGCAGGCGCCCGCAGACGGCGCGCCCCGATCGGCAGTTCTGCCAATCTTCGGCGCAGCTGGACCCACTGAATTGATGTGCCCGTTTGTGGACGTTCGTGAAGGCGCCGCCGCACACCGCGTGTATGCGGGGCAGGCCTCGGGCTCGAATGTCCGTTACCAGTATTCCATGGGTGAAATAGCCCGCGAGTGCCGCATTTCCGGCAATCAAATTATTCTGAAGGTCGGCGTGGAGGGCAAAGTCCTGCTCGGGCCTGCAGGGTCTGCTGGCTCCTTCAATGTGCCGGTGTCCATCGCGGTGCGCGACGAAAAATCCCGGCAGTTTGTCGCCAATCGCACCTACCGGGTGGCGGCGAGCATCGGCCAGGGCGCGGCGAACACGTCGTTCGCAATCGTGTCCGACGAAATTGCGATCCCCTTTAAGGGCTTGTCAGCCAACGACGACTACACCGTCTACGTGGGTTTTGACGGCGCATCGGCGGCGACGGGATCGCAGCCCTCGCGTCGGCGGAACTGAAGCAGGCGCGTCATCGCTGTGGAACGCTGCCCATCGCTGCTTGACTTCGCAACTGCAGCATCTAGTTTCTGGTCCGTCAGACCAAGACCCACTGCGGAAGAGACCGACGCGCGCTAGCGTCGGCGCCGAAGGCGCAACCGCCCCGGAAACGCTCAGGCAAAATGGACCGCAGCGGGATGACACTCTGGAAAGCGGTTAGCGCTCACGCGGCGCTGACCCACCGACGGGCGTAACCGCTGCTCATCCTTCGGGAGAGCGCGGGAAATCTCTCAGGTCCCGGGACAGAGGGGGCGCGATCGCAAGGCTTCGCAGATGCGGAGCATTGCTGATTCGCGGCCTCCATTCGCGCCCGGGCGACCAGATGTCTGAACCACCACTCAACACGCAAGATCTTGCACGCACGCCTCTGCACGCGATGCACGTTGCGCTAGGCGCGCGCATGGCGCCGTTCGCTGGCTATGACATGCCGGTGCAATATCCCCTCGGCATCATGGGCGAGCACAAGTGGACGCGCGACAGCGCTGGCCTCTTCGATGTCTCCCACATGGGCCAGGCAGTTCTTGAGGGTGTGGGCGCCGCCGCCGCGCTGGAAACCTTGCTCGCCGCCGACATCGTTGGCCTCGCCGAAAACCGCACGCGCTACTCGCAGTTCCTCAATGCGGAAGGCGGCATCCTCGACGACCTGATGACGACGCGGCTGCCCTCTCGCACGCCCGGCGTGGACCGGCTTTTCCTTGTGGTCAACGCCTCCTGCAAACACGCGGACATCGCGCACCTGCGCGCAAAGCTGTCCGGCGTCTCGATCACGCCGCTTGATGATCGCGCGCTGCTCGCCGTCCAGGGTCCAAAAGCTGCGGAGATCGTTGCGGGCTTCATACCCGGCGTTGATTCGCTGCCCTTCATGGGCTTTCTCGAGGCGACCTATCAGGGCGCCGATATCTTCGTGTCCCGCTCGGGCTACACGGGCGAGGACGGTTTCGAAATTTCGCTTCCGCCCGCAGTCGGCGTGCAATTCGCACAAGCGCTCCTCGCCGATGGGCGCGTGAAGCCCATTGGACTTGGCGCCCGCGATTCGCTTCGGCTTGAAGCGGGCCTGTGCCTTTACGGTCACGACATCGACGAGACGACTTCGCCTGTTGAAGGCGCGCTCTCATGGTCAATCGGCAAGCGCCGTCGCGCAGACGGCGGCTTTCCCGGCTTTGATCGCATAGCGCACGAATTGAAGAACGGCCCGTCGCGCAAACGCGTTGGCCTTCTACTTGAGGGCCGCCAGCCCGCGCGCGAAGGCGCCGAGATCGCCGACCGGAACGGCGTCATCATCGGCAAGATTACTTCGGGCGGATTCGCGCCCAGCCTCGAGCGCTCCATCGCCATGGGCTACGTTGACGCCTCGCACGCGGCAGTGGGCACGCAATTGAACGCGCTGGTGCGCGGCAAGCCGCTTGCATGCAGCGTCGTCGCCTTTCCCTTCTTTCCCCATCGCTACGTTCGCTGAAAAGGATCGCGCCATGTCGACTGTTCGTTACACGAAAGATCACGAATACATCCGCGTCGACGGCGATGTCGCCATCGTCGGCATCACCGACTATGCGCAGGCGCAGCTTGGCGACGTTGTGTTCGTGGAGCTTCCTGCAACCGGCAAGAGTTTCAAGAAGGGCGAGCAGGCCGCTGTCGTTGAAAGCGTTAAGGCCGCCAGCGAAGTCTACGCGCCTGTGTCGGGCGAAGTCGTCGAAGTGAACAGCGAACTTGAGGGCGCGCCCGCGCTCGTCAACGAAGACTCCGCTGGCAAGGGCTGGTTCGTGAAACTGCGCGTCGCCGATCAGGGCGAACTTGGCGCCCTCATGGATGAAGCCGCTTACGCCGATTACCTCAAGACGCTCGATTAAAGCATCGAACCGAAAAGTGTGAAGCGGTTTTCGGACGAATTCGATGCGTCAAGAAAACACGCTCGCGACGAAGGAGATCACATTGCGTTATCTGCCACTGACGCCCGACGACCGCGCCGACATGCTGGCGCGCATCGGCGCCGAGAACATCAACGCGCTGTTCGCAGCCGTGCCTGCCGACAAATTGTTGCAGGCGCCGCCCGATCTGCCACGCCACAAGAGCGAGATGGAAGTCGAGCGCATGCTGTCGCGCATGGCTTCGCGCAATGTGTCTGCGGGCTCCGTTCCCTTCTTCGTGGGCGCGGGCGCGTACAAGCATCACGTGCCTGCGAGCGTGGATCATCTTATCCAGCGCTCGGAGTTTCTCACCAGCTACACGCCCTATCAGCCGGAGATTTCGCAGGGCACGCTACAGATGCTCTTCGAGTTTCAGACGCAGGTCGCCAACCTCACCGGCATGGAAGTGGCGAACGCCTCCATGTATGACGGTTCGACGGGCTGCGGCGAAGCAGCATTGATGGCCCATCGCATCACGCGTCGCCGCAAGTCTGTCCTGTCCGGCGGCCTGCATCCGCACTACGCGGACGTTGTGCGTTCGCTGTCTGAAATGACCGGCGACAATTGCGTGTCCATGCCTGCCGATGCACGCGCGAGCGAAGATCTCCTTGCGCAGATAGATGACAGCGTGTCCTGCGTCATCGTGCAATCGCCTGACGTGTTCGGTAATCTGCGCGACCTGAAACCGATTGCAGACGCGTGCCATGCAAATGGAGCGCTGCTCATCGCGGTGTTCACGGAAGTCGTGTCGCTCGGCCTTATCGAGCCGCCCGGCGCCATGGGCGCGGACATCGTTGTTGGCGAAGGCCAGTCCATCGGCAACGGGCTCATCTTCGGCGGCCCGTATGTCGGCCTCTTCGCCACAAGGCAGAAATATCTGCGCCAGATGCCGGGCCGCATCGCGGGCGAGACAGTGGATGCGGAAGGCAAGCGCGGCTGGGTGCTCACGCTCTCCACACGCGAACAACACATCCGCCGCGAGAAGGCGACGTCCAACATCTGCACCAATTCAGGCCTGTGCGCGTTGGCGTTCTCGATTCACATGACACTGCTGGGCGAGACGGGCTTGCGCCGCCTTGCGCGCCTCAACCACGCCAACGCGGTGAAGCTGGCTGATGCCCTCACCGCTGCGGGCGTCGATGTCGTCAATGAAACCTTCTTCAACGAATTCACCGTGCGCGTGAAGGGCGACGCCGCTGCGCTTGTCGAGCGCATGGCGGCGCAAGGCGTGCTTGGCGGCGTGCCCGCCTCGCGCCTGTCGCCTCACGCTGGCGTGGATGATCTGCTCATCATCGCCAGCACGGAAGTGAACACGGATGAAGATCGCGCCGCGCTTGTCGCCGCGCTGACGCAATAAGGGGCCACACATGCTGAACAATCAGGGCCGACCCACGCAGCCCGGCGAAATCGCTGAGCCGCACGTGCGCAAGACATTCACCGGCCACCGCGCGCTGGCGATGGAAGAAGCGCTGATCTTCGAGATCGGACGCGCGGAAGTCACCGGTGTTGACATCGACGATGCGGGCGAGTTCACGCCGCGTCTTGGCAAGTTGGAGCGCACTACGCCGATTGATCTGCCGGGCCTCTCCGAGCCTGAAACCATGCGCCATTACGTGCGCCTGTCGCAGAAGAATTACGCCATTGATCTGGGCCTGTACCCGCTTGGCTCATGCACGATGAAGCACAACCCGCGCCTCAACGAACGCATGGCGCGCTTGCCGGGCTTTGGCGACATTCATCCCATGCAGCCGGTTTCCACCGTGCAGGGCGCGCTTGAACTCATCGACACGCTCAGCGCATGGCTCACGGAAATGACCGGCGCATCCGCCGTCGCCATGTCGCCGAAAGCTGGCGCGCACGGCGAAGCGTGCGGCATGATGGCGATCAAGGCTGCGCTGGAAGCGCGCGGCGAAGGCGCGCAGCGCCGCGTCGTGCTGGTGCCAGAAAGCGCCCACGGCACAAACCCCGCAACCGCCGCGCTCATCGGCTACGACGTGCGCCCCATCCCTGCGCGCGAAGACGGCACCGTGAGCGTTGAAGCCGTGCAAGCCGCGCTTGGCCCCGAGGTCGCGGCGCTGATGCTGACCAACCCAAACACCTGCGGCCTGTTTGAGCCGGAAGTGGTGGCGATTGCTGCGGCCGTGCACGCAGCGGGCGCTTATTTTTATTGCGATGGCGCCAACTTCAACGCCATCGTTGGCAAGGTGCGGCCCATGGATCTGGGCGTCGACGCCATGCACATCAACCTGCACAAGACGTTTTCCACGCCCCACGGTGGCGGCGGTCCAGGCGCAGGCCCGGTTGTGCTGTCGGATGCGCTGGCGCCCTTCGCGCCGGTGCCGTTCATCCGCAAGGAGGCGGGCAAGTTCGCGTTTGTGGAACATGCGGAAGGCACGCAAAGCTTTGGCCGCATGACAGCGTTCCACGGGCAGATGGGAATGTTCGTGCGCGCCATGTCGTACATGCTCTCGCATGGCGGCGATGGCATCCGTCAGGCGTCGGAAGATGCGGTGCTCAACGCTAACTATATTCGCGTGTGCTTGTCGGACGTGATGTCCGCGCCGTTCGGCGACAAACCGTGCATGCACGAAGCGTTGTTCGATGATCGCTGGCTGAAGGGCACGGGCGTCACCACGCTTGATTTTGCAAAAGCCATGATCGACGAGGGCTATCATCCGATGACGATGTATTTCCCGCTCGTCGTTCACGGCGCGATGCTCATCGAGCCGACGGAATCGGAGAGCAAGGCGTCCGTCGATCTCTTCATCATGGCGCTGCGCGATCTCGCGTTCAGCGTTCAGCGCGGCGAGACGGAGCGCTTCTCTGGCGCTCCGTATTACGCGCCGCGCCGCAGGCTCGACGAAACCCGCGCCGCCCGCGCGCCCGTGCTGCGCTGGACAAAGCGAAAGCCGATTGAGGCTGCGAACCAGTTGGCGGCGGAGTAGGGCAAAGCCCCCTCCCGACCCACGCGGGGCGGGGGTCCCCCACCCCCGCGGTGGGGGGGAGGGGGTCCGC
>JANPPJ010000156.1:0-42153 GCA_031428455.1 Hyphomicrobiales bacterium | reverse complement strand
AGTCCTTCGCCTTGCGTGGTCGCAACGCATTCTGTATAGACGCCCCATTCCGCCGACGGTTTTCCGTCGATATCGGTCGCTGGACCGGGCGCGTAGCTCAGCGGGAGAGCACTTCCTTGACATGGAAGGGGTCACAGGTTCGATCCCTGTCGCGCCCACCAGACTTTTCGAAGCCGCAAAAACGCAGCACTGCAGCAGAACCACGGCTCAAGGCGGACTTTGGTTCATCCGAGGTCGCGGCTTTTGCGCCGAGCCAATTCACTTAGTCTGCGCGGAGCCCAAGACTTGGCCTCGTGCCGAAGGAGCCAAGCTTCCGCATGGTGACAACAGCAGGCGGGCATGAAGAAGCTGCGGCAGAATCTTTCGGTATATTCTGGATGGTCTTTGGCATGCCGAGGCGTGATCGTCGCAATCGAAGGGGGGCGGACGCGCAGGATGTTGCCTGTGCGTCGCCCTCCTGTCATACAGGCTGCAAGCGTGCATTTGCGCGCATGACATTCGCGCGCGTGCGCGCCTTTTCAGGAGACTAGGTCATGGAGGCCACTATCGCCGGCGCCGGCCACAACAGCGCCAACGACGGCAAGGAAGAGGTTGTGTGGGAGCGCTGGACGCGCAAGCGCGTTTTCGTTCGCGCGCTCGAAGGCACCTATGGTGAACTGGTGCGTGACCTGTTCACGCAGCCGCGCGTCTATTCCACCAAGGACCACAAGTGGAAGGGCGGACCTGGCCATTACGGCAAGAAGATCATCAACCCGCAGGCCGTGAAGGTTGCGCAGTCCATCGAGACGCACATCGAGGTGTTCTCGCCGGGCGGCTATGGCCAGAAGCATGGCCACATGAATAGCGCTGTGTTCTTCGTGCTGAAGGGCAAGGGCCATGACGTGCATGACGGCACGCGGCTCGACTGGGACGCAGGCGATGCGCTGATCGTGGAGAACGCGTGCGTTCACCAGCATTTCAGCGATGATGAAGACGACGAATGCATCACGCTGGTGCTGAAGGCCAAGCCGCTCTTCCTGTTCATGCACATGCTGTTTCAGAAGGTGGCTGAATTTCCGCCCAAGGACGGCACCGCCAAGCAGCTGGCGTATTCGCCGCCGGCGGATTTGTAAGCGGTCAGTACCGCTGCCGAAAATGTTTCAGAGCGCCTCCTGCGAGGCGCTCTTTTTATTTGCCCGAGAGTCGCGCGAGGATGGCCAGCGCGTCGTGGGCGATGCGCCGTGTCAATTCCGACGCTGGCGCCTCGACGCCAAGGCTCGCAGCCTGCCCCGACCACATGGGCGAGAAATCGCCCGACCCCATGTCCTCGGCCTTCGCGCGCAGCGGCGCCAGTGCGCCCGACGCCAGCGGAAAGGCAGGCGCAACCGGTGAGATCGGTCCCGTTTCCGCCATCAACCTGTTGACGAGGCCGCGTGCGGGCCGACCGCTGAAGACGTTTGTCAGCGCTGTGGAGTTTGCCCCGGCGCCTTTCAGCGCCGCGCGATGCACCTGACTGATGGTCGCCTCCGGGCAGAACAGATAGGCCGTGCCGATCTGGACCGCCGAGGCGCCAAGCGCGAAGGCGGCTGCGACGCCGCGCCCGTCCGCGATGGCGCCTGACGCAATGACAGGCGCGCGAACTGCATCGGCAATTTGTGGCGTCAACGCGAAGACGCCCGCCTGCGTCGCAATGTCGTTGGACTGGAACATGCCGCGATGTCCACCAGCCTCGACGCCCTGCGCAATGATGGCGTCGCAACCGCGCTCATCCAGCCAGCGCGCTTCTTCAACGCTTGTGGCGCTGGATATGACCTTTGCGCCGGTCGCCCGCACACGCTCCAGCAGGGGCTGCGCGGGCAGGCCGAAATGGAAGCTCACAACTTGCGGCTTGGCGTCTTCCACGATGCGGCACATGATTTCGTCAAACGGCGCGCGGCTTGGCGCAGGCGCGGCGGCGTCCATGTCGATGCCGAGTTCCCGATAATAAACTGCAAGTCGTTCGCGCCATGCCGCCTCGCGTGCCGGATCGGGCGTCGCCGCCTCGTGGCAAAAGAAATTGAGGTTGATCGGCGCCTTCGTGCTGGCCCGGATGGTTTCAATCTCGCGGCGCATCTGCTCTGGCGACAGCATGGCGCAGGGGAGCGATCCGAGGCCGCCAGCCTGCGCAACGGCGATGGCCAGCGCCGATCCGTTGGCGCCCGCCATGGGCGCCTGAATGATCGGAATCTCTATGCCAAACAGATCCTGTATCCGGCTTGAGGGCCACACGGTCTCCGCTCCTATCTCGCAAGGACGAGTTGGGCGGCGCCCACCCCGCCCAGCGACAGGTCTATGGTGACGGGCTCGCCAATGGGGATGGGTACGTTGAGCGTGCCGGTGGAGAGAAACTGCCCGGCCTTCATGCCGCCAAGGTAATCGATCTGCTCGCTCGCCCAGGCGACCAGCGGGATCAGCGGATCGCCGTTGGCGTGGCCGCCGTTCGCCTCGTGCTGGGTGACGCCATTGAAGGAGATGCGGCAGGGCAAATTTGCCAGATCAAGGTGCCGAAAATCCCGCAATCCAGCCCCCGCGCTGTAGGCGAGGTTGGAGAAACTGTCGCCGATGCGGGCGAGGAAGGGCGTGTTGGCGCTGTCCTGAAAACGGCTGGCGACAAGTTCTATCCCGGCGAAGACCTCGCCGATGGCGTCGAGCACCTCATCGCGCGTGTAGGGCTGGCCCGGGCGCACCGGCAGGTCACGGGCGAATCGAACTCCAAGCTCGCCCTCCACTTTCACGATCTCGCCGGGCGCGAGGTGATACGTCTGTGGCCTGATGTCTCCGGCGAAGATTGGCGCAGCCCATGCGGCGCCCTCGGGCGTGAAGCCGACCTTCCAGCCTGCTGCCGTCTCGCCCAGTTCCGCCGCGACCTCAGCCTGAACCCCCAGCGCCGCGTGCAGGGTTGCGGGCGCCAGCGCAGGGTCGACAGGCAGGGCGGTGCGGGCGCGCCGCGCCTTCACGATGAGGGCGGCGAGGGGGCTGACAGGCATGGAAAAGTCTCCGAAAATGGCGCGCCACGCTCGTCTTCTGCACAGATGGTGTCAACTGGCTGGAAAACGCTCCGCAGCCATTGATCTGTGAACCGAAATGGGGCATACGACCCCCACGTTCGGGCGCGCACAGCCCCGATAATCCTTTTCAAAACCTTCGGGGACGAGAGATGAAAGTCCGCAATTCTTTGAAGTCACTGCGCGCGCGCCATCGCGACAACCAGCTCGTGCGCCGTCGCGGCCGCGTTTACATCATCAACAAGACCCAGAAGCGCTACAAGGCGCGTCAGGGCTAATCAGACCCCGTCTTTGGCGGATAAAGACCCCGGCCTCGTGGCCGGGGTTTTCGTTTTGCGTGATTGTGATCGCTTCAGGCCGTTTGTAGCCGAGCAAGGCTTTGACGTGCGGCGCGGGCGGGCCTAGATTTCCTGCATGACGCGCGCGCACCTTCGTCTCGCCCTTCTTCCCGTTCTCATCGCCGTTATGGCTGCTCCAGCCCTTGCGCAGGTTCCCGCTGTCTCAGGGCAGGGCGAGATCGTGCAGGCGCAGGCCCGCCCCCCGGCGCGCGGCGCGCAGCCGCAAAAGCCTGTCGAGACCGCGCCTGAAGAGCGCGTGCGCAAGCCGGTTCTCAATGAACTGTTCGAGCGCCTCGCCGCCGCCAAGGATCAGGAAGAGGCTGACGGCATCGCGGGCGCCATCGAGCGCGTGTTTCAGCGCTCGGGTTCAGACACCGCTGATCTATTGATGAACCGCGCTCTCACCGCGCTCCACCGCAAGGCAAACAAGGCTGCGTTCGACGTGCTGGACAAGCTGGTCGTCGTGGAGCCCGAATGGGCGGAAGCGTGGATGCAGCGCGCAACAGCGCGGTTTATGGATGGCGATAAATTTGGCGCTGTGGAAGATCTTGGTCAGGCGCTGTCGCGCGAGCCGCGCCATTTCGGCGCCCTGTCCGGGCTGGGCTCGGTTCTCTACAGCCTTGGCTATGAAAAGCGCGCGCTGGAAGTTTATCGCCGCGCGCTCGCCGTGCGTCCGCACCAGAGCGAGGTCAAGCAGATGATCGACAAGCTTGCGCCGGATGTGGACGGGCGGGATATCTGAGCCACCGCGCGTCATGGTCGGCGAAGGCCGACCATCCACGACAGGCAACAGGCGACTTCGCTAATGCTTCTCTAGCGCCGCCACTCAATTCAACGGACCTAATGCACGTTGCTTTTCGCGAGTGCTCCGCCTTCGCGGCCCATGACGAGCGCGTGGGGCCTAGCTCTCGTTCCCCGTGAAGGAAATGCGCAGCATGTTGGTTGCGCCGGGCGTGCCGAAGGGCAGGCCCGCAACGACGACGATGCGGTCGCCCTCTTTGGAGAACGTCACGCGATTGGAGAATTTGCCGGCGCGTTTGGCCATGTCCTCGATGTCGCTGGCGTCGTTCGTCACCATGGGCTGCACGCCCCACACAAGCGTGAGGCGACGGGCCGTGTCGCGATTTGGCGTCAGCGCCAGTACGGGCGGGCGGGGACGCTCGCGGGCAATGCGCAACGCTGTGGAGCCTGACGATGTCCACGCGCAGATGGCTTTCAGATCCAGCGTTTCTGCGACATGGCGCGCGGCTTCCGCGATGGCGTCGGCGCCGGTGGGCTCAGGTTCGCTGCGCTGCGAGGTGATGATCGAGCGATAGTTGACGTCGCTTTCCGTCTCCACCGCGATCCGGTTCATGGTCTCTACCGCCTCGATGGGGAATTGGCCTGACGCGCTTTCCGCCGACAGCATGATGGCGTCTGCGCCCTCATAGACGGCGGTGGCGACGTCGGACACTTCGGCGCGGGTGGGCACGGGCGAGGTGATCATCGACTCCAGCATTTGCGTGGCCACGACAACCGGCTTGCCGTAACGGCGGGCCAGACGCGTGATTCGCTTCTGCAGGCCAGGCACTTTTTCAACCGGCATCTCGACGCCAAGATCGCCGCGCGCCACCATCAGCGCATCAGAAATTTCGATGATCTCGTCAAGCCGCGCGATAGCCTGGGGCTTTTCAATCTTGGCGAGCACGCCGGCGCGGCCGCGCACGATCTTGCGCACTTCCGCCATGTCTTCGGGCCGCTGCACGAAGGACACCGCGATCCAGTCCACGCCCACATCAAGCGCGGCTTCCAGATCGGAGCGATCCTTCTCGGTCATGGCGGAAACGGGAATGATCGTGTCGGGCAGGCTCACGCCCTTGCGGTTCATGATGCGGCCGGGCACGTCCACTTCCGCGATGGCGCGATCGGGGTGCGCCTCCACGATGTGCAGGCGAATCTTGCCGTCGTCGATCAGCACGACATGGCCGGGCTCAAGCGCCCGCAGGATTTCGGGGTGGGGCAGGCGCACGCGCGTGGCGTCGCCGGGCGCCTTGTCGCTGTCGAGCATGAAGCGGTCGCCCTTTTTCAGGTCCGCGCCGCCATCAGCAAATTCTCCCACGCGCAGTTTAGGGCCCTGCAAATCCACCAGAACGCCGACGGCTCGATGATGCTTGCGCTCGATGTCGCGGATCATCTGGATCCGCTGGCGCATGCCTTCGTGGGTCGAATGGCTCATGTTTATGCGGAAGACGTCAACGCCCGCCACGTACAGCCGCTCGATCATCTCGGGCGTTTCCGAGGCCGGGCCGAGGGTCGCGAGAATTTTTACTTTGCGGTGCCGTCTCATATCGCCTCGATCAATAATGGAGAGCCCAGATCAGCGCGCGGCTCGCGGCTGGTTGGCGTCGGTCAATTGAACAGTCCAGTTTTTTGCGTCGCGCCCGGTGTCCACTTCGAAGAAGCCGGTGCGTTCAAAGCCGCGCACGAGGCAATTTTCTCTGCCCTCAATGCGGAATTCGCGGTCGCGCGTGCACATGAAGGATTTGCCCTTCCACTCGCCGCCGCGCTCGTCCATGGCGTAGACATAATAGAATTGCGCTGCGAGGGGCCCGCGCAGCAGAATTTCGCATGCTCCCGCCTTGAGGTTCCACCAGCCCTCGGTCACCCAGGCGCGCCCGTCCGTGTAGGACACGGACACGCTGACGCGGGTCGACGCGTTGTTGCAGAGGCGGAAGTCGGCCATCGCATTCGCCGACCAGAGGCAACCCAGCGCAGCGAGCGCGAGAGATGCGGTGCGGATCGTTCTGTTCGGCATCTCGCTACAGGTCTCTCGTGCGAATCAGCGCCCGTCAGGGCCCAGAGTGGATTGATCGGAGTGCAAAGCCGGAGTGTCAACGCGGGGGCCGGTCTGGATTGACGTCTTCATCACCCCTTCCTGAACGCGGAAGCTGGCGACAGCATGACATTGTGCGGCGCTTTGGTTAATTTGCATCCCGTGACAAACGCCCTCTACGCAAATTCACCCCCCGCATTCGACCCCGTGGAAATCATCCCCGGCGCGCTTGATGGCGGGCTCATCCTGTTGTGCGACCACGCCTCCAATGCGCTGCCGCTGGAATATGGCTCGCTGGGGCTCGCTTCTGAGCAATTCGCGCGGCATATCGCGTGGGATATCGGCGCGGGGGCGGTGACGCGGGCGCTGGCGGCGCGGTTCGGGGCGCCTGCGGTGCTAACGCGCTATTCGCGACTGCTGATTGATCCCAATCGCGGGGCGGACGATCCGACGCTAGTGATGAAAATCTCCGACGGGGCCATCATTCCGGGCAATGTCAGCGCGGACGCCGCCGAAATCGAGGCCCGGCGGGCGCGGTTCTGGCGGCCGTACCGGGAGGCGGCGGCTGAAATGATCGACGGGATGGTGGCCCGCAAGCCGCCCGCGATTCTCTCCATCCATTCGTTCACGCCGGTCTGGAAGGGCGCCGCGCGGCCTTGGGAAGTGGGGTTGTTATGGGACGCCGATCCGCGTCTGGCGCAGGGGCTGCTGGCTGGCTTTGAGGGTGCGCTGACGTCGCCTGTTGGCGATAACGAGCCCTATGATGGTGCGCTTGTGGGTGACACGCTCTATGATCTTGGCACGGCGCGGGGCCTCGCCCATGTGATTGTGGAGCTTCGGCAGGATTTGATCGGCACGGAGGAGGGCGCCTTGCATTGGGCCGGGGTGGTCGGCGATGCGCTGGAGCCTGTATTGATGCAGCCCGATCTCCATACCGTTCAGCACTACCCCAGCCGCGCGGGCGCGCGGGGGGCCACAGCGACACTCAGGAGGACTTCATGAACATCGACGACGCCACCCGCACGCAGCTGGAAGCCGCCGCATTTCGCCGCCTGCTCAATCATCTGCGCGACCGGCCCGGCGTGCAGAACATCGACATGATGAATCTGGCTGGCTTCTGCCGCAATTGCTTGTCGAACTGGCTGAAGGACGCCTCTGACGAGCGCAATCTGGGACTGGCCAAGGAAGACCTGCGCACTTTCGTCTACGGCATGCCCTACGACGAGTGGAAGGCGAAGAACCAGACCGAGGCGACGCCCGAGCAGGCGGCCAAGTTCGCTCAGACGCCGGTGGGCCAGGGCAAGCACGGCTGAGCAGTCGACAAAGAAACTTCAAATTGCGCTGAATAGTGGGGACAGCGGGTCAGGTTTCCTTGATCCGCCGCCCGCACTGGCGCATCCCTGCTTACGAGGCGGCACTGCGCCCGCACATTTTTGAACCGGACCAACGCTCATGGATTCCGCCGCCGTCAACGCCAGCCATTTGCGCGCTTTCATTGAGCGCATCGAAAAGCTTGAAGAAGAAAAGCGCGCCATCGCGGACGACATCAAGGATGTCTACGCCGAGGCCAAGGGCACGGGCTTTGACGCAAAGATCCTGCGCAAAATCGTCTCCATGCGCCGCATGGATCGCGAAAAGCGCCGCGAAGAGGAAGAGATCCTCGATCTCTACCTCACCGCGCTGGGCATGGTAGATTGAGGTAGTCTGGTGCGTCATGCGCGGGCTCGACCCGCGCATCCAAAAGTGGAATTGCCGATTTTACGTGCAGATAAGAACCTGCACTCCTGGATACGCGGGTCGAGCCCGCGTATGACGCCCTTAGCGGGTTTGGACTGTTGCTCCCCGCCTCGATGGAGCTTGCCATTCGGAGTTGTCCGAAATGAAAACGTTCGCTCACTTAAGAGAAGCGATTGCCTCTGGCGATGCGGAAGCAGTGTGGAAGTTATGCGCTACTGAAGAAGTCTATCGAAGGGCGTATACCTCACCTAGAGAATTGATCGACGAGATAATTTCTATAGTCGATAAGTGCGATGAGGAAATGCTAACGGCTATTGGAACATGCCTCCTTGAGCATATGTTGGAGGTCGATTTTTCATATGTGTTCGATAAAATTACAAACTCTATAGACTCGGGATGCTTGCCAATGGCGTCATGTTTTTCGGTATGCTCCAAGTTTGGGCAATCGAATGAGCCTGACAATTCTATAAATTTCGACAAACTAAAGGAAAAATCCGACGCGCTTGAGCGTTTGACAAAGAACGAAATTTTTTGAAGGAAAAAGGTATTGATCCTCTCCGCGCGCAGTCGTGTTTGGCGGAGCGAATGGGTGAGGGAAGCGAGGCTGCCTCACCGCGCTGGGCATGGTGGACTGAAGCCCACTCACGCCGTCATGCGCGGGCTCGACCCGCGCATCCAGAAGTGAATTTGCGAAGTAGCGTCCAGATAAAAACCCGCACGCTTGGATACGCGGGTCAAGCCCGCGTATGACGCGCGGCTTTCACCGCGTCGGCGGCACGGGCGGCAGGGTGAGCATTCCGGCTTCGCCGTCCTGCAGCCCGTAGAGCAGGCGGCGACCGTGCTCGTCCCACGACAGCGCCGAGACCACGGGCTTGTTGCGCGGCGGGGTTTCGTTCTCGTCGAGGCCCTTGCGCACCAGCAATTCGGCGCCGTCGTCGAGGCGGATCATCAGAATCCAGCCGTCCTCATAGCCGACAGCCAGCACCAGCGCGCGCGGGTGGAAGGCGACCTGCGAGACTTTGGCGGGGCGCACGCCGCATTCGCGCGGCGGCTTGCCCATGGGGCCGTCCTTGGACTGGAAAGGCCACACCACGCAGGCCTCCGCGCCTGACGTCGCCATCCATTGTCCATCGTGAGAAAACGAGAAAGAGCGCGTCTTGGCGGGATAACCCGTCATGCGCATGTCTTTCTTGTCGGCGATGCGCCAGCCGTGGAGCGCGTTTTCCTGCATGGCGGTGACGCAGAAATTGCCGTCCGGGGAGAGCGTGAGATCAAGATGCGAGCCTGGCCATTTGAGCAGGTCCGGCGCTGCGTCGAGGTTGGGAAACCACAGGCTAACGCCGTTGTAGTGTGATGCGGCAAGCCGATAGCCCTTGGGCAGGAAGGCCAGTCCGCGCGCACTGGACGGGGCGGCCCAGCTGCGCACTGCGCCCTTGTTGTCGCGCGCGCGCACCTGCTTGCCAGCCGACCATGCGGTCGCGCCATCTTCGCGAATGGCGACTGCGTCGATCCACTTGCCGGGCTCCTCGCCCAGCGTGGTCGTGCTCCCGTCTGGCGTGATCTCGATTATCTTGCCGTTGTCGCCGCCTGCGACAATGCGCTTGTCGTCCGCGCGCGCGCAAAGGATCGCCGCGTTCGGGAAGGCCTCAACGCGCTCGCCAGTTTCAACGAACAGGAACGAGCCGTCGCCGAGCGCGAGGATCGGCTTGTCGGCCGGAAACGCGGCGAGAATGGTTTCGGAGCCCGCCGCAACGGTCTTTACGAACGGAGTCAGCGACTGGTCATACTCTTCCATCATGGCGGCCGCTTATGACTGCGGCTGCTTGACGGCGCAGGCCATGAAGCCCGAGCGCAGATCGGCTTCGTTGAGCTCGCGGCCAATGAACACCAGCTTGCAACCGCGCTTCTCGCCTTCGCGCCACTCGCGCTGAAGATCGCCATCGAGAATCATGTGTACGCCCTGAAAGACGAAGCGCTTGGGCTCGTCCTTGAAAGCCAGGATGCCTTTGGAGCGCAGGATCTTCGGCCCCTCGCGCTGGGCGATGAGATTGATCCAGGGCATGAAGCGATTGGGATCGACATCGCCGTCGATCTGGATCGCGACGGACTGCATCTCCTCGTCGTGGAAATGCTTCAGACCGCCGTGATCGTGGCCGTGATGATCGTGCCCGTGATCGTGATGGTCGTGGTCATCCACTTCGAGAAACGCAGGCTCGATTTCCAGAATACGATCAAGATCGAACGCGTTCTTGCCGAGCACGGCGTCGAGCGGCACCTGGCACTTCGTTGTCTTGTGCAGCGTCGCATAAGGATTGATCGCGCGGATGCGGGCCTCGACCTCGCGCAATTCTTCCGGCGTCACGAGATCCTGCTTGTTGAGGATGATCACGTCCGCGAAGGCGATCTGGTTCTTGGCTTCGGGCGCATCCTTGAGGCGAGCCGCCAGCCATTTGGCGTCCGCCACTGTCACGACAGCGTCGAGGCGCGCGGAATCCTGCACTTCCTGATCGACGAAAAACGTCTGCGCCACAGGCGCGGGATCAGCGAGGCCAGTCGTCTCGACGATGATCGCGTCGAACTTTCCCTTGCGCTTCATCAAGCCTTCGATGATGCGGATGAGATCGCCGCGCACGGTGCAGCAGATGCAGCCGTTGTTCATCTCGAAGACTTCTTCGTCAGCGCCGACGACGAGATCGTTGTCGATGCCGATCTAGCCGAACACCTTCACGCTTACCGCTAACTTGTAGCCGTGTTCTTCCGAGAGAATGCGGTTGAGCAGTGTCGTCTTGCCCGCGCCCAGATAGCCGGTGAGCACGGTGACGGGAATCTTGTCTGACATATCTACCTCTGTAACTCCGGACCGGGAGGCGCGCGTTGGCGCCTTCCGTGGCGCGCCAGAGGTTACCCGCCCAGCGCCGCCGTCAACTCCCTTATATTGTGACGGACCATGTCGATGTAAGTCCCTGCAGGGCCGCCAGCTGGGGAAAGCTGATCTGAATACAGCGTGCCGCCGAGCTTTGCGCCGCTTTCCTTGGCGATCCGCTCCGCCAGCCGCGTATCTGCGACGTTCTCGACGAACACAGCCGGAATCTTCTCCTGCCGGATCTGGCGGATGATGCGGGCGACGGACTGTGCCGAGGGCGCGGCGTCCGTCGAAATGCCCTGCGGCGCGATGAACTGCAGGCCGTAGGCTGTGCCGAAGTAGGCGAAGGCGTCGTGATTGGTGATGACCTTGCGGTTGCCTGCCGGAATTTTCGCGACGGCTTCGCGCACGTCCTTCTCCAGCGCATCGAGCTTGACGAGGTAGGCCGCTGCATTGGCGGAGTAGGCATCCTTGCCTGCGGGGTCGACAGCGATCAGGCCGTCGCGGATGTTGGTGACATAGACTTTGGCGTTGGCGACGTTCTGCCAGGCATGGGGGTCGCTCTCGCCATGATCGTGCCCGTGGCCGTGGCTTTGACCATGGGGAGCCTGGATCGCCTTGACCCCGCGGGTCGCCACAACGATGCGCGCCTTGGTGTTGGACGCCTTGATCAGTCGGCCAATCCAGCCCTCAAAACCTAAGCCGTTCTGGACAACAAGCTGCGCGGCGGCGAGCTTTTTGGCGTCGCCAGGCGCGGGCGCATAGACGTGTGCATCCGAGCCCGGACCCACCAGAATCGACAGGTCGACGCGGTCGCCGCCCACTTCGCGGACGAAATCGCCAAGGATCGAGAAGGTGGCCACCACGGGCACTTTTCTCTCCTGAGCCATGGCGGGCGACGCCAGACACAGGGTGACCAAAATAATTGATGTTATAAAGTTACGACGGTTGAGCATGATGAGGGCTCCTTGAAAAATGGGAAGCGTCAGGCTTCGAGGTGGATCTGGCGGTGAATGCGGCGCAGCCAGCCGCCTGCGCGTCCAAACAGCATCGAGACGATGTGGAACACGCCGGCCATGAGAATGATGACGGGGCCGGGCGGCAGGTTGTGGCTGAAGCTGATGAGCAACCCGAGCCAGCTCGACACGAGGCCGACAATCATCGCGATGACGGTCATGCGCGTGATGTCGGCGGTCCACAGCCGCGCCGAGGCGGCGGGCAGGATCATCAGACCCACCGCGAGCAGCGTGCCCAGCGCATGGAAGCCCGCCACGAGGTTGAGGACTATCAGGCCCATGAACAGAGCCTGCGCATAGCCGCCTGCGCGGCTCACCGAGGAGACGAAGCTGGGATCGAGCGTCTCCAGCGCAAGCGCGCGATAGAAGATCGCAAGCGCAACCAGCGTGATGCTGGCGACAGATGCGATCAGCGTGAGGCCGTTGTCCTCCAGCGCAAGCACATTGCCGAACAATACGTGCAGCAGATCCACGCTGGACCCGCGCAGCGATACGATGGTGACGCCCAGCGCCAGCGACATCAAATAAAAGCCCGCCAGAGAGGCGTCTTCGCGCAGGGCTGTGACGCGCGCGACAACACCCGCAAGCAGCGCGACAGACAATCCTGCGATGAGCCCGCCAATGGTCATGGCCGAAAGCGACAGGCCAGCGACGAGATAGCCCACCGCCGCGCCGGGCAAAATGGCGTGCGCCATGGCGTCGCCTGTCAGGCTCATGCGGCGCAGCATGAGAAAGACGCCCAATGGCGCGCCTGCGATGGCCAGGGCGCACGCGCCCACAAGCGCACGGCGCATGAATTCAAATTCGCTGAATGGCGCAATGAAGAATTCGTGAAACATCACGCCACCCTGTCGCATTCGTGCGCTTCGCGATCGAACGCTTCCACCATGCGACGCGCGGAGAGCAGGTTTTCCGGCTTCAGCACAGCGTCCGTTTCGCCCCACGCAATCGTTTCGCGGGCGAGCAAAAGCGTTTGCGGGAACGTGCGACGCACCACGTCGAGATCGTGAAGAACTGCAATCACCGTGCGCTTTTCGTCGCTCCAGCGTTTTACGAGCGCAAGCAGTTCGCTCGTGGTGCGCTGGTCGATGGCGTTGAACGGCTCATCAAGCAGGATGACAGGCGCATCCTGCAGCAACACGCGCGCGAAGAGGATGCGCTGCATCTGGCCGCCAGACAGCGTGCCGATGTGGCGATCTTCAAAGCCGGTGAGCCCCACCGATGCGATGGCGTCGAACGTCTTCTCGCGATCCTGCTTGCTCAGGCCGCCGAACCAGCCCGTCGCGCGGAAATTGCCCATCGCCACCATGTCGAACACGTTCACGGGAAACGTGCGGTCGATCTCGTGGGCTTGTGGCAGATACGCGATGCGATTGGTGGGGCAGGCGAGGCGCTCAACGGCGCCGCCCAGCGGCGGCAGCGCGCCCATGATGCCCTTGAGCAGCGTCGACTTGCCGCCGCCATTGGGGCCGCACACAGCCAGCAGCGCGCCTTGCGCGACCTCGCCGTCAAGATGATGCACGGCGGGATGGCGATCATAGCCGAGGGTGAGATTGTGAAAACGCAACGCGATTGTCATGACTTCACCTTGCCTCAGGTCCAGGCCCAGAAAACGCTGAGCCAGATTGCCCCGACCAGGGTGAGCGCCAGCGCGAGACGCTGAAGCGACGACATGCGCAGAAGCGAAACGCCGGGATGGGCGCGCCGCGGCGCGTGTTCATGGCTGTGGCCGTGCGCGGCGTGGGCATGCGCGGCATGGCCTCCGTGCGAATGCGTTTGGTTGTGGTCGTGACTAAGTGACATCGATGTCCATCCGATACGTAATACTGTAACATAGGATGTATCTGCCGCCAATTCTCTGTTCTGATTTCCGAGACGACTCGCAAGACGCATTGCTGAAAAGCGCGGATCATTTGACATTATACCTATTTAGGAATATATTCTATTTTTAGATGCAAGCCTGCGCAAATAATCATGGCGGTTCAAAATGATTTTCACTGAAGCCGATAAGATACGAGGTGAGTTAAGAGCCATCGATTTCGAAGTTCTTTTGTTGAAGTGTTTGCACGTGCAGCACAAATATGATCCGGATCAGCGCCGCGTTCCAGCCGGTAGTCCGGACGGCGGACGTTGGGAGAGCGCGGCGGGGTCCTTCGACGGGTCATCGCAGTCAACGTACCCGCTGACCAATCGGCCACAATTTGCTGCTCGTCGTATGTCACGCGCTCGCGAACAATTTTGCGAGGATCAATATCGGCGAGATACATTTCATTGCGCCATGGTTGGTCTGCCCGGCTGCCATGCTCAGGCCATGCTTCGATATTCAAATTGTCTGGCGGGTCGCCAGATTCCACCGCTGAATTATTGAGGCCGCCCATGCTTATCGTCTCACACGCCCTTTCTCTGAAAACCGAAGACAAGGCCTCAATCATCGCAATCCGCATCTATCAGCCAGAACGCAGCGAGACGTTTTGGGTTTGTCGTTATGAAATCGATTGGCCGGAGGGGCTTCGAGCTTTCAAATCAACCGGCATTGATGCCCTTCAGTCCCTGGTTTTGGCGCTTCAGATGATCGGGGCGGAGATTTATTCGAGCGCTTATCATCGCGAGGGTCGTTTGCGCGCTTACGACGGTGAGGCGGGTTATGGCTTTCCGGTCGCGAATTCCCTGCGCGACCTTCTCGTGGGCGCCGATAAGGTTGCGATGTAGCTGCAATGAAAAAAGGGAGCCGCGCGGCGCCCTTTCTGTGTGATGTGAGTCCTGGCTCAGGAATACGGTGAAACACACACCTGACGCGGGCCCTGATAGGGCTGGAACGAGTTGTCTCCCGCGCGATACGAAATGTAGCGCTGCCCCGCACCACGCGTAATGCTGTCCGCTCAAGCCGCCGCCGCCGTAAACAGTCACCGGAGCGGAGTAATACCCGGGCTGGTCGACATAATAGTCAGACTGGCTTGCAATGGCGCCACCGATGATCGCGCCGGTCGCAAGCGCTGCTGCCGGGAACCACCATCCATTCGAATAACGGTAGCCAGGACGTGAACTCGTTCACAAGGAAAATCAAACGCGGGGGTACGCCCCGCGTTCCAGTTCACCGCTGGATGCTCAGCCAGTCGGGTCGGTCTTGGAGAAGCCCGGACCCATTTCCCACGCAGCGGGGTAGTAGGGCCGATCCACCAGACGGCACCAGTTTTCCCAGCCACGCTCATAGGTGAAGCCGGCGCGGCCCTTGGTGTTGGCTGCAACTTCGCCATCGCTCAATGGCTGAATGTCGTCGCCGCCAAGCGCATAGGCCTTGATCAGCATGTCGGCGTTGATCTCCATGTAGATGGAGGTGAACACCACATCGCGCAGCGACTTGCCGACGACGACCGAGCCGTGGCCACGCATGAGCGAGACCGTGCGGGACGCCAGCGTCTTGGCGAGATCGCGGCCCATGTCCATGGACGTCACGAGCATGTTCGTCTCACCAAACTTGTGCGAGATATCCCACGTCGGGATGTCGTTTCCGATGGGCGCGCACATGTGCATGATCGGGCGAAACTTCTTCTTGCCCTGCACGGTGAAGGGCACGACGTTCGGGCTGTGGTTGTGCACCACCGCCATCACATCGGGACGAGCCTCGTAGATGGCGCCGTGAATGAAGCGTTCCGAATAAGGCTTGCCGGGATTGTGCCCAACGATATCGCCCATCTGCGTGAACTCGGTGATGTCGATCACTTCCACGCAATTGGGAGCGCGAGCGCGCGACATGAGGAAATGGTTCGGGTTGCCGGGATGACGGATCGACACATGGCCGAAGGAATCCACCACATGGTGGTAGGCGAGCACCTTGTTCGCCGTGACAAGGTCTTCCGTGATTTGTTCGAGTTCGGTCATGCGCATCCTCCGGTCGTTTGATAAGCGTTGTCTAGCATGTTTCAGCACGCGGGGAAGGGGGCGGCCCCTCTCCCGCATGCAGGGAGAAGGAACCTTACCTGTCCCCATGCCCCGTCGCGATGGCTGCAACCTCCGCAGGATCTTCGGGCGGCGCATTGCCGCGCCAGACGATGTGCAAATCGGGCCGCAACAGGATGAGGTCGAAGCCGTACACTTCGCGGGCCACGCGGTCGGGAATTTCAATCGTTGAAATGGGCGCGCCGCGCGCCGCGAACGCCTTTGCGAGGCTTGATGAATCCGCCTTCGTGTTTCCCAGCCGTAGGATTGTGTAACCCTCGGGGATGCGATCCTGAATCGGCGAGCCGTCGCCAACCCACACGTTGGGCAGACGCGAGCCCGGCCATGTGTTGGGGGTGTATTCGCGGAACAAATGCTCTGGTCCGCCGGGAATATCCATGATGATGGGCGAGTCGACGTAGCGATAGCCCAGCTCCGCGCCAATCATCTCGTTGGTTTTGCGCTGCTCGATGTCGGCGATCATCGTCAGCACTTCACGCGTCTGCTGTCCTGCAGGCGTATCTTCATCGATGTTGGGCTTCCACATGGAGCGCCACTTGCGCCTGCCTTGCGAGGCGTAGCGCGAGGCGCCGACGTTGCGGTCGCCAATTTGGCGGCGCTCGAATTCATACGACGGCAACAGTTTTGGCCCGCCCCATCCCTTGATAACGGCTTCCAGTTTCCACGACAGATCGATGGCGTCGCCGCAGCCCGAGTTCATGCCAAGCCCGCCTGTGGGAATGACAAGATGCACGGAGTCGCCTGCGAGAAACACGCGGTCTTGGTGGTATCTGTCAGCGACGAGCAGGTTCTGGCGCCACGGATTGCATGACAGCATTTCGTACTTCACGGGGATGCCGACAGTCTTTTCAAACTGGCGCTTCATCTCGTCGTCTGACTCAACAGTTGCGTGCAGCGTCCAGTGCTTCGTGGAGTCCTGCATGATGAGGAACGTCGCCTTGTCGTCGGCCACGTGATAGTGCCGCCCGCGCGTGGGGCCGTTGCCGATTGGCAGCCTGTCGAACAATTCGTCGCAGCGATAAAGCGCCTGTCGCAGGCCCAGAAGTCCCGCCTCGCCGCGCAGCTTGATGTTGATGGCGTGACGCACGGGGCTGACGCCGCCGTCGCAGCCCACCACATAGCGGGCGCGCAGGTTCGACGTTGCGCCGTCCTTGCCGCGCACCTGCACGGTGACGCCTTCAGGGTCTTGTGCAAGCGCCACAAATTCGGTGGACCAGCGCAGCGTCACGTTCGGTTGCTGTTCGCAAAACTTCGCGAGTAACGGCTCAAGCGAGTATTGCGAAATGAGCTGATAGGGCTCGCAAGGCGCCGTGCCATCGTTGGTGGCGCGTGCGTCGAGCTTGGCCTCCTTCACGGATGGATAGGGCAGGCGCAGCAGCGGCGGGCGGTCGAGCGAAAGCACGACGAACACGTCCATCGGCACGTCATCGCGCAGGCCCGCCTTGCGCACGTCATCGACAATGCCGAGACGGCGGAAAATCTCCATGGTGCGGGCGTTGCAGCGCTCCATCTTGGGCAGGAACGCGGGTTCGGCCTTCTGTTCGATGATGGTCGTCCTGATCCCGCGACGGCCCAGATCAAACGCCAGCGTGAGGCCGACCGGGCCTGCGCCCACGATGAGAACGTCGGTGTCCAGATGTGAGTCCATTTGTGTGTCCCTCCGCTTTGCGGCGCCGTCGTTCCGACTGGCCGCTAATGGCATGGATTATCTATAATCCCGTATTACAGGATTTGATATGGGACAAATATGAACAAGAATCTCGCTTATCGCCAAGCTGAGGCCCATGCCAAAAAGCATGTCTCTGAAAAGGCTCACAAATGGAGTTGAATTAGACGGGCTCTTCTTCCCGGCGCATTGTCGCGCGGGTCAGGATTCGGGCGCAAAATACAACGCGGCTGGCGATCTGCTGCTGACGCTCGGGCGGCAGCTTGGGCTGGCCGATGGTGACGCTGAGGCTGCCGATGACCACGCCCGTCTGGTCGAAGACCGGGGCGGCGACGCCGGTGACGCCGGGGGTGACATTGCCCATGGTGCAATCCCAGCCGCGATGGCGGATCTGGCGCAGAATGAGACGGGCGGCCTCGATGTCTTTGCCCAGACCCGCAGCGTCCAGCTCGTTGCTGTGGGTTTCCAAAGTCGTCTTGATGATCGCGCGCGAAAGACTCGCCAAGATCACCCGGGAGGCGGCGCCGCGCAGCAACGGGCGCGCGAGGCCTCTCTCATAATTTGAGACAAAGCCCGGCGCGTTTTGCTCCTGATGGACGCAAAGAACCGTGTCGCGATAGCGGCGGCAGAGCAGCGCGACGCCGGGAAATTCGGCTGCAAGCTCCGCCATCATCGGTTTGCCCGCAACGATGAGGGGATCGCGGCTGCGCATCAGATAATCGAGTTCGGCGACGCGCGGACCCAGCGTATAGCCAAACCCCGGCAGGGACGTGAGGAGCCCTGCTTCCACCAGCGCTTTCAGATAACGGTAGAGCGTCGAGCGGCTGTAGCCGAGGTTTGCGGCCATGGCGTCGCCGGACCATTCCATGGTGCGGCCGTCGAACAGGTCGAGAATGGCGAGCATGCGCTCGGGCGAATTCACCGCAGCGTCCCCCGGTTGGTTTGCCAGCCATACATAACGCGGTCCCGCTATTTGGGAAACATCCCAAGATGCGCCAGCGCGCCCTGCGCCGCCGCCCGTCCGGTGGCAAAACAGGCCTGCAGGAGATAGCCCCCCGTGGGGGCTTCCCAGTCCAGCATTTCACCTGCTGCGAAAACGCCGGGCAGGCGCTTCAGCATGAGATGTTCGTCGGTTTCGTCAAACACGATCCCGCCCGCCGTCGAAATAGCCCGCGCGATGGGGCGCACCCCGGTGAGCTGGACAGGCACGCCCTTGATGCGTTTGGCCAGATCATCGGCAGTTTTGGGCAAGGGGCCGGGCTCGCGCACCAATCCGGCGCCTGCCGGGGTCAGTCCCGCCGCCTTGCGCAGAACATTCGCCGTCGATTGTCCGGTCTTGGCCTCCAGCAGGCGAAGGGCGAGTTCGCGCTGGGTCATGTCGGGCCGCAGATCAAACCACAGGGTCGCAAAGCCCTGCGACTCAATCGCATCGCGAATGGCGCCGGAGAGCGCGTAAATGCCGCTGCCTTCCAGGCCCGTGGCGGAAATCATCGCTTCCCCGCGGATGCGCGTACGCCCGAAGGTGAGCGCGACGTTTTTCAGCGGTTGCCCGGCGCATTTCTCTCGCATGAACGGCGACCATGTGACGTCGAAACCGCAATTGGCGGCGCGCAGCGGGGCGACCGTCACGCCCTTGGCTTGCAGCGCATCGACCCACGATCCGTCCGAGCCCAGCCTGGGCCATGATGCGCCGCCCAGCGCCAGAATGGTCGCGTCAGCGTCAACGCTTGTTGGCGGGCCTTCGGGCCCTTGAAAGATGGGCTTGTTGTGCGCGTCAAAACCCACAAGCGCATGGCGCAAACGCACTTCGACGCCCTGACTTTCAAGGCGGCGCAACCATCGGCGCAACAGGGGGGAGGCCTTGAAGCTTTTGGGGAACACGCGTCCGCTGGTGCCTACAAAGGTCTCCTCGCCTAGCGCCTCGCACCATTCCACCAGCGCGCTGGGCGGGAAGGCTTCAATGATGGGGCGCAGAGGCGCCTGCGCGTCGCCATACCGCGCCAAAAACGGCTCGAAGGGTTCCGAATGTGTGAGGTTCAGCCCGCCGCGCCCGGCCAGCAGAAACTTGCGCGCGAGCGAGGGCATGCGGTCGTAGATGACGACCTTCACGCCGGCTTTAGCGATCGTTTCGGCGGCCATGAGGCCTGCGGGACCGCCGCCGACAATGGCGACTGTTTTATTGAGCGATGTTGTGGTCATGGCGCCGCGTATAGCACAGCATGGGCGAACCGAAGGCAAAAGCCGCAGAGGTGCGTCATACGCGGGCTCGACACGCGTATCCAGGCGAGCGCTTCGTCTTCTCGCCATCACTTCTGGATGCGCGGGTCGAGCCCGCGCATGACAAGGGGATGGATTGTTGCAAAGGCCATGAATTGTTGTGTCTGCCTTTCGTGGATGGTCTGCCTTCGCAGACCATGACGCGGTTGAATCGGCAGGCGGCAATGACGGGCGTTGGCGTGGGCACTCACGCCGTCATGGTCGGCGAAGGCCGACCATCCATGACAGGCCGCACCAAACATCGCGAAAGATGCTATACGCCCGCCATGAACAGACGCGCCAAAGACCGGCACCAGCGGGGCTGGACCGAAGAAGAGATCGAAGCGGAAGCCAAAGAGCTCGCCATTGCGAGCCTTCGCGCGCCCGCACGCCTCGCCACGCCCGAATCAGGATTTCGCTCCCACACGGTGAGCGAAGAGGAGGGCGGCTCGCGGCTCGACCGCTTTCTGGCTTTGCAGGCGGACGCTGCGGCCGAAGCGCTTTCGCGCACGCGCATCCGTGCGCTGATCGACGAGGGCAAGGTCAGCGTTGATGGCCGCAAGGCCGATGACGCAGGCCGCAAGGTGCGCGCCGGTCAGGTCGTCGTCATCGAGGTGCCAGAAGCCGCGCCCGCCGAGCCCATCGGCGAGGATATTCCGCTCAGCGTCGCCTATGAGGACGAGCATCTGATCGTCATCGACAAGCCCGCCGGGCTCGTGGTGCATCCCGCCGCCGGTCATGAGAACGGCACGCTGGTCAACGCGCTCATCGGCCATTGCGGCGAGACGCTGTCTGGCATTGGCGGCGTGAAGCGCCCCGGCATTGTGCATCGGCTGGACAAGGATACGTCTGGCCTGCTGGTCGTCGCCAAGACCGACACGGCGCATCAAGGCTTGGCCGCGCTGTTCGCCGATCACGGACGCACGTTGCCGCTGATCCGCGAATACCGCGCCCTCGTCTGGGGCGTGCCGCAGCGCATGAAGGGCACAGTGGACGCGCCTATTGGCCGTCACGCAACCCATCGCGAGCGACAGGCCGTGGTGCGCGGCGAACGGGGCCGGGAGGCCATCACGCATTGGCAGGTTGAGGCGACGTTCACGGGCAAGGAGGGCGAGCCCGTCGCCTCGCTCGTCGCCTGCCAGCTTGAGACAGGCCGCACGCACCAGATCCGCGTGCACATGGCCCATACCGGCCATCCCGTGATGGGCGATCCGGTTTATGCAGGGGGCTTCCGCACCAAGGCCGCGCGCTTGTCGGACGAGGCCCGCGCTGCGCTGGACGCACTTGGAAGGCAGGCGCTGCACGCGGCGCGGCTTGGCTTCGAGCATCCGGCGAGCGGCGAAGAGCTGGAGTTTGAGAGCGCGCTGCCTGCGGATATGCAGGCATTGCTGGACGCCTTGCGCAAGGGGTGAGGGCTTTGCCTCTCCCACACTCGCCGTCATACGCGGGCTCGACCCGCGTATCCAAGCGAGCGCTTCGTTACCTTGTCCTCACTTCTGGATGCGCGGATCGAGCCCGCGCATGACGAGTTGATGGGCTGCTGCGTTCGCCTTTCGTGGATGGTCAGCCTTCGCCGACCATGACGCGGCTGGACTTGCGAGTCTCGACTACGCGCGGTTGCGCGGCGGGAATGCTGTCAGGGCACTCACGCCGTCATGGTCGGCGAAGGCCGGCCATCCACGACAGGCCGCGTCAACGAAGGTTTTTCACTCTTCAACGCATCCACCGCGCCGTCATACGCGGGTCGAGTGTTCATGACGAGTTGATAGACTGCAGCGTTTGCGTTTCGTGGATGGTCGGCCTTCGCCGACCATGACGGGCCGAGAGGCCCGTAGGCGCGCACACAAAAAAAACGCCCGGCATTTCCGCCGGGCGCTTTCATCACTAATCGCGAATCCGCTTACTTGATCTTCAGCAACATCTGCGCGTTCTTGTAGCAAATCTTCTCGCGGTCTTCCTGGCTCATCTCGAGCGACTCGAGAATGGCGATCGTCTCGCGGATGTAGGCAGGGCCCTTTTCGGGATCGAACGGGCAGTCGGACGCGAAGAGCACGCGGTCGGCGCCGTAGAATGCGAGGCCGCATTCGGTTGCAGGCTTGGAGCCGAAGACGGCGCTGTCGGCGTAAAAGTCCTTGAAGTAGTCGAGCGGGCGCTTCTTCATGTTTTTGAGAAGCGTCTTGTAGTCCTCGTCCGTCGTGCGGTTGCCGAGCTGATCCCAGCCGGGGCCGACGCGGCCTTCAAAGAACGGCACCATGGCGCCAAGGTGATGGGCCAGAACCTTCAGGTTCGGGAACTGGTCCATGACGCCGCCGAACACGAGGCGGGCCATAGCGGCCGAGGTCTCGTAGGGCCAGCCGAACGTCCACCAGATTTCGTACTTCGACTTCTTCTCGGTCTTGTAGTCGGGAAGGTCAAAGGCGCCGCGCGAGGGATGCAAAAACACCGGGTTCTGGTTCTGCTCCGAGATCTGGAAGATCGGGCGGAACTGCTCGTCATCCAGCGGGATGCCGTTGATGTTGGTGTGCAGCTGCAGGCCGTTCGCGCCGATGGAGATTGCGCGCTCATATTCCTTCTCGCGGTTGGTCGAGTTCATCGGCAAGGAGGCGAGGAATCCGCAAAAGTAATCAGGGTTCTTGGCGACGAGTTCGGCCAGGCCATCGTTGGCGAGCTTGGCGAATTCATCGACCTGCTCGGGCGTACCCAGCGCTTCCAGCGGGGGCATGCCCAGCGAGATGACCTGCGTGTAATTGTACTTGGTGCGGAACATGTCCACGACGCGCTTGCGCTCGTCGAGATCGTAAATGCAGGGGATGCCGCGCATGCGTGCGCCAATGTCGGCGGAGGCGCCCGGGGTCGCCAGCATCTTGTCCCAGAGGGCCTTGGGGAAAAAGTGGTTGAAGCAATCGATGTAACGCACGGGTTTCCTCCTGCGGGAGCCAAGCGCCATGGCCTTGGCCCATCCTGAGATGGCGCTCACATAGCCCCACCGGCCCTCTCCGGCCAAGCGTTTTTTGCAGGCGCGATATCAGCAGCGCCAAAGCTATGCCGGGGTGACAGGGCAGGGGGGAGGGTGTATCAGGTCAGCAGGCGCCGCCGC
Organism: Hyphomicrobiales bacterium; assembly: GCA_031428455.1. Lineage (GTDB taxonomy): Bacteria > Pseudomonadota > Alphaproteobacteria > Rhizobiales > Beijerinckiaceae > Terripilifer. The sequence continues at coordinate 19,388 of JANPPJ010000156.1, read as the reverse complement.
CCCAGAATCGGCGGCTTCACCTATTTTGCGGAGGACTGCATGAACGTCGATCCGAGAGTCCAGAAAGGCGGCGCTGCGGCGGCCGAGGTCGGACACAACTCGGCAGCGCTCGATGAAAAGCGCGCCAGTATGTATCACAACAAGAAGGACCGCGTGTTTGTGCGCGGCATCCAGGGCGAGTACAACGTAACGGCCGAACTCGACCGTCTGCGCGCCGTGCCCCGTGTGCGCAAGGCCAAGGAGACGGCCTTCATCGACGGCCCGTTGTGCTTCAGCCGCCATTACGTTGAGCCAAAGGATGGCATCACGCAGACCTTCCACATGCACCTGGAAGAGTACGCCCCCGGCGCCGCCTCGCAGAAGCATGGCCACGTGAACGAGGCCGCCTTCTACATTCTGGACGGCAAGGGCTACGAGATTCACGACGGCATCCGCTATGATTGGGAAGCCGGTGACATCGCTATCGTGCACAACAACTGCGTGCACCAGCACTTCAACGCGCAGACCGACAAGCCGGCCCGCGCGCTCGTCATCAAGACGAAGCCGATGTACCTCTTCCTCAACATGCTCTTCCAGAAGCAGGTGAAGGAGCGTCCGGTCGAAATAACGCCGGAAGCTGAAGGCTTTGCCGCGCGCGAAATCGAGGAAGATTACAACCATCCCAAAGGGGGCTATTAATGGCTTGGGGCGAAGTCTCCGCCTGGCTTGAAGGCAAAAGCAACGAACGGCTTTACCAGCGTCTGCTCGACGAAGCGCAAGATGCGCCCTCGCGCAACGCCCGTCGCAAGAAGGTCGTCAAGCCTGCCGATATGCCGTGGGAAATGTCGCGTCAGGGCTTGCTCAAGCACCTGATGAACGAGGCGATGAACACGCGCATCGAGACGGTCGACGCCTACATGCAGATTATCCCGCCGGGCTCACGCTCGGGCAAGCACAGCCATCTCGCCGAAGAGTGCGTCTACGTGCTCGAAGGCAAGGGCTGCGACCTGCATCAGGATTGCGATGCTGAAATCACGGACACGTTCGTGTGGAAGCCGCGCGAAGAGATCAAGCGGCTGGAGTGGGAAGCTGGCGATTACATCTACATTCCGCCTGCGACCATCCATCAGCATTTCAATGCTGATCCCAGCAAACCGGTGCGTCTCATCTCGTCAACGGCGCGCATTTTCCGCCAGATGGGCCTGAACACGCTGGACCAGATCGAAGATTGCCCCGAGTACGACCCCAAGGTCGCGCTCAACGCCGATATCGTGCGCGAATACCTGCGCGGCGAGCGCAAGGTCGCTTAAGCAGCCACGACGAATAAACACAACGCCCTCGCGCAAGCGGGGGCGTTTTGCTTTGCGGGCGGGGATTTCCTACATACATCCTATGTCCGCTGACCAGCCCGAGAAGTCCTCCCATTCCCTCTTCGATCACGCGTTCGGCGCGTTCTCCAGCCACGCCCATGCGGCGGGCGAGGAGGCGGATCACGTGCATGACGCCGACGACAACCTTGTGCTCGATCCGCGCGAGAATACGGAGGTGCCGTTGATCAGCATCGGCATCGACATTGGATCGTCGGGCACGCAGGTGATCTTTTCCAAACTGCTCATGCGTGGCCCGGGCGAACCTGTGGCCGCGCGCCGCAACGCAAAATCGCGCGAGACGCTGTTCATGTCGCCCGTGTCCATGACGCCGTTCAACGATGACGGCGCGACGATCAACGGCGTGCGCCTGCGGGGCATCATCGACCGCGCCTATGTGATGGCGGGCATTACGCCCGACGATGTGGAGACGGGCGCTGTCATCATGACCGGCGCCGCCGCGCGGCGTGAGAATGCAGCCGCCATCATGGATGCGCTGACCGAGGAGAGCGGCGAACTTGTCGCTGCGGCGGCGGGCGATCATCTCGAGGCCGTTCTGGCCGCCTATGGTTCTGGCGCGGTGGATGTGTCGCGCCGCGACATGAGCCGCATCCTCAACGTGGATATCGGCGGCGGCACGACAAAATTTGCGCTGCTGAATTGCGGACGCATTGAACAGACGGCGGCGCTGCGCGTGGGCGGTCGTCTTGTCGCGTTTGATTTCAACAACGCCATTGTGCGGCTGGAGGGTGACGGCGCCGAGCATGCGCGGCGCGTCAACATCAACTGGCGCGGCGGCGCCATCGCCAACAAGGCGGAGATGCAGGAGGTCGCGCAGGCCATGGCTGACATGGTCATCGCGGCGCTGACTCAGCATCCCTTGCCGGAGGACGTCGCGGGCGCCTTCATCACGGAGCCGCTGGGCGACCTTGGCGCGCTGGACGGCGTGATGTTTTCAGGCGGCGTCGCGGAATACGTTTATCTGCGCGAGACGCGTGATTTCGGCGATCTGGGCTGGCGGCTTGGGCGCGCTGTTCGCCGCGCGTTTGACGATGGGCGCGTGCCTTTCACGCTGCTGCCGCCGGGCGAATGCATGCGCGCAACAGCGCTGGGCGCATCGCAATTCAGCGTGCAGATGAGCGGCGCCACATCATGCATCACCTCGCACGCGCTGCTGCTGCCGCGCCGCAATCTGCCGGTGCTTATGCCCCCTTATGATTTTGCCGGAGCGCTGGACGCCAAGGGCATAGCGCAAGCCATTCGCCGCCATCGCGTGCTGTTTGATGACGGCGACCCCGCGCGCGAAGTTGCGTTCGCCTTCCGCTGGCGCGGCGCGCCCGAATATGAGCGCGTGCGCGCGCTGGCCGACGGGTTGCGCGTCGGCCTTGCCGACCGCGTTGCTGCGGGGACCAATCTCTACGTGATGCTGGAAGGCGACGCCGCGCTGACGCTGGGCGCCATCCTCAAGCAGGAGTTGAAATTGCCCAACGAAATACTCGTGCTGGACGGGATCACACTGCGCGACTTCGACTATGTGGACATCGGCCGCATCCGCATGCCCTCCGCCATGGTGCCGGTGACGGTGAAGAGCCTGGTGTTTGGCGGGGTCTAATTGTAATGATTAGGAGATGAACATCGACGTCCAACGCCCCGAAAGAGCACAGCCCATAGGCGTGTTCTTATATGCCGAGTCATTCTTGCGCTCGGCTCAGGCCCTCTCTGCGTGTCGTGAAGATGGCACACTAAGCCTGCGCTTCGAAGACCCCATTTATTACCTCTACACTCATTCTGTAGAATTGTTTCTAAAGAGTTTTCTTAGAGCCAAAGGGTATTCCGAAGCCAAACTTTCGCTAAAGCCGTATGGGCACGATCTAAGCAACCTTTGGCTAGAAAGCATTAATTGTGGATTAGCACCCCATCCGGTTAAAAGGGCGATAATGGAACAGACGATCGAAATCTTGGCGCCCTTTGCAACTAGCTACGAGTTTAGATATTTGGCTACTGGCGCCAAGACAATTCCTACCTTGGATGCTTTAGGTGAAGCAGCAACGTATTTTATGGATGCGGTAAAGCCGATATGTTTAGCGAGTCTCCAGAACGCTGTGGACAGCGAGGGGCTGCAAAAAAGGGCTGATAAGTGACCTTTGAAGCTTCCAATATTGCGGCTGAAGTCGAGCGCATCATCGCCGCGCAGATGGAGCACGCGCGCGACTTCTATGGCGATGACGCCAAAGGCGCGGCACCGCTGCTGCCGATCCTTCATGCGTTGCAAGAGGCGTTTGGCTATGTGCCCCCGCAGGCGCAGCCGATCATCGCGCACGCGCTCAATATCTCGCAGGCTGAAGTGCGCGGCGTCGTCAGCTTCTATCATGACTTCAAGATCGAGCCGGGCGCGCGAGCAGTGATCAAACTCTGCCGCGCCGAAGCGTGCCAGGCGCGCGGTTGCGAACGTGTTGTCGCGCATCTCGAAGCTGCGCATGGTTTGGTTGCAGGCGCCCGTTCGCATGATGGACGCCTAGCGCTTGAGACTGTCTATTGCCTCGGTAATTGCGCGCTTGGCCCCGCAGCGCTGGTGGGCGGCGAATTGATCGGCATGATTGATGAAGCGCGCGCAGATGCGCTTGTCGCGGAGGCGCGCCGGTGAACGTGCGTATCTTCATCCCCGCTGACGCCGCCGCAAAATCAGTCGGCGCCGATGCTGTTGCATCTGCCGTGCGCGATGAAGCTGCGCGGCGCGGGCTTGGCGTGGAGATCGTGCGCACTGGCTCGCGCGGCTTGCTCTGGCTTGAGCCGATGGTGGAGGTTGAGACAACGCGCGGGCGCGTGGCCTACGGCAATGTGCGCGCAGTCGATGTTGCGAGCCTGTTTGAGATTGGCTTTCTTGAGGGCGCGGAGCATCCGCGATCGCTGGGGCCTGTGGATGATATCCTGTATCTTCGCACGCAGACGCGCCTTACCTTTGCGCGGGTGGGCGTCAACGATCCACTGTCGTTTGGGGCCTATCTCGCAGGTGGCGGGATGATGGGTCTCGAACGCGCTCAAGCCATCGGCGCGGACGCAATCCTTGAAGAGATGACGGCATCGGGCCTGCGCGGGCGCGGCGGCGCGGGCTTTCCGGCAGCCCTCAAATGGCGCAGCGTGCGCGGTGCGCAATCGCTGCGCAAATACATCGTCATCAATGCAGACGAAGGCGACAGCGGCACATTCGCAGACCGCATGCTGATGGAGGGCGATCCCTTTCTCATCATCGAAGGCATGGCGATTGGAGCGCTTGCCGTGGGCGTTGATCGCGGCGTTATTTATATTCGCTCGGAATATCCGCACGCCATTCATGTGATGAACGAAGCGCTACGCATCGCTCGGCGTGAAAAGCTGCTGGGCGCGCATTTTGATATTGAAGTGCGCGTTGGCGCAGGGGCTTATGTGTGCGGCGAGGAAACCGCGCTGCTTGAAAGCATCGAGGGCAAGCGCGGCCAGGTGCGCGCCAAGCCGCCGCTGCCTGCGCATCACGGATTATTCGGCAAGCCAACGCTCGTTCACAACGTGCTCACCATCGCTGCAGCGCAGACCATTCTCGCGCACGGCGGCAAGGCTTATGGCGACCTTGGCGTGGGGCGTTCGCGCGGCACGATGCCTGTGCAACTTGCAGGCAACGTGAAACGCGGCGGGCTTTACGAGCTCGCCTTTGGCGTCACGTTGCGCGAACTGGTGTTCGACATTGGCGGCGGAACCGCGAGCGGGCGCCCATTGCGCGCCGTGCAAGTCGGTGGTCCGCTCGGCGCTTATTTTCCTGAACATCTTCTCGATACGCCGCTTGATTACGAAGCCATGTCGAAGGCAGGCGGTCTGCTAGGCCACGGCGGCATTGTCGTCTTCGATGACAGTGTCGACATGGCGCGCCAGGCGCGCTTTGCGTTCGAGTTTTGTGCGGCGGAGAGTTGCGGCAAATGCACGCCCTGCCGCATTGGCTCCACGCGCGGCGTCGAGACGCTCGACAAGATTGTCGCTGGCGTCGAGGTTGAGAAGAACATGGCGCTTGTTGATGATCTGCTCACGCTGATGACGGACGCCTCGCTTTGCGCTCTGGGCGGGCTGACGCCCTTGCCTGTGGGCAGCGCGCTGAAACATTTTCCAGAAGACTTCATCCCCGCGCCAAAGCGCGCTGCGGCAGAATAGGAGAACGATGGTGTCGCTCTCTCGTGAAAAAGATTACGGAACGCCGCTGCGCACGAGCGCCGTTCTGGTGACGTTGAGCATTGACGGCGTTGAAACACGCGTTGCTGCAGGCACATCCGTCATGGCTGCAGCCGCCAGGACCGGAACGCAAATTCCAAAGCTCTGCGCAACGGATACGCTTGAAGCGTTTGGTTCGTGTCGGCTTTGCCTGGTTGAAATTGAAGGGCGTCGTGGAACGCCTGCATCCTGCACAACGCCTGTGGAAGAGGGCATGGTCGTGCGCACGCAGTCCAAGCGCGTTGCTGATCTGCGACGCGGCGTGATGGAGCTTTACGTCTCGGATCATCCGCTTGACTGCCTGACGTGCTCCGCCAATGGCGATTGCGAATTGCAGGATATGGCTGGAGCCGTTGGCTTGCGCGATGTGCGCTACGGTCAACACGGCGAACAGCACCGCACGATTGCAGCGGACGACAGCAACCCCTATTTCACGTTTGATTCATCAAAGTGCATCGTGTGCTCACGCTGCGTGCGCGCGTGCGAAGAGGTGCAGGGCACGTTTGCACTGACGATTGATGGTCGTGGCCTTGGTTCGCTCGTCGCGACAGGCGGACCCGACTTTCTGGGTTCGGAATGCGTGTCGTGCGGCGCCTGCGTGCAGGCTTGTCCCACAGCGACGCTCAACGAGAAAAGCGTGATCGAAATGGGGGCGCCGACGCGCGCCATCGACACGACATGCGCCTATTGTGGCGTTGGCTGCGGCTTTCGCGCCGAGATGCAAGGCGACAAGGTCGTGCGAATGGTCCCCTCCAAGGCGGGCAAGGCGAACGAGGGCCATTCATGCGTGAAAGGCCGTTTTGCGTGGGGCTATGCGACGCACAAGGACCGCATCACAAAGCCGATGATCCGCGCGAAGATCACCGATCCCTGGCGTGAAGTGACATGGGACGAGGCTTTCGCGCACGCGGCTTCCGAGTTCCGGCGGATACAAGGCGCCTACGGGGTGGATTCCATCGGCGCCATCACGTCATCGCGCTGCACGAACGAAGAAACTTTTCTGGTGCAGAAACTCGTGCGCGCCGGGTTTGGCAACAACAACGTGGACACATGCGCGCGCGTTTGTCATTCGCCAACCGGCTATGGATTGAAGACCACGTTCGGAACGTCAGCAGGCACGCAGGACTTCAAGTCCGTTGCATTGTCAGACGTCATTCTCGTCATTGGCGCCAACCCCACTGACGCGCATCCGGTCTTTGCATCGCGCATGAAAAGGCGCTTGCGCAAGGGCGCGAAGCTTATTGTGATTGATCCCCGCCGCATCGATCTTGTTCGCACGGCGCATATCGAAGCCGATCATCATCTTGCGCTGAAGCCGGGCACGAATGTCGCGATCATCAACGCGCTTGCGCATGTGATAGTCACTGAAGGGCTCGTTGATGAAGCGTTCGTTCGCGAGCGCTGCGACTGGGACGATTTTGAAAGCTGGGCGCGTTTTGTTGCCCGCGAGGAAAACGCGCCTGAAGCGGTGGAGACAATTTCCGGCGTAGCGGCTTCTGAAATTCGCGCCGCCGCGCGTCTTTTCGCTACTGGCGGCAATTCGGCAATCTATTACGGCCTTGGCGTCACCGAACATTCGCAAGGCTCGACCATGGTCATGGGCATGGCGAACCTCGCCATGGCGACGGGCAACCTTGGGCGCGAGGGCGTTGGCGTAAACCCGTTGCGAGGTCAGAACAATGTGCAGGGCGCTTGTGACATGGGCTCGTTTCCGCACGAGTTCTCAGGCTATCGCCATGTTTCCGACGATGCGACGCGAGAGATGTTTGAAGGGCTGTGGGGCGTCACGCTGTCGCCAGAGCCGGGCTTGCGCATTCCCAACATGCTCGATGAAGCGGTAGAGGGTCGTTTCAAGGGGCTCTACATCCAGGGCGAGGACATCGCGCAATCTGATCCGGACACGCAGCATGTGACGCGCGGCTTGCGCAACATGGAATGCGTGATCGTGCAGGACTTGTTCCTGAACGAGACGGCCAGATACGCCCATGTGTTTTTTCCCGGCTCGTCATTTCTGGAAAAGGACGGCACGTTTACGAATGCAGAGCGGCGCATCAGCCGCGTGCGTAAAGCCATGGCGCCACTTGCGGGCTTTGCGGATTGGGAGACAACGCTTGGCTTCGCGAAAGCGCTCGGTGTTGAGTTTTCTTATGCGCACCCGTCGCAGATCATGGATGAGATTGCAGGTTTGACGCCAACCTTTTCAGGCGTCAGTTATGCGAAGCTTGATGAGCTTGGCTCGATCCAGTGGCCCTGCAACGAGGCTGCGCCGCGGGGCACGCCGATCATGCATGTCGAGCGCTTCGTGCGTGGCAAGGGCAAGTTCATGATTACCGAATTTGTGCCGACGGATGAGCGGACCACGCAGCGGTTTCCGCTCATTCTCACCACCGGGCGCATTCTGTCGCAATACAACGTCGGTGTGCAGACGCAGCGCACGGCCAACAATGTCTGGCATGATGAAGACGTGCTGGAGATTCACGCATTCGACGCCGAAAATCGCGGCATTCGCGATGGCGATCTTGTCGCGATCCAGAGCCGATCAGGCGAAGTCGCACTGCATGCGCGGATTTCAGAACGCTTGCAGCCGGGCGTTGTTTACACCACGTTCCACCATGCAAAATCCGGCGCCAACGTCATCACGACCGACTACTCCGACTGGGCGACGAACTGTCCCGAATACAAGGTGACGGCGGTGCAGGTGCAGCGCACGAACCGCTGGTCGGACTGGCAGGAGGAAGACCACGCCAGCGGCGACTTGTTGCGCATCATTGAACGGAACGCCAATGCCGCTGAATAGAACTGCGCCCACGGTCACCGTTGAAGTTGAGCGGATTGGCCTGACGGATGGCGTGCGTGAGGCTGGCGTGCGAGAAGCGCCGACAGAAACGCCGGTGAACATCGTCTACGCGCCAATCCCTTTCGCGGTTATGATGTGCACGCCGCAGGATCTGGAAGATTTTGCAATCGGATTTTCGTTCACCGAAGGCATCATCGACACGATTGCTGACGTTCGCTCCGTTGTTGTCGAGGAAGACGAAGAACAGCGAGGTCTGCGGCTTGTCGTTTCGCTGGCGTCCGACAAAATGCAGCGGCACCTGGCGCGCGCGCGCAACATTTCGGGCCGCACAGGGTGCGGGGTGTGCGGCATTGAAGATCTTGGCGCGATGCCCTGCGCGCGCGCCATAACCGCCGCGCCCTTTGAATTGACAACGACGTCGATGAACCGTGCGCTTGGGGAAATCGTCGGCGGGCAAAAGCTGAATGAAGCGACGGGCGCAGTGCATGCGGCTGCATGGTGCACGCCAGAGGGTGAGGCGCTCGCCATCCGCGAAGACGTCGGGCGCCACAACGCGCTTGATAAGCTGATCGGCCATTTGCTGAGAGGCAATGTTGATCCAGGGTCGGGATATTTTGTCATCACGAGTCGCTGTTCATTCGAGATGCTGGAGAAGGTTGCCGCGTTCGGCGCCCGGGCCGTTGTTGCGATTTCTGCGCCTACCGCGCTGGCGATCGAGCGGGCGCAATTGCATGGCGTGACGTTGGTGGCGCAGGCGCGCAATGGCCGCGCGCTTGTGTTTTGCGGCGGCGAACATGTGCGCGTGGAGGCATCAACGTGAGCGCGTACAAACTCGTTCGCATGGCGAACCAGATTGCGGTCTTCTTTCGCACACAGCCTGATGACGCGGCGGCGGCCGCTGTCGCCGATCACATCAAGAGCTTCTGGAATCCGGTGATGCGACGGGAGATGTATGCGCATCTTCGCGCCGGGGGCGATGGGCTTGAGCCGCTTGCGCGCGCGGGGGTGGAGGCGTTGATGGCGCGCGACGCCTGCGCCCAGGAGGCTGTTATAAAGTAACACCAAATAGCAGCCTCGTCGCCGTCTCGCGCTTTCGTGATCTCGTTTGCGCGCGTGCGCGCTTGTCGCGCGTGAAGCGCAGGTCCATGCTTCGCATGCTGAGCATGTTCAGCACTTCTCGTTGTTGTCGAGATCATAAACGGAGGAAGCGCAGGAGCGCGTTACGAATTGGCTCCGTCGGAGCGGCTATTGTCGGGTTTGCAACTCTGGCCTTTGCGCAGCAGCCGCCGCCACAATTTCCGAATATGACGTTTTTCATCGCAGGCGCGCCTGGACCTTCCGGCGCAAATCTGGGTGGACTGGATGGTGCGGACAAGCACTGCCAGACGCTTGCCGCGCAAGCCGGCGCTGGCGGCAAGACATGGCGCGCTTACCTCAGCCAGCAAGACATGGATGGAAAGCAGGCCGTCGATGCGCGCGATCGAATCGGCAAGGGGCCCTGGGTGAACGCCAGGGGCGTCCAGATTGCTGCGGATGTGGACGCGCTTCATGATCCTGATCGCAACGTGATCAATACAGACACCGGGCTTACAGAATCGGGCCGGAAGGTTCCCAGTCGCGTGTTCATCGTGAATCAGCACGACATCCTCACGGGATCAAATACGGACGGCCGCACTTTTCCGCCTGGCAAGGACATGACGTGCGGCAACTGGACGAAGGGCGGCGCTGAAGGGGCAGCCATGGTGGGTCATCACGACCGGATGGGCCTGCGCGATGACGCGCCTTCGCGTTCGTGGAACGCGGCGCATCCCTCGCGCGGTTGCGATATGCCCTCGCTGCGCAGTTCAGGCGGCGGCGGTTTGTTTTATTGCTTCGCAGCAAACTAATTTCACGCAAATCCGGCCGCGCTCAAGGGCGCGGCCTTGACGCTCCGTGCGCCGTGCGCTTTCCTTCCCTCAACACATAGGGAGGAATGCATGGAAGCAGCGCAAGGAATGGAACGGGCGCACGCGTCAACTGCAGCCACAATTGAGACAAGGCCGCTGGCGCCGCGCATCGGGGCGGAAATCCTCGGGCTCGACCTTCGGGACGATCTCAGCGCCGACGTCCTGGAAGCCCTTCGCGACACATGGCATCGCAACGGCGTCATTCTGATCCGGGGCCAGGTGCTGGACGAAGCCGCGCAGGTCAAATTCGCGCAACGGCTCGGCGACCTTGGCAAGGTGCTGCATACGCATGATGGTCGCTCCAGCCTGCCGGGCGTCATGTACATTTCCAACGTGCGCGAAAACGGCAAGTTGATCGGAGCCCTGCCGGACGGAGAAATGTATTTCCACTCCGACCAATGCTACATCGAAAATCCCAGCGTTGGCACAATGCTTTACGCGATGGAGATTCCCTCCAAGGGCGGCGACACGATCTTCGCCAACATGTTTGCTGCCTACGATGAACTGCCTGACGGTCTGAAAAGCAGGATCGAGGATCGCAAGGCGCTGAACGTCTACGATTATCAGAATGCCGCGACCATTCGCGGCTCCGAGGTGAAGGAGGGTGTGCCGTCATTCGCCCATGCCATGGTGAAGGCGCATCCAGCCACCGGGCGCAAGGCGCTTTATTTCAACCGGCTGATGACGGACCACATTGTGGGCATGGACCGGGCTGAGAGCGACGCCCTGCTGGATCGGCTGTTCGACCATCAGGAGCAGGAACATTTCCTGTACCGCCACGTCTGGAAGCCGGGCGATCTCGTTTTGTGGGACAATCGCAGCACGCTTCATGCGCGGTCGGATTTCGACGCTTCGGAGCGGCGCAAGATGCGGCGCACGGTTGTGGTGCGCGAACATTAAAAACTTGAAAGCGGCATTGACTTGCCGCGTCGTTCGATCAATCTCGCCGTCTGAAAAAATCGCACGCTCTGGGCACAGAGCGCTGCTAGGGAGGGAAACAATGTTAAGGATGATCACCAGACTGGGCGCTGCCGCCGCGTGCGCCACGCTCGCCGCTTCTGCGGCGCTGGCTCAGTTCAACGACAACAAACCCATCAGCTATTCAGTCGATGGCGCGACAGCCACGGGCTATTTCAAGGTCGTCACGGAATCAATCAACGGCATTGTGCGAGAGGCCTATCCGGGCACGGACGCCACCTACAAGCCGGGCTCGCCTGCAGGCGGCATCCTCAACCTTTCAACTGGCCGTTCAGACTTTGCATTCAACGCGTCGCCGGTGGAAATTGCCTACGCCAACGAGGGAAAGGCGCCCTTCAAGGAAGCCTACAAAGGCAAGTTCCACTTCGTGATGATGCTGCACGAAGGGCTTATCGTGCATAACTTGATGACGAAGGAGTGGGCGGACCGCAATGGCGTCGCCTCCTTTGACGACATTGCGGTGAAAAAGCCGCCCATGCGCATCACGGTCAATTTGGCCGCGAATCTGCAGTCCACCATCACAATGTACCAGATGTTCTTTGGCGCTTTTGGCATCAACGAAGCGCAGGCGACGGACAACGGCAAGAGCATGATCCGCGGCAATTCTGCGACAGGTTTTGACGCGCTGCGTGACGGCAAGGTTGACGTCTTCATCAACGGCGGCTTCGTGCCGACGGCGGAAGTGACGGAAGTTGCGAGAGGCCGTGCGCTGCAGTGGATTTCGGCGGATCCGGCGAAGCTGAAAAAGGAGGCCGACAAGTGGGGCCTCAAGCTTGCAACTCTCCCGAAGTCTGCTTATCCGTTCCTCACAAAGGACGAAACGACCATCGCAATCTGGAACGCGATCGTCGTGGGAGACCATGTGTCGGAAGAGACCGTGTACAAGTTCACGAAAGCGCTGATGGAAAACGAGCTGCGGATGCGCACGATCCATCCGACACTGGCGCAGTTCTCGCGCACTGAGGCCGCCAAAAACATCACCGGCCTGTCAGTGCACAAGGGCGCCGAACGGTATCATCGCGAAGCGGGCCTGATCAAGTAAGGCGATGTCCATGCTGCACGAGGATACACCGACCGCTCGCATGCGGGCGCGTTCGGCTTTTCTGCACGCCATGGAGCTTTCGGGCGAGACGCAGCGCGTCAAGCCATCGGGCGTTTCGAGCGTCCTGATTGCCGTCATTTCGGTCGTCGCGACGGTCGTCATCGCCTGGTATGCGCTGTTCGCCTTCGCGAACCAGCACTATCAGTCGTCGGTGTTTCTCGCGCTTATCTTGCCGATCTGCTTCATTACGACCACGCTTCATCCGCGTATCAATGTTGTCACGCCAATTGACTGGTTTCTAGGACTTGCCGGCAGCGCGGCGGCGCTCTGGTTCGCCATGAGCGATGAGCGCATTTCCAACTGGATGGCGGGATTTTCCGAACTTGAACAGGGGGACTACATCGCGGGCACGACGCTCGTCCTTCTGACAATCGAGATCTGTCGGCGCACAGTAGGCGCTGGCCTTACGGTCGTCGTTTATTTGCTGCTGGCGTATGTCGCCTTCGGGCATTTGATGAGCGGCAGCTTCCGCCATCCGGGCATCACATACGCTTACTTTCTTGAAAATCAGGTCATCACGACCGACGGCATCTTTGGCTCGCCGCTGTATGTCACCGCGAGTTACGCCTTCCTGTTCGTACTCTTTGGCAATTTCTTTGTTCTGAGCGGCGGCGGGCAATTGTTCTTTGATCTGGGCGCCGCGTTGACGGGCCGCATGATCGGCGGCCCGGCCAAGGCGTGCGTCCTGTCGAGCGGGCTTTATGGCTCGATTTCGGGAAGTCCGGTCGCGGACGTTGCGACGACGGGGCCCATCAGCATCCCGATCATGAAGCGCCTTGGCCTTTCGCCCGAGCGCGCTGCGGCTATTGAGGCGACGTCCTCAACGGGCGGCTCGATGCTGCCGCCGGTGATGGGCGCCGTCGCCTTCATCATGGCCGACTTCACCGGCATTTCGTACGCCATGATATGCCTGTACGCGACGCTTCCCGCTCTTGGCTATTACTTTGGCATCTATCTTCTCGTGCACTTTGAGTCGATGCGACTCAATCTTCCGCGGCTCGAGGAAAGCGAGATTGTGGGCCTCAAGGTCGCGTTCAAGAACAACTGGCAAAGCCTTGTCCCGCTCGCGGTTATGATCTGGCTGCTCGTGAAGGGCTATTCGCCGGCTTATGTCGCTGCAGGCTCCACCCTTGCGGTCATTGTGGGCAGCTGGCTGTCAGGGGCGGACAAGCGCGTCGGCCCGCGCCGGTTTGTAGTTGGTTGCGTCGATACCTGCATGTCGTCAGTGCCGCTGGCGGCTGCCGTTGCGGCCGCAGGAATTGTCATCGGTTGCATCGAGTTGACGGGTCTGTCCGGCAAGTTCACGCTGCTGCTCTTCCAGTTGTCAGGCGGCATGATGGTCCCCTCGCTCATCCTTGCGGGCGTCATTCTCATTTTGCTCGGCCTCGGTATGCCGACGACGGGCGTTTACATCATGGGCGTCGCCCTTCTGGCGCCTGTGCTGATCGGTAAATTCGGACTGCCGACCATGCCGGTGCACATGTTCCTGCTGTTCTATGCGTGCCTGTCCGCCATCTCGCCGCCCGTGGCGGTCGCGAGTTTCGCCGCGGCGTCCATTGCGGGCGCCAATCCGTCGGCGATTGGCTGGTACGCAATGAAGCTTGCGGTGGCTGGAATCCTGTTGCCGTTCTTTTTCATCTTCAACATGGGCATCCTTTACGTGGGCCCGTGGGGAAGCGTTGTCTGGGACACGGCTATGGGAGGCGTGCTCATCTTTTTCGCCGCTGTGTCGTTGCACGGTTTCGTTCGGCGGATGCAGATTACACTGGCGACGCGGACCCTCTTCATGGGTCTGGCGCTTGCGATGATCTATCCTGGCGCGCTTGTTCAGGCCGCTTGCGCGGTTGTGGGGCTTGGGTGCTTTGCTCTGCTGCAACGCTCCGCCCGAAGCAGTGAGGCGAACCCGCAACCTGCGGCGGCCTGATCCGGCCGCCGCAGTCGTATCGCTTACTTGCGACGTATCAGCCAGTCGACCGAATAGCGCCCGCCTGCAGTGACGAACAGCAAGACAAGGCCGCCCTTCATTGTCATGTTCTTCCAGAATTGCGTGTGCTGCATGGCCCGCTGCGCTTCCGGGAATGTCCAGAAGGCGTGGGAGCTGAAGCTGGCGACGATTGTGAAGATGAGGATGACGAACGCCGAATAGCGCGTAGCAAAGCCGATGATCAAGAAAAGGCCGACGAACAATTCAATCGGCGTGGCCACATAGGCCATGTATTCGGGCAGGCCGCGCGCCGGGTAGGACTTTGCGACGGCCGCCATGTCCAAAATCTTGCGAAAGCCGCTTTGCATGTAGATCCAGCCTACCGCTACGCGCCCGACAAGAATCAGCAGATCCGTCCAGGTGGCGGCGATTCCGTCGGCGTAGGATAGCAGGGGGTGCGATGATGGGGTTCTGGCGTTTTCCTCGGCGTTGGCGGTCATTTTGCGGGTTTCCTTTTCTGTTGGCTAAGACTGGGTAGCTTTAGCGTTTGCTTAACGGGGCGTAAACCATGTCCGCAGACGCACAAGTCACAAATGGGTCAGGCGACGCTTTGCTCGCCGCGCGATCTGGCGAACGTGTCGCCAGCGTCTTGACAGAAATGATTTTGAGCGCATTTGTATCAAGGCGCTAGCGGTCTTACGTCCGCGCGATTCAGAGGAACCTTCAACCCCATGCCAAGCGACAGTGACAGTCGATTGACCTTGCCGTTTTTGGCCAGCGTGGGCGCTTGATCTTCTGATCCGCTCCCTCGCGACCTGGCTGAAATCGGCAGGTCGTACCGGAGGTGAGCTATGACAATCAACACCCGACGCCTTCGCGCGTCGCTGCCCGCCGTAACCAGCGGAAAGCCTGTCTCCGTAAATGAGGGCCGTGAGCGCTCTTACGGTCTATGGCTACTCGTTCTGCTGCTGGTGGCGGCGCTTTTCGCGCTGCATTTCGTCTCGGACCTTCTTGCGCGCAGCTGAAGGCCAAAGACGAACTCACTTGAAGATACGAACGCCTCCGGTTTTGCCGGGGGCGTTTTTCGTTCAGCTGGCGGGAATAAGCAGGATGGGCGTGGCCGCTTCGCCCACCACATGGGTGCTGGCGCTGCCTACGACACGCTCCCACATGTTCTTTTCGGGGTCGGTCGGCATCGCGATGAGATCCGTGTCGCCGGAGGCCGCCGTGAGCGTAGCCCCGACGCTGCCGTGGCGCGCCAGCAAGGATATCTGCGAGTGGCTCGTCTGAAGCTCCACGGGCAGGGCGTCGCCGACATGGGTCAGCCGTACGGTCGCCTGTAGCGGATCAGTCAACTCCTTGAGCGTGTTGACAGCGGGCCACGGATTGGGGCGCCCATCAATTGCCATCAACACGCGGCGCAGGGTGATCGCGCCGGTGGCCGCATCGATAAACGGGCGATTGAAGCGGGGGCCGAAAAACAGTGTGGGAATCCGCGTCTCGCGCATCACGCCCGCGCTGATCGAACGGCTGGCGAGAAGGCCCTGCCGCGCATCGCCATGGGTCCGGGCGACGATGAGACCGGCCTCGCGGGCCATCAGGAAGTGCGACAGCCCTTCGATGGGGTCCTGGTCGCGAATATCGACCTTGCGCACAGCGACGCCCGTGACTTTCTCGATGTCCTCGGGTGACGCCTCCCCGCTCAGGCGGCCCCACGCGATCAACGTCTCGCGGATATGCGGGAAGCCCTCGTCGGCGTGGGCATGGGCATGGGCATGGGCGTGGGCGTGGGCGTGGGCATGGGCGTGGGCTTGCGAGCCGTCCTCGCTGCGCACGTGCAGCAGATAGAGCTTGCAGCGGTACGCCAGCGCAAGGGCGAGCGCGTGCAGGTAAGCCTCGTGGCTCGCGGGCGAGAAATCGGTGGGATGGGCAATGGAAGAGATCACGGCGTCACCGGCTGCACGAGTTAACCTGACGAAGCAGCGCGCCGCTCCGATATGGCTCAACATACAGTGAAATCGGGAAAGGGTGGTAGCGGAGGAGGGACTCGACCCGCCCCAACACGAGGATTATGATTCCTTTGTCAGCCTCTGAAATTACAGCGCAGTCTCCGCCGATGTTGCAGCCGTGTTGCAGGCAGTTCCAAGGAGCCGGCCTTCGATCGCCTCTACTGCGCTGGCGTCCTTGTCATGGGACTCGAAAAGGTAGCCGTAGCGGTCGAACGTCATCTGGATCGACGAATGGCCCAGGCGCGCTTGGATCCGCTTCTACCCCAGTCCTTGCTCAATTCAGAGAGCAGCCGCGGCATGGCGAACAACTGCGCGAAGGCGGATTGCTTGCTCTCTTCGCCGGCAATCTTGCGCCTGATGTCACTCATTCTAACTTGATGTTTGATTTCTTGATCACGTCTGCCCATAGGCGCCGCTCGGAGGCTATGAAACTGGCAGCTTCTGAAGGTGAGTTGCCTACTGGTTCTCCCGCAAGGTCGATGATGCGGCGTCGAATATGCGGCTCGTTCAATACTGTCTGAATGTCCGCATTGATCTTGTTGACGATCACGTCCGGGGTCCCGGGTGGGGCCATGATCGCGTTCCAGGCTATGGCGGAGAACCCGGAGATTCCTCCTTCGGATACAGTTGGAACGTCGGGCAGCTCGCGTACTCGGCTTGTGGAACAAACCGCTATGATTGAGATTGTGCCCGCACGATGCTGGGCGAGAGATGACGATATGTTGTCGAAGAACAAGTCTACGTGCCCTGCGACAAGATCGTTCATTGCGGGGGCCGTGCCGCGATATGGGACGTGGTTGAACTTCACGCCCGCCATCGTTTCGAACATTGCCGCCGTCAAATGAGAAGTGGATCCGTTGCCCTGGTTCGCGACGGAAATCTTTCCGGGATCTTTCTGTGCGCGTGAAATTAATTCTTTTATACTATTGACTCCAAGTCTCTTGCTCACGGCAACAATGTTGGGGTGTGTCGAGAGAATCGAAACAGCCATGAATTTGTTTGGGTCGAAAGCCAGTTTTGGATAGAGGCTCTGATTTATCGCTATTGGCGGCGGGGGCGAACCAAGCAACGTGTATCCATCTGGGGCGGCAACCGACACTGTTTCGGCGCCAATGTTGCCGCCGGCGCCTGGTCGATTTTCGATGATGACCGGTTGTTTCCAGATCGTTCGCAGTCCCTCCGATACAATGCGCGGCATGGCATCTGCGGTGCCACCCGGTGGGAAGGGAACAACTATTTTTACGGCTTGCCGTGGCCAGTCAGCATCGATGGCGCCTTGCGCCTTTGCAGAGCCAGTCAGTTGGGCGCCGGTCAGAATGCTGCTTGTCCCGAGTCCCTGAATGAATCGTCTTCTGTTCATGTGCTTCATCCTGGTTTGGACTGTCTGGAAATAGTAACGGAAGGAGCCCAAAAATTAATTGCGCCGACTTCCCCTCTTAGTGCCTGCGTTAGTACTGCCCCGCCCAATCACATACTAAGCTTTAACGCCTTATTTCATGGGCGCTCTTTGGTTGCATTGCCATTTTCACGCGTGCAGCGAGGTCAGGCGAAGCATTTGCCACCTCTTCGACGATTGACTGTAACTGCGCGCCGCTCATCGGGACGACTTCCGCCTTGAGCTTTTCTGCTTCGGACATGAATTCGGCGTCCGTCAGCGTCGCATCGAATGCCCGCCGCAGGGCCGCCACCCTGTCGGCTGGAACGCCTGGGGTAGTTGCGACCGGACGCCCGATTGCGACGACCTTGGAAACATAATCGAGGACCTCCTGGTCTCGGGCATTTGTCGCAAGCTCGCGCAGGAGCGGCACGTCCGGCAGCGCCTTTTCCTTTGCTAAGCCAGCCTGAATCAGGAAGCGGACCTGATTATTGTCGATATAGTGCGACTGCGTTGAAAGGGTTGAAGCCCACGGATTGCTGGCGACCCCCTCTACTTCGCCGCGCTCCATGGCGAGGCGAACATCCGCGACGCCAGGATATCCAAAGATAATCTTGAATTTTGTGCCAAGGATGGAATTGTAGATTTCGGGCAGCCAGATGGAGATGTCACCCGACCCGGTGGCGCCAATCGCGGTCTCACGCTGTTTTGCAACCTCAAGCGACTTGGTCTGCGACGTGTGCCATACGTATGTCAGCTGGTTCGAATTGCTCAGATTGCCGATCCAGTTAAATGTTCTCATGTCTGCCTTGAGTGACAGATTAAGACCCAAGGCTTGATCCATTGGCAGTGCAAGGCCAACCATCGTGAGGACCGTGCCGTCCTTTGGAGCGACTTCAGCAACGTAATTAGCTGCTACGATGCCGCCACCGCCAGGCATGTTCACCGGAATCATTTGCGGGCTGCCCGGTATATGTTTGACTATGTGCCTGGTCAGCAGACGCGAATAGAGGTCGTAACCTCCACCCACTGCGGATCGGATAATGAACCGCATTTGCTTGCCCTTGTAAAACTGTTCTACCGATTGCGCCGAGGCTGGAGGCGCCGCGGATAGGGACGCAGTCGTAAAGATTGCCGCTCCCAGGGAGACGAGAGACAAAATATGCTTAGCCCCGCAAATTAGCATGCCAGCCTCTCCCGAATAAATCAGCGTTCCCGTTCATAATGAGACGTTCCGGGCCGAAGCTGTCAACCTAACCCCGACCTGTTGCCTGAATCAGGAAAGCGCCTGTGAGCGAGATTTCCTCTTTTCATTCAAAATAATCAGGCTAGCCTCGAATTCACACAGTCAATGCGACTTGCCGGAGACTGCCGATGAGCCAGATCGATCTCGCCAAGATCAACGCCGCCGCAATGGTCCAGATGACGGACGACGAGCGGGAGGTCTACCTGATGGACCATCCCGATTCGACTGAGGAAATCGCTATCATTGATATTGCAGCTTGCAGGACCGGGGCGCCCGGCGCCCGCGAGCAGGTCGCCCTCCAACTTCGAGATGTGACGGAGAAAGTCGGGTTTTTCTACCTCGCCGGGCACGGTATTCCTGATCACCTCGTCGCGGACGTGTTTGAGCAATCCCGGCGGTTCCATGCGCAGCCGCAGGAGCTCAAGAGCGGAA
>JANPPJ010000155.1:0-11033 GCA_031428455.1 Hyphomicrobiales bacterium | reverse complement strand
CGGTGACGGACTGTTCTGGTATATTTTAATCGCGCTTATGCCGTTCATCATGGGCATGAACCGCTTGCATGAAGGTCTTGTCGCGTCCGCGCACATGCTGTGCACAGGCGCAGTCGGCTTTGTGTTGTACAAGCTTCTGAAAAAGAAGCTTGTGCGCGAGCGTCCATTCATATCGTTCGACGCAATCAAATGCGCGATGCCGCCCCTTGACCGATACAGCTTCCCCTCCGGACACACGCTTCACGCAGTCCTCTTCACGAGCGTGGCGATAGCATATGTGCCGGAGCTGACAAGCTTTCTTGTCGTCTTCGCCACGTTGGTGGCTGCTTCGCGCGTGGTGCTCGGCCTCCACTATCCCTCGGACGTCCTCGTCGGCGCTATTTTGGGCTGGCTCGTGGCGCGCTCCAGCTGGTTGGTCGTCGCGCTCTGACGCCTGCGGCGAGCGGTGCTGCGATCCACGGCCTCTTGCCTGAGGATTTCGGCCAGGGCTGTTCAACCCTGTTTACAGAAGTTCATGGATAGCATGAATCTGAGTCCTCCAAGCGCGGCTGCGTAGCGATCCTGGGCGATGGTGTCGGATTGATTGCAGCGCAGGATATTGTAGGCAAAGCTGCGCATTCGCGCGAAGATTCCGGGATTTTTCCGGATGCGCGATGCGTCCTCGCGCAAAGTGACGTCGCGCGTGTAGTGGGATTTGTTCTCGATCCCCCAGTGGCTGCGAATGGCGGCGGCGGCGAGTTTTGCCTCCAGGGGACGATTGGACAGGTAGAACGAGGTTTCATCCGAGGTCTTCCAGAGCCCCGTGGCGGGCTGGAAAACATGGACGGTGCGCTCGACCTGAATGACCGCGGCGACCAGGGTCTTCCATTCCGTTTTGGCGACGGCAGATTTGGCGTCGAATACCGCGATCACCCGGGTCTCGTGGCGATTGCGGCATTTTGCGTCGATGGTCTGAATGCCGGAAAGCGGCCTGGCTCGCGCGCAGGCTGTCTCGACCTTTTCACGCAAGGTCGGCTGATTGTCCTTGAGTTGAACGATCAGATGGGCGTTGGCGGCGGCGGCGGCCTCGAAGGTTTTTTTTGGCAATGCATCGCGTCGCAGGTGACGATGCGATCGGCCAGATTGAGTTCTTCCAACAGCTTTTGTACGGCGGGAATTTCGTTGGACTTTTCGTCTATCTCGACATGCGCGAGCACCAGCGCTGTGTCGGCGGCGAATGCGCTGAGTACTTGTCTGGCCTTGACGTCGTTGAAGGCGTCGAAACTGCCCTTGAGCGTCTTGCCATCAAACGCCACGACGCGCGCGCCGGGACTTTCCGCGACATCATTCAGGCGGGCCGCGTGTTCGCGAAAGGCCTTTTCAACCTCCGCCGCTTCGAGACCCTGCAAAATATACCGAATGGCTGTGTGCGCGGGTGGCCGTTTCCAGCTGATCTTAAAGGCCTTGTTCAGCTTCACGCGATGCATCTTGATGAACGTTCGCACGCCCCGGTACGAGTTCGCGCCGCTGACGATCGCCAGAATGGAAAACAGCAAGACGTGCGGCAGAAGATAGAGCTTGCCTTCGGCGCGGCGCGGGTCGCGGATCGTCGCGAGAAGTAACAGGAAACGTTCAAACGACTTCAAGGCAACCTCCGAATCAATGGGTTGCCCGACATAGATTCACAACTTCGCAGCTGCGGGAGCCTCTGAATTGCAGTCGTGTTTCAATTCCTTAGGCCGCGTGGCAAATTGGACTCAGTAGAGAGCATTGAACAGCCCTGGGCCCCGGCGCCGGCCCCGGTCTTCACCGCCATCAGCTGGCATGGCCTCTATATTGGCGTCAATCTTGGTTACGGCTGGGGAGACTCCAAGTCTTCTGCCACTGGTGTGCCCGGTATACTTGGTGCTTTCGACGGCGGCGCAGGCTTCACGAACGGCGGCATCAGCGCCGACTCGCGCGGCCTCGTAGGCGGCGCGCAGATCGGCTACAACTGGCAATTCAACAACCTGATCCTGGGCGTAGAAGCAGAAGCCGGGTATCTTGGCCTCAAAGAGAGGCAGATCGACGGCGTCGGCGACGCGAACCCGCAGGGCCAGGGCTTCGCCTCCGCACGCTTCGGTGCATTCGGAACATTGACCGCGCGCGTCGGGTTCACGTTTGACCGTACTCTCGTTTACGCCAAGGGTGGCCTTGCGATTGCAAAGGTTAAGAACCAGGCAGGCGACTTTGATGCCGGCGTCATTGATCTGTCGGACTTCACGGCTAATTCAGCAACCAAGGTTGGCTGGACGGTTGGGGCTGGCCTCGAATACGCGTTCACGAACAACTGGCGCGGTCGCCTTGAGTACCAGTACATGGACTTTGGTGATGAGCGCAGCACCAACCTTGATGGTGATTTCTTCAATCACAGGAACAAGGTGCAGACCGTGCGTGTTGGTCTGAACTATTACTTCACGCCCGTGTCCGCCGTGATGGCGCGCTACTGACATAGTGCCGCTGCATCCTGCAGCAGTTTCTTGAATAAAGGGAAAAGGCCGCGCGAGCGGCCTTTTCTGTTTTGTAATGGCGGGACAATACTTTCGGCGCTGCCGCTTGCCGGATTACGGTTAGCGTAGAGCTAGGTCGGCCGCGCGCAACCGGAGCCAATGATTCGCGGGCTGAAGTCCGAAGACTCAGCCCGTGCGAGCCATTGGCTGGGCTTCGCCCCCAACGCGCGCGTGGGCGGCTCGAAGATCGAGGATCGCCTGATCAAGGTTGGCCTTCTGTCGCTCAAGGACCGATATCTGCGCGACGATCTCGCCGGGAGGCAGCGATTCGGCAATTCCCGCCTCGGCGTTGTTGAGCAGCAGCCGCTGAATACGCGTAAGCGTGAAGCCAAGTTTTTTCGCCCGCAACACGCGATCAAGCATGCGGCGGCATTCGGCGCCGTAGAAGCGGGTCGCCCCGTGGCGCAAGGGGGATATGAGGCCCCGATCTTCATAAAAGCGAAGGGTACGCAAACTGACGTCGAAATGTCCGGCCATCTGTCCGATGGTCCAGTACTCTTTTGAAAAACGGTCGGTCTCGGAAGTTGTCGCGGTCTCCGCGACATCTTTGAATTCAGAGCGCTGGATCATCAATCTGCCCTTGGCCCGATGATATCGCCGGCCCCCTCGGAGCCCTGCCCGCGACGCACCGGCACAAGGCGACGTTAATACAACCTGAGGTTGAATACAACCTTCAGTTGCAAAATTGTGTTGCGCCCGATCAACGGCGTTGCAACACAAAGTTAACCCGACGTTTACCACGTTCAGAAAGACTGGGCCAAAGGTCGGGAAAGGGGCGCGTGCGTCCCTTCGCCGATTTAAGTATCCAAATGGCGGGCGATACAACCCCCAGCGAGCGCATGATGAACAGAGCGAGTTCCTGGAGCAGTAAGGAAACGGACTTCAACGTGCGGAGCGCGGCCGAAACGGCCGCCCGGCGCGCTGGACTCTCGCTGCAGGACTGGCTCGAAGAAACATGGCGCATTCACGCGGCGGACAGCCGAGTTTCGGTCAGCGACCTCAACGATGAAGAGCGCGCTTACTCGGTCGCGCGCCGCTTGACGCGGCTTCGCACGCCTCTGGAAGGGTCACGCCGGACCGATGCTTACGCCGACCGCGTCCCGACCCGCAAAAGCGAAGTGCGCGCGCCGGACGAGCATATCTGGCGCCGTATAACCAACGCTGTCGAAAACATGGACGATGGCGATCCAGTTGAGCCGCACGCAGAAGAGGCGCGGGACGTCGCCTCCCGGCGCACGCGTCGCGAGCGGACCTCGGCGCGGCCCTCCGTTGCGCGCGCACGGTTTTCCATCGACGAAGCCATTGATGATATCGCCGAGCGGCAGAGCGAACTTGAAAGCCCGCGCCGCCCGCTCGTGTCCAGCGCACGCCATGAAAGCGCAGCTCACCCGCCGCTGAAAATCGAGTTGGCGAAGGTCACGAAAGCGCTTGCGGAATTGCAGCGCGAAACCGTTGAGAGCGCCAGCGCTGAAGACGTTGAAACTCTGCGGCGCGAAGTGGCGCAGATTTCGCGCGGCCTGACGGCCCTCGCGCCGCGCGAATCAATCGAGCACATCGAAACTGCGCTTGGCGATCTCGCGCGACGCTTGTCGGAGGCTCGCACATCGGGCCTCGTTGACGAATTTCTTGCGCCCGTTGAGTCGCTGATTGGCGACCTCAAGCGCTCCTTGCTTGGCGCGGCGCCGACAGCGGCGCTTGAAGCCATTGAAAAACGCGTCGGCGCTCTGGTTCGTAACGTTGAGGCGCTGGCTGAAACGCGTGTCGATCCCGACGCCATTGAAGCCCTGCTGGAGCACAGCCGCGACATTCGCGAAATGCTGAAGGCGGCGTCCGCCAGGCGGCCCGAATTCCAGGCGATGGAAAAGCAGATTGGCGATCTTGGCTCCCGCCTTGACCGCATCGCAGAACGCGGCGCAACCAGCGCAGGGCTGGACGCCATCAACAAGTCTGTTGCGCAGATCCGCGCTGACATGGAAACGCAGAGCCCTATAAAGGGCGTCAAGGCGCTGGATGGACGCATCGATGCGCTGACGCGCAAGATGGATCAGGCTGCGTCGCGCACGGACATCGACGCTCATTTTGATCGGCTGGGCAAGCGTCTCGACGCCATGCACACTGACCTCGCGGAGCGCACGCCAGACATTCGCAAGCTGGAGCAAATGCTCGCTGCGTTGCAGACCCGCACGGACCAGACGCGGCCCGCAGCCGGCTCGGCCGAAATGCGGGATCTCGTCGGTCAGTTGATGGCGAAGGTCGATCAGGCCGTGGGAGCTGGCGCAGAGCCAGCTTACCTATCGGCGCTTGAAGGCCAGATTTCGCGCGTCGTGGCCCGCCTTGATGTCGCGGCGCCGCCGCCAAGCGTGCAGCAGATCGACCTTGCGCGCATTGAGTCCTCCTTGGCCTCAATTTCAGAACGCCTGGACAATCCGCTGCCCATCACGGCGAGCGACCAGGTTCAGGAAACTGTCCGGCTTCTCATCGAGCGGTTTGATTCGACGCTTCGCAGCGGCGTAACTGGCGAGACGCTCGTCGCCATCGAACGGCGGCTCGCCGACGTGGCGCAAAAGCTCGAAGCCCCGGTAACCGCTGAAATTGACACCGCGCGTCTTGAATCCCTTGTCCAGAATCTTGCCTCCAAGATGGAAGATCCATCCGTCTCGACGTCGGATTTGAGCGACATCAAGCTGGCGCTGGCGCAAATCGCAGACCGCATGGACGCCGCGCTGAGGGGCGAAAGCGACCAGAGCGCCATGCGCGGTCTCGAAGACCAGATCTCGGCTCTCTCCCAGCGCATGGAAAAGGCCAGCGACGCGAACCTCTCGAAGCTCGAACGCACGCTTGAAGACATTCAGGATCAGATGGAGCAACTGCGCTCCGAGTCCGGTCCCCTTCCCCAATCGCTGGAGCGCGAAATCGCGGACCTGCGTTCGCTCCACAGCGTCTCCGACAAGCGCACGCACGCAACGCTGAACGCGGTGCACGAAACGCTGGAGAAGGTTGTCGATCGCCTCGCCATGCTTGAGGACGAGATCGAAAACGCACCCAGGGTTGTTGCGCCAGTCGCCATTGCGATGCCGACCCCAGCGGCAGTCCCCGCGCCGCGCGCGGCCGAGTACAAACCATCCGTCGAGCTGAATTTTGGGCCGCCGCAGGCAGACGAGCAGCGCACGCCTGAGCCCGCGCCAGTGGCGCCCGCGGTCGCTATCGCTGCACCCAAAGCAAGCGCGCCTTCGATTGAAGCGCCGCGCGCTGCGTCCCCTGTCGTCGCTGACCGTCTGACGTCGGAGACCATGCGTCGGCCACCGCAGGCGCCCACTGCCCCGAAGATCAACAGCCCCGCGTTTGAGGATTTCCTGCTGGAGCCGGGCTCCGGCAAGCCTTCGCCGCGTGATGCTGCTGGGGCGCCATACAGCCCACCCCCGGCGCCGCCTGCTTCGCCATCTTTGCCTCCCGCAAGCGTGAGCGCCATGGACGCAGCGCTCGATGCGGCGCTGGCGCCAGAAGCGGTTGCAGCAGCGCCGGAAGTCGCTGATGCCCAGGCCAATTTCATTGCGGCCGTGCGGCGCGCGCAGCAGACAGTAGGCGGCGGTCGCGAAGGTGGCACAACAGGCAACCAATTGCTCGACGAAGCGCGCGCCCGCGCCCGCGCCGCCGCTGCGGAGGCCGAGGCGCAGCAGACGAAGAAGTCCGGCGGAAAATTTGGCCTCAAGTCGCTCTTCAGCGGTCGCAAAAAGTCAACGACCGCCGCTGGGCTGACTGGTCTTGTGGTGGTGCTGGGCGCGCTGCAGGCCGCCAGCATGTTCTATCAAACCGACAAGGCGCGCTCGACACGCATCGCTGAGAACACCGCAGCTTCTCCCGCAACAGCAAAACAGCCGGAGAAGACCGCGGCGCGCGTGGACGGCCCGCGGCTTGGCGTCGCATCGCCGCCTGCTGACCGCTTTGCGCAAACAGCGCCGCTTGCGGACATGACGCCCGTTGCGAGCGTGCCGGTGAACAGCTCGGCGCGTGTGATTTCTCCCGTAGCGCCCCGCGATCCTTTCAAGCTCGCCACCTCGGGCGACTCTCATGCGCAGTATGAACTTGGTGTGCGCTTTGCGGAAGGGCGGCACGGACCACGCGATCAGGCCAAGGCGATTGAATGGCTGACGAGGGCCGCAGACCAGAAATTCGCGCCCGCGCAGTATCGCCTCGGCGTCGTCTACGAAAAAGGCATTGGAACAGCCCGCGATTCTGGACGCGCCCGCGCGCTCTATGTAATGGCCGCCGAGAGCGGCAATGTGCGCGCCATGCACAACCTTGGCGCTTTGCTCGCTGACGGCGGCGCGGACGGCAAGCCTGATTACGCGGGCGCCGCGCGCTGGTTCAAACGCGCGGCGGAACACGGCGTCCGCGATAGCCAGTACAACCTTGCGATCCTGAGCGCGCGCGGCCTTGGCGTGCCGCAAGATCTCGTTGAAAGCTATGTCTGGTTCCTTGCAGCGTCACTGCAAGGCGACGCTGACGCAGGCGCCAAGCTAAAGGAAGTGTCCGGCCGGATGGATGCGGCGCAGCTTGTGCGGGCCCAGGCGACAGCGAAGGCGCAACGCGCAAAGCCCCACCTGCCGGCAGCTAACGAGCCAGTCGACCCCGATGGCGGCTGGGCCACAGCACCTGAGCCGACTGCGCCCAAGCCAACCGCCGCGCGGTCGCAAAATATTTCTGCGCTTCAGACGCGCTGATGCATTGACGCGCGTGCGTCCCGGTTGCTTCTAGGCCTCAAGGCAGGTCTACAAAGGCTGGTCTATAAAGGCCGGTCTATAAAGGCCGTGCTGGAGGCAATAAAGCGCCTGCGTGGGCGCGGGAAAGAGATCTCCTGAAAAGATCGTCTGGAAAGATCGCGTGGAAATCTACCTGCCCATCGCAGAAATGCCCGTCGACATGTTCCTCATTCTGGGGATGGGCGTGGCGGTTGGATTCATCTCCGGAATGTTTGGCATTGGCGGTGGATTTCTACTGACGCCGCTGCTGATTTTCGTCGGCATTCCAGCTGCGGTTGCTGTTGCGACGCAGGGGCCGCAGATCGCCGCCTCATCCATGACAGGTTCGCTCGCCTACTGGCGACGGCGCACCATCGATTTCAAACTTGCGTTTGTGCTGCTTGCAGGCGGTCTGGTCGGGACAGTTCTGGGCGTGCTGTTCTTCAACCAGATGCGGCGCGTCGGCCAACTCGATACCGTCATCACGCTGTCCTACGTCGTGCTGATGGGCACCGTCGGCACTCTGGTAACATGGGAAAGCGCCAAGGCCGCGCTGCGCAAGAAGGACAAATCGGCGCCAATGCGGATTGCAGGCCGTCATCGCTGGTTTGAAGGCCTTCCGCTCAAGATGCGCTTCCACCGCGCAGGCATGTACGTCAGCGCGATTCCGCTTGTTGGTGTCGCCCTGCTCATCGGTTTTGCGGGCGCCGTGCTTGGCATTGGCGGCGGATTCATCCTCGTGCCCGCGCTTATTTATATCTTTCGCGTACCCGCCAACATCGTGGTGGGGACGAGCCTCTTCCAGATTCTCTTCACGATGATCGCGGCGACGATTTTTCACTCCGCGACAAACCAGTCCGTCGATCTGTTTCTCGCGCTTCTGTTGATGGTGGGCGGCGTTTTCGGCGCGCAATTTGGCGCGCGCGCAGGCGCCAACCTGCGGGGCGAATATTTCCGGTTGATGCTCGGCCTGCTCATCCTGATCGTCGCCGTGCGTTTCGCCACCGATGTTTTCACGCCGCCGCGCGAGGCGTTTTCGGCCACGCAAACGGAGACGGTGCGATGATCGCGCGCATCGCCGCCTTTGCTGTCGCAGCACTGTTTGCGCTGTCCGCCGCCGCGCCGTTGCAGGCGCAATCGATCGTGGCGACGCTCTCCACCGAGAGCGTGCCGATCCTGTCAAACTTCACAGGCGAACGCATCGCGCTGTTCGGCGTCATCGAGCCGGGCAATTCGGTGCGCCCGAAGGATGGCTACGACATCGTCGTCACCGTGCGCGGGCCGCGCGGCGCCGTGACTGTGAGGCGCAAGGAGCAATGGGGTCTCATGTGGCTCAACCTTGATGCGCGCCGCTACATCGCCATTCCCGCCTTCATCTCAATCTTGTCGAACAGGCCGTTGAACCTCATCGCCCAGGCCGAAGTGCGCGATGATCTGCGCATTGGCGTCGATGCGCTCATTCCCCCGCAAGCCGCATCGCGCGCCGCCAACGATCCCGTATTCCGTGACGCCATGCAGCGCATACGCCGCCAGCAGGGCTTGTTTTTTGAAGGGGACACCAAGGTTCGCTTTATCACCCCCGCCGTCTTCCGCGCGGACATTGATTTGCCGGGCGCGGTGCCGCTGGGGGCCTACGATGTCGAAGTCGCGCTGTTCTCGGACGGGGCACTGGCTGCGCGCTCGAACCTCAAGTTCAACGTGTCAAAAGACGCTGTCGAGCAATGGGTCGCGGAAGCCGCTCACCGCTCGCCCATCCTCTACGGCGCAGCGACTTCACTTATCGCGTTGCTGATCGGCTGGCTGGCCAGCGTGATTTTCCGGCGGGACTGAGGCCGAGGTCTGGGCCTGCCGCTGTGCGAACTGGGTAAAAGGGAATTTTCCAATGCGAAAGAGGCCCTTCGATTGAGCACCGATGATCCCGCAGACGACGGGCGCAAAGGCGTCCAATCGGTCGAACACGCTGCTCGCGTGCTGCAAGCGCTAATCGCTGCGGGCGTGGCGGCTCCTCTCAAGGATGTTGCAGCGCGTGCGGGCATGTCTGCAAGCACGGCGCATCGTTACCTGACCAGCCTCGCGCGGGTAGAGCTTGTGCGTCAGGATACCGGGAGCGGGCATTATGACCTTGGCCCGCTTGCAGTGCGCCTGGGGTTGGCCGCGCTTCAGCGCTACGACTACGTCCTGCGGGCCGACGAATGCCTCAAGGCGTTGACGCAATCACTTCGCATTGATGGGCATGTGTCGGTCTGGGGCGACCATGGGCCGACCATCATCCGCATCCGTCAGGCCAATTCACCCATTCTGACAAACCTTCGGCTGGGACGCACGCTGCCGCTTGCCGCTTCGGCCTCAGGCCGCGTGTTCCTCGCCCACATGCCGGAGGAGGCGACACAACCGCTGCTTGCCAACGAACTGGCCGCCGCGCCAGATGCGCTGCGACTGCGCGACGAGTTGGAAGCTTCCCGCAAGGCCATTCTGCGCGGCGAGATCGCCTGGGTGGACGGCAGCGTCATCCCGGGCCTGCGCGCCATCGCAGCCCCAATCCTCGACATGCAGGGCGACTTGCGGGCCTGCATGGCGCTAGTCAGCCCAGACGAATCGCTCGTGCGCTTTCCAAACCGCATGGCCGACGAGCTTATGGAAACCGCTCGCGCCGCCTCAAACGAGCTTGGGTGGCGCGGAACGTAATTCTGCATTTGACAATGCATTTTCTAATGTGGAACATGATCCCGGAGCCATAATCTGGGATGGAACGATGAAGGGCGTAGGCGATCACCTCTATTGCGCAGCTTTGCTGCCGCTTGACTCCAACATGCGCATCGACGAGCCCGCCTATCGGCGGTTCCTCCGTGTGTTCCTCGACAACGAACGCTTCGTGCGCATGGGCGGCGGCCTGTGCATCAATCCGGAAGCTGGCGAAATCTTCTATCTGACCCGGCAGGAAAAACGCCGCGCGGTTGAAATCGCGATGGAGGAGATCAACGGGCGGGTGCCGGTGCTTGCGGGCACATGGGCGCTCACGACGGACGAAATGGTCGACACCGCCAGAGACTGCAAGGCGATGGGCGTTGACGGCATTTTCGTCACGCCGCCGGGCGGCGCGCAGGATGTGACATCCTGCTGGGATGCAGACCAGTATCCCGAAATCTGGCTCGACACGATAATCGCGCAGGACCGCGCGGTCGATCTACCCATCGTTACGCATCCGGTCAGCGGCTCGAAGCCGCCGTTCTACCCCGGGCTGCCCGTGGCCGCGACATTGAAAATTTGCCGCGAGGTGCCGAACATTGTCGGCTGGAAGATGACGTACATGTACGACGGCTTCCGCATCGTGGCGAAGGGGCTTCGCTCGCTGGACCGGCACGTCGCGGTCATGGGCGCGCTCGCCTCCCGTTTTCATGAATACAAGGCGACCGGCTATTTCGACGGAACACTGAGCGGCTTCTGGAATTTCGCGCCCGAGCCGATGCTCGACCATCTCGAGGCGTGGGCCACGGACGACGTTGCGCGCGCCCGCCAGATATGGGACGGCGGCTTGTGTGACTTGCATGAATACATCGCCGACATGGGCCGACTGCACATCCGCTACAAGACAGCCGCGTGGCTGCGCGGGTTCATCCCCAGCCCCTTCATGCGCCCGCCAATGCCGCGTCCAAAGCGCGCCGAGATCGAGACAATTCACCGCTTGCTGGCGAATATGAACCTTGGCGTCATCGACCTGAAGGAAGCATTGCGCGTCATCGACTAATCAAAAAAACTTGGGAGGGAG
>JANPPJ010000154.1:0-3198 GCA_031428455.1 Hyphomicrobiales bacterium | reverse complement strand
CCTGCGCGACAGCGCCGGCGACCGACAAAGCGCCCCAACCCTGCTCGAAGTCGAGACGACCAACGAGGCTCGGAGCGGAGTTGTAGACGTAACGCGGCGTGCCGGGGACAGAACCGTCGACCTGGAAGCCAGCGGTCTGCGTGTCGGCAAGATCCTGCAGCGCGAGGGTGGCCGAGACGCCGCCGCCAAAGGAATACGTGTAGGCGAGCTGCTTGGCGCCGTTCGCGAAAGAACCCCAGTGGCCAGCGCCGTACGTCAGGCTTGGCATCATGGCGAAGTTGTCGCGCGATGCGCCGAAGGTGAAGCCAGCGAAGCGAACGAAGGCTGCTTCGAGGGTCACGCCAGCGCCAGTCACGTTGGCGGAGTTCACGTCAGCGGTGCCGAAGACGCCGGTAACGCGAGCCATACGCAGGCGAGCTGCAGTCTGGACAACGCCCCATGAGGTCTGCGTGCGGGCATCAAACGTGATGCGAGCGCGGGCTTCCCAGCCAACAGTGTGCTGAGCGTCATCGCGAACGCTGAGGACCGGCACTCCAGCAAAGCTAATGCCGGAGAACGTGTCCTGTGAGCGCACATATCCATAGTCAGCGCGAACGAGACCACCGAAGCGAACGCAGGTGTCCGTGCCGGGGATGAAGAAGAAGCCGCGGCCATACGCGTCGCAGATGCGAACGTATTCAACCGGGGCAGCCTTGCGCGAAGGAAGATCCGCTGCCTGAACAGCCGGGGCGCCCATAAGCGCGGCTGACGAAGCGAGCAGGAAGCTCTTGGTGAACGACATATAAACCTCCAAAAACGTTAAACCGGAACCGCTTCGGCTAAACTCGGGTTTGCCCCCCGACCCGCCGCTGCCTTCCATCAATCCGGCCTCCGCCTTGGCGTGAGACCGAAAAGCGCTCCCGGCACTGCGTCCGTTTGCATTGCCTAGAATAACTGAATCAGTGCTTCATGCGAGAGCAAACTCACTCGAAAGACATGTTCCCGCCACACTGTGGCAGCCCGGCCACAACCTGTGCAATGGAGCCCGGGGGTGCGAAAGTTCTGTTTAAATAAAATCAAATACTTATTGATTTTAGCCCATAAAATTATGCAGCGAGGTTTAGCGCACGGGCGACGGCGATTTGCCCAATTTCAGCTGCTGATTGCCCAGTCTGAAGAGTTTTGCGCCCTGATTGCCCAGTTACAGACTTGGGCAAAACGTCGCCCCGGCCCGAATCCAGCGAATCCATAACCTGCGCCCGGGCGAGCCATGCCGAGAACTCCCGCCCCTCCTGCCTCGCCGCTTCAGCGTGCAATCTGCGCAAGAGGCCGAGCACCGGCTGTCCGCACGCTGCGTCGGCCTTGTCGCATCGCGCCAGAACACGCTCGACAAGCGAGCGCTGGACACCGCCGTCGGCGAACTCGTCCTGCGAGGGGCCTTGAGCGAGCGCGGCGAGAGCGAATCGGAACACTGGAAGCAAGGCTTCGGGCAAGCCTGCGCGCAGGAAGAGGGCTGCAAAGCCGCCGCCGTCATGATTGTTGATCAGTCCGGCGGCGCGGTCACGCCCCACGCCGCCTAAATCGGCCAGCGCCGCGTCAAACAGGCCGTGCTCGCCGCTTAAGAGCGAGCGCAGAAGCAAGGCGGTCGTCAATTGCCCTGATTCGCGCAAAACGCGCACGATGCCCCCATGGCCGCCGTCGCCTGCCGATTCGGGCGGGGCAGCGCCAGCAACGATGACGAACGAGCTCTCCTGCGCCTCGCGCGTCACACGCGCAGCGCGTTCGCCCGACAGCCAGCCGCATTGGGTCACGAAGCTGTGCAAAGACGCGGCGGCCGCCTGCACAAGCCGCGCCCGCAGCGCGGGTTCAAGGTCGGTCCGCGCCAACAGGGCCTCGCGCACTTGCAGGTCCTGGGGGAACCGCTCGAAAGCGCGCAACAGGGCTGCCGCCGGAAGGACGGCTCCTGCATTATCAACAAGCGCCACCAAAATATCAGCGGCGGCGATCTCCATCAGGGCGGCGCCGACGCTGGCGGACAGCCGAGGGCGCTGCGCAATAGCAGCGTGGATCGAATCGCCGCCGATCATGGCCGCATCAATGAGGTCGGCATCGCCCAGCGCGGGAGAGGCTTTGAGTATTGGGAGAGAGACGTCGGGCTGGTCGGCGGCAAGCGCGACCAGAATTTGCCGGGGCGCATCGGCGCGGTGCGCAATTTCCAGCGCAATGGCGCGGCGCACCAGCGGCGACGAATCGTCCGCCAGCACGGCCAGCGCAACACTGGCTTCGTACTCCTCGTCCCTGGGGAGGTCGCCATCCAGAAGCGCGCGGGCCAACGACGCTGCCGCCGGGGCTCTTTCGGCTGCGGGCGCTGTCGCCGCCCACGCGAGGAACTTGCGAACAAACATGGAAACTCTAGCCTCAAAACGATGCGATTGCGCGCCGGGACGGCGAACTGCATCCTTCAAGTTTCGCCCAACATGGTAAACAAGAGGCTTAAATCCCGGCGCCGGACGGAGGATATTCGATGCATGACGATGGGGCGGCGCTGGCGCGAGGAGAGAAGCGGACGCCCGGCCCTGCCGTGATGGAGGCCTGATGCGCTCGCTGCTGTTCACCCCGGCGAACTCCGCACGGAAGATCGAGAAGGCGCTGGCCTGCGGCGCCGACGCGGTCATCCTCGATCTGGAGGATTCTGTCGCTCCCGGCGCCAGGGAGGATGCGAGACGCGGCGCGCGTGAGGCGCTGCTTGCGGCGCGCGCTGATGGGCCGAGGCTTATTGTGCGGGTGAACGGCCTTGCATCGGGGGAGATCGAGGCCGACCTCGACGCGGTGGCCGACTGCGCCCCGTTTGCGATCATGCTTCCCAAGGCGCGCGGCGGCGCGGATGTGCAGCACCTGTCTGTGAAGCTGGCGGTGCGCGAGGCGCAATGCGGGCTGGCGGATGGCGCCATCGGCGTCATTCCCGTCGCCACGGAAAGCGCCGATGCGCTGTTCGGGCTTGCAAGCTATCGCGGATGCAGCGGGCGGCTTGTCGCGCTGTCGTGGAGCGCAGAAGATCTCACGGTCAGTCTTGGCGCGCGGGTCAATCGTGTGGCGGGCGGTGCATGGACGCCGCCCTTCATGCTGGCGCGGAACATGGCTTTGTTCGGCGCCGCGTCGGCCAGCGTCCCCGCCGTCGATGCCGTGTTCGCGAGCTTCCGCGATCTTGCGGCCCTGCGC
>JANPPJ010000153.1:0-17869 GCA_031428455.1 Hyphomicrobiales bacterium | reverse complement strand
GCAAAAAATCGCAGCACAAAAAAAGACGCGGCGATGGGGACATCGCCGCGCGGGTCGTTTTTAACAGAACAAAGCTCAATCTTCGGCGTTTGCCTCTTCAGTCTGCTTGGCGGCCGTCTTGGTGGGGCGCGCGGGACGCATCATGAACGAGGGAACATGGTCGCCCATGCCCAGCACGGGGGGCCCAAGATCGTCGTCGCGATAGCGACGGCGCGGCTCTTCGCGCGGACGCGGCGCGTCACGCATGGGTTCTGCCTGATAGCGCGGTTCGGGCTGCGAACGAGGCGCGGGCGCACGCTCAGTACGGGCGGGCCGGGCAGGGCGCTCGCTGCGCTCGGGCTGTTCGGTGCGTTCTTGTCTCTCGCGCCGGGGCCTGGGCGCTGGCGCTTCGGCCATCGCTTCCATGAATTCGACTTCGGGAGCCACAGCGCTTGGCGCTACAATAGCGTCGTCGCCGCGCGGACGACGCTCGCCACGCCCTTCTCTGCCACCGCGCGCCTCGCGGGTGCGTCCGCCACGCTCGCCACGTCGGCCAGAGCGCTCGCGGTCGCCGCGATGGCGCCGTTCGTCAACAGGCGCGTCGCCCAGCTCGTCGAGCTTGGGGCCTTCCCATTGCACATCAAGCTTGATGAGCTTCTCGATGGCCGAGATATGCTTGCCGTCCTCATCGGTGATCAGGGTGATGGCGACGCCGGACTTGCCCGCGCGACCGGTGCGGCCGATGCGATGCACATAGTCGTCAGGATGGATCGGCACGTCAAAGTTGAAGACGTGGCTGACGTCCGGAATGTCGAGGCCGCGCGCTGCGACGTCCGAGCAAACAAGCAGGGCGACTTCGCCGCGCTTGAACGCGTCGAGCGAGGCCATGCGGGCGGGCTGGTCCATGTCGCCATGCAAGGCGCCGGCAGAGAAGCCGTGCTTGGTGAGCGACTTGTGCAGGATCGCGACGTCGCGCTTGCGATTGCAGAAGATGATCGCGTTGCGGAAATCAGGCTGCTCGCGCAGATGCTTGCGCAGCATCTCGCGCTTGGCGCCACCGCCGTGGGTGGCGACGAATATCTGGTTGATGAGAGCCGCTGTGGCGCCGACCCGTGCGACTTCGATGCGCACCGGGTTCTGCAGGAACTGCTCTGTCAGGCGCGTGATTTCCGGCGGCATGGTCGCCGAGAAAAACAGCGTCTGGCGGGTGAATGGCACCATCTTGCAGATTTTCTCGATGTCGGGGATGAACCCCATGTCGAGCATCCGGTCCGCTTCGTCGATCACGAGGATCTCGATGCCTGTCAAAAGCAACTTGCCGCGCTCGTAGAAGTCGAGCAAGCGGCCCGGCGTTGCGATCAGCACATCCGCGCCGCGCATGATCTTTGTTTCCTGGTCGCCGAAAGCGACGCCGCCGATCAGCAGGGCGACGTTGAGTTTGTGGTTCACGCCGTATTTGACGAAAGCCTCTTCCACCTGCGCAGCAAGCTCGCGGGTGGGTTCGAGGATCAGCGTCCGTGGCATACGGGCGCGTGCGCGGCCCGTTTCGAGACGGGAGAGCATGGGGAGCGTAAACGCGGCGGTCTTGCCGGTGCCCGTCTGGGCTATGCCGAGAATATCCCGGCCTTGAAGTGCGTAGGGGATCGCCTGCGCCTGGATCGGTGTCGCTTCGGTGTATCCGGAGGCCTCTACGGCCGCTTGCACCTTTTCACTTAGTCCTAGTTCTTTGAAAGACATTCCTTGGCCTTCGTATGGCCCGCGCCCCGAAAGGCAGTCGCGGCGCGCATGTCAGCGCGGGTCGCTTGGTGATGGCGGGCCATCTGCGCGTCTAATCGGGGAAATTACGCCACAGCATGCGGCGGAACGGGCGGCGGGCACGCGCGGGCCACTGCATCGCCGAAGGGAGACATATTCGTATGCCGCCCAAAGTCAACCACAAACACGCGGCGCCGCAGCATAATCGCGCCTGTATCGGAGATTTGTTTGCGCGGTTAACAGTTTCGCAGCGGGAAGCCGCGCCATTTTATAATGGAATTACAGAGTATTGCGCATGCGGGCGGAATCATTTTCTGATCTGTCGCTTGTGTTGCGTGAGCCGCGCTCTTCTACTTCGACAAAGCCACGCTGCTGATTTACGAGGCCTAAAACTCTGGCGCCTCAAAATGATAAGCGCGGGCCTTGCCCGGCGGAGCCTCACAATGCGTGCATGGTCGTTTGCGGGTTCAGGGCAGGGAGGCGGTGGTTCGGCTGCGCGCCGCTTTCGGCCGGGCCGATGGGGATGGCTGCTCATCTGGACCGGCGCGCTCGCGCTGATCAGCATGACCGCAATCGGTCACGCCGCAGCCATTGTGTCGCTCATATCGGTCATTGGCATCCCGCTCTACTTCCTTCTCGCGGCGCTTCCATCCATTTTCTTGATAATGCTGTTCCTTCGCTTCGTGCTGGGCGCGGTGCAGAATTTTCGCACGGCGGGCGCCTGGTCGGTTGGCTTCGCGCTGGCGGCGCTTGTCATGGTGCACTTCTTCATTGTGCGCGCGTACCGCGAGAACACGAAGCTCGATGCGCGCGCTACGGCCCTCGTCGCTGACGATGTCGCCGCGCAAACGGCAGTTCCCGGCGGCGGCGTAATAGCCATCGTGCGGGGCGAGGCCTTCTCATCACGAGGCACGCCGGACAATGCATGCGACGATCTTTGCCAGCGCCTGCTGCTGAACGGATTCGCAAAGCGCGTTCTGGCAATTACGCTTGCGCCACAGATCGATAAAGTCGCGTCACGCGGCGGCAGGCCGTTGCCCGCGCTTGAACCCGCTTCCGGCATGGTTGGCGTCATGTACTGGCTGGAAGAGCGCCCGGCCTGCCCGGATGTGAAAGTCCCCGACAACATCCGGCTCCTGCGTGTCGATGAACCGGACCACGGCTCCGGCGTCATCGCGACCCGTTCCGCATCGCAAGCCATGCGCGTGAAGATTGCTTCGGGAACCTGTCTCATCTCTGCGCCAGCACGGATCGACGAGGCAGATGGCGCTTTCTTCTACGGCCCGGCGGCCAAAGGCCAGACGGGACGTGTTACGGGATTCAAACCGGCGGTAGACACCGTTGCCGCCTGGCGCACCGCGTACTACCGTCGCGACGGCGAGGCTTGGGCTGTCGAGCATCGCGCCACGGGCGTGCGATATCAGCGCTTCCCGGACGTCCTGATTCCGACCTTTATTCACGGCCACGGGCTGCAGCTTCACAATGGCTTCCTGCGCAGCGAAAGCTTCATGGGCGTCCGTGAGCGGTATGTGGATGATCCGCCTGTGGCTGAGACGCTAACGCGCCTCGGAGCAATGTTGCGGATTGCCGACACAGGGCGTTCCGATGGCCCCGCGATTGTTGACGACGCCCTTGCCACAAAAGGTGAACTGCCCCCCATGCAGGCGGCGATCGTGGAGGATTATCTCGGCCGCATGGCCGCCAACCGTGGTCGGCGCCTGGAGCCGGACGACGTTCGCCGCATCCTTGCGCTCGCCGCCGATCCCCGTATCGCCTTCAACTGGAACGCGCACGGCGCCGTGACGATGATCGCCGAACAGCAGCCCCAGCTTTCCCCGCAACTAGCGGGCACGTTGTTCGGGAGGCTGGACGCATTGGCAGCTTCCGCCGCGGTGGTCAGCGAGCAGACAAGTCGCAGCATCGGCGCCATTTCAGGTGCGTTGGCGGCTCTGCCCGCTGCGGCGTTGAAACCCTATTTTGCGAACATTGAAGCGGTGGCGAACGCTCCAGCCCTGCGAGCGCCCGCGCAAAAGCTGATCGCCCGGCTGGATGTCTTCGGGGGCTTCGCCCTGCCTGCGATCTTGCGGGTGATTGATGACTCTATCGCTCAACGCGCGCCGCGCGGATCAAACTGGCAAAATGGCGTGAGCGCTGGCTTGCAGGCCCTGTGCAGGCTCGGCAGCGAAGGCGCATTCGCGCGGCCGTTGCTTGAAGAACGCGTGCGTCGCGACCCTGCTTCGATGATCGCCGCCAACGACCGGATGCTCATGATTACCCTCTCCCGCATGGGCGCCAGCGAGGCTGAAATCCGCGACATTCTCGGGTTTGATGAGACGAAGGATAACCGGCTGAGATCGGTCTTGCGCGTAGCGCGGGGTCCGCGCGCTTGCGGATAGAGCCGTCGGCAGCGCGCCCCAAACAAACCATGGGGCATCAAAGTTTGTCTTTGCCTGCAAACTTAAGCGCTTCTTCTAACGACGCCTCTCAAATATCCAGCGCTTCACTTGTGGCGAACTTCGCGCGTTCCTGAATGAACGCGAAGCGCGCTTCCGGCTTGTTGCCCATCAGGCGCTCCACGCTGTCAGCGGTCGACTCGCGGTCCTCGGGCAGGACTGCGACGCGCAGCAGCGTGCGCTTGCCGGGATGCATGGTCGTCTCTTTCAGCTGCGCCGGAAGCATTTCGCCCAGGCCCTTGAATCGACTCACCTCCACCTTGCCGTTGCCGGTGAAGAACACCTTCATCAGCTCCGCCCGATGCGCGTCATTGCGAGCGTAAGCGGACTTGGCGCCCTGCGTCAGCTTGTAGAGCGGGGGCACTGCGAGATAGAGCCGCCCGCCTTCAATCATCTTCGGCATCTGCCGCCAGAAGAACGTGATGAGGAGCGAGGCGATATGCGCGCCGTCCACGTCGGCGTCAGTCATCACGATGATCTTGCCGTAGCGCAGATCGTTCTCGCGAAACTGCGCGCCGGTGCCCGCGCCCAATGCCTGCACGAGATCGTTGAGTTGCTGGTTGGAAGCCAGCTTGTCGCGCGTCGCGGATGCGACATTGAGGATTTTGCCGCGCAGCGGGAGAATGGCCTGCGTGGCGCGGTCGCGCGCCTGCTTGGCGGAACCGCCAGCCGAATCGCCTTCGACGATGAAGAGCTCGGTCGTCTCGGGCGAATTGGACGAACAATCTGCCAGCTTGCCGGGCAGACGCAGCTTGCGCCCCGGCGTCTTGCGCGCGACGTCCTTCTCCGCCTTGCGGCGCAGCCGCTCTTCGCAGCGCTCCACCACAAAGTCGAGCAGCTTGCCCGCTTGCGTGGGGGAGCCCGCCAGCCAATGGTCGAAGGCGTCGCGCAGCACGCTGTCCACGACGCGCGTCGCCTCGCTCGACATCAGCCGGCCCTTGTTCTGGCCCTGAAACTCCGGCTCCCGGATGAAAATGGAAATCAGCGCCGCGCAACCGCTCATCAGATCGTCTGTTGTGACGCTGGCGACGCGCTTGGTCTGGCCAATGCGCTCGGCGTGCTCTTTCAGCGCGCGCAGCAGCGCTATGCGCAGGCCCGCTTCGTGGGTGCCGCCATCGGCCGTCGGGATCGTGTTGCAATAGGAATGGACGAAGCCGTCGTCCTCTGACAACCACGACACGGCCCATTCGACGGAGCCATGCCCGCCGGGCTTTTCGACCTTGCCGAAAAAGGTGGTCTCGGTGACCGTGTCCTTGCCCTCGATGTCGCTGGCCAGATAGTCGCGCAAGCCGCCGGGAAAGCGGAACACTGCTTCGGGCGGAACGCTGGAATCTTCCTTCAGCAGCGAGGGATCGCATTTCCAGCGGATTTCGACGCCGCCGAAAAGATACGCCTTCGAGCGCGCCATGCGAAACAGGCGGATCGGCCTGAAATGGGCGTTCTCGCCAAAAATCTGCGGGTCCGGCTGGAAGCGCAAACGTGTGCCGCGCCGGTTCTGGACGCGCCCCATTTCCTTGAGCTTGGTGACCGGCGCGCCGCGCTCAAAGCTCTGCGTATAAAGCTGCTGGCCGCGCGCCACTTCCACATCGAGGCGCGCCGCGAGCGCGTTGACCACGGACACGCCGACGCCGTGCAGACCGCCAGACGTCTGGTATGCGCCTGAGTCGAATTTGCCGCCTGCATGCAACGTTGTCATGATGACTTCGAGAGCGGACTTTTTGGGAAACTTCGGGTGCGGGTCGATGGGGATGCCGCGACCGTTGTCCGTGACGGTCAGCCAGTCGCCGGGCTCCAGCACCACCTCAATCCACGTCGCGTGACCGGCCACCGCTTCGTCCATCGAATTGTCGAGCACCTCGGCAAACAGGTGATGCAGGCCGGCTTCGTCGGTGCCGCCGATGTACATGCCAGGACGGCGACGAACGGGCTCTAGCCCCTCGAGAACCTCGATGGACGACGCCGTATAACCTGCTTCGTCCGGCGTTCCGCGCGCCGGTTCAGGAACCTTGCGCGCAGGAGCCGAGGCAGAGGCAGTCGCCTTGCCGGCGGGAAGTTTCCGCGCGGCGCCGCCGCCGAAGAGATCGTCGTTCGAAGCCATGAATCCGCTCTGGTGGGTACGATTCGCTTATCGCCGCCACTATGCCCGATTGCAAGCGAAACGTGAACGGAACGAAAACATTTTCGCCGGTCAACTCCACCGTTCATTAAGCGCGAACATAAACGCGGCCATAAGACTCGGCATGCAATACTGATGTCATCAAACGGGAGGAACATGGCGCTTATCAAAGCGTTGCCCCGGCGATGAACAGCGAGATCGCGACAATGACCCTCCAAGCGAGCGTGCCCCCCCGTCAGCCGCCCAAATCCATGCTCTTGTTGCGCCGCGCCGCAGATGCCGCAGGATACGCCGCCGTGGGCACGCCGGACGATGAGCCTGCGCGCCTGATACGCTGGGCCGCACCCGCTGTCATGATTGCAAGCCTTCTTTGTATCTCGGGGTTGGCCATCGCCATCTACTGAACGGGTTCAAGCCCGAAACGCTCCCCGTCACGCAATTGTCGTGAGCAACTGCTCCTCCTCCGATTGTCGGACTGCTGATGCTGTGCCAACGTGGCCGCACGCCGGTTCGCAGGTTCCGGAAATAACAGGAGGGATGCATGTGGAGACCGTTGGCGGCTGCCGCCGCGATCATTGCCGCGCTGGGGATGAGCGCCGCATCGGCACAGACTGGCAAGGTGACAGTGGTCACATCATTCGCCAAAGATGTGACTGATCCATTCAAGCGCGCCTTTGAGAAGGCCTATCCGGGCGTTACGCTCGACGTTCAGAACCGCAACACCAATTCGGCTGTGCGCTTCATTGAAGAAACCAGGAGCAACAACCAGATCGATCTGATGTGGGCCTCGGCGCCGGACGCCTTTGAGGTGCTCAAGAACAAGAAGCTGCTTCAGGCCTACAAGCCAAAGTCGAGCGGCATCCCTGAAAAGGTGGGCTCCTATCCCATCAATGATCCAGACGGGTTCTACTTCGGCTTCGCCGCGTCCGGCTATGGCATCATGTGGAACGAGCGCTACGCAAAAGCGAACCGCCTGCCTGAGCCCAAGGAATGGCAGGATCTCGCCAAGCCCGCGTTCTTCGATCACGTCTCAATCGCCGCGCCATCGCGTTCCGGCACCACTCACCTCACCATCGAGACCATTCTGCAGGGCGAAGGCTGGGACAAGGGCTGGCGCACGGTCAAGGAAATGGCCGGCAACTTCCGCAATGTCACAGAGCGCTCATTCGGCGTGCCGGAAGCGGTGAACTCAGGTCAGGTCGGCGTAGGTATCGTTATCGACTTCTTCGCCTTCTCGGCGCAGGCGGCGGGCTTCCCCGTGAAGTTCAATTACCCCAGCGTCTCGACCGTGGTGCCCGCCAACAT
Source organism: Hyphomicrobiales bacterium (assembly GCA_031428455.1). Taxonomy (GTDB): domain Bacteria; phylum Pseudomonadota; class Alphaproteobacteria; order Rhizobiales; family Beijerinckiaceae; genus Terripilifer. The sequence goes on along the minus strand of JANPPJ010000153.1, from coordinate 10,261 downwards.
CGGCATCGTCGCCAACGCGCCGAACACGCCCGCCGCGCAAGCCTTCGTCGATTTTCTGTTATCCCCCACGGGGCAGGAGGTGCTGCTTGACCCTGGCATCCGGCGCCTGCCGGTCCTCACCTCCACCTATGAGAAGGCGCCCGCGGGTTATCCCAATCCCTTCAAGGACGCGCAGTTCCAGAAGATGATGCTGTTCGATGTCGACAAGTCCGAGGTGCGCACTGCCGCCGTCGACGTGCTCTTCGACCAGCTCATCTCCTTCCAGCTCGAAGGACTGAAGGCGGCGACCAAGTCGATCCACGACGCGGAAGCAGCCGTTGCGAAGAAGGCCAACCCGAAGGCGAGCGCGCTTGTTACGGAAGCTCGCAACCTCATCGCCGCAATGCCCATCACCGAGGCGCAGGCTGCGAGTCAGGAAATCCGCTCGGCCTTCACCGGCGGCAAGGAAAAGGGCGCGCGTCAGGCGGAACTCGAGCAGCAATGGGCTACCTTTGCGCGCGAGCGTTACACGCAGGCCAGGGCCAAGGCCGACGAAGCACTGAAAATAGCGCGCTAAACGCGCGTCGACGCGTATGGTCTTCTCCCCGCACGCGGGGAGAAGAGACCTGACGAGATCAAGAGCAAAGGCCCCCCGTTGACCGCACTCTCACAGTCGCTGCGCACGTTCCGCGCGTCGGCGACGCCAGGGCAAATGGCGCTGGCCGCCGCTATCACGCTGTTTCTGGCGTTCTTCCTCGTCGTCCCCGTGGCCACCGTCATCTACGTGGCGTTTACCGAGCAGGGCACGGGAAAATTCACGCTCATCAACTTCTCCGATTTCTTCAAGAACGACCTGTTCCTGCGGTCAACGTGGAATTCAATCTGGGTCGCTTTGATGACGGTGGCGTGGGCGTCCGCCATCGCGCTGCCGCTGGCCTACATCACCACGCGCTTTGAATTCAGAGGCGCGCTCATCATCCAGACGCTGGGCTTTCTGCCGCTTGTGATGCCGCCCTTTGTTGGCGCCGTCGCGATGCAATTGCTGTTCGGGCGCAACGGCACCTTCAACCTGCTGCTGGACGAGCATTTTGGTTTCAAGATTCCGTTCATGGAGGGCCTGTGGGGCGTCGTGTTCGTTGAGGCGCTCCATTATTTCCCGTTCATTCTCGTCAATCTGTCCGTGGCGCTTCGCAACATCGACCGCAGCATGGAAGAGGCCGCGCAAAATCTCGGCTGCTCCGGTTTTCGGCTTTTCCGCCGCGTCGTGTTTCCGCTGGCGATGCCCGGCTATGTCGCCGGCGCTGCGCTTGTCTTCGTGAAGGTTTTTGACGATCTCGCAACACCGCTGTTGCTGAACGTCAAGGAAATGCTTGCGCCGCAAGCCTATCTGCGCGTCACGTCCATCGGCATCGCCGACCCCATGGGCTACGTGATATCCGTCGTGCTGATCATAACCTCGGTGCTCGCGGTCTGGCTGTCCACATTATCCCTGCGCGGCAAGGACTTCGCGACCACACAGCGCGGCGGCGGCGGGCTGTCGCGCCGCAAGCTCAAGCCGCTTGGCTCTGTCGCCGCCTATAGTGTGGTGACATTTCTGTTGTTGCTCGTGCTGGCGCCGCACATTGGCCTGCTGATTCTCTCGTTTGCGACCGTCTGGTCGTTCGCTCCGCTGCCGGACGACTACACTGTCGTCCATTACGCGCGGGTGTTCGATGACTCGTGGGTCTACATCAAGAACACGTTGATCTACGCCTCGCTTGCTGCGGGCATCGACGTCGTCATCGGCGGCGCCATCGCCTATCTCGTGCTGCGCACGAAACTGGTCGGACGTCACTGGCTCGACTGGGCGGCCACTGCCTCGCTTGCCGTGCCGGGCGTTGTCATCGGCATCGGCTATTTGCGCGCGTTCTACGATGTGACTTTGCCAAACGGCGCGCCGCTGGCCACCTTCTGGTTCGTCATCGTGCTGGCGCTGGCCATCCGCCGCCTGCCGTATGCGTTGCGCGCAATCTTCGCCGCGCTCCAGCAGATTTCCGTATCGCTTGAAGAGGCGGCCGAAAATCTCGGCGCCACCAAGGGCCGCACCATGCGGCGCGTGCTCATTCCGCTCATGATGGGTGGCATGCTCGCAGGCTTCGTGACAAGTTTTGCGACTGCGGCCGTTGAGCTTTCCGCAACGCTGATGCTCGTGCAATCGAACGCCGACGCACCGTTGGCCTACGGCATTTACGTGTTCATGCAGTCTGCTTCGGGGCGCGGCGCTGGCGCGGCGCTTGGCGTCATCGCTGTCGTGTTCGTCGCCCTGTGCACCTACCTCTCCCATGTCATGGTGGAGCGCAGCCAAAGATCCCGGGGGCTCAACCAATGAACGAAGCAAGCCTGCTGGACGCTTCCTCGGCGCTGCGCCGTCAGCGCGCCGTTGGCGTCTCGATCAGCGGCGTCAATGTTTCCTATGGCGCAAACCACGTTCTCAAGGATGTGAGCCTTGAGATTGAGCCCGGCGAATTCTTCGCGTTCCTTGGGCCATCGGGCTGCGGCAAGACCACGCTGCTACGCCTGATCGCGGGCTTCAATACGGCAGACAGCGGCACTGTGCGCATTGGCGGCGAGGATATCGGCGACCTGCCGCCGTGGAAGCGCGATGTCGGCCTCGTTTTCCAGTCCTATGCGCTGTGGCCGCACATGACTGTGCGCAAGAATGTCGCTTTTGGTCTGGAAGAACGCAGGCTTCCCCGCGCGGAAATCGACAAGCGGGTCAACGTCGCGCTGGAAGTTGTGGGCCTCACCCATCTGGCGGAACGCAGGCCGTCGCAACTGTCCGGCGGCCAGCAGCAGCGCGTCGCGGTTGCGCGCACCATTGTCATCGAGCCCAAGGTGCTGCTGCTGGACGAACCGCTGTCCAACCTCGACGCAAAACTGCGCGTGCAGGTGCGCCGCGAGTTGCGTGATCTGCAACGGCGGCTGGGGCTCACCACCATCTTCGTCACCCACGATCAGGAAGAGGCGAACACCATCTGCGATCGCATCGCGGTGATGAGCGACGGCGTCGTGCAGCAGGTCGGCACGCCGATGGAATTGTACGAGAGGCCCGCAAACCTCTTCGTGGCGGGCTTTCTGGGCGCAGCCAACATCCTCACGGGCAAGTTCGTGGAGGAGGGCGGTCAGCGCCTGTTTGAACTGGACGGCGGCATGCGCCTGCAAGCGCCCGCCGATGTGCCGGAAGGCTCGCGGCTGGTCTTCCGCCCGCAACACGCCTCGGTCGCACCTGTCGGCTCCGGCGGTGCGCTGCACGGCGAGATTTCGCACCGCGAGTTTTTGGGCTCCATCATTCGCTACGCCGTGCGCGTGGGCGGCACAGACGTCACCATCGATGCGCCATTCGTGACAGGCGACAATCTGTTCGCCGACGGCGACCGCGTTGAGGTGACGCTGCCGTCCGAGCGGACGTTGTGGATGGCGAAGTAGCGGCAGTGAGCCGCCGTCATACGCGTCCCCGGACTTGATCCGGGGATCACCCGCATCCAACAGTGCGGGCCAACAATACGCGCATGCTCTTGGATGCGCGGATCAAGTCCGCGCATAACGCGTAATCGCGTGACCTTTTGGCAAGCCCCGGTTCGCAGATGTTGGCTACCGGGCCGCGCGTCCGTCATACGCGTCCCCGGACTTGATCCGGGGATCACCCGCGTATCCAACAGTGGGGATCAACGACTCACGCATGCGCTTGGTTGCGCGGGTCAAGCCCGCGGATGACGCGTAATCGCTGCCTCTTGGCAAGCCCCTTGTTCGCGTATTTTCGTTAGCCAGCAGGGCGCCCGTCATACGCGGGCTCGACCCGCGTATCCAATAGTGAGGATCACCAACTTGCGCATGCTCTTGGATACGCGGGTCAAGCCCGCGTATGACGCGGCTGAGCCCGTTTCCGAATGCAGAAAAGCCCCGGAGTTTCCTCCGGGGCTTCTCATTTCCATACTTCGCAGCCTGAAAAATCAGGCCGAGTAGTACATGTCGAATTCGACCGGATGCGGCGTCATTTCGAAGCGCATGACGTCCTGCATCTTCAGTTCGATGTAGCTGTCGATGAAGTCGTCGTTGAACACGCCGCCAGCCTTGAGGAAGGCGCGGTCCTTGTCGAGGTTCTGGAGAGCCTCACGCAGCGAGCCGCACACCGTCGGGATCTTCTTGAGCTCCTTCGGGGGCAGATCGTAGAGATCCTTGTCCATGGGGGCGCCGGGATCGATCTTGTTCGTGATGCCGTCGAGGCCGGCCATCAGCATCGCCGCGAAAGCGAGGTACGGATTGGCGGTTGGATCGGGGAAGCGAACTTCCACGCGCTTGGCCTTCGGGTTGTTCGTCCACGGAATACGGCAAGAGGCGGAACGGTTGCGCGCCGAGTAGGCAAGCAGCACGGGAGCTTCATAACCGGGGACGAGACGCTTGTAGGAGTTCGTCGACGGGTTGGTGAAGGCGTTCAGCGACTTGGCGTGCTTGATGATGCCGCCGATGTACCACAGGCACTCCTGCGACAGGTCAGCATACTTGTTGCCAGCCATGATCGGCTTGCCGCCCTTCCAGATGGACTGGTGAACGTGCATGCCCGAGCCGTTGTCGCCATAGACGGGCTTTGGCATGAACGTCGCCGTCTTGCCATAGCTCTGCGCGACCATGTGGATGCAGTACTTGTAGACCTGCATGTGGTCGGCCATCGTCGTCAGCGTGCCGAACTTGAGACCAAGTTCATGCTGCGCGGAGGCGACTTCGTGATGGTGCTTCTCGACGACAGCGCCCATGGACTGCATCGCCGCAAGCATTTCGCCGCGCATGTCCTGGGCCGAGTCGATCGGCGGAACGGGGAAGTAGCCGCCCTTGGTGCGAACGCGGTGGCCGAGGTTTCCGCCCTCGTATTCCATATCCATGTTGGTGGGCAGCTCGATGGAGTCGAGCTTGAAGCCGGTGTTGTAGGGGTCAGAGCTGAAGCGCACATCGTCGAAGATGAAGAACTCAGCTTCCGGGCCAACGAAGCATGTGTCGCCGATGCCGGTCGACTTTAGAAAAGCCTCAGCCTTCTTGGCGATGCCGCGCGGATCGCGGTTGTAGGGCGAGCCCGTGGAGGGTTCGAGAATGTCGCAGCTGATGACCATGGTGGACGCCGCGAAGAAGGGGTCCATGCAGGCCGTCGTGGGGTCGGGCATGAGTATCATGTCGGATTCGTTGATCGCTTTCCAGCCAGCAATCGAGGAGCCGTCGAACATCGTGCCTTCCGAGAAGATTTCCTCGTCGACGAGCGACACGTCAAATGTGACGTGCTGCCACTTGCCGCGCGGGTCCGTAAAGCGGAAGTCCACGTATTTTACGTCATTGTCCTTGATCGCCTTAAGGACGTCCTTGGCGGTCTTCATGTCTCAGCCTTTCTGGTCTTGCGAATTCAGGTTGGTCGGGGTTCTGAATTGGTTCGAGGTCGCGAGCTAGATCGCGTCTGGGCCGCTTTCGCCGGTCCGGATCCTTATCGCCCCCTCGATATTCGATACAAATATCTTGCCATCGCCGATGCGGCCGGTTTGCGCGGCCTTCCGGATGGCTTCCACCGCCTTGTCGAGCATCTCGTCGTTGAGAACGACTTCGATCTTAACTTTGGGCAGGAAATCGACGACGTACTCGGCGCCACGATAAAGCTCGGTATGACCCTTCTGACGTCCAAAGCCCTTGGCTTCCGTGACGGTAATCCCTTGCAGACCAGCTTCCTGCAGAGCTTCCTTCACTTCGTCCAGCTTGAACGGCTTGATGATGGCCTCGATCTTTTTCATGTCGCCCGCAGCTCCCATCAGTCGAGCGCTGCTGTTCCCGATTGGGAGGCCAGAGCGCTCCAGCGTCTTAGCAGCAAGCATGCCAAGATTCTATCCATCAAATCGCCCGGAGCACCCTCGCTGCGCGCCGTTTCCGGATCACAGGAACCTCTTCCGGATGCAGATTGATTATAAATTAAGCAGACATGCATAAAAAATTTGCATCTTGGGCTTGGGCGCCGTTTGGCTCCGCCAAGTCGCAAAATGGGGTGGAGGGCGCGCGAAATGGCGCCGTGACGCCGCTCGAAAACGTCAGCGGCGAAATTTAAGGCGCAAAACCGCGCGAATCCTTTTGATCAGCCTGAAGGAGCCACTGGCGCGTTTCGCGCCGCCCACTCCGTCCATGATCCATCGTAGAGGCGCGGCTGCGGCTTGCCGCTCGCCGCCAGCGCCAGATTTAGGATGGCGGCTGACACGCCCGATCCGCAAGAGGTGATGAGCGGCGCGTCGGGGTCTACGCCTGCCGAAGCGAAGGCGGCGAGAAGCGCCTCGGGCGCCTTGAGCCGGCCATCCGCGATGAGGTCGGACGCTGGCAAACTCAGCGCGCCGGGCATGTGGCCAGACGGTATGCTTGCGCGCGGTTCAGGCGCCTCGCCCCGGAAACGGGCGCCGGGGCGCGCGTCAGCAACTTGCGCCGAGCGTGCCTCCAGCGCCGCGCGCACATCCTCGAATGACGCGACAGCAGCCGCGTTGAGGCGGGCGGTGAACGAAACCGGGGAGGGCGCAGGCGCCCCGCTTTCAAGCGGGCGTCCCTCAGCGCGCCACTTCGGCAAGCCGCCGTCCAGCACATGGACGCTGCGGGCGCCAAAGATTGTCAGCATCCACCAAATGCGCGGCGCCGAAAACAGCCCCGCGCCATCATAGACGACTATCTCCATGCCTTCGCTGATCCCCAGCGCGCCCGTGGCGGCGGCGAACTCCGCCTCTGTGGGCAGCATGTGGGGCAGGTCGGTGGCGTGGTCGCTGATCGCGTCGATGTCGAAGAAGACAGCGCCAGGAATATGCCCGGCGGCGAATTCAGCGCGGCCATCGCGCTTCATGGCGGGCAGATACCAGGACGCGTCTATTACGGCGACGTCCGGCTTTCCAAGGCGCGACGCCAGCCAGTCAGTCGAGACCAGCGGTGCGGAGATCGTTCGATTTGAAGTGTTTTCGTTCATGGTTTCCAAACCGTTTTTCCCTGTGCGTTAGAGCACATCAACAAGGGCGGCGTCACGGCATATGTCTTCTCACGAAAGGAGACACGCCATGAACGCAGGCCGCACGAATCTGATCGCCCCGACATTCTTCTTTGCGACATGGGTCGGCGTCTTCGCGTGGATGCTCTTCAGCGTCGGCTGAGTTGACCGCCGCGTCAATTGCCTCTTCACATCCCCGCCGGTTCGGACGTAACTCGCATCCGGGTCAGGCTCAAACCCGAAGTGGGGAAACGTGGTGAAGACAGGCGGCGCGGCGTTGATCGTTGGCGGCGGTATTGGCGGGCTTTGCGCCGCCATCGCGCTGGCCCAGAAGGGATGGACGGTCCGCGTCCTTGAACAAGCCCCCCAATTTGGCGCCATCGGCTACGGCATCCAGCTCGGTCCCAACGTGTTTCCCGCGTTTGATCGGTTTGGCGTCAGCGAGGCGGTGCTTGCAAAAGCGACGTTGCCGCAGAACGTGTGGATGTTCGACGCTTTCGATGGCCAGCCCGTGACGCGGGTGCGCACGGATGATGCGTTCAGGCAGCGCTACGGCGCGCCTTATGTCGCGATCCACCGCGTCGATCTGCACAACATTCTGGTCGATGCGTGCAAGCGCTATCCCTCAATCACGCTGGACGAGGACGCAGCCGTCACGGGCTATGAGGACCACGGCGACCACGTTGTCGTCTCCACGCAGGACGGGCGGCGCATCACGGGCGCGTTTGTCGTTGGGGCAGATGGTCTTCGCTCGCGCATCCGCGCGCAAATGATCGGGGAATCCGACCCCAGCCTGAATGGGTACGTCGCCCATCGCACCATCGTTCCCATCGAGAAGGCGCCCAAAGGCTTTCCCATCGGCGACGTCGCGTTGTGGGGCGGGCCGGGTTTTCACATCGTGCATTATCCGCTGCGCGACATGACGCTTTTCAACATCGTCGCGGTGTTTCGCACGCAGACATTCTCGCAAAAGGGCGATGTGGAAAGCTACCGCGCCGAATTGCAGCAGACTTATGCGCAGGCCCATCCTGCAATGCGCGAGATGATCGCGCTCATGGATCTCGAACGTCGCTGGCCCGTTGGCGACCGCGAGCCGCGACGCGGCTGGTCACAGGGCAGGGCATGCCTGATGGGCGACGCAGCGCACGCAACGCTGCAATCGCTGGCGCAAGGTGCGGGCATGGCGATCGAGGATGCGATTGTCCTGACCGATTGCATTGAGGCGAGCGGCCGAGATTATGCAGCGGCGTTTGGCGCGTTCGAGAACAAGCGTCTGCGGCGCACTGCGCGCGTGCAACTGGAAAGCCGCCACCTGTGGTTCCAGCTTTACCACACCGGCGGCGTCGAAACCGATGTGCGCAACGAAACCTGGCGCGCGCGCACTGATGAAGACGTCTGGCGTTGTCTCGACTGGCTCTACAAGCACGCGCCGGGTTAAGCCGCGAAAGAAGCGTTATCCCGGCGTGTGTTCAAACCAGCCCCGGATCGATTGTGACGCTCTTTTCCATCCATGCGGGAACGGGCAGATTCTTCTCGCGCAGGAACGCGGGATTGAACAGCTTCGACGCATAGCGCACCCCGGAGTCGCACAAGATCGTCACGATCATATGCCCGGGCCCCAGCTCTTTGGCGAGCCGAATGGCGCCGGCGACATTAATGCCGGATGAGCCGCCAAGAAGCAGGCCTTCGTGTTCAGCCAGATCGAACACGATGGGCAATGCTTCCTCGTCGGTGATCTGGTAGGCTATATCAATGGGCGCGTCGACGAGGTTCGCGGTGATGCGGCCCTGACCGATGCCCTCGGTGATGGAGCTTCCCTCAGCCTTCAGCGTGCCGGTTGTGTAGAACGCATAGAGGGCGGCCCCCATCGGGTCGGCCAGCGCGATCTTTACGTTCTTGTTGCGGGCCTTCAAGGCCATGCCGACGCCCGCCAGCGTGCCGCCTGTGCCCACCGCGCAAACAAACCCATCGACCTTGCCGTCAGTCTCGTCCCAGATTTCCGGGCCCGTCGTGTCGATGTGGCCTTGCCGGTTGGCGACGTTATCGAACTGGTTCGCCCAGACCACGCCCTGCGGATGCTCCTTGGCGAGACGCACCGCCAGACGGCCGGAAACTTTCACGTAATTGTTGGGGTTGGAATAGGGCACGGCGGGGACTTCAATCAGTTCTGCGCCCTGCAGTCGCAGCATGTCCTTTTTTTCCTGGGACTGTGTGTCGGGAATCACGATCACCGTGCGAAAGCCCATGGCGTTCGCGACCAGCGCGAGGCCGATGCCCGTGTTTCCGGCCGTCCCCTCAACGATGATGCCGCCCGGTTTCAGGACGCCGCGCGCAATCGCGTCCTTCACAATGGCCAAGGCCGCCCTATCTTTCACCGAGCCGCCGGGATTCATGAACTCAGCCTTGCCGAGGATCGTGCAGCCAGTTAGCTCGGATGCGCGCTGCAGCTTGATCAGCGGCGTGCGGCCGACGGCCCCGATAACGTCCCCGGAAAATTGCATGCACTCGACTCCCTGTGAGGCCGCAAGCTAGGTGGCGAGAGGGCGCTTCGCAAGGGCGCAGCCTCATTTGCGGGCACAAGCGGAGACGGGACCTCGACTAAAGCTTGAGCATTTTCGTCGCGGTTAACGAATATCAGGGCTCTTGTGATCCAGCCGTCTTACCCTGGCGTAAGCCTCAGTATCCGGCAAATCCCGGAAAGGCTCACACGGTAAGCGAGGCACGACAGGTGGGCAAAGACCTTCAACAAAATGACAATCTCGCGATGGACGATTTGCTCGTGGCCTATAGCGCCGGGTCGCTTGATCCCGCTCGCCACGCTCTCGTCGCGTCGCATCTCCTTTTGAAACCTCTGAATCGCCGGTTCGTCCGGGCGGTGGAGTACTCCGTCGCCTCGGATATTGCTCTTTCGACCGGGGCTGTTCCGGTCGCTCGTCGCGACACGCGGCTGGCCGCCATATTCGACGCCATGGACGCCTCTCCGGTTTTGCGTGAGCCGTTGGCTGACGATGTTCTGCCCGGGCCGCTGCGTCGTTTTCTGGGCTGCGGCATCGAAGACGTGTCGTGGAGCTTCGTTGTGCCAGGCGTGCGCGAGTGCCGCATTGGCGATGTCGGACGTGGCTCTGTAAGTCTGCTGCGCGTCAAGGCTGGTCGCAGGCTCCCCCAGCACAGTCACGAAGGGTCGGAGATGACCTTGGTGCTCACGGGCGCCTTCACTGATCCTCTGGGTTGTTATGGCCGCGGCGACATCGCGATCGCCGA
>JANPPJ010000152.1:0-3691 GCA_031428455.1 Hyphomicrobiales bacterium | reverse complement strand
CGCTTCTTGAGCTCGCCGAGCGTGATCGTGAGCGGATTATTGACTTCTCCGTCGATCACGAACTTCCACGCCTCGGCGTCAGCCGCAGCCTCCGGAATCTGACCGTTGTTGCGGATGAAGAATTTTGAGAGCGGCGTTGTGTCGTCGTCAAGCAGATGCTCGGGCGTCTCCGCGACAAGCGGCCGGTCGCCAAGCACGGTGAGGCCCTCGTCCTTGCCTGGAAATCGAAAAGGCTCTGGTTTCTTGGGCGCCGAGCCAGGCGCAGTCTGCGCAACGGCTGCTGGCGCCAGCCCTGCCGGCATGTTCGCAGAGAACGGGATTGCGCCGCCAACGGCCGCCCCCATAGCCGCAAGACCCGCGCCGCCAAGAAAGCCTCGACGATTTGGAGCCGGAACCCGGCCAAACACGACTGCATCGGCGCGCTCAGGGTCCGCCTGATACAACTCATCGATTGAACGTTCGATTTTTTGGGACATCGAGTTCCCTCCCTCTTTGTGTGAAATCTATATCCAACTCGACATGTGTCAACGAAACTGCGTTGGGAACTGTTACTATTTTTGGTGCTAAAGCCGCGGCGTGGCGGGAGCGGTCAGATCTTGGCTGGCCGGAATAGGCGCTTGCCGGCGCAGCGTCTCTGATCTTGAGCCCCATGGCGGGGAAACTCGCGTAGGATTGAGCCAGGCTCCCGGCTGAGACCTAATCAAACCGGATGGCGGTGAAGCGGGTGCCCGCACAATGGCGATCACAGCTGCTGATCCGAGCGGCCTTTGGGGCCGTTTGAAAGAAGCGATTAGTAGCGGCTGGGCGATGCTCGGAGTGAAAAAGGACGATCCCGCCAATCCATTGGCTAAGGCGGTCGCTGAGGACATTACTGACTCAACAATCAGATCGGCGGCGCGGGATCGCATGCAGGCGCAGTTCAAGGGCGCCCATGTCGAGGAGATCAAGTTGAAGGCGATCGAAAAGCTTCGCACTGTAGCAAGTGGAGTAGACGCGAAGGCCCCGGCCGAATCGCAAAGGCTTCAAGGTGGGGCTACAACACGTCGCCAGAAGGCCACCGAAGCGGGCTCTGAGGGCGGGTTCCTAGGCTTCGGTGGCGTAACAGCACCCTTGTGTCCCAGCGTCGCCGACATCGAACCTGAAAGGAACACAGTCAAAGCTCGGGCGTTAGCCAGAATGACGCACGTGATAAACTAGTTTGAGGGAAATTATCATGCCTGAATCAAACTCATCGCCGAGCCGAACACATTCTCTTCACCATCATGCGCCCGGTGCGGGACAAGTTCCGGCGGACGCAGTAGACGGTGGCGGCGGTGAAGTTCATCAGAACGTGGCTCCCAGTTCAGATCACGGCGATGACGCGGCGCATCTTACCGACAATTTCGGGCACCGCGTATCAGACAACCAGAATAGCCTGCGAGCGGGCGAGCGCGGCCCCACACTGCTGGAAGACTTCGTTCTGCGCGAGAAAATATTTCACTTCGATCATGAGCGGATTCCAGAGCGCATCGTTCATGCGCGCGGCTCGGGCGCCCATGGCGTGTTCGAGTGCACCAGGGCGATACCGGAGTTGACGAAAGCGTCAATTTTTGAAGAGAAAGGAAAAAAGTGTCCTGTGTTCGTCCGCTTCTCGACGGTTGCAGGCGGCGCAGGTTCGATTGACACGCCGCGCGATGTGCGCGGCTTTGCCGTGAAACTCTCTACCGACAGCGGCAATTGGGATCTCGTCGGCAACAACATTCCAGTTTTCTTTATCCAAGACGCGATGAAATTCCCTGATCTAGTCCACAGCGTGAAGATGGAGGCCGATCGCGGCTATCCGCAGGCTGGCTCGGCGCATGACACCTTTTGGGATTTCATTAGCCTGATGCCAGAAGCCATGCACATGATCATGTGGGCGATGTCGGACAGGACGATCCCGCGTTCGCTGCGCATGATTGAAGGTTTCGGCGTGCACACATTCCGCTTTGTCAATAAAAACGGCGACGGGAAATTCGTTAAATTCCATTGGAAGCCACTGCTCGGGATCCAATCCACCACATGGGACGAGGCCGTGAAAATCGCCGGTGCCGATCCCGACTTCCATCGTCGCGATCTCTTCGAAGCAATTAAAGCGGGCGATTATCCGCAGTGGGATCTGGGCGTGCAGGTGTTTGACGAGACATGGGCCGCGAAGCAGCCCTATGACGTCCTCGACGCAACCAAACTGATCCCCGAGGAAGAAATCCCAGTCGAGATTATCGGCCGCATGACGCTCAACCGCAATGTCGACAATTTTTTTGCTGAGACTGAGCAGGTGGCGTTCATGCCAACGAACATTATCCCCGGCATCGACTTCACCAATGATCCATTGCTCCAGGGGCGGCTCTTTTCATATCTCGACACGCAAAAGTCGCGGCTTGGCACAACAAACTTTCATCAGATACCGATCAATGCGCCCAAATGCCCGTTCCACAATTTCCAGCGCGACGGGATGATGCAAACGTTGATTCCAACAGGCCGTGCCAATTACGAGCCCAACAGCCTCGCCGAAGCCGGCGAAGATGGGGGCCCGCGAGCCTGCCCGGAAACAGGCTTCAGCTCGTTAACGGTCAATGATGAACGAAATGACGGTTCGCAGAAGCTGCGTGTCCGTGCAGAGTTGTTTGCCGATCATTACAGTCAGGCGACACTTTTTTATAAATCGCAGACAGCAAATGAGCAGGCGCACATTGCTTCAGCTCTCGTGTTCGAATTATCCAAGGTGCAGCTGGAACATATCCCTGCGCGGATAGTCTCCCGACTTCGGAACATTGATGAGGATCTGGCGAAGCGCGTCGCTGTTGGCCTTGCGATCGAGCTGCCAGAGAAGACGAAGGCTGCGAAAGCGCCTTTCGACACGAAGCCCTCAGCCGCATTGTCGATCCAGAAACAAGCCAAGAAAATTCTCAAGGGCCGCAAGGTCGGGATTCTTTTCGATGAAGGCTCGGACAAGGCGGCTATTGAGAAACTGAAAAAGGAAATAGAAAACGCTGGGGGCGTTGCTTTCCTGGTCGCTCCCAAGGTCGGCGGCATCAAGGTCAAGGGCGGGACACTAAAGGCCGACGGACAGCTTGCCGGTTCTCCCTCCGTGTTGTTCGATGCGATCGCGTCAATCCTTATGCCGGCTCAGGCGGAAAAGCTGTCGAGAAATGGTGCCGCCGTTCAATGGTTTATGGATGCGTATGGACATTGTAAGACGATAGCGCACTGCAAGGGGACTAAAATTCTGCTCGAAAAGGCCAATGTTGAGCCGGACGACGGCGTGGTTCCAGTCGAAGACTTCATGACGGTTGGACCGACTCGGCATTGGGCGCGTGAGCCCAAGGTCAGGGATCTTGCCTGACGCAAGGCGAACCAGCGCAGGCCACAAGAGGGCACCCTGGGCGAGCGTGGGCTCGGCCTGCTATCGACGGCGCTTTCCAACACATGCATTTTTCGGCCAAGCAGCTTGGGGCCGGGTAGCCGTCTACGCGCCCGTTCCAGCACGATCCGAACGTGCGGCCTTTGCCTGACGAGGGCCACGCCAGCGCCACTCCCAGATCGGGAAAGCCACGTCGCCAGATTGCCGGAGCGCGCGTGATGGGGTAGAAGGCGTCAGTCGGCGTTCGCGCCGTCGCGGCACCCGTAGCTCAGCTGGATAGAGCGTTGCCCTCCGAAGGCAAAGGCCGCA
>JANPPJ010000151.1:0-13729 GCA_031428455.1 Hyphomicrobiales bacterium | reverse complement strand
ACCGTCACCGGCACCGTCCCCATAACACCGCTCGGCACCACGAAAACCACCAGATAGAGACCCGCGTATCCAGGCGCGAAGCATCAGAGGATGATGTGCTGACTGGGCTTCTTTAGTTACTCGATGCAGGCATGTTCGACCAATCGGTGCGAGAGTGTTCCAATGGCTGACCGTGTTTTTGGATACGCGGGTCAAGCCCGCGTATGACGGCGGATAGGGAGCGCCATTTCGGAAACGCCCCCAGCACCCCCTTCCCCTCCCCCCTCCCTCCGTCGCATTCAGCCCCGCGCCGCGCCGTGCTAAACAGGGGCCACACCAACCCTCCCCACGGGAAGCGCCGCCCCATGAAAGACATTCTTGAAGCCCTTGAAGACCGCCGCGCCGATGCTCGTCTTGGCGGGGGGCAGGCGCGCATTGATGCGCAGCACAAGCGCGGCAAGCTGACGGCGCGCGAGCGGGTGGAGTTGTTGCTCGATCACGGCAGCTTTGAGGAATACGACATGTTCGTGCAGCACCGCTGCACCGACTTTGGCATGGAGAAGGGCGACAAAATCCCCGGCGACGGCGTCGTCACCGGCTGGGGCACGGTGAACGGGCGCGTGGTCTATGTGTTCGCCAAGGACTTCACCGTCTTTGGCGGTTCGCTGTCGGAAACCCACGCGCAGAAGATCACCAAGATTCAGGACATGGCGCTGCGCAATCGCGCGCCCATCATCGGCCTGTTCGATGCGGGCGGCGCGCGCATTCAGGAGGGCGTGGCGGCGCTGGGCGGATATGGCGAAGTGTTCCAGCGCAATGTGCTGGCGTCGGGCGTCATTCCGCAGATTTCGCTCATCATGGGGCCGTGCGCGGGGGGCGATGTGTATTCGCCCGCGATGACGGACTTCATCTTCATGGTGCGCGACACGAGCTACATGTTCGTCACCGGCCCCGATGTGGTGAAGACCGTGACGAACGAGACGGTGACATCGGAAGAACTGGGCGGCGCCTCGGTGCATACGACGAAATCATCCGTGGCGGACGGAGCTTTCGACAATGATGTGGAGGCGCTGCTGCAGATGCGGCGCTTCATTGATTTTCTGCCCGCGTCCAACCGTGACGATGTGCCTGAATGGCCGACGTTCGATGTGTCTGATCGCATGGACATGTCGCTTGATACGCTGATCCCGGATCATCCCAACAAG
Organism: Hyphomicrobiales bacterium; assembly: GCA_031428455.1. Lineage (GTDB taxonomy): Bacteria > Pseudomonadota > Alphaproteobacteria > Rhizobiales > Beijerinckiaceae > Terripilifer. The sequence goes on along the minus strand of JANPPJ010000151.1, from coordinate 12,545 downwards.
CCGTATGACATGAAGGAGCTGATCGTGAAGGTCGCCGATGAGGGCGACTTCTTCGAGGTTCAGCAGGCGCACGCCCGGAACATCATCACCGGCTTTGGCCGCGTTGACGGGCGCACGGTGGGCTTTGTCGCCAACCAGCCCATGGTGCTGGCGGGCGTGCTTGACAGCGACGCATCGCGCAAGGCTGCGCGCTTTGTGCGTTTCTGCGATTGCTTCGGCATTCCGCTTGTCACCTTCGTTGATGTGCCGGGCTTTCTGCCGGGCACGGCGCAAGAATATGGCGGCCTCATCAAGCATGGCGCGAAGTTGTTGTTCGCCTATGCGGAGGCGACTGTGCCCAAGGTCACCATCATCACGCGCAAGGCCTTTGGCGGCGCGTATGACGTGATGGCGTCAAAGCATCTGCGCGGCGATGTGAACTATGCGTGGCCCACGGCGCAGATTGCGGTGATGGGCGCCAAGGGCGCGGTGGAGATCATTTTCCGCGCCGATATCGGCGACGCCGACAAGATTGCGGCGCGCACGAAAGAATACGAAGAGCGCTTTCTTTCGCCGTTCGTGGCGGCCGAACGCGGCTACATCGACGACGTGATCCGCCCGCACTCCACCCGCCGCCGGGTCGCCCGCGCGCTGGCCAAGCTGCGGCACAAGGAGCTGGAGAACCCCTGGAAAAAGCACGACAATATTCCGCTCTAGGGGTCCACGCAGGGCCTTGTCGCCGCCGTTACTTTGCGCTTCGGTCACCTTGCGTTAACCGCGCCCCTTACGAAGACTGAAACCATCAAGTTTTGCAGCCGTTTAACCGTCCTCTTGATTGTCCCTATCCGATTCAGATTCTGGAAAGGAGCCCCGGACAATTCTCTCGTCATCAGGGCGCAGGAGCGTCCAGGAGAGACGGACATGACGAACGTGCAAGCTTCGACCAGCAATTTCAACGAAGGCCAGGCGCTCATCAACTCCATCAAGGCTGGCGGCACGATTGGCGCCTCAGAACTGGGCCAGCTGCGCGAATACTTCACGGCGGTGGCGCCGATGACGCGCACCGAGGCCGAAGCGCTGTTCGAGCTTGATTTCACAGTCTCCGACAAGCACGACGACTGGACCTCGTTCTTCGTCGAAACAGTCACCGACTATATCGTCTGGCAGAGCCGCCCCACGGGCATTCTGAACGGCGCCCAAAGCGAATGGCTGCTGGCGCAGGCCGACACAGGCCGCACGCTCAACGGCTTCGCGATCCTCGTGAACGTGCTCGCCGAAGCTGACCGCGTGCCCGTATGGCTGCCCGCAGCCGTGCATGGCCGCGCCGCCGCATGGCCGGCTGTCGCCGTCGCGCTCCACCAGTCCCGCGCTGTCGCAGCCTGACCCACTTCCCATCCATCTCACGCTGAGAGTTCGCTCATGCAGGCCCCTGTGACCGGCGCGCTGTGCGCCACGATTGCCGGCTCGCGCCGCATCCACGTCGGCGATGTTCTGGCCCTCCGGCATTCGCTGCTGGGCAGCAGACGCCCAAGCCACCACGACGCGGCGAGCATCGCTGGCCTGGCAGCGCAGAACTTTCCCGCTTGCGAGCAATGGCGTGAGTTTTTCATCGAGACGATCTCCGATTATCTGATCGATCGTGCGACGCCGCGCGGCGACCTTACGGAAGAGAACGCCGAATGGCTGATCGCGCGCTTTCAGGACGGGCTCGACAAAACGCTGGCGTTCGAACTTGCAGCCGCCATGGTGCAGCGCGCCGCCAGTTGCCCTTCGTCGCTGATGCGCTACGTGCTTGAGCGCCTCAACGATCTCTCGGTGCGCGTGCAAAAAGGCATGGCCCTCGAGAACGAGAAAGCAGCCCTTGACGCCGCGCGTACGGCCCTGCGGGCCGCTGGCCTCGCTGGCCGCCTTTACGTGCCTCGCGATCGGCCGACAGCCGCTCAAGAGGCGGCAGCCTGACGCGCCTTATTTCCCAGCTCGCTTTGCCGTTTGGCTCGCCCTTTGGCCTATGGACGGGCCCTGCCCCCCACAATAAGACTTGATCCGAGACCGAGCGGCGCCCAGGGCGCCGTTCCTGCTTGGGGATCGCCGGGGCGCACATGTTCAAAAAAATCCTGATCGCAAACCGGGGCGAAATTGCTTGCCGCGTCATCAAGACGGCGCGCCGCATGGGCATCGCCACCGTTGCGGTTTATTCGGATGCCGACAAGGACGCGCTGCATGTGGAGATGGCGGACGAAGCCGTCCACATCGGCCCGCCGTCCGCCACGGATTCCTATCTCGTCATCGACAAGATCATCGCGGCCTGCAAGCAGACTGGAGCCGAAGCGGTTCACCCCGGCTACGGGTTCCTTTCCGAGCGCGAGGCGTTTGCCAATGCGCTGAAGGAAAATGGCATCGTTTTCATTGGCCCAAATCCCCGCGCCATCGCCGCCATGGGCGACAAGATTGAATCAAAGAAGTTCGCGAATGCCGCGAAGGTCACGACGGTGCCGGGGTTTCTCGGCGTCATCGAGAACGCGGAACACGCCGTGCAGATCTCGGACGAGATTGGTTATCCCGTGATGATCAAGGCGTCAGCGGGCGGCGGCGGCAAGGGCATGCGCATCGCTTACTCGCGCGATGAGGTGGCCGAGGGATTTGATCGTGCAAAGTCCGAGGCGAAATCGTCCTTCGGCGACGACCGCGTATTCGTTGAAAAGTTCATCGTCAATCCGCGCCACATCGAAATTCAGGTGCTTGGCGACAAGCATGGCAACGTCATCTATCTGGGCGAGCGCGAATGCTCGATCCAGCGGCGCAATCAAAAGGTCATTGAGGAAGCGCCATCGCCGCTGCTTGATGACGAGACCCGCCGTCGCATGGGCGAGCAGGCGGTCGCGCTTGCGAAGGCGGTTGATTACGATTCAGCAGGCACTGTCGAATTCGTTGCAGGCCAGGACAAGAGCTTCTTCTTCCTTGAGATGAATACTCGCTTGCAGGTGGAGCATCCGGTGACGGAGCTGATCACCGGCGTTGATCTTGTCGAGCAGATGATCCGCGTTGCGGCTGGCGAGCCTCTCGCGATGAAGCAGAGCGACGTGCATCTGCGCGGCTGGGCAGTGGAGAGCCGCATTTATGCGGAAGATCCGACGCGCAACTTCCTTCCGTCCACCGGGCGTCTTGTGAAATATCGCCCGCCCGCTGAAGGACATTCCAACGGCGTCACCGTGCGCAACGATACCGGCGTGTACGAGGGCGGCGAAATCTCCATCTGGTACGATCCGATGATCGCCAAGCTCGTCACCCATGCGGGCGACCGGGCAACGGCCATCGAAGCGCAGGCGCGCGCGCTCGATGAATTTGTGATCGATGGCATTCGTCACAACATCGCGTTTCTCTCCTCGCTCATGCAACATGAGCGCTGGAGGAAAGCAGAGCTTTCGACGGGCTTCATTGCGGAAGAATATCCCAATGGATTTGCGCCGCTGAAGGCTCAGGGCGAAACGGCGCACTTGCTGGCCGCTGTCGCGGCGGCGATCGACCATGTGCTGAACGAGCGCAAGCGGTTGATATCCGGCCAGATGAAAACGCAGACTGTGGTCACCTTTGAACGCGCGCGAGCAGTGATGCTGGACAAGCAGCGCTATGACGTTGTTGTCGATGACGGCGATGGCGTGTTGATGGTGCGCATGGAGGATGGCAGCGCCCATGCGCATCGGCTCACCTCCGGCTGGGCGCCGGGCGAGCCTGTCTGGCGCGGACTTGTGGACGACGAAGACGTTGCGGTGCAGGTGCGTCCTATCCTCAATGGTTTCCACCTTTCGCACAGGGGCGTCGCGGTCCACGCGCGTGTCTTCACGCGGCGCGAGGCGGAGCTCGCCGCCCTGATGCCCGAGAAAGTGTTGGCTGATACGTCGAAAGCCTTGCTTTGCCCGATGCCCGGACTCGTGAAAGCGATCCATGTGCAGGATGGGCAAGAGGTGAAGGCTGGCGAAGCGCTCGCCATCGTGGAGGCCATGAAGATGGAAAACGTGCTGCGCGCCGAGCGCGACGTCACCATCAAGAAGGTTCTCGCCAAGGAAGGCGACAGCCTGCCTGTCGACGCCACGATCATGGAATTTGCATGATCGGCGCGCACGCTATTCCTTCGGCAGCGCGCCGAAGGTAAGCTGGTCCCATGCCGCTTTATTTCGCTTACGGTTCCAACATGGACGTTGAGGCAATGCGCGCCCGGGCGCCGGCTTCACGACCGCTATGCGCAGCGCGTTTGCCGCACTCCCGCTTCATCATCATGGAAGGCGGTTACGCGTCATTCGTGCGCGATCCAATACGTTCCGTGCATGGCGTGCTGTGGGATCTGGCGCTTGCCGATGTTCGCGCGCTTGATCGATACGAAGGTGTGGCGAGCGGGCTTTACAAGAAGATCCAGCAGCCGGTGCTGCGCGAGGGCGGCGGCAGCGTGCGGGCGTTGATTTATGTGGGCGGGTCCACGGTGCGAGGCGAGCCGCACGCCGGATACATGGAAAGCGTGCTTACGGCAGCACGCGCGTGGTCGTTGCCGGACGCTTATTTGCGGGAGCTTGCCGCCTGTGCGCCCCGTGTCGCAGGGGGCGCCGCGCCTGTATGGCGGGCACCGGATGGGTCTGCGCAAACAGCGCCTGCGCCTGCGCGCACTGGCCCCGCTGCGAAGGTGCGCGCGCGTTTCGCAACACCGTTTGATCGCACGTAAGAGCTAAAAACCGCGCGTGAGCGTGAGCGCCGCATCAACGCGGTCGTACTCATAGAACTTCACATTCGATGCGTTGTACGTGTAGCTGAGCAACAACCGCGGGGCCAAACCGAACAGCGTGAAGTTCGTCTTCACCAGCGACAAAGACCCGACGAAGCGATGATCGCGACGCGCTTCGTTCAACAACGGAAAGTCGCCCTCGTACGCGCGATACGCGTAGGCGAATTCCGGATATACCGACAACGCCCATGGCGTCTCGATATTATAACCAACTAGTCCGCCGAACTCATTGTACGTCAGGTGATCGTTGCGTGCGGTCTCACGATCATACGAGGCGCCAACGCGAATAAACTGCCCCGGCCACGTAAAACGATCCCAACTGGCTGCGACCGATACGCGGTGGCCGTCAAGATAATGAGCATCGTCATAGCGCTGCTGTGCAAACGACGCAGAGGCCGTGACGCGGTCCTTTTCTGTTGCAAAGAAGCGCGTCGAGAGCAGCGGTCCGAATGAGTACTGGTAGCCCGCATCGCCGAACCAGCGGCGGTTACCCACCATTTCAAGCATCGCGACGCCGCCCGGCACAAGGTAGCGCACGCCAGCGCTGGCGCGCGCGGCGCGATCGTCGAAGGCGCTGCCCTGATAATCGCGATTGACGGTTGAGAGCGTTCCCACCCAGCCCCAGTTTCCAGACACGGGCGCGGCATAAGACAGGTCCGCACCATACATGGCGCCGACTCCCGGCCTGCGACGCGATGCGGCTGATGGCGTGAACGGCAAGCCTCCGATGATGATGACATCCTGCGAGACGCCGCTCGTCATGTTGGAGGTTGGCGCGACCGTTACATAGCCTTGCACGCTCCAGTTCTTCGCGCCATCCAGCAGGCGCATATCAGCGCGCACACGGTCCACATAGGGCGCGGTGACGTCGGCGGCGCCGAGAACGAATTCATAGTGGCGACGCGCCGCGTCATTGTCTGCGAGCTTTGCGAGCGTGCGCGCCAGATGAAGGCGAACGCGCGCGAGGCTGGGGTGGGTTTCAAGGATCTTGCGATAGGCGTCGCGCGCAGTTGTCAGGCGGCCGGTATCCTCCGCAAGGCGGGCGTCAACAAATGCGCCATAAACGCGGGCGTAGGCGCTGTCGCGCGGCGTAGCGGCCAGCAGCTTGCGTGCGTCGTCAAAACGGCGCGTCTCGATCAATTGCTCCGCCTGCTCGAAGGCGGCTTTTTCTGCTGCCTCATCAGCATGGGCAAGCGGAGCCGCGATGCAGGATAAAAGCAACGCAAGAAGGGTGTAGAGCCTGATCGCTCGCACGTGATTATTTCTTCGTGGCGCCAAAGGCTCCGGTGATCAGTGTTTTCTTTGTGGCGTCAGTCGCTGATACGCCAAGTGCGCCCGCCGTCTCCACGGCGCCTCCGCCAAAGAAGCCGCCCTGCACCACGCCGGTGTTCTGCGTGAACCCGTTCAAGGGCGCATTGCTGTTTTTCTGGGTCATCCATGCGGCGCCCACGAATGAGGAATCCGTTATCTGCCCGTCGAATGCGACACTGTAGGGGGAGGCAGTCTTGACCGGCCCCAGGCTGTGGTTGTTCACATCGTCGATGCGGCCGCGTACTGTCTTGGCTGCGAAGTCCGCCGAGAGATTGGCCTTGCCTGAGATGTTGCTGGTCTGCACGGGTGCCCCTGTCGCTGCACTTTGCTCAAGCCCTTCAAACGCGCCTGCATAATCAGCCTTGCCCGTGGTGGGCATGTCCGTCGTGCTCTTGCCGCCGAAGAATGAAAACGCGTTCGAGTAAAAGTCGCCGGTGGAGCCGCGCGCGCGCCTGCCCAGCGATCCAATGCCAACATACGAGTTGACGAGGCTCGGCGCGCCGAGGCTGGTGTCCAGACGGCTCCCGGGCGTGTTCGTGAAAAGCGCAAACGTGTCAGCTGAGCTGACCGCAGTGCCCCGTACTGCAGCGCCGTTGGATTCGACCTTGGCGTCATTGACGCCGAACCAACCATAGGTTCCCGCGCTGACGTCCACCCTCTGTAGACCCGAGTTATCGTTGAGCGCCTGTACCTGCGCCTGAATCGTGATGGGGATGATCCCCTGATTTTCCACGGTCATCGTCGTGGCGTTGGTGTAGGCGTTGGCGATGACCTGTGTGACCACGCCCCTGGAATTGACTGTGCCTGACGCCGGCGTAAATTTTACTGGCGTGGTCGGTGTGGCAGTTGTGGTCTTGGAGTCACCGCCGAGCGTATAGCAACCACCAAGGACTCCCGCCAGGGCGCCAACGATGATCAGGCGAGCTGCGCCCACTGAATACCGCGCCGGAGAAAACATCACGCACTCCAAAAGATTACGCCGATACAAGGCGCTCACTGACATCTTCTGGAACGCTAGGCCCGACCGGTATCTTGCGGGTTAAGTTGACGCAGGTCCGCCCCTGCCCAATCGGAAATTGGGGTTAAAAGTCTGCGAATTGGTAAAGCGATCGTAAAGTTTCGATCTGGGAGATGGAATGAAAAGCGCCGAAGATGAACGAACCATCCGCGCGTTTGTGCATGGCCGCGTACAGCAGGTCGGCTACCGGGCATGGGTAAACGCGCACGCTGTCGCGCTGGGCCTTCGCGGCTTCGTGCGAAATCGCAGCGATGGTTCAGTGGAAGCCGTTTTCTCCGGCGACCCTGATCGCGTCGCGCAGATTGCCGAAAGCTTGCTGCGTGGCCCACCGAAAGCCAGCGTCAGCGGCGTGCAGATAACCGACGAAACGCAAGCGGCGTTGGCGGAGACGTTTGGCGCGCATTTCATTGTGCTGCCGACGCGCTGACCTTTAGATCGCGTTGGCGATGGTCGCCAGCCAAACAAGCTGCGTTACTTTTTCTTGGCGCCGAAGCCGCCGGTCACCAGCAATTTACGGTTTGCATCGGCTGTCGTGACGCTGATCCCGCCAGCCGTCTCGACCGCTCCCGGACCGAAGAATCCGCCCTGGACGACGCCCGTGTTTTGAACCGCGCCAGCAAGCGGCGCATCGCTGTTTCTCTGCGTGATCCATGACGATCCTGCATACAAGCTGTTGCTGATCGCGCCGGTGAATCCAATGCTGTATCCGGCGGGTTGCGGCATGGGGCCGACGCTGTGGTTGTTCACATCGTCGATGCGTCCGCGCACTGTCTTGGCGGCGAAATCCGCTGACACGTTTGCCTTGCCCGAGATATTGCTTGTCTGCATCGTTTGTCCGGTAAGAGCGGAATGTTCAAGCCCTTCGAAGCCGCCCGCATACTCAGCCCTGCCTGAGTTGGGCATATCGCCCGTGGCTCGCCCGCCAAAGAACCCGAAGGCCTGGAAGGCTGAGTCTCCGGTCGTGCCCGCCCTCAGGGGGCCCATCATTCCCGTGCCTGCGTAGGCATGTTCGAGGCTGGATGAACCAAGACTTGCGTCAAGACGGCTTCCGGGCGCGTTGGACACCGTGGCCCACGTCTGCGGATCGTTCACAAGCGCGCCGCGCACCGATGACCCGTTGCTTTCAAATCTGGCGTTATCGTTCCGTAATGCATAAGTGCCCTGCACTGCAACGCCCCTTGAATCAATCGTAACGGGCCTGGGCGTCGCCCCTGTTTGAGGCGTGAACGTCGCGTTGTTGGTGTACCTGTTCGTGATTATGTCTGAGACTACAGCCTGAGACGAGACAGTGCTGTTGAGCGCCGTGAATGGAGCGGGCGCCGGCGGAGCCGTTAGAGTAACAGGCCTTGCAGCAGGAGCCGATTCGCCCCCCTTGCCCAACGTGTAGCAACCGCCAAGACCGCCAGCCAGAAGACACACGCTGGCGATGCGCGCTGCGCCCGCCACTAATCCCGCTTTCCACTGCATCCCGCGCTCCTGACGAACTCTAACCAGACGGCCGCATCGTGTTCATGCGATATGCCGTGACGTTAGCGCCTACCCATGTGGCTCCGGTTAAGCTGCAGCGTTTACAAAACCTTGCATGGACCTTCGTTTATCACAGAGTGAAATTAGTATTGATATGAGGGCGCGGCTGCGAGAACGCCCGGGAATGCTGCAAACCCTGGTTGACGCGCCGTCGCGGAGGCATAAAAAAAGACCCGCCGAAGCGGGCCTTTTGAACTCTGACTGAAGCAGCGCCTACGCGGCTTCGGACGACGAACCGGAGTCCTTGCCCTTGGCGTCGACGTCGCGGTCGACGAATTCGATCACGGCCAGCGGGGCGTTGTCGCCGAAGCGGAAGCCTGCCTTCAGCACGCGCGTGTAGCCGCCGTTGCGCTCCTTGTAGCGCGGGCCGAGCACGTCGAAGAGCTTCTTCACCATGAGGACGTCCTTGATCTGCGCAATCGCCTGGCGGCGTGCATGCAAATCACCGCGCTTGCCGAGGGTGACGAGCTTCTCGATGACCGGGCGAAGATCCTTCGCCTTGGGCAACGTGGTGACAATCTGTTCGTGCTTGATGATCGCCTGGCACATGTTTGCGAACATCGCCTTGCGGTGTTCAGCTGTGCGGTTAAAGCGGCGCTTTTTGCGTCCGTGGTACATGGCTTACTCCTGCTTTTTGCGGCCGCCGTGCCAAGGGTCGACCGTCGTTGCTTGAAACCTCTCTCTACAACACGCAGAGAGAGGCTGCTGCAAATGCTAGTAATGCTCCTCGAAGCGCTTCGCGAGCTCTTCGATGTTCTCAGGCGGCCATCCGGGCACTTCCATGCCGAGATGCAAGCCCATCTGAGCGAGCACTTCCTTGATCTCGTTTAGGGACTTGCGTCCGAAGTTCGGCGTGCGGAGCATTTCTGCTTCCGACTTCTGGATGAGGTCGCCGATGTAGACGATGTTGTCGTTCTTCAGGCAGTTTGCAGAACGAACCGAGAGCTCCAGCTCGTCCACCTTCTTGAGCAGCGCCGGGTTGAAGGCGAGCTCGGGGATTGACGGCGAGGCTTCCTCGCGGCGAGGCTCTTCGAAGTTTACGAAGACGTTGAGCTGGTCCTGCAAGATACGCGCTGCATAAGCGACCGAGTCTTCGGGCGACATCGCGCCGTTCGTCTCGATGATTATGGTCAGTTTGTCATAGTCGAGGATCTGGCCTTCGCGCGTGTTCTCGACGCGATAGCTGACTTTTTTGACAGGCGAGTAGATGCTGTCGACGGGGATGAGGCCGATGGGCGCATCTTCCGTGCGGTTGCGATCAGCCGGGACATAGCCCTTGCCCGTGTTGACCGTGAACTCCATGCGGATCTCGGCGCCCTCGTCCAGCGTGCAGAGCACGAGGTTGGGGTTGAGAACCTGAATGTCGCCTGTAACCTGGATATCGCCAGCTACGACGGCGCCCGGACCCTGCTTCTTGAGGATCATGCGCTTGGGGCCTTCGCCCTGCATCTTGATGGCGATGTCCTTGATGTTCAGGATGATGTCGGTGACATCCTCACGAACGCCGGGTATGGACGAGAACTCGTGCAGCACGCCGTCGATGTGGACGGACGTAATGGCGGCGCCCTGCAGCGAAGAAAGCAGGATGCGGCGCAGCGAGTTTCCGAGCGTCAAACCAAAACCACGCTCCAACGGCTCGGCGGTCAACGTCGCCATGCGGCGCGGATCGTGACCCGAGGCTACATCGAGTTTGTTCGGCTTGATCAGTTCTTGCCAGTTCTTCTGAATCACGGCGGCCTCTCGGCGCAGCGGGCATATCGGTCCGTCGACCCTGGCCCGCGGCTATGGAGTTCTAGACGAACGCGCGCGCAGCCCGTCGGCCACGCGCGCGGATTGGTGTAGTCGCGTCAGACGCGGCGGCGCTTGCGGGGGCGGCAGCCGTTGTGCGGAATCGGCGTCACGTCGCGGATCGAGGTCACAGTGAAGCCAGCGGCCTGCAACGCGCGCAGTGCGGACTCACGGCCAGAACCGGGGCCCGAAACTTCAACTTCGACAGTGCGCACGCCATGCTCGGACGCCTTGCGGGCAGCGTCTTCAGCGGCCATCTGCGCGGCGTAAGGGGTCGATTTGCGCGAACCCTTGAAGCCCATGGTGCCAGCGGACGACCATGCGATGGTGTTGCCCTGCGCGTCGGAGATCGTGATCATCGTGTTGTTGAACGTCGAGCTGACGTGCGCGACGCCCGAAGCGATGTTCTTGCGTTCGCGGCGGCGAATGCGGTTAGCTTCCTTAGCCATAGTCTCTACTCTTCCTTCAGGCGCGCCCGTAGCTCCAGGCGCTGGGGATTAAAACCAAAGTGGCCAGGAGCCCGCGAATTATCTGCGGGCTCTCAACGCTGCGACGAGCGCGATTACTTCTTCTTGCCGGCGATCGCCTTCGCCTTGCCCTTGCGGGTGCGGGCGTTGGTGTGCGTACGCTGGCCGCGAACGGGAAGCTGACGACGATGGCGCAGGCCGCGATAGCAGCCGAGATCCATGAGGCGCTTGATGTTGATCGACACTTCGCGGCGAAGATCGCCTTCCACGAGATAATCACGGTCGATCGTCTCGCGGATCTGAAGAACTTCCGCGTCGGTGAGTTGCGAAACGCGGCGCTCAGCGGGGATGTTCACCTTTTCACAGATCTCTTCGGCCTTCTTTGCGCCGATGCCGTGAATGTATTGAAGCGCAATGATAACGCGCTTGCCGGTAGGAATGTTTACGCCAGCTATACGGGCCACGAGCCGTCTCCATGTGGTGCTGCAAGGCAGCGTTAAGATAACCCCGCGCCGGTGGAGGCCGGCCTTGCGAGGGCGAAACGCAAACAATCCCGACCCTTCCAAGGAAGGCCCCGGGACGCGCGCGTCTCTGTGGATACGCGGTGACTAGGCCAAGCAGGGCTTCGAGTCAACACGCAGACGCCCGGAAGACAAGGCCTTCCAGACGAAATGCAAAACTAATGCGCCAGAGCGTTGTCGATGGCGCTGCTCACGTCATCGATGGGCGCCATGCCGTCAACCTGCTTGAGCGTGCCTTTTGATGCATAATACGCCGACACGGGCGCAGTCTGTTCACGATAGGCTTCGAGCCGCTTCTTGAATGCTTCCGGATTGTCGTCGGCGCGCACCGCCAGCCCGGCAGCGAGCGTCTCAGCGGCGCGCTTCTCGATGCGAGCAAGCAGCGCGTTCTCGTCAACCTTCAGCTCAACGATTCCGTAGAGCTTCATGCCCTTCTTCGCCAACATGGCATCAAGCGCCTGAGCCTGCGCGACTGTGCGCGGAAAGCCGTCCAGAATGAAACCCTTCTTCGCGTCGGGCTCCTCCATGCGGTCGGCAATGATGCCAACCACGATCTCGTCCGAAACGAGCCCACCGGCTTCCATCACTGCCTTCGCCTGTAGGCCAACCGGCGTGCCGGCTTTTACGGCTGCGCGCAACATGTCGCCGGTGGAAAGTTGCGGGATCCCGTGCTTCTCCATCAAACGTGTCGCCTGTGTGCCCTTGCCTGCACCCGGCGGCCCGAGAAGTATCAATTTCACCTGCGCCTCCCCCGAAGCTTCGCCTTGCGCACCAGGCCTTCATACTGTTGAGCCTGAAGATGCCCATGCACTTGTGCGACCGTGTCCATCGTCACGCTGACCACAATCAGCAGCGACGTTCCCCCGAAATAGAACGGCAAAGCCGCGTAGGATATGAGTATTTCGGGTAACAGACAGATGGCGGACAGATACAGCGCACCGATGACCGTGATGCGCGTCAGCACGTAGTCGATGTATTCAGCCGTGCGCTCACCCGGACGAATGCCCGGAATGAACCCGCCATGCTTCTTCAAATTGTCGGCGGTCTCGGTTGGATTGAAGACAATCGCTGTGTAGAAGAACGCGAAAAACGCGATCAGCAAAACGTAGAAGATCATGTAGGCTGGACGGCCGTGCGCAAAATAAGTGTTGAAGGTCGCAAGC
>JANPPJ010000150.1:0-3681 GCA_031428455.1 Hyphomicrobiales bacterium | reverse complement strand
GTCAGAACGTAAAAATACACTTCATAAACGGATAGCAGCGTCCCGCCGCCGCAGCAGCGGGACGCTGCTGAATTTGAGAGAAACCGATCAAGTGAGGTGTTGAACAGCCTTTTGCGGGCCTTCATCGGGTAAAAAAATTATCAGCTGAGCTACGGGTGCCGAGTCGACGCGTGAGCACCGACCGACGTCTTCTACCCCATCAGGCGCGCCTGGGCAATCTGGCGAAGCGCGACGGGGAGCCCGAAATCGCGGTTCAGAGTGGCGCTGGCGTGGCCCTCGTCAGGCAAAGGCCGCACGTTCGGATCGTGCTGGGTGCTGGCAAAGCCAGGTCCGGAGGTTAACAGTTACGCAGGATTGTCGGGACGCCGCTCAGATCAGAGATCCGCGAGTCCCAAACAGGGGTCGCTTGAAATTTACAATCGTGCGCCTTTCCGCCTCTAATCAAAAATCTACGGAGTTCGAGATACGCGGCGGTCAAATGTTCGACTGGTGACGGGCTGGTGAAACTCCGCTCAAGGCTCTCAGCAGCGCCCCCTGTAAGAGTCTGACTCAAAATAATCCAGGTCCAATCAGGCTCTTGCGATGTGGCGTGTGAGACGTCTGACATTTGCAGCGAAGAGCCATGTCACGGCGCTACTGATTGTTGCTTCGAAGTCCTTTGCAAGCCGGCGACATCTCCCAAGCCAGTCGAAACTGCATTCGACAACCCAGCGTCTTGAAAGCACTTCGAATCCGGCGGCTTCGCGAGAACGCTTGATGATTTTAATCCTTCATTTTCCAATGCGTTGCAGCTCGCCGCTTAGTATCTGTCCGGCGTATCCGCCGTCGGCGAAGATGTGCCCGTCGCTGCAAATATTTTGGGAGGGTGATTTCAGTCCAGAAAATCGTGATCTCCCTCGAATCTTCGCAAATTCGAGAAATCACAACCGGCTAAAATCACTCAACCCTATTTCAACACATGTGGGGGCGCAAACTGGAGCGATCTCTCTGCATCAGCGTGGCCGCTTGTGGCGTCGATCAGTCATCTGCCGTTCATCAATCAGTCTCTAATAATCTAGTCCGATCAAAGAATGATTTTCTGAGATCCTCCCAGAGGTAGTCCATGACGCGTTTCAAATCATTCCTGCTCGCAGGCACGACTGTTTCAACTCTGGCAGCCGCCAATATGGTTTTTGTGACCATGCCGGCGATAGCAGGGTCAACGCAACTTGCTCAGGCTCAAGGTCAGGAACTTGATCGGGAGAAGCAGGGTGGCGAGCGCAAGCCGCCTGCTCCGCAGCCGCAACAAGAGCAACAACGCCCCCCTCGGGCGCCAAGCCCACAAACCACGCCCGCGCCTCGTCAGGACTCACCGCCTGCTGCGCGCCCCCAGCCTGTCGCTCCACCGCAGGCGCAGCGGCCGCGCGAGGAAGCCCCAAGACAGGTTGAGCCGCGACAAGTTGAACCCCGGCAGGTCCAGCCCCTGCAGGCTCCGCCCGCAGAACAGAGGCAACAGCCGGCGGTGCAACCGCCGCGCCAGCCGTCCGTGGAGAGCGCTCCCTCACGCCCGGCGGTTCAGCCAAATCCGCGCCCTGAATTAGCACCGGCCCCGCGTCAGGCGGCCCCGACGCCGCCGCAACCGTCATCTCCGGCGGCTCCGGCCGCGCCCCGCTCCCCGTCCGAGCAGCCGCAGCCACCCCTCCCGTCCGGTGCAAAGCCAGCCTTGCCGCCCGGTGCGAAGCCTGTCGCGCCACTGCAAGTCGCGCCTTCTACGCAGACGCCGCCCGCCGAACAGAGGGCACAGCCGCCGCGCCCGCCGTCCGCGGAGAGTGCTCCCTCACGCCCGGCGGTTCAGCCAAATGGGCGCCCTGAACCAGCACCTGCCCCGCGTCAGGCTGCTCCGATGCCACCGCAACCGTTGTCTCCGGCGGCACCCGCCGCGCCCCGCCCCCCGTCCGAGCAGCCGGGGCCAATCCTGCCGCCCGGTGCGAAGCCTGTCGCGCCGCAAGTTGCGCCTTCTACGCAGGCGCCGCCTGCCGAACAGAGGGCACAGCCGCCGCGCCAGCCTTCCGTGGAGAGCGCTCCATCACGCCCGGCCATTCAACCTAATGCGCGCCCTGAACCAGCCCCCGTCCAGAATTCTGGCGCCCCGACGCCGCCGCAACCATTGTCCCCTGCTGCGCCGGTAGCGCCCCGCCCGCCGTCCGAGCAGCCGGGGCCCGCCCTGCCGCCCGGCGCGCGGCCTGTGGTGCCGCCGCAAGCCGCGCCATCCACGCAGCCGCCTTCAACACAGGCTCCCGGTGGTGGTCCTACCATCCCAAGCACGCCCTCGGTCCCGAATGCACAGCGACCGCAAGGTGGATTACAAGCGCCAGCAGGCCAGTCCGCGCCAATTCCCGCCGGCGCAACCGTCGTCGTCCCCGGCCAGCCACGGGCGGGCGCTGTCCCCGGCGGGCCGTTGCCTAATCCGGTGCCAGCGCAAAACCAGGGCGGTCAAAGGCGCAATGGTGGGATCAGTCCGGGCGCTGCTATCGGCATCGGTGTCGGGGCGGGGCTCGTAGGTGGCTTCATAGCCGGCAGCGCGACGCAGTCCTATTCCGATGTGCAGCGTAGTCGGCGTCAGGTCGAAGGCAACGGCTATACGCTCTACGAGGAGCCGGGGCGGTCCATTATTCGCGAGAATGACCGGTATTACGTTCAGCACGACGAGACGCAGCGCTTCCGTGATTTGGGTGGACCCGTCCAGACCTATCAGCAGGGCAATACGTTGTTCACCACAGCCCAGCGTCCCAATGGCGATCAGGTGATCACCATCACTGATCTTCGCGGCCGTCTGCTACGTCGCGAACGACGTCAACTTGACGGACGTGTGGTTGTGCTGATCGACAACACCTACGCCGGTCCGGAGCGCAGCTATGAGGAGGATGTGATCCGCCTCGCGGCACCCAGCCATTCGTTGCCGAGGGATCGTTACATCGTGGATGCGGATAATGTTCGGGAAGATGTTATCTATGAGACATTGATCGCGCCGCCCGTGCAGGCGCTGCCGCGTCGTTACACGCTGGATGAAGTGCGTGCGAGCCCTGACGTGCGCGCCTACATGCCCTCGATCGATATCAACACGGTCAACTTTGAAACAAACTCTTACCTCATCACGGCGGATCAGGCCCCGCGCCTTGCGGGGATTGCGAGGGCGTTGATGCAGGCGATCCAGAAAAGCCCTAACGAGGTCTACCTGATCGAAGGATACACGGACGCAGTAGGCACGCCGGTTGACAACTTATCCCTGTCGGATCGTCGCGCACAATCGGTGGCGACGCTCTTGACGCAGAGCTACAACGTGCCGCCAGAGAATCTCTCGACTCAAGGGTTTGGTGAGCAATACCTCAAGGTTCAAACTCAGGGCCCGTCACAAGAAAATCGACGAGTCACCGTGCGCCGAATTACGCCGCTGTTGAAGGCTGAACCAGCGCGCTGAGGAACCACAAGAGATTGCGAGAAACACAAAAGGCGGCCACGCAGAGGGCCGCCTTTCCTTGTCCTCATGTCAGGTAGAATGGCCTTGAGCGTGCGCTGCAGCACGACATCAACTGTATTGCGATACACCTTGTCGTTGCTCACAATATGTGGCTATGCTCAAAAGTAGTCTGAGGAGTATCCTGATGAATAGACGCGCTTTCTTTTGCTCGCTCTTCGGTTTAG
>JANPPJ010000149.1:0-2659 GCA_031428455.1 Hyphomicrobiales bacterium | reverse complement strand
GTGACGGCGCGCTTGTCGAGCAGATCGAAGAATTCCGCGCTCCAGCTTGCCAGCCGCAGAACGAGCAGGACTTCGAAGATCGTGACGATGAGGGCAGTGGCGATCAGCGCAATCGCGCGCCAGCGCTTAGGCGTGCCGAAGATGCCCGCCAGCATCCGCAGCATGCGCATGGCGCCGGGGCCGGGACGGGCGGCCTCGAACATGCGCGGGCGCACGAGGGGCCGGCGTGGGGCGTCACCCTTGAGTTTAGGAATCGTGTCCGGGCTCGTCATCGTTCAGCTCACATGGTCGATGACTGTCGACTATTTTGTCGGTTGCAGCCAGAGTTCATCGGCACTGGCATGGCCAGGCCGCTGCCGCCGGGGGATGGTGGCGCTGCGGCGGCGCGGCTTGGCATGTTCTTTGGCGCACTAGGGCCTGGCTGGACCGCACTTTGGCGGCGCTGTAATCGTGGCGGTTGGAGCTCTCTTATTCCTTCGCCGCGATACCGGGACGCTCTACCCTAACCCACTGCGGGGCTGGATGCAGGCGAATTTCGGCGGCTCGGGTCTGCCGGGCGCGCTGGTTCTACCCATATCGTGCCGGGCCACCGATCTGGCGACGGCGTGACGCGACACCTACGACTACCTCGTGAACTTGCGCACACCGATCGGCGCCTTGATTAAGGCGGGCGGCGACATCATGGATGCTCCTGCAATCGATCAGTCTGCCTGGGCCTACCTCGAGCAGTTCGAGAGCCTCGCAGGGCGCAACGCGCAGTCGACGTACGAAGAGATGGAATGGGAGTGATGCTGGAATACCACGTCACCGCCCGCCGCATCGACTGCCATGGATCGGAAGCAGCCACGTAAAGAGGCGCTGATCATCATCGATACCGACATGGCAGGCCGGGCCGATGCCTTCAACCCGGCCGAGATGCTGCTGGCCATCCGTCAGGACGCGCGCCTGATCGGCCCGGCGACGGCGGCGCTAGCCGCAAAGATCGAAGCGCAACCGGCCAGACTGCGGTCCAGGCCGGATGGGTACGGAACTCAACACCAAGCTGAAAAAGAAACGGCGAATTCAAGTTCCGGAGCGAACAACCCCGGTTTGACCGGTTAGTTTAGGGTGTAGAGATGGCAACTCCGAGACGCGCGTTCACGGTCGTCGACCGCACGACCATAGCTCTCCGCTTGCGCGACGGCTGGGGTGTCGAGATTGACGCTGTCCAGCAACTTCGAGCGCTCCTCCTTTCCACCGAAACAGAGCTTGACCGCCTGATTGGAGAGCCACACGAAGTCCGGCTTCGGCACGCTCACCCAAATCGCCCCGTGAAATTTGCTTGACAGCTAAGCCCGCAATTGCAGAGGTTCGCCGGGAAACAACACAAGAGCATCGACATGCTGATCTGGCGCCGACTGCTGCTGGCTGTCACAATTCTGCTAGGAGCGCCCCACGCGGTTTTGTCGCAAGAAAGCGCGCCTGCGCCAAATGCAGCCCAACAGAGTGGGCCCAAAGACCTGCGCATTGTAACCCGCGTCTTGCCGCCGCTTGTCGTTGAGCGAGAGGGCACCGTCAGCGGTTTCAGCATCGAGCTGTGGAACGAGATCGCAAGCCGACTGGGCGTGCGTTCGCAATTTCAGGTTGCTCCCGATATTGGCTCACTCCTGGCAAGTGTTCGTGGCGCCAAAGCGGACGTGGGCGTGGGGGCGATCTCTGTCACCTCTGTGCGCGAAGCAGAGTTCGACTTCTCTCAGCCAATCATGAGCGCCGGCCTGCAGATCATGGTGCGGGGGCAGGGCAAGGATTCAAGTTCGAATCCTCTTTCTGACCTCTTCTCACTTCTTTTTTCCTGGACCTCGCTGGCATGGCTATCCATCGCAGCCATGCTGATCCTTGTTCCTGCGCATGTGGTTTGGTTGCTTGAGCGGCGGCATCCCGAGGGAATCATACCG
This sequence comes from Hyphomicrobiales bacterium, assembly GCA_031428455.1. Taxonomy (GTDB): domain Bacteria; phylum Pseudomonadota; class Alphaproteobacteria; order Rhizobiales; family Beijerinckiaceae; genus Terripilifer. The sequence goes on along the minus strand of JANPPJ010000149.1, from coordinate 725 downwards.
ACACAGCGCTACATACCCGGGATCTACTATGCGCTGTACTGGGCCGCAGGCACGTTAGCGACCCAAGCCGAGAATGCTCCGAAGAACTGGCTGGCGCGCATCTTTGCGGTGCTCTGGATGTTCACCGGGCTCGTATTTGTCGCGCTCTATACTGCCCAACTCGCCGCTACTTTGACGGTGCAGCAAATCAGCGGAGGGATCAACGGCCCCGAGGACCTTGCTGGCAAGCGCGTCGCGACGACCCGCGGCAGCACGGCCGCCACCGCCGTTCGCGGCCTGCAAGCTCAGGTTATTGAAGTTGGAAACCTGCGCGAAGCCTATGACGCCTTAAAGCAGAAGGACGTCGACGCTGTCGTTTTCGATAGCCCCGTCCTGCTTTATTATGCCGCCAATGAGGGCAAAGGTCAGGTTTCGATGGTCGGCGCACCCTTCCGTCGGGAGGATTACGGTTTTCTCTTTGCGCGCGGCAATTCATTGCGGACCGAAGTCAATGTTGTCCTGTTGAAGTTGCGCGAGGATGGCACATACGCGCGCATTTACGACCGCTGGTTCGGCACAAAGTAGAAGACACCGGCCGGAGCAATTTCTGCGTGACATCGTTCTTAGGCGACGCGGATAAATATACTCTGACTCCCTGAAAATCCAGAATACTGTTTGCCATAAGGCGGGATTGGGATTCTTTGGGATGGATGATTCGTTCCGACTTTTTGTCTCCCGCTGATCGC
>JANPPJ010000148.1:0-187134 GCA_031428455.1 Hyphomicrobiales bacterium | reverse complement strand
GTGCGATTGCAGCGCTCTCCCATCTGAGCTACAGCCCCTGACCTCTCGGTCGGCGGCCGGAGATGTACGCGGGCGGGCCCGCTCCTGTCAATGTGAATTGGCGCTACGCCAGGCGCGGCATCTCAGTTGCGGCCGGCGCTTGCAGCGCGCCTGCGTGGCGGCTAAACCCTTGGGCCTACCTCCTCACACGGTGGCCCATGCGCGCGATTCTGGACGTCATTCTTCTAATCCTGAACCTTTACACCTGGGTCCTGATTATCTCGGCGGTTCTGTCGTGGCTTCTGGCTTTCAATGTCATCAATTACGACAACAACTTTGTCCGGACGGTCTGGAATGGCCTGAACGCGCTCACCGAACCATTGCTTCGCCCCATCAGGCGGCGCTTGCCGCAAATGGGCGCGATTGACCTGTCGCCGATCATTTTGCTCGTGGCGATCTTCTTCCTCGAGCGCGTGATCGTGTACTACATCTACCCGACCGCCGAGCGTTTTTGATCGGCTCAGCGTGCTGCTGGACGCTTCAAAGTCGGAAGAATGATGTGATGAGGCTGGTGGTGGTGACGTCCCTGTTTTGACCCCGCACGCTGGCCCGTGTGAAGGTCTGTCCGGGCAAGAAGTGACCGCCGCCCTGAATCCGCACGAGCTGCACGCGCGCCTTGCATCCCGATTGACGTTCCACCACGACGCGCGACGCGTCACTGCGATCACGATCAGGCAACTCAGTCAGAGCTGGCTTGCCAGAACAGGCCGCATTGCTCGCAAACGCCTGCAGCGTCTCCTCTGCAGGCGCCAACATCCCCTTGAAGCTGTTGAGATCAGCCTGACCGCCAGCAAATGGCGCTTGTTTGTCTGCGTCGCCGACGATCAGCATCATGTTGATCGGACGCCCTGTCTTGCAGATCGCCGGTTGTCCCCTGGGGAGGCTCGTAAGGGCGCCCGCAACTCCCGCGAAGAGCCCCGCGTCACTGCATGCCGCCTGAAGCGCGACAATACCCCCTGAGCCCACCCCAACGAGATGAATACGGCGCGGATCAGCGAGGGAGCTGCGCCGCAATTGTGCGATCAGCGCCTGAATGTAAGCCAGTTCCGCGTTGGCGACGCCGTCCGCGCCAACGTTCCACTTACCGCCCGCAGCTTCTGCGTAGACAAGCACGCCGCCGCGCTGCACGAAATTCTGGAAGCGCAGCCCGCGACGCGACGCTGTCGAGGCGCGCGCAGCATCGCCGAACACGATAATCGTGGGCCTCAGCTTGCGTTTTGTCCGGTAGCGCTCAGTCACAAAGGCCGAGCGCGTCTGATCGCCGACCTTGACAGTAATGCGCCCGCTGGCGGCCTCTACCGGGGCCGCAGAGAAGTAAAGGGCTGCCGCCAGCGGAAGAGCGGCGGCGACACGAAGCAATGCTGCTGTTTTCATGGCGCACCGATCAACGGAGTGAATCAACAACCACTGTGTCGCGCAACGCGCCAGACGCCAATACAAAGTTTGTTGAGCGGCGAACGCTCAGCTTTGCGCGGGCTGAGTGGCGACGCCAGCGCTGGTGAAATGCTGGGCCAACTCGCCGGACTGGAACATCTCGCGGACGATATCGCACCCGCCCACAAATTCACCCTTCACGTAAAGCTGCGGAATCGTCGGCCAGTTGGCGTAATCCTTGATGGCCTGACGCACGCCCTCGTCATCGAGCACGTTCACGCCTGCATACTGCACGCCGAGATAGTCGAGAATTTGCACGACCTGTCCCGAAAACCCGCACATCGGAAACTGCGGCGTTCCCTTCATGAACAGCACAACATCGTTGGCTTTCACGGTCTGGTCGATCTGCGCAAGCACGTCTGTCATCTGCCGGTTCCTTTCGAGACGGAGGTCAAGGCTCCATCCTGGAAAAATCTTACTATGCGCATGAGCGCGTGGCTATTGCGGGGCGCAAAGCTAATCCGGCGCAGAAGTGGTGAGGGCGAGCGCGTGCAATTCCCCGCCCATCCGGCCTTTCAGCGCGGCGTAGACGATCTGATGTTGCTGCACGCGGGTTTTGCCCCGAAACGCCTCGGAAATCACAGTGGCGGCGTAATGGTCGCCATCGCCTGCCAGATCGCGAATTTCGACCTTCGCGTCCGGCAGCGATTCGACGATGAGGCGCTCGATATCTGCGGCCTGCATGGCCATGTGGTGTTCCTCGCTTTAGCAATCAGCCCTTGGCCGAAGCGGCCATGAAGCCCGGAAGCCAGCCTTCGTGCGCCTTGGACAATTCCGACACAGATATGGAGGCGTCGCCATCGACCTTCAATGCGTCGCCCCCGGTTACGCCGATCTGGCGGGCAGGAACGCCAGCCGCCTCCAGCGACTTCAGAACGCCGCTGGCAAATCCCTTGGCGCACGAGAGCAGATACCGCGCCTGATCTTCGCCAAACCACCAGCCGTGCGCGGAAACGCCCGCTGGCGCAGCGTCAAGTTGGGCGCCAATTTTGCCAGCCATGGCCATTTCAGCCAGCGCGACCAGAAGACCGCCATCGGACAGGTCGTGGCAGGACTCGATTTCACCAGACAAGATCAGCTTGCGCACGGCGTCGCCGTTGCGGCGCTCGGAGGCCAGATCGACCGGCGGCGGCGCCCCCTCTTCGCGGCCGCACACCTCACGCAGATAGATCGACTGGCCAAGCCAGCCCTGCGTGTCGCCCACAAGGATGATAGCCCTTCCCTCACCGCCAAACGCAATGCCCACGCTCTTGGTCACGTCATCGATAAGCCCGACGCCGCCGATGGACGGTGTAGGCAGGATGCCACGCCCCTGCGTCTCGTTGTAGAGCGACACGTTGCCCGACACGATGGGGAAGTCGAGCGCCAATGCGGCTTCGCCGATTCCCTTCAGGCAGCCCACCAGCTGACCCATAATTTCGGGCCGCTCGGGATTGCCGAAATTCAGATTGTCGGTCAGCGCCAGCGGCGTTGCGCCCGACGCGGTGATGTTGCGCCACGCTTCGGCAACCGCCTGCCGACCGCCCTGGACTGGATCAGCCTCGCAATAGCGTTGCGTCACGTCGGTGGTCATGGCGAGACCCTTCGGCCCCTCGCCAATGCGGATAACGGCCGAGTCGCCGCCGGGACGCTGAACCGTGTTGCCGAGAATCAAATGATCGTACTGCTCCCAGACCCAGCGCTTTGAGCACAGGTCCGGCGAGCCGATCATTTGCAGCACTGCGTCGCGTGTCGAGCAGGGTGGCGTCAGGGACGCCGCGTCAATGACAGGCTTGGACGGTGTCGGAACATGGGGGCGATCGTAAAGCGGGGCCTCGTCGCCCAGCTCCATGATCGGCAGATCGGCCTTCACCGCGCCATGATGCTTGATGACGAACCGCAGCGTGTCGGTCGTTTTGCCAATGATCGCGAAGTCGAGGCCCCATTTCTTGAAGATCGCCTCCGCTTCCTGCTCCTTGGCGGCATCCAGCACCATGAGCATGCGCTCCTGGCTTTCCGACAGCATCATCTCGTAGGCGCTCATGCCCGTCTCGCGGCACGGCACCTTGTCGAGATCAAGCTCGATTCCTAGGCCGCCCTTGGCGCCCATCTCCACGGCAGACGACGTGAGGCCAGCGGCGCCCATGTCCTGAATGGCGATGACGCAGCCCTTGGCCATGATTTCAAGGCAGGCTTCCAGAAGCAGCTTTTCCGAGAAAGGATCGCCGACCTGCACAGTGGGCCGTTTCTCTTCCGCGTTGGCCTCGAAAGAGGCTGACGCCATCGTTGCGCCATGGATGCCGTCGCGCCCCGTCTTCGAGCCAAGATAGACAATCGGTCGACCAACGCCGGTCGCCTTGGCGTAGAAGATTTCGTCAGCCTTGGCGATGCCAACCGCCATCGCGTTGACGAGGATGTTGCCATCGTAGCGCGTGTGAAAATTCACCGAGCCGCCAACAGTCGGCACGCCAAACGAATTGCCATAGCCGCCAATTCCAGCAACGACGCCGCTGACAAGATGACGCGTCTTGGCATGCTCCGGCGCGCCAAAGCGCAGCAGGTTGAGACACGCGACCGGGCGCGCGCCCATGGTGAACACGTCGCGCAGGATGCCGCCAACGCCCGTCGCCGCGCCCTGATAAGGCTCGATGAACGAGGGATGGTTGTGGCTCTCCATCTTGAACACGCAGGCGAGCCCGTCGCCAATGTCGATGACGCCGGCATTTTCCCCGGGCCCCTGGATGACCCAGGGCGCCTTCGTCGGCAGCTTGCGCAGATGAAGGCGCGAGGATTTGTAGGAACAGTGCTCGTTCCACATCGCCGAGAAAATGCCGAGTTCCGTGATCGTCGGCTCGCGGCCAATGAGCTTCAGAATACGCGCGTATTCGTCAGGCTTGAGGCCGTGTTCGGCGACAAGTTCGGGGGTCATTTTTGGTTCGTTGGGCGCCACTTCAATGTCCCTGCGTGTCGTCTCGTCAGGCGGCTTTCGCCGTCGCCGCAGCGAGGCTTTCGAACAGGCCGCGCCCGTCCGTTCCGCCCATGATCGTCTCGATCAGATTTTCCGGATGAGGCATCATGCCGAGTACGTTGAATCGCTCGGAATAGACGCCCGCGATGTCGTTCATGGAGCCATTGCAATTGGCGTCGCCGCCAATTGCGCCAGCGTGATCGCTGTAGCGAAACGCCACGCGCCCCTCTCCTTCCAGCCGCGCCAGCGTATCGGGCGCCGCCGTGTAATTGCCCTCGCCGTGAGCGACGCAGACCTCGATGATTTGGCCCTTGGCGTAGGCGTTCGTGAACGGCGTGTCGTTGCGCTCCACGCGCAGATGCTGCATCCGGCAAATGAAGCGCAGATTGCTGTTGCGCATCAGAACGCCCGGCAGCAGCCCGCTCTCGCACAGAATCTGGAAGCCGTTGCAAATGCCCAGCACAAGCCCGCCGCGCTCCGCGTGGGCGCGCACTGCGTTCATGATGTTGGCGCGCCCTGCGATGGCCCCGCAGCGCAAGTAATCGCCATAGCTGAAGCCGCCCGGCACCACGACAAGGTCTGTGCCCTTCGGCAGATCGTGATCCGAGTGCCACACCAGAGTCGGCTTCACGCCGCCAGCCTGCTGCAGCGCGCGCATGGCGTCGTTCTCGCGATTCAATCCGGGAAACAGCAGAACCGCTGCGCGCATGGGACGAGACCTCAGAGAAGTTCGATCGAATAATTTTCAACGACGGTGTTGGCAAGCAAGCGCTCGCACGCCTCTTTCAGAAGCGTTTGGGCTTGGGCGCGATCGGTAGCCGCCACCTCAAGCTCAAACATCTTGCCCTGACGGACGCTGTCGACGCCCGCAACGCCCAAGGAACGCAGCGCGCCTTCAATGGCTTTGCCTTGCGGATCGAGCACGCCATTTTTGAGAGTGACGGTAACGCGCGCTTTCATAGGTCTGGTCTCCAGAAGCAGAACGGCGGCGGATCAGGTCATCCGCAATGCGCGGCGCCGCCCCGGTTGTCCGAAGCAGCGACGCGAACCGCCAGAAGATATCACTTCACGAGTTTGGGGCCGCTCGTGCGCACAGGCTCATTGTCATTCATGATGCCAAGGCGCCGCGCGACTTCGCTGTAGGCTTCAACCAGCCCGCCCATGTCACGCCGGAAGCGATCCTTGTCGAGCTTGTCGGAGGACTTGATGTCCCACAGTCGGCACGAATCCGGCGAGATTTCGTCGGCGACGACGATGCGCATCATGTCGCCTTCCCACAGACGCCCGCATTCCATCTTGAAGTCGACAAGACGGATGCCGACGCCCAGAAAAAGGCCGGAAAGGAAATCGTTCACGCGGATCGCAAGACCCATGATGTCGTCGATTTCCTGCGGCGTCGCCCAGCCAAAGGCGGTGATATGCTCTTCCGACACCATCGGATCGTTCAAAGCATCGTTCTTGTAATAGAATTCGATGATGGAGCGCGGCAGGGCCGTGCCTTCCTCGATGCCCAGCCGCTGCGACAGGGAGCCTGCGGCGACGTTGCGCACGACGACCTCGAGCGGCACGATCTCGACCTCGCGGATCAACTGCTCGCGCATGTTGAGACGGCGGATGAAATGCGTCGGCACGCCAATGTCGTTCAGGTGCTGGAAAATATATTCGCTGATGCGATTGTTCAGCACACCTTTGCCATCGATGACCTCATGCTTCTTCGCATTGAAGGCCGTCGCGTCGTCCTTGAAATGCTGAATGAGCGTACCCGGCTCCGGGCCCTCATAAAGGACCTTGGCCTTGCCTTCGTAAATTTTACGCCGACGGTTCATTTGGGCCGACCGTGTGCTGGAGAAGTAGATGACTGAGGCCTGCGTAGGACAGGCTGGCAGACGCTCCGGCGAACCGGATGCCTGCCGATACCTGTAAAAGACCGCCCCGACAACCTATCCGATCATGGCCTGGCGTACAATTACTACAGGGCGCATGGCGCCTTCCAATCCGCCGCCGTCCCGCTTATATCCGCGATGCGCCCTGCGGCGTGCCAAAAAGGAGAGTTTTCGCATGAGCGGCTTGGATAAGCGCGAAGAAGGTTTCGAAAAGAAGTTCGCTCACGACGAGGAGCTGCGCTTCAAGGCCCTCGCTCGCCGTAACAAGCTGCTGGGCCTCTGGGCCGCAGAAAAGCTTGGCAAGAGCGGCGACGAAGCTGCCGTCTACGCCAAAAGTGTCGTCATGGCTGATTTCGAGGAAGCTGGCGACGACGACGTGTTCCGCAAGGTGCGCAAGGATTTCGACGCGGCGAGCGTTGAGCAGTCCGACCACCAGATTCGCCGCACCATGGATGAATTGCTCGGCACGGCCATTGAGCAGATCAAGACGGGCTGAGCAAGACGGGCTGAGGTTGCAGCGACCTGGCCCAGCCATGCCCTTTAGGGCTTAGTGACGTTCATGGCCTAATACTTTGGCCATGAACACGCTGGCGCAAGACCCATCCGCGTTTCCCGACCTTTCGGCCGACGTGGCGACCCAGCTCATTGGCTGGGCAAAATTTCTCACATCGGAGCGACGGTGCTCGCCTTTGACGGTGGAAGCCTATTGCCGCGACGTTCGGCAATTCCTGAGTTTTCTTGCGACCAAGGGCCCCACTACGCTGGCGCGCCTCGATGCCCTCCAGCCAGCCGACATCCGCGCCTTCATGGCGCACAAAAGAGCGCAAGGGTGCGGCAGCCGCACCGTGATGCGCGCGCTGGCCGCGATGCGCTCCTTCGCGCGCTATCTGGAGCGTAACGGCAAAGCCCGGCTTGCGCCGTTCAACGGCGTCCGGGCCCCGAAAATTCACCGCAGCCTGCCAAAGCCACTCTCGTTCGACGCGGCCGTACAGGTGACCGGGGGTGACGTACTGGACGGCGACGGGCAGGAGGCGTGGGTGACCGCGCGCGATGCCGCCGTGCTGTCGCTCCTTTACGGCGCAGGTCTGCGCATATCGGAAGCCCTTGGCGTGCGACGTCAGGAGTTTACGCCCGACCTTGACGTGCTGACCATAGTCGGAAAGGGCCGCAAAACGCGCAGCGCGCCGCTTATCGCCCCGGTCAGGACCGCAATCGAAGACTATCTGAGACTGTGCCCCTATCCGCTGGCCCCTGAGGGACCCCTTTTCGTGGGCGTGAAGGGCGGGCAATTGTCGCCCCGAATCATCCAGCTAACTGTTGAGCGGATGCGGGGGGCGCTGGGCCTGCCCGATTCGGCCACCCCGCACGCGCTACGACATTCATTTGCGACACATCTGCTGGCGCGCGGCGGCGACCTGCGATCCATTCAGGAACTGCTCGGCCACGCCTCGCTTTCGACGACGCAGATTTACACCGCTGTCGACACGACCCGCCTCATGGACGCCTGGAAATCAGCGCACCCAAGGGCTCGCTAGCAAGGGCTCGCTAGCAAGAGCTCGCTAGCAAGAGCTCGCTAGAAAGAGCCCGATAGGCCCAGCGCGCTGAAATCTTGTGTCTGCTCAGGTATGAATGGCGCGCTTTTCGACTGCCATAGCCGCTTCACGCACGGCCTCGGACATCGTGGGATGCGCATGACAGGTGCGGGCAAGATCTTCGGACGAGCCGCCGAACTCCATCAGCACGGCAGCTTCTGCGATAAGTTCGCCTGCGCCCATGGCCACGATATGGACGCCGAGCACACGATCGGTCTCTGCGTCAGCGAGAACCTTTACAAAGCCGTCTGACGCCCGCATCGCCCGCGCGCGGCCATTCGCCGTGAAGGGGACCTTGCCAACCTTGTAGGCGACGCCGGCGGCCTTCAGTTCTTCCTCGTTCTTACCGACGGTGGCGATCTCGGGCATGGTGTAAACAACGCCGGGGATGACATCGTAATTTACGTGACCATGCTGGCCTGCGAGGATCTCTGCGACTGCGACGCCTTCGTCTTCGGCCTTGTGAGCAAGCATCGGTCCACGCACCACATCGCCAACCGCATAAATGCCCGGAACGGACGAGCAGAAGTGGTCGTCGATCACGACGCGACCGCGATCAAGCGCGACGCCCGCTTCCTCAAGGCCAAGCCCTTCGGTGAACGGACGACGGCCCGTGGCCACGAGCACCACATTGGCTTCAAGAGTCTGCTTGTCGCCGCCCGCGACCGGCTCAAACGACACCGTCGCGCCGTCGCCCGACTTCTCAACCGCCGTTACCTTCGACGCCAGCAGGAGCTTCACGCCCTGCTTTTCGAGGATGCGCTGGAACTGCTTGGCCACTTCCTGATCAATGCCGGGAAGAATGCGATCAAGATATTCAATGACCGTGACTTCCGCCCCAAGCCGGTTCCACACGGACCCCAGCTCAAGGCCAATCACGCCCGCGCCGATGACGATCATCTTGGCGGGAACTGCGCTGAGTGCGATGCCGCCCGTTGACGTGATGATGGTCTTCTCGTCGAACTCCAGCACAACGCCCGGCGGCGTCGCCGCCTCGGAGCCCGTTGCGATGACGATGTTGCGCGTCTCCAGCGAGGTCACGCCCCCATCATCGGCGATCACATCGACCTTGCCTGCGCCCTTGATGACACCGCGCCCAAAGAAGGCTTCTACCTTGTTCTTCTTCAGCAGGAATCCGACGCCGTTGACGTTCGCGGCGACCGTGTCGTCCTTGTGCTTCATCATCGCAGGCAAATCGAGCTGCGGCTTGCCGACGATCACGCCAAGCGCAGGTAGATCGTGTGTCGCCTGTGCGAACATTTCCGATGCGTGCAGCAGTGCTTTCGAAGGAATGCAGCCGACGTTGAGGCAGGTGCCGCCATGGGTCTTGCGCTTCTCGACAACGGCCACCTTCATGCCAAGTTGAGCGGCGCGAATGGCGCACACATAGCCGCCGGGGCCTGTTCCGATGACAACCAGATCGTAGGACATAGCGTTCGCCTCACATTGCGCGTTCGAACGCGCGTTCGTTGCATTTCAATTCACCGCGCCGTTCAGACGCTACGGGTCATTTCTGCGGCGCGTCCGGGCATGCAATGGGCGCAAGGACGATAGCCCGCTGCGAGTGCAATTGCCTCATCGGCAAACAACACGCGGCTCTTTTGGTACGTGCCCGCGGCGACATAGCGCGCCGCCGTCTTGCAACTCATCAAGCCATAGACCCTGGTGCCGCGATTGCCGCCGAACGCGCCTTTGACAGGCGACTGGTACGCGACACCATCAGCGCCGGTGAGCGTAAACATTTTCGTCAGGTCAGCGTTCGACATCAAAGGCCCAGAACGAGACGCGCCGGATCTTCCAGCGCTTCCTTGACGCGCACGAGGAACGTCACAGCTTCCTTGCCGTCGACGATCCGGTGATCGTAACTGAGCGCCAGATACATCATCGGGCGAATCTCGATCTTGCCGCCGACAACCATCGGCCGCTCCTGAATCTTGTGCATGCCAAGAATGCCGGACTGAGGCGCATTTAGAATGGGCGTCGACATCAGCGAGCCATAGATGCCGCCGTTCGTGATGGTGAACGTGCCGCCCTGCATCTCGTCAATCTTGAGCTGCCCGTCACGGGCGCGCTTGCCAAAGTCGGCGATGGTCTTTTCGATCTGCGCCAGACCCATCGTATCGGCCTCGCGCACGACAGGAACAACAAGCCCCTTTTCCGTGCCGACGGCGATGCCGATGTGATAATAGTTTTTGTAGACGAGGTCTGTGCCGTCGATTTCGCCATTCACTGCCGGGAGTTCTTTGAGCGCCTGCGTGCAGGCTTTCACGAAGAACCCCATGAAGCCCAGCTTGGCGCCATGCTTCTTCTCGAACACATCCTTGTAGCGCGCGCGAAGCGCCATCACTTCGGTCATGTCGACCTCGTTAAAGGTCGTCAACATCGCAGCCGTGTTCTGCGCTTCCTTGAGGCGGCGGGCGATCGTCTGACGAAGCTTCGTCATGCGCACGCGCTCTTCACGCGACTGATCGTCGGCGCCCGACGGCGCCCGCATCACGACAGGCGCAGCGGCGGCGGCAGGCGATGAGATGGCGGCAAGAACGTCGCCCTTGAGCACCTGACCACGCTTGCCAGAACCAGCGACGCCGGAAACATCAACGCTGTTGTCAGCGGCGACCTTCGCGGCGCTGGGCGCGGGAGGCATCGACGTTGTGGACTTAGCGGCAACAGGAGCGGCTGCGGGCGCGGCCTTTGCGGGTTCCGCACTCTTGGCGGCGGGCGCAGCTGCAGCAGCGCCGGCGGCGCCAGCGGTGATCTGGCCGAGCAGCGCCCCTGGCGAAACAGTTTCGCCATCCTTGGCGATGATTTCCGCAAGCACGCCAGCCGAGGGCGCGTTCACTTCAAGAGTGACCTTGTCGGTTTCCAGTTCAAGCAAAGGCTCGTCTGCCTTCACGGTGTCGCCGGGCTTCTTGAACCATTTCGCAATCGTCGCTTCGGAAACTGACTCGCCGAGCGTCGGAACTCTGATTTCGGTGCTCATTTGCAATCACGCCCTGAGGCGGCCTCTGTGAGTTTGAAATGTGTGGCGGATCACTCAGCAAAAGCGTCGTCGAGGAACGCTTTCAACTGGGTGAGATGTTTGGACATGAGGCCCGTCGCGGTAGCGGCGGACGCAGGGCGTCCAACGTAGCGCGCGCGCTTTGCTTTACCGCCGGACTGCGACAGAACCCATTCGAGATAGGGTTCGACGAACGTCCACGAACCCATGTTCTTGGGCTCTTCCTGGCACCAGAGTATGTCGGCTTTCTTGAAACGCGACAGCCCGGCGACCAGCGCTTTCAGCGGGAACGGATAGAGTTGCTCGACGCGCACGATGTAAACATCATCAATGCCCCGACGCTCGCGCTCCTCGAACAGGTCGAAGTAGACCTTGCCCGAGCACAAAATTACGCGGCGGATCTTGTCGTCCTTGACAAGCTTTGGCCGCTCGCCGCGCACACGGTCCCCGTCTTCCCACAAAAGGCGATGGAATGTCGTTCCGCTGGCGAACTCCTCCAGCCTGGACGTTGCGCGCTTGTGGCGCAGGAGCGACTTTGGCGTCATCAGAATGAGCGGCTTGCGAATGTCGCGCTTCAACTGCCGACGCAGGATGTGGAAGTATTGCGACGGCGTCGTGCAGTTTGCGACCTGCATGTTGTCTTCGGCGCACATCTGCAGAAAACGCTCAAGACGCGCAGAAGAGTGTTCCGGCCCCTGGCCTTCATAACCATGGGGCAACAGGCAGACGAGGCCCGACAGACGAAGCCACTTGCGCTCGCCAGATGAAACAAACTGGTCGAACACAACTTGCGCGCCGTTGGCGAAATCGCCGAACTGCGCTTCCCACATGGTCAGCGCGTTAGGCTCCGCGAGCGAGAAGCCGTACTCGAAGCCAAGAACCGCTTCTTCCGAAAGCATCGAGTTGATGACCTCGTAGCGAGCCTGTCCATCACGGATGTTGTTCAGCGGGACATAACGCTCTTCGGTTTGCTGATCGATGAGAACCGAGTGACGCTGCGAGAAGGTGCCGCGTTCGCAATCCTGGCCGGATAAGCGAACCGGACGTCCCTCATCCACCAGCGTCGCAAACGCCATCGCTTCGGCTGTCGCCCAGTCAAGACCTTCACCGGTCTCGATCATCTGGCGACGATTTTCCATGAAGCGCTGGATCGTGCGATGCACGTTGAACGTTTCTGGAACTGCGCTGATCTTGGCGCCTATATCGAGCAGCTTCTCCATCGGAATGCCGGTTTCGCCGCGGCGCGGATCGTCATGCACGACCTCAGCAGCGCGCAAGCCGGACCAACGCCCGTCCAGCCAGTCGGCCTTGTTGGGCTTATAGGATTGAGCGGCTTCAAACTCGGCGTCGAGACGCGCGCGCCAGTCAGCGCCCATCTTGTCGACTTCGCCCTGCGTGACAACGCCTTCAGCAACGAGCTTGCCGGTGTAAATCGTCAGCGTTGACGGATGATTTTTGATCTTCTGGTACATCAACGGCTGTGTGAAAGCCGGCTCATCGCCTTCGTTATGGCCGAAGCGGCGATAGCAAAACATGTCGATGACGACAGGCTTGTGGAACTTCTGACGGAATTCAATCGCCACCTTTGCGGCGAACACCACTGCTTCGGGATCGTCGCCGTTCACATGGAAGATCGGCGCCTCGATCATTTTCGCGACGTCAGAAGGATACGGCGACGAGCGCGAGTAGCGCGGGTATGTCGTGAACCCGATCTGGTTGTTGACGATGAAGTGAATCGAGCCGCCCGTGCGATGCCCCTTGAGACCCGAAAGCCCGAAACATTCCGCAACGACGCCCTGTCCTGCGAACGCGGCGTCGCCGTGAATCAGCAACGGCAACACCTTGGCGCGCTCAGTCACATCGCCAAGCTGGTCCTGCTTCGCGCGGACCTTGCCGAGAACAACCGGATCAACGATTTCAAGGTGAGATGGATTCGCTGTGAGCGAAAGATGCACCTTGTTGTTGTCGAACTCACGGTCCGATGAAGCGCCAAGGTGGTACTTCACGTCGCCAGAGCCTTCCACTTCATCAGGCGCAAAAGAGCCGCCCTTGAACTCATGGAAGATAGCGCGATGCGGCTTGCTCATCACGCTGGCCAGCACGTTAAGGCGGCCACGATGAGACATGCCCAGCACGATTTCAGTTACGCCTAGCGCGCCGCCACGCTTGATGATCTGCTCAAGCGCAGGAACCATGGCTTCGCCGCCATCAAGGCCAAAGCGCTTGGTGCCGCGGAAGCGAAGATCAGAAAATCTCTCGAAGCCTTCAGCTTCGACAAGCTTCGTCAGGATCGCGCGCTTGCCCTCACGGGTGAACGTGATTTCCTTGTCTGGCCCTTCCATGCGCTCTTGGATCCAGGCCTTCTCGGCCGGATCGGAAATGTGCATGAACTCGAAGCCGATCGTGCCGCAATAGGTGCGTCGCAGGATCACGAGCATCTCGCGGATCGTCGCGTATTCGAGACCCAGGACCTTGTCGATGAAGATCGTGCGATCGTAGTCAGCTTCGGTGAAGCCATAGTTCGACGGATGCAGCTCCTCGTGATCCTTCTGCGGCTCAAGGCCCAATGGATCGAGGTCAGCGTGCAGATGGCCGCGCATGCGATAGGCGCGGATCATCATGAGCGCTCGCACGCTGTCGCGGGTGGCGCGCTCAATGGCGGCGCCGCTGGCGGGCGCACCCGAGGCTGCCGCCTTCGCTTCAATCTTCGCGCCGACCGCTTTTTCGACCTGACCCCAATTGCCGTCCAGCGCGGAGACGAGTTCACCATTGGCGTGGATTGGCCAGTTAGCTTTCTTCCAGGAAGCGCCCTGGGCGCTTTTCTTCACCGCAGCAGAATCATCCTGCAAGGCGCCGAAGAACTCGCGCCATTCAGCGTCCACGCTGGAGGGGTCCGCTTCATAGCGGGCGTACAAATCTTCGATGTAAGCGGCGTTGCCGCCATAAAGGAACGACGTCTGCAAAAGCGCTTCGTTGATATCCTGGCGCGCCATCCGTGGCCTCCGGAAAATTGGTCGCGCCGTTTGGGAGCCGCGGCGCGTCGGCGTGTGCATGCGATGCGTCGCCCCGGCGGACCGGAGCGACGAAGTTGGATCAGCCCTTGAGGACTTCGACCAGCGTCTTGCCAAGGCGCGCGGGTGACGGCGACACGCGAATGCCCGCCGCTTCCATCGCCGCGATCTTGTCTTCGGCGCCGCCCTTGCCGCCCGAAATGATCGCGCCGGCATGACCCATGCGACGTCCCGGAGGAGCCGTGCGGCCAGCGATGAAGCCAACCATTGGCTTTTTGCGACCGCGCTTGGCCTCGTCGCGCAGGAACTGCGCGGCGTCTTCCTCGGCAGAGCCGCCGATCTCGCCTATCATGATGATCGATTGAGTCAGCGGGTCAGCGAGGAACATTTCCAGCATGTCGATGTATTCGGTGCCCTTCACCGGATCGCCGCCAATGCCCACAGCCGTCGTCTGGCCAAGGCCTTCGCGGGTGGTCTGGTAGACCGCCTCATACGTCAGCGTGCCGGAACGCGACACGATGCCGACGTTGCCGGGACGGAAGATGTTGGCCGGCATGATGCCGATCTTCGATTCGCCCGCCGTGACGACGCCGGGGCAGTTGGGCCCGATGAGGCGCGACTTGGAGCCGTCGAGCGAGCGACGCACCTTGATCATGTCCGAAACCGGAATGCCTTCGGTGATGCACACGATCAGCGGGATCTCCGCGTCAATCGCTTCGCAGATCGAATCTGCAGCGAACGGCGGCGGCACATACACCACTGATGCGGTGGCGCCCGTGGCGTCGCGCGCTTCAGCAACCGTGTCGAACACCGGAAGGCCGATGTGCGTTGCGCCGCCCTTGCCGGGGGTCACGCCGCCAACCATCTTGGTGCCGTAGGCCAACGCCTGTTCCGAATGGAAAGTGCCGTTCTTGCCAGTGAAGCCCTGGCATATGACCTTGGTGTTCTTGTCGATCAGAATGGACATTATGCGGCCTCCTTGACGGCCTTGACGATCTTTTGCGCGGCATCGTCAAGATCATCAGCCGGGATGACGTTTAGGCCGGACTCGCGGATGATCGTCTTGCCTTCCTCGACGTTAGTGCCTTCGAGGCGCACAACGAGCGGCACCTGCAGGCCCACCGCCTTCACCGCGCCAATGACGCCGCGCGCGATGACATCGCACTTCATAATGCCGCCGAAGATGTTCACTAGGATGCCCTTCACATTGGGGTCGGCCGTGATGATCTTGAACGCCGCAGTGACCTTTTCTTCGGAAGCGCCGCCGCCGACGTCCAGGAAGTTTGCAGGCTCAGCGCCATAAAGCTTGATGATGTCGAGCGTCGCCATGGCGAGGCCCGCGCCGTTGACCATGCAGCCGATCGTGCCGTCGAGCGCGATATAGGCGAGGTCGTGCTTGGAGGCTTCGATTTCCTTGGCGTCTTCTTCGGTCACGTCGCGCAGCGCAACGATTTCCGGGTGACGATAGAGCGCGTTCGAGTCGAACGAGATCTTCGCGTCGAGGCACTTGAGCTGACCCTGCGTGCTGATAATCAGCGGGTTGATCTCGAGCATCTCCATGTCCTTCTCGACGAAAGCGCGATAGAGCTGGCCGAGAAGCTTGGACGCCTGCTTTGCAAGATCGCCCTCAAGGCCAAGGGTCTTGGCGACAGTGCGACCGTGATGGGGGAGGATGCCGGTTGCCGGATCAACCGAGAAGGTGATGATCTTCTCAGGCGTGTTATGGGCAACCTGCTCGATGTCCATGCCGCCTTCTGTCGAGACTACGAATGACACTCGCGAGGTGGCGCGATCAACAAGCGCGGAGAGATAAAACTCCTTCTCGATGTCCGATCCGTCCTCGATGTAGAGGCGGTTGACCTGCTTGCCGGCGGGGCCGGTCTGAATGGTGACCAGCGTCGCGCCAAGCATCTGCTTGGAAAACAGCACAACCTCTTCGATCGACTTGGCGAGACGTACGCCGCCCTTTTCGCCAGCCGACGCTTCGTTAAACTTGCCCTTGCCGCGCCCGCCCGCGTGAATCTGGGATTTGACGACCCAGAGCGGACCGCCGAGTTCCTTCGCAGCCGCTTCGGCATCTTCCGCTTTCAGCACAGGCACGCCGCGAGATACGGGAACCCCGTACTCGCGCAGCACCGCCTTTGCTTGATACTCATGAATGTTCATTGATGTATCCTCGATTCATTCGGTTCGGCTTCGTCGCGCATCACGCTTGCGCGTAACGCCTTTGGGTGGTTCACGCGAAGGATGGGTTGATGGTCTTGCAAGCGTCGACCAGCGACTGGACCGACTTGACCGACGTGGCGAACATTTCCTTTTCCGCCGCATCAAGCGTGACTTCGACGATCTTCTCGACGCCGTTGGCGCCGATGATCACCGGCACGCCGACGTACATGTCCTTCACGCCATATTCGCCTGAGAGATAGGCGGCGCAAGGGAGAACGCGGCGCTTGTCGCGCAGATAGCTTTCCGCCATCGAAATGGCCGACGAGGCGGGCGCGTAGAAAGCCGAGCCGGTCTTCAGAAGGTTGACGATTTCACCGCCGCCGCCGCGTGTGCGCTTAACGATGGCGTCGATCTTTTCCTGCGTCGTCCAGCCCATCTTGACCAGATCGGGCAGCGGGATGCCTGCAACAGTGGAGTAGCGGATCGAGGGAACCATGTCGTCGCCATGGCCGCCGAGCACGAAGGCCGTGACGTCTTCGACCGAAACATTGAATTCTTCAGCAAGGAACCAGCGGAAGCGCGCGGAGTCGAGCACGCCCGCCATGCCAACGACCTTGTTGCTGGGAAGGCCGCACGCCTTCTGCAGCGCCCACACCATCGCGTCGAGCGGGTTGGTGATGCAGATCACGAATGCGTCCTGAGCATGTTGCTTGATGCCAGCGCCAACCGATTCCATGACCTTGAGGTTGATGCCCAGGAGATCGTCGCGGCTCATGCCCGGCTTGCGGGGCACGCCAGCCGTAACGATGATCACGTCCGAGCCTGCGATCGCCGAATAGTCGCTGGCGCCTAAAATGCGCGAATCGAATCCTTCAACAGGCGAAGCTTCTGCAATGTCGAGGGCCTTGCCCTGGGGTATGCCGTCAGCGATGTCGAAGAGGACGATGTCGCCAAGTTCCTTCATCCCGGCCAGCAGCGCCAACGTGCCGCCGATTTGTCCCGAACCGATCAATGCAATCTTGTTACGCGCCATAATGGACGCTCCCTGCTTTAGCGTTGCCCCCGGGCTTGACCCGATGCCGCGGGGTCTTTGACTCCACTATGTGGCGCTGGCAAGGGCGGGCGTTCATTTGCTGCGTGTTAGCCGCCCTAACCAGCCGTTAGCCTTTGCGTCTCTCAATAAGTATTCGCTCATTGTATCAGGCATATGGCAACGAAGCAGCTGCGCATTCGCCCACGTCATTCGACCTGAAAAATGTCATTACAAATATCAAAATTTGTAACTTGTATTTCCACATTCTTCTAGGCTAGGGCACGCAGAATGACCCGGGTTACACGCTCAAAGCGCGAGTCGATCTGGTCACGCGGGATGTCCCGGTCAAGCTTTACTGAAACCGGGTGGATGAAGCGGTGCAATCCGTCAAACACAAGGCTCGTGGCGCGCCTGAGGTCGCTCGGGCGGAACACGCCCCCGCCCATCCCTTCTTCCAGAACTCTCTGGATTTCAGATTGAACCCGGCTCCGGTGACGTCGGGCCAAAGCCTGCCCCGTCGCCACCGAAACCACGAAGATGGAGAAATGGTGCGGGTCGGCCTCCACCTTGTTCCGATATGCGCGATGAATGGCGGACAGAATCCGCTCGAGCTTGTCGTCGGCCGGGTCTGGCCCGTCAGCAATCTCGTGGAGGCCCGCTTCAAGCGGCTTGAGCCATGTATCCGTGAGCGCGTCGACGAGAAAATCTTTCGAAGGGAAGTACCGGTAGACGTTGGCGTGGCTCATCCCCGCTTCTGCAGCGATGCTCACGATTGTGGTGCGCTCGAGTCCGTACTTCCGGACGTGATCCCCGGCAATACGGAGGATTCGCGCATCAGTCGCCTCCGGCTGCAGGTTTCGGCCCATCTCACGTATCCGTCAGTCCGGTCGTGTCGTCCGACGCTTTGGAATCGACCCGCCCATGCGGCAAGGCGAGGTAGGACTGCGATTGCATTTCTATAAGCCGCGACGCCGTCCGCTCGAATTCGAAAGCTTCGCGCCCTTCGGTTCCGGTGTAAAGGGCAGGCGGCGCAGCTTCAGCAGATGCCACCAGTTTCACATGCTGATCGTACAGCGTATCGACAAGATTGATGAAACGCTTGGCCTCGTTGCGCATTTGCGCAGGCATGACGGGAATGTCGTCAATGAAAATGGTGTGAAAGTTTTCCGCCAGCGCCAGATAGTCCGCAGATCCCAGCGGGCGGGCACACAAATCGGCAAATGAAAAACGCGCGACGTGATCCTCCGCCTCGGGCACGCTGACCTGTCGCCCTAACACCGCCAGCGACTGAGGCTCGCCATGGGCCTTGCCGGTCAGGCTCTGAAATATCCTATCCATGGCCAGGTGGGCGGCCTGATCCGGCGGGGTGTAATAAACCGGCGACCCGCCGATTTTTTCCAGACGATAGTCGGTACGCGCATCAAGCTGCACGACCTCCATCCGCTCCTGAAGCAGAGCGATGAAAGGCAGGAAAAGCGCGCGATTCAAGCCACCTTCATAAAGCCGGGCGGGCTCGACATTCGAAGTTGCGACAACAACGACGCCACGTTCAAAAAGGGCGGTGAACAAACGCCCAAGAATCATGGCGTCGGCGATATCGGTGACGCTGAATTCATCAAAGCAAAGCAGGCGCGCCTCTCGTGCAAGCGCGTCGGCGACGGGCTTGATCGGATCGTCGCCCTTGACGGTTCCTGCTTTTTTCTCCTGGCGCCACGCGTGGATACGCTGATGCACGTCATGCATGAAAGCGTGGAAATGCGCACGGCGTTTGCGGCGCTGGGGCGCAGCGTCAAAGAACATGTCCATGAGCATGGTTTTGCCGCGGCCGACAGATCCCCAGACATAAATGCCACGAATGAGATCGCTGGCTTTTTTACGCCGAAACAATTGCCGTAATGCGGACTTTTGAAGAGCGGCGCGCCGCGCGATCAGCGCGTCGATCAACAGATCGAAATGCGCAACGAGATTTTGCTGGGCGACGTCCGCCTCAACCTGACCCTGCTCAACTTTGTCCGCATAGGCGGATGCGACCGGGTGACTCAAGACATCTGGCCGACTGCGGCGGCGCGGCAAAGACGCCGCGCCCTATTGCATGCGCTGGAGATGTCCGGCGCGATCATCGCATCACACCTGACGCGAGATCATCATGTTCTTGATTTCCGCGATCGCCTTGGCGGGATTTAGTCCCTTCGGGCAGGTCTTGGCGCAGTTCATGATCGTGTGGCAACGATAGAGCCGGAACGGATCCTCAAGGTGATCAAGACGCTCGCCCGTGCCCTCATCGCGCGAGTCAGCAAGCCAGCGGTAGGCCTGCAGCAGCGCAGCGGGGCCAAGATAGCGGTCGCCATTCCACCAATAGCTCGGGCAGGATGTGGAGCAGCATGCGCAAAGGATGCACTCATAAAGGCCATCAAGCTTGCTGCGATCACCCGGTGACTGGCCCCACTCTCTCTCGGGTTGCGGCGTATCGGTCTTCAACCAGGGCTCGATCGACGCATGCTGCGCATAGAACGTGGTCAGGTCCGGCACGAGATCCTTGATCACGCTCAGGTGCGGCAGCGGGTAGATTTTCACCGCGCCGTTGATCGTGGTCATGTCCTTCGTGCAGGCCAGCGTATTCATGCCGTCGATATTCATCGCGCATGAACCGCAGATGCCTTCGCGGCATGACCGGCGGAACGTCAGCGTGGGATCAACCTTCGTCTTGATCCAGATGATCGCGTCGAGCACCATCGGCCCGCAATCGTCCATATCGACAAAGAACGTGTCGATACGCGGGTTCTGCCCATCATCCGGGTTCCATCGATACACGCGGAATTCCCGCACGTTCCTGGCGCTGGCCGGACGCAACCAGACCTTGCCAGCGACGGGACGCGAGTTCTTGGGGAGTGCGAATTCAACCATTACTGCCTCTCCCGATCAGTACACACGAGCCTTGGGCTCGATATAGCTGATCTCGTTCGTCATCGTGTAGGTGTGAACCGGGCGGAAATCGATCGAGATTTTCTTGGTCTCGTCGTTCGCCCACGCGAGGGTGTGCTTCATCCAGTTGACGTCATCGCGATCGGGGAAATCCTCACGCGCATGAGCGCCGCGGCTTTCCTGACGCTCGACAGCCGAATCCATCGTGGCGACGGCCTGAATGATGAGGTTGTCGAACTCAAGCGTCTCAAGAAGGTCCGAGTTCCAGATCAATGAGCGGTCGGTGATTGAAATGTCGCTGATGCCTTCCCACACTTCGTGGATGAGCTTCGAGCCTTCCTCAAGCACTTCGCCCGTGCGGAAGACGGCGCAATTGTTCTGCATGGTGCGCTGCATCCTGTCGCGCAATTGCGCGGTCGGCGTGCCGCCTTTCGACCAGCGATACTTGTCGAGGCGCGAAAGCGACTTCTCCGCCGAATCCTTCGGCAATTCGGGCTGCGATTCCCCTGGCTTCACAAGTTGCGCGACGCGCATGCCTGCTGCACGACCGAAGACGACAAGATCGATCAGCGAGTTTGATCCCAGACGATTAGCGCCATGGATCGACACGCAGGCGGCCTCGCCCAGCGCCATCAAGCCCGGCACGATGAAGTCAGGATCGCCCGCCTTCTTCGTGACGACTTCCCCGTGATAGTTCGTCTGGATGCCGCCCATGTTGTAATGCACGGTCGGCAGAACGGGGATCGGCTCTTTGGTCACGTCGACGCCCGCAAAGATGCGCGCGCTTTCGGAAATGCCGGGCAGACGTTCGTGCAGAATCTTCGGATCGAGATGCTCAAGGTGCAGATAAATGTGGTCTGCGCCCTTGCCCACGCCGCGACCTTCGCGAATTTCGATGGTCATAGCGCGCGAGACAACGTCACGCGACGCGAGATCCTTGGCTGAGGGCGCATAACGCTCCATGAAGCGCTCGCCGGCCGAGTTCGTGACATAGCCGCCTTCGCCGCGCGCGCCTTCAGTGATGAGGCAGCCCGATCCGTAGATGCCGGTCGGATGAAACTGGACGAACTCCATGTCCTGCAGCGGAAGACCCGCGCGCAGCACCATGGCGTTGCCGTCGCCCGTGCACGTATGCGCCGAAGTGGCGGAAAAATAGGCGCGGCCATAGCCGCCCGTCGCAAGGATTGTCTGCGAAGCGCGGAAGCGATGGATTGAGCCATCGTCCATCTTGATGCAGACGACGCCACGGCAACGACCGTCCTCGTCCATGATCAGGTCAATGGCGAAGTATTCGATTAATAACTCAGTCTTGTTGCGAAGCGCCTGCCCATAAAGCGTGTGCAGGATGGCGTGGCCGGTGCGATCTGCAGCAGCGCATGTGCGCTGGGCGGTGCCCTTGCCATAGTCCGTCGTCATGCCGCCGAACGGACGCTGGTAGATCTTGCCCTCTTCAGTGCGCGAGAATGGTACGCCCCAATGTTCAAGCTCGTACACGGCGGCCGGCGCATTGCGGCAGAGATATTCAATCGAATCCTGATCGCCCAGCCAGTCAGACCCCTTCACGGTGTCGTACATGTGCCAGCGCCAGTCATCCGGTCCCATGTTGCCAAGGGCCGCTGAAATGCCGCCTTGAGCGGCAACCGTATGCGAGCGGGTCGGAAACACTTTCGAGATACACGCCGTGCGCAGGCCAGCTTGCGAGCAGCCCACGGTCGCGCGCAAACCAGCGCCGCCTGCGCCCACGACGATGACATCAAACGTGTGATCAGTGATCGGATAGGCTAACCCGTTGACGCCGGGAGCCGAAGAGCCGTTAGCAGCCAGAGCAGTGGCCATGAAATCTTATCCTCGTATCGACTTGTGCTTACGTCGTTAGATGAAGCTCAACCGCAGCACCGCGTAGATGCTGGCCAGTCCCACAACAGCGCAGAAGAACATGTTACCCATGAGCGCCCACGTCTTCGTGTGCTCGCCGTGGACGTAATCCTCGATAATCGTCTGCATGCCGAGCATCATGTGGTAGACGCCGGTCGGCACGAACAGAAGCATCACGATTGCTGCGAATGGCTGCCCAAGGGCCTCACGCGCTGTTGCGTAGTCCTTGCCTACGAGGCTAAGCACGATCCAGATGAATGCAATCGATAGCGGCAGGAGCGCAAAAGATGTGACGCGCATGCGCCACGCGTGTTGCGTGCCCGAGCGAGCCGAGCCTAGATGCCGCACTCTGGCGGCGGGCGTGCGGAGAGAGCCGGAAGAATTGGCCATGGTCGTGCTCCTCAGCGGATCGCGTAAGCGGCGACCCACACAAGGATCGTCAGAACAAGGCCGCCGATGAGCGTGCCCTTCGCGAGATATTCGCGCTGGGGATGGTCCATCCAATAGCCAGAATCCCAGATAAAGTGACGGATGCCGCCGAGCATGTGCTGGAACAACGCCCAGGTGAAGCCGAACAGGATCAACCGCCCGACAATGGATTCCATGAACCAGGATGCGTCTGCAAAAGCCGATGCGCTTGTCGCCGCTGCAATCAGCCACCACGCGAGCAGCAAAGTCCCAACATACAGGCCCGCGCCGGTAATTCGATGGGCGATCGACATCGCCGTCGTGAGCGCGAAAGTATAAACCTGAAGGTGAGGAGAGAGGGGGCGCCTCTGCTCATTCGCGATCGGGCTTCGGTCTGTACCGGCCATTTTGGCGCCTCGCATTCGATATCGTGTGTGGCTTAACTAGTGGAAGAGGGCGACAGGCGCAACGAGTCGGGTCTCCTGCGTGAGACTGGAACACGGCGGAGTCTCAGAATTTGCGATTTGCAGGCTGATTTAGTTCCTCAACGCCGCCGAAATCAAACGCTTGGCGTCGTCAGAATCCCATTCTGCAGGACCGGCCATCAACCCCAGTTCGCAGCCCTTCGAGTCGATCAGGATCGTCGTGGGGAGACCCACCACTTTACCCGTCCGCTTCAGAACCTGAAAAATGTCCGCCTTTGGATCGGCGTAGAAGGCCAGATGCTTGATCTCGATTTCCTTCCAGAACGTGTCGCGACGCTCAAGACGCGCGGTGTCGATGTTGACGGTCACGACTTCAAAATCAGCGCCGCCCAACTTCGCCTGCAACCTGTCCAGCGCCGGCATCTCGGCCCGGCACGGCGCACACCATGTCGCCCATAGA
This sequence comes from Hyphomicrobiales bacterium, assembly GCA_031428455.1. Lineage (GTDB taxonomy): Bacteria > Pseudomonadota > Alphaproteobacteria > Rhizobiales > Beijerinckiaceae > Terripilifer. The sequence continues at coordinate 163,941 of JANPPJ010000148.1, read as the reverse complement.
TTCAGGAGAATGGCGCGCCCACGAAAGTCCGCCAGACTGACGCGCTTGCCGTCCGGGGTGTCAAAGGAGACGTCCACGGCAGGCCGGGGCATCTTTGCGACTGACATGGCGGCAACTTCGCCCTTCGCAAACGGCGCGATACGGCTCGCAACGTGAGCAGAGGCCGCACATTGCGCTGCGGCGCCTGCGATTTCCTTGCCCCGTTCCGGCAAGGTTGCGTATACGACGGCTGCGACGGCGCCCACGACGACGGCAGCTGCCAGGGGCCTGCGCCAGCGCGACGGCGCCAGTATCGGAGTTTCGTCAGCAGGCCTGTTATCTGTCATTAAGGCGTCCCCAGCGGGAAAGGCGGCAAATGAGCAACAAGATGTGGGGCGGACGCTTCGCCAGCGAGCCCGATGCGATCATGGAGGAGATAAACGCCTCCATTGGTTTCGACTACCGTTTTGCGGCGCAAGACATCCGCGGCTCTAAGGCGCATGTGGCGATGCTTGCGGCCAGCGGGATCGTCAGCGTTGAAGACGCGGCATCAATCACCGCTGGTTTGGACCAGATCTCTGGCGAGATCGAGGCGGGGTTGTTCACGTTTTCGCGCGCGCTCGAAGATATTCATATGAACGTCGAGTCTCGCCTCGCGGATGTGGTCGGGCCAGCAGCCGGGCGCCTGCATACTGCGCGTTCGCGCAACGATCAGGTCGCGCTCGATTTCCGCCTGTGGGTCCGGGACGCCATTGATCAGATCGACGACCAGCTGCGGGATTTGCAGACATGCCTCGCGGAAAAAGCGCAGACATGCGCCGCCATGGTCATGCCGGGCTTCACCCACATGCAGTCGGCCCAGCCCGTGACATTTGGCCACCATTTATTGGCGTATGTGGAGATGCTGGCCCGCGACCGCGGCCGTTTCGCCGACGCGCGCAGGAGGCTCAACGAATGCCCGCTGGGCGCCGCGGCCCTGGCCGGAACGTCGTTTCCCATTGATCGCCACGCGACCGCAAAGGCGCTTGGCTTTGACCGACCAACCGCCAATTCCATCGACAGCGTATCAGACCGCGACTTCGTTATGGAATCGCTTTCTGCAGCCGCGATCTGCGCCGTGCATCTGTCGCGCTTCGCCGAGGAAATCGTGCTGTGGGTGACCCCGCAATTTGGTTTCGTGAACCTGTCCGACAAGTTCACGACGGGCTCCTCCATCATGCCGCAGAAACGCAATCCCGACGCCGCAGAGCTCGTGCGCGGAAAAACCGGCCGCGTCATCGGCGCGCTGGTGGGCATGCTGGCAGTCATGAAAGGACTGCCGCTCGCCTATTCAAAGGACATGCAGGAGGACAAGGAGGGCACCTTCGACGCCCTTCACGCCCTCTCCCTCTGCGTTGCCGCCATGGCGGGTATGGTCCGGGACATGAGCCCGGCGTCGGAGCGCATGAAAGCGGCAGCCGGGTCTGGCTATTCGACAGCCACAGATCTTGCGGACTGGCTGGTCCGCGCGCTGGGTCTGCCCTTCAGGCAGGCGCATCACGTCACGGGCTCCATCGTCAAGATTGCGACGGACTCGGGATGCAACCTTGAAGACCTGACCCTCCCGCAGATGCAGGCAGTCGAGCCCAAAATCACGCAGGAGGTTTTTTCGGTGCTTGGCGTCGATCAATCTGTTCGCAGCCGAACGAGCTATGGTGGAACGTCGCCCGACAATGTCGCTGCTCAGGCGAAAGGCTGGCTGGAGCGGCTTGCTGATCGCGACAAATAGCCGCATGTTTCCCTTGAGTGGTGGCGCGCCGACCGGCCCCTCGCGGGAATCCGCGCGCCGACGTATAAGGACGTAACTGGAGATTCCTGTGCCGCGGTTTTTTTCTCAGCGCCCCCCGTCGACGAGCCTCGCCTTGATAGCTCTTGTCGCGATCACCTTCGCACTGCCCGGCTGCGGGCGGCGCGGCGCTTTGGAGGCGCCCCCGGATGCGTCAGGCGCAAGCGCGTCGAAGCCGCAATCGGCCACCCGTTTGACGCCAAGCGTTGGCGGGGCAACGTCGCGGCAGAATTTGGCGGACCGCGATCCGCTCGCCCCAGCGTCCCGCCTGGGCCAAGAGGAAGACGAGCCGCCAGTTCCCGCTCCCAATCGTCCCTTCATTCTGGACGCGATCCTCTAACTCGCCTGGAATCGCATGCGTCATTTTCATCCTATCAACGGCGTCCTGCATGCCGAAGATGTGGATCTTCGGGAATTGGCCGCCGACGTCGGCACGCCGTTCTATTGCTATTCGTCTGCAACGATCGTTCGACATTTCAATGTGTTTCGCGACGCGTTCGCCGATCAAAACGTCCTGATTTGTTACGCCATGAAGGCGAACTCCAATCAGGCGGTGCTGAAAACGCTGGCGCGTCTGGGCGCCGGAATGGACGTGGTTTCAGAGGGCGAGTTGCGCCGCGCGCACGCTGCTGGGATCCCCGGCTCGCGGATCACGTTTTCGGGCGTAGGCAAGACGGCAGAAGAGATCGCGCTGGCGCTCGAATACGACATCAAGTGCTTCAACGTGGAATCAGAGCCTGAGCTCGCAGAGATTTCTCGCGTCGCTTCCCACATGGGCTGCACCGCGCGCATCTCTGTGCGCGTCAATCCGGACGTAGACGCCAAGACACACAAGAAAATCTCGACGGGCAAGTCGGAAAACAAGTTTGGCGTGCCGCTGTCCAGCGCCCGTGAGGTTTACGCGCGCGCCGCGCAACTCCCCGGTCTCGCTATCACCGGCGTCGACATGCACATCGGGTCGCAAATCACCGACCTGGCCCCATTTGACGACGCCTTCGCGCTGCTTGCAGATTTCGTGCGGACACTGCGCGAGGATGGCCACGCCATCGACCATGTCGATCTGGGCGGCGGCCTCGGCATCCCATACCACGAGGGGGAAGACCCTGACTCCTATCACCCCGAGCGTTACGCAGCGGTCGTCCGCAAGCACACGAATTCGCTCGGGTGCCAGCTAGTCTTCGAACCCGGCCGCCTGATCGTCGGCAACGCCGGCGTGCTGGTGACGAAGGTGCTCTACGTGAAGGAAGGCGAAGGCCGCACCTTTGTGATTGTCGACGCAGGCATGAACGACCTCGTGCGTCCCACGCTTTACGACGCCCATCACGAAATCTATCCGGTCGCTCCGCGCGCCGACTCTGAGGTCATCGTCGCCGATGTCGTCGGCCCAGTCTGTGAGACCGGCGATTATATGGCGCTGGGCCGCCGCATGCTTCGCCCTGTCCCAGGCGATCTGCTCGCGATCATGTCGGCTGGCGCTTACGGGGCCGTTCAGGCCGGCACCTACAATTCGCGCCTTCTGGCCCCGGAAGTGCTTGTCAGCAAGGACCGCTGGGCGGTGGTGCGTCCGCGCACCACTTATGCCGAACTCATCAGAATGGACAAAATTCCGGCGTGGTTGAGTGAAGATTAGCGGTCAGGCTCTGTCGCATCTGTGATGTAGCCTGATACGGGCGACATGGTACGGTGTTTCCGTACCCAGATCTGGAGCGTTTCTTGAACGAAGCCCCTCCCCCAAAGCGAACCGGCAACAGCGCGCCTCTGGACGCGCTGATCCAACGCGCACGGCTTTCGCAACTCTGGGAACGTGTCTGGCCCGCGCTTGTCGCCCTGTTTGTCGTCGTTGGCGCGTTTGTATCCATTTCATGGCTTGGTTTGTGGTTGCACACGCCGGGCTGGGGCCGCGCGCTTGGCCTTGTGGCGTTGGCCGCCGCGCTGCTGTGGCCTGTTTCGCTGCTATTCCGCATCCGGGCGCCGTCACGGCAGGAAGCCCTGTTGCGGATCGACCGCGACAGCAATCTGCCACACCGGCCGGCGACCACGCTGGATGACGCACTCTCGAATGCACAGGCTGACGAGGGCACACGCGCGCTGTGGCGCCTGCATCAGCGCCGCGCGGAGCAAACCGCAAAGCAGCTGAAGGTCGCGCTACCCCGCCCGCACACGGCCTTGCAGGATCGGCTCGCTGTTCGCGCTGTCGTTTTGCTCTCGCTTGTCGCCGCGGGATTCGTCGCCGGACCGCAGAAGCTCGCCCGGGTAGCGTCAGCTTTTGATTTTCGGGCGCCCGCAGCGGCTGGGGTTGGGTACCGGCTCGACGCCTGGATCGACCCCCCTCCATACACTGCGCGTCCGCCGCTCTTATTGCGCGGCTGGGCACAGGAGCTTCAGGCGGAAGTCCGTCGCATCGAGGCTCCAGTTGGCTCGACCGTCGTTGTTCGCATGTCCGAAGGCGCAGGGGTCGTTGTCGAGGCGCAGGGCGGTTTGAGTCTGGCCAAAGAGAAGGACAAGAAAGCCGAAGCTGGCGCAAAACCTGCGACGCGAGAAGGTTCGACGGATGTCGAAATGCGTTGGACGCTTAATTCAGACGGCGTGCTCCAACTGCGCCGCAGCAACGGCGCCCTGACGGTCTTCAACCTCGCCGCCATTCCTGACCGGGCGCCCATCGTGACGCTGCGCGGCGAGCCGCGCTCTAACGCACGGGGATCACTGACGCTCGCCTACAAGCTGGAAGACGATTACGGCATCATCGGCGCGGAAGCAGAATTCGCGAACCCGCGGGTGCGCGGCAAACCATCTCCGCGCTCGCTTGTTGAGCCGCCGCGCCTGCCGCTGGGTCTGCCCGGCGGCGCTGGCGGGTCTGGAGAGGCAGAAACGACGGCCGACCCGTCCGAGCATGGATGGGCGGGGTCGCGTGTCAGCATGACGCTCGTTGCACGCGACGAAGGCGGCAATCTGGGAAAAAGCGAAACGATTGAGCTCGTTCTGCCTCAACGATCATTTGTAAAACCTCTGGCGCGCGCGCTCGTAGAACAACGCCGCAATCTCGTGCTCGACCCAGACAACAGGGCGCGCGTCACCACCAGCTTAGAGGCGCTGACGATTGCTCCCGAGATATTCGGCGTGACAGCGGGCCAGTATCTCGGACTTAACACGATTTCGCACCGGCTCGCTGCTGCGAAAAACGACGATGATTTGCGCGATGTTGCGGACTTCATCTGGCAGATGGCGCTGCAACTCGAAGAAGGCGAACTGTCGCAGGCAGAGCGAGACCTTCGCGCGGCCCAACAGGCGCTGCGCGAAGCGCTTGAGCGCGGCGCGCCTGACGACGAGATCAAGCGTCTGATGGACCAGATGCGCGCGGCGCTTGATCGCTTCCTTCAAGAGTTCGCAGAACAGCAAATGCGCGAGCAAAACGAAGCGCAGGACCAGAACCAGCCAAGCCCGCAAGATCGCACCATCACGTCGCAGGATCTGCAGCGGATGCTGGACGAAATGGAGAAAATGGCGCGTTCCGGCAATATGGCCGACGCCCAGCGCATGCTCGACCAGATGCAAAGATTGCTGGAAAACCTCAAGTCCGCGCGCCGCAGCAATCAGAACCAGATGTCGCGCGAGATGAACCGCTCGCTCAATCAGCTCGACCAGATGATGCGCGACCAGCAAGAACTGCGCGACCGCACCTTCCAGCAGGGCCGCAAGCCGCAGGAGGGGCAACAGGAAGGGCAGGAGGGCGGCGATCAGAAATCGTTGCAACAGCGCCAGCAGGCCTTGCGCGAACAGCTTGAAGACTTGCAGCAACGCATGCGCAAGTTCGGCATGAAACCCGAGCAGGGCTTCGGCGACGCCGAACAGGCGATGCGCGACGCCGAGCAGCAATTGGGGCGCGGACAGCAGGGTCGGGGCGCCGCAGTGGATGCGCAAGGACGGGCTTTGGAAGCCATGCGCCAGGGCGCTCAGTCGCTCGCGCAGCAGATGCAGCCGGGCAACCAACCGGGTGACCAGGCAGGCGAAGGCGAACCCAATGGTCCCGGCCGCGCGGGCCGCGATGTGGCGAACCCCGATCCGCTCGGGCGCGAATCGCGTGACCGCGGCGACAATTCACGCAGCACATACGATCCAGCTGGCGTGCCCGCCGCGCAGCGTGCCCAACGCGTTCTTGAGGAACTGCGCCGTCGCCTTGGCGATCCGGCCCGTCCGAGGGATGAGCTGGAATACCTCGAGCGTCTGCTGCGGCGTTATTGACGGGACCGTGGCATTGCCCACTCTCGTACAAGTCTCTAGGTAAGTCCGGGTCATCCGACACCGGGGTTACATATGACAGTGTCCAATGCAGCGGTCGGCGTCGCGATAGGCGCTGTCGCCATCGTGCTTCTCTTGGGCCTTGCAAACATGCTGCGGGGCGGCGACCCGTCCGTGTCTCAAAAGCTGATGCGTTGGCGCGTCGGGCTTCAATTGGTCGCAATCATCGTCGTCATGTTTGTGATTTGGCTGAAGACAGCCTGAGGGGGCGGACATGGTTGTTCTGAATAGAATTTACACCCGCACCGGCGATCAGGGACAGACGTCTTTGGGCAGCGGTGAACGGCGTCCCAAGTGGGACATCCGGGTCGCTGCGTACGGCACAATCGATGAGACCAATGCCTCGATTGGCGTCGCGCGACTCTCGACCCGCATTGAGTCGCAGCTGATCGACGACATGCTGGGACGCATCCAGAACGATTTGTTTGATCTCGGCGCCGACCTCTGTACGCCAGACACGGGCGCTGATCTTGGCTATGAGCCGCTGCGGATCGTCGCGTCGCAAGTCTTGCGTCTGGAAAGTGAAATTGACCTCCTGAACAAAGACCTCGAGCCCCTCCGCTCATTTGTCCTGCCAGGCGGCACGGCGGGCGCGGCAGCGCTGCACGTGTCGCGGACGATGTGCCGGCGCGCCGAGCGCTTGATGACAGAGCTTGCTTCGAACGAAGCGGAAAAGGTCGGCGAGCCTGCGCTGCAATACGTCAATCGTCTGTCCGATTTTCTCTTTGTCGCCTCGCGCCATTTGAACCTCGGCGCCAGCGGCGACGTCTTGTGGACGCCGGGCGCAAACCGCTGACCGGCGACGGGCGGCCGTGTTCCTTCCCCTCTACGATCAGGCCGGATTTCGCCACATCAAGCGCCCCGTTGGCGTCTACATTCTCCTTGGCGTCAACGTTCTGGTGTTTCTGCTGAGCTCTGCGTTTTCTGCCGCGCGGCCCGAACTGTCATTCGGATTGATCCCAGCCGTCATTTTCGGCGACGCTATCCTGCCTGCTAATATCTTGCAGACGCCTGCCCTCGTTACGCCGTTCACGAGCGTCTTTCTGCACGCCAACTTCGAACACATTATCGGAAACATGCTATTTCTCTGGGTGTTCGGCGACAACATCGAAGACGCGATGGGGACACGGCGGTTCGTGCCGTTTTATCTACTCTGCGGCGCATGCGCTGCAATGACCCACGCGTTCGTTATGCCGTACTCGGTATCGCCCCTCATCGGGGCGTCTGGCGCCGTATCGGGCGTGATTGCGGCCTACGTGCTTTTGCACCCGCATGTGCGGGTCTACGGTCTCGCCTTGAAATGGATTCCAGTGGCGGTGAAGGCGATGTATGTGATCGCTGCTTGGGTCGCCATGCAGTTTGCCTTCGCCATCTTTGGCGGCGACCCGAACGTGGGGTGGTGGGCGCATGTCGGCGGCATCATCGCGGGGGCGGGGCTTATCGCGATCTTCAAGCGGCCCGGTGTCGTTCTGCTAGATCGCAGGCTTGACTGACACAGCGTTGCGTTGACTAAGCGCGGGGCGGCTATTACGAAAAATTTGCATTTGATGCGGTCTTGAGGAGAAGCGCGGAATGAAGATCGTGGTCCCGGCCAAACGCGCTGTCGATTACAACGTCAAGATACGGGTGAAGGCAGACGGCTCCGGCGTCGAACTGTCGAACGTGAAAATGTCGATGAACCCCTTCGACGAAATCGCGATCGAGGAGGCGCTGCGCATCAAGGAGGCGGGCAAGGCCACCGAAGTGATCATCGTCTCCATTGGCCCGGCCCAAACGGCAGAGACTATACGGGCGGGCCTCGCGATGGGTGCCGATCGCGGCGTCCATGTGAAGACGGACGGCCCTGTCGAACCGCTTGCCGTCGCCAAGCTGCTCAAGGGCGTCATTGATGCCGAGCAGCCCGGTCTCGTTATCATGGGCAAACAGGCGATTGACGACGATTGCAACCAGACCGGGCAAATGCTCGCAGCGTTGCTAAACTGGCCTCAGGCGACGTTCGCTTCCAAGATTGTTCCCGGCGACGGCGTAGTCGAGGTAACCCGTGAGGTGGACGGCGGTCTGCAGACGCTGGAACTCAAGACGCCGGCCGTCATCACGACCGACCTGCGTCTGAACGAACCGCGCTATGCATCGCTGCCCAACATCATGAAGGCCAAGAAAAAGCCGATTGATGAACGCACGCCAGCAGATTTTGGCGTGGACGTAACGCCCCGGCTTAAGGTCTTGAAGACGTCAGAGCCTCCCTCCCGCGCAGCTGGCGTAAAGGTGGCTTCGGTGAGTGAATTGGTGGCAAAATTGAAGGATGAGGCGGGCGCACTGCAATGACAAGTCTTCTCATCGCGGATATCGATTCGTCAGGCCTTAACGGCGCAACAGCGAAGGCTTTGACAGCGGCGCTGCAAATGGGCGGCCCCGTCCATATTCTTGTGGCTGGCAAGAACGTCGCTGAAGCAGCAACGCAGGCGGCGGCTCTTCAGGGCGTCGACACAGTTCTAGTCGCCGATGCTGACGTTTACGCCCATCACCTCGCCGAATCCCTTGCAGCACTGATTGTGAGCCTCGCTCAGGATTACGACGCCATCGTGGGCTCTGCGACTTCAACGTCCAAGAATGTGTTGCCGCGCGTTGCGGCGTTGCTTGACGTTATGCAGGTGTCCGAGATTACGAAAGTGTTGTCGCCGGACACGTTTGAACGGCCAATCTACGCGGGCAACGCAATCCAGACAGTGCAATCGACCGATGCGCGCCGCGTGGTTACTGTACGCACAGCCGCTTTTGCCGCCACACCCACAGGCGGCTCTGCTGAGATGGTAGCCATTGCGCCCCAGGGCGCTTCAGAACTGTCGATTTTCAAAGGCGAAGCAGTTGCCAAATCTGAACGCCCGGAGCTTGCGTCTGCGCGAATCATCATCTCCGGCGGGCGCGCCATGCAGAGCGCCGAAAACTTCAAGAAATACCTCGAGCCCGTCGCTGACCAGTTGAACGCGGCCGTTGGGGCTTCACGGGCTGCAGTCGATGCGGGGTTTGCTCCCAACGACTTCCAGGTCGGTCAGACAGGTAAGGTGGTTGCGCCTGAACTCTACATCGCTGTCGGCATTTCAGGCGCAATTCAGCACCTCGCGGGCATGAAAGATTCCAAAGTAATCGTGGCCATCAACAAGGACGAGGAAGCGCCAATCTTCCAGGTGGCTGACTATGGCTTGGTTACCGACCTGTTCAGCGCACTCCCGGAACTCGAGCGGGAGCTCGGCAAGCTTCGTAAATAGCTTCGCTCCATGTTGGAGCTCGCCAGCTGTTCGCATATGATTGCCTTCAAACACGAAATCTGGTGGCTGGTATGACCTTGGAAATCAAGAAAATCGGTATCGTCGGCGCGGGCCAGATGGGCAGTGGAATCGCCCATGTCGCCTCGCTCGTGGGCTTGGACGTTGTGTTAAATGACATGACCGAGGAGCGGGTTCATGCGGGCCTCGCCACCATCAACGGCAATATGGCGCGCCAGATTTCCAAGAGCCAAATCACGGAAGACGAGCGCAAGGCGGCGCTTTCACACATCAAGGCCTCGGCAGATTATTCTGATTTCGCCGATTGCGATCTCGTGATCGAGGCGGCGACCGAGAACGAAGAGGTCAAGCGCAAGATTTTCAGTAAGGTCTGCGCGATTGCCAAGCCTGAGACGATTCTGGCGTCGAACACGTCGTCGATTTCGATCACGCGTTTAGGTTCCGCCACCGACCGGCCGGAAAAGTTCATCGGGATTCACTTCATGAATCCTGTTCCACTCATGCAACTCGTCGAACTGATTCGCGGCATTGCCACCGACGACAGCACGTTTGAGTCGGCGAAGGCCTTCATCACCAGGCTTGGAAAGACGACGACGGTCTCGGAAGACTTCCCGGCTTTCATCGTCAACCGCATCCTGCTGCCGATGATCAACGAGGCGATTTATACTCTGTATGAAGGCGTTGGCTCGGTTGAGGCCATCGATACGGCCATGAAACTGGGCGCGAACCATCCCATGGGGCCCCTGCAATTGGCGGATTTTATCGGCCTCGACACCTGCCTGTCGGTCATGCAGGTCCTTCACGAGGGCCTCGCCGACACCAAATATCGCCCCTGTCCGCTGCTGGTGAAATATGTCGAAGCGGGTTGGCTCGGCCGCAAGACCAAGCGCGGCTTCTATGATTATCGCAGCGGGACGCCCATCCCCACGCGGTGAGGCGAAGTAGCATCTTCACAAGCCGGTCATATAGACTGTAGACTGTCCCTGTGAGTGGGCGATTTTCCTGCCCGCGGCGCAGAGGTGGTCTTGACCGTTCACTTCCAGCCTTATGTCTCGCCGGAGACTTGTCCGGCCCTTGTCCTCAACGCGGACTTCCGTCCGTTGAGTTACTATCCCTTGTCCCTATGGTCCTGGCAGGACGCCATCAAGGCGGTCTTTATGGACAGGGTGAACATCGTTTCCAATTACGACCGGACTGTCCGAAGCCCGACGTTCGAGATGCAATTGCCCTCGGTCGTCTCGCTGAAAACATATATCAAACCGTCGCGTCAGCCAGCTTTCACGCGGTTTAATGTGTTTCTGCGCGACCGGTTCAGCTGCCAATACTGTGGCGCACGCGAGGATCTGACGTTCGATCATGTCACTCCTCGTTCGCGCGGCGGCACTACAACATGGGAAAATGTCGTTGCCGCCTGCTCCCCCTGCAACTTGCGCAAGGCGGACCGCATGCCTGCTTCTGCAAAGATGTGGCCGATGACAGCCCCCTTCCAGCCATCAGTGACCGACCTTCACCGGAATGGTCGTCTGTTCCCGCCCAACTATCTGCATGAAAGCTGGATGGATTATCTTTACTGGGACTCGGTGCTCGAACCCTGAGGTCAGCCCAGAGGATACGCAACCTCAACAATATAAGGGCCGCCGCTCTCTGACGTGCGCGCTGAACAAGCCGCACAGCGGCTTCCGGAACATTGATGCGCGCAAGCTCCCAAATGAGGCTGCGCTCAGCGCCGATGTCGACATTGCCAATGAAACTGAGCGTCAGATGGTAATCGTCAGGCTCAATCCATCTAGCCCCCGACACGCCGCCGCGCAGCAACGAGAGCCGGAGTGCAACGTCCCCGGGCACTTCGAGGCCCGTGAACAAACGCGGCATATCGGCTCCGATTACGGCGCTTTGCGCGAAATCTGCTCCACGAACCGCGTGACCGTTGGCTCAAGAGCCTTGGCGATTACTTCAACGCCCTCCCGGTTGGGATGAATGCCATCGGCCAGATTCAGCTGCCGGTTCTGCGCAACGCCTTCGAGCAGGAACGGATAAAGGACGACATCATAGCGCTTGGCCAGCGTCAGATAAATGCTGTTGAATCTTTCGACATAATCACGACCCAGCGAAGGCGCCGCAAGCATCCCGACAAGAAGCACGTCGATGCGCTTGGCCTTAAGTCGCTGTATAATTTCGTCAAGCGCCTTCTGGGTGCGCTCGGGGTCGACGCCACGAAGCATATCGTTCGCTCCCAGCGCCACAATGACGCCGCTTACACCCTCGCCAACGGCCCAATCCAGACGCTCCAGTCCGCCGCTGGCGGTGTCGCCTGAAACGCCCGCGTTCTCTATCCGTACATCAAGTCCGGATGCGCGAAGGCGTCGCTCAAGCGCAGCCGGCAGCGCCGCGCTCGCTGGCAATTGGTATCCCGCAGTCAGGCTATCGCCCAACGCGACGAGCGTCACCGGCTTCGCGGTTACTGGCATGACCAGCGCCACGGAAAGGGCAAGCGCGGATGCGAAAATATGGAATGATCGCACATAGACACCATATGTTTGCAAAAGACGGAGGATGACCTCCGTTCATTGTCTGTCAATAAGGATATATCTATGGCCGATCGGCCCGTGATCGAGATGCATAGCGTCCACTTGAGCCTCGGAAGCGGACCGGCCCGGGTGCACATTCTCCAGGGTGTGAGCGTCAATGTAGCTCGAGGCGAGGCGTTGGGGCTGGTGGGCTCGTCCGGCTCCGGCAAATCAACGCTCCTCATGACGATGGCTGGCCTTGAAAAGCCGGACAGCGGGTCCGTCACTGTCGACGGCATGCGCATTGACCAGATGAACGAGGACGCGCTGGCCCGATTCAGGGGCGCTCGCATTGGCGTCATCTTCCAGTCGTTTCATCTCATTCCCACCATGACTGCGCTGGAAAATGTCGCCGTTCCTCTGGAGCTTGCTGGCGCCGCTAACGCCTTCAAGAGAGCTGCGGCCGAATTGGAGGCGGTGGGTCTTGAAAACCGGAAAAGTCACTATCCGGCGCAATTGTCGGGCGGCGAGCAACAGCGCGTCGCTATCGCCCGCGCCCTGGCGCCAAACCCCGCGATCCTCGTCGCCGATGAGCCGACGGGAAATCTCGACGAGACGACAGGCAAGACAGTCATCGACCTTCTGTTTCGCCTGCGCAAAGCGCGCGGCTCAACCCTTGTGCTTGTCACTCATGATCTCGCGCTCGCGCGCCTGTGTGATCGGACGATCCGCTTGAGGTCTGGGAAGATTGTCGACGGGCAGGTGACCCCGGTCGTAGCTGGCGACGCAGCATGAGCGCTCATTCATCGGCGCCACTCGCCTTGCGTCTCGCCTGGCGAGACCTGCGCGGCGGATTTCAGGGCTTTCGCATTTTCATCGCGTGCATCGCGATTGGGGTGGCTGCGATTGTTGGCGTGAGCTCAAGCGCTCGGGTTTTATCCGAGTCCGTTGCGCGCGAAGGTCAGCAAATCCTGGGCGGGGACGTTGCCCTGTCGCTGATTCATCAGGAGGCCACGCCCGAGCAAATGGCCTGGATGCGCGCGCAGGGGCGCGTCTCTGCGGTGGCCACAATGCGCGCAGTGAGCCGCATTGAGAGCGGCCCCTCGGCGCTGGTGGAGTTGAAAGCTGTCGATGGCGAATACCCGCCTTTGGGATCGCTGGTTACAGAGCCGCGGGCGGCACTCAACGATCTGCTTGGCCAGCGCAACGACGTCTTCGGCATCGTGGCCGAGGATGCGCTGATGGTGCGACTCGGTTTGAAGCCGGGAGACAGGGTAGACCTTGGCAATCTGGGTCTTGAGTTCAGGGCCAGACTGGTTTCTGAACCCGACAAACTCGCTGGCGGTTTTTCGATTGGTCCGCGAGCTCTGATTTCCCAGGAAGCGCTGGCCCAGACCGGATTGCTTCAGCCCGGATCTCTCGTTCGGTGGACTTATCGCGTCGTTCTGCCAGCGCCCGCCGGAGCTTCAGCAACTGACGAAGCGCTGGAAATATTTAGGTCGGAAGCGCAAAGCCGTTTCCCTGACGCAGGCTGGCAAGTCCGCTCACGCGCAAACGTGTCTCCACAGTTCTCGCGAAATCTCGAACGTCTGAGCCAATTTCTCACTCTCGTCGGACTCACCTCCCTGATCATCGGCGGTGTAGGCGTCGCCAACGCAGTGCGCGGCTATGTCGAGCGTCGCACGCCCGATATCGCGACGCTGAAATCTTTGGGCGCGACAGGCCGGTTCGTATTTGGATCGACCCTCCTCGAAGTCATGATGGCCACCGCGGCCGGTGTAGCGATCGGTTGCTTTCTGGGGTCTATGATCCCGTTCGCCGTCTCGGCGTTTGCAGGCGCGCTCATACCCATTCCCTTCAAGCCCGAGTTTTATCCTACCGAGGCGCTTTCGGGCGTTCTTTTCGGTTTCCTTACAGCCCTGACATTTTCGCTCATTCCACTGGGGCGGACGCACGATATCGCTGTTTCGGCGCTCTATCGCGACCGCGTGGAGGCCCTCAGTCGCAGGCCTCGGCTGGCCTACATCCTGATGACAGCCTGCGCTGCGGCGGCGCTCATCGGCTTCGCAATCATTCTGTCGAGCGAAAAACGACTGGCCGTCACCTACGTTGGTGCGACGATTGGCGGTTTTATTCTCCTGCGGCTCGTCGGCTTCACAATCGTCTGGCTGGCGCGCAAAGCGCCCCATTCCAGCTGGACCGAATTGAGGCTCGCGGTCGCGAACATGCATCGCCCCGGGGCCGTGACCTACGCCGTCGTGCTGTCGCTTGGACTGGGTCTGTCGCTCCTCGTGACGCTGACCCTGATTGATCGGAATATCCGGGCGCAACTTGCAGAAGGGTTGCCGGGTGAGACGCCCAGCTTCTTCTTCATCGATATTCCCAACCGTCAGGCGCCGGAGTTCGACGCCTTCGTGAAGGGAAATGCGCCCGCCGCTGTCCTCAACCGCGTTCCCTTCATTCGCGGCCGCCTCGTGCAGGTGAATGACACGCCAGCCGAACAGATCAAGGCGAAAGAAAACGCAGCATGGGTGCTGGAGGGCGACCGGGGCGTCACCTACGCAGCGGAGCTGCCATCTGGCTCAGCCGTCGTGAAAGGCGAATGGTGGCCTGCCGAATATTCGGGTCCTCCGCTTGTCTCGATGGAAGCTGATGTAGCGGCAGGCATTGGCGTATCCCTCGGGGATATGGTGACGCTCAACGTGCTGGGGCGCAACATTACCGCGAAAGTGGCGAACCTGCGGAAGGTGAATTGGCGATCCATGGGGATCAACTTCGTGTTCGTCTTCACGCCAAACGCGTTCGCAGGCGCCCCGCACATGTTCATGGCGACCGCGGCCTTTCCTGATGGAGGAAGCAGCGTCAGGGAATTGAGCTTGCTCCAAGCTGTGGCGCAGGCTTTTCCGACGGTGACGTCGATCCGGGTCAAGGATACGCTGGATGCCATTGCCCGCATCACAGATCAACTGTCGTTCGCCATACGCGGCGCAACGGCTGTGGCTCTGCTTTCCGCCATCCTCGTGCTGGCTGGGGCCATTGCGGCGGGCCAACGCGCCCGCATCTATGACGCAGTCGTCTTGAAGACGCTCGGTGCGACGCGGTGGCGGCTGATGCAGTCGTATCTTATCGAATACGGTTTGCTTGGCGCCTCGACAGCCATTTTTGGCGTAATTGCTGGAGGGCTGGCGGCGTACGGTATAGTCGTCGGCGTCATGCGCCTTGACAACTTTGTCTGGGATTGGGGCGGGTCGGCTCAGGCAGCCGGCGTCGCTCTTTTGATCACACTTGTCCTTGGCTTGCTTGGAACCTGGCGTGTTTTGGGACAGAAACCGGCGCGTAGCTTGCGCGATTACTAGTTTGACTGTCGTACATTTACGGATAAAGTTACCCGCACTTACTACATCACTGACTTTATTGGCGTTACTGTCTCTTGAAGGCCTTGTGAAATGATGCGGAGCGCGACATATTGGGAAGAACCGCCGGTCGGGTTTCCGGTCGGGTTGACTGGGACGTAGGCGTCCTTTTGCAGACGTGAGGAAAACATGTCCGATTATGACCGCAACGCAACCGCCCGCTGGGGCAATGCTGGCGTAGCCCGGTCGGTCGAATACGACCTGGGTTTGCGCTCGTATATGCTCGGCATTTACAACCACATGACACTCGCACTGGCGATTTCAGCGCTCGTGGCCGTGGGCGTCTTTATGCTTGGGCGCACCAATCCGCTCGTTCAGATGATCTACCAGACTCCGCTTCGCTTCGTGGTGATGCTGGCTCCGTTGGCTTTTGTCTTTGTGCTGTCCTGGCGCTTTGAGAAAATGAGCTATACGGCGTTGCTTGGCACGTTCTGGGCTTTCGCGGCCGTGATGGGCCTGTCGATGGGCTGGATCGGCTTGACGTTCAAGGTAGGCAGCATCGTGAATGCGCTGCTTGTTACGACGGTCGCTTTCGCTGGCCTGAGTCTCTACGGCTACACGACCAAGCGCAGTCTTTCGGGCATCGGCTCCTTCCTTGTGATGGGTCTGATCGGCCTGATCGTTGCCTCGATCGTGAACATCTTCCTGCAGTCAGGAATTCTTGGCTTCGCCATCAGCCTGATCGGCGTGCTGATCTTCGCTGGTCTCACAGCGTGGGATACGCAGCGCCTGAAGCAGGATTATGATTACCTGTCGCAGGATGGCGAACTGATGCAGAAGTCCTCGGTAATGGGCGCGATGTCACTCTACCTGAACTTTATCAACATGTTCCAGTTCATCCTGGCGTTGACCGGTTCGCGCGAAGAGTAATCAAGGCGCATCTTCACTACGAGCCCCGGGCACAGCGCCCGGGGCTTTTTTATGGCTTCACAAGATGAACCGTCTTGTCCAAGACATTGATAACGCGCGATAAATCGTTGCCTCTGCGCAGGATCATGCCAGTTGCGGCGATTACTGAGTATGCACCTTGCTTTAGAGCATTGGCAGGCTCCTTTTCGACGCGATAAAGCGGGGCCTCCGACGCGCGTCTGTAAATGGAGAACACAGCTTTTTGCGCCATGAAGTCCATGGCGTAGTCGCGCCATTCCCCAGCCGCAACCTTGCGTCCGTAAAGCCGCAAGATTTCACCCAACTCGATGCGGTTGAAGGAAACGACTGACGGCTGCGAAGGGCGTGTCAGTGTGACACTGCGCATGTCCGCGCCCGGCCAGGCGTCGTGCCCTGGTACGCCGTCAAATCTTCGCTCCGGACGACTGAGCGGACGAACATTTGATCCCGGTTCCTTAAGATCGCCCATGACGCCTCCGCGCGTATCTTCGTCCGCTTCGCACGCGATATCAACGCTCACCACAAGCTTGACTGAAGTATCGCAATTTTGCCGCGATTGCGTCGAAGAGGCGCCCGGATCGAACGTCATACAGTTTCCAGTCGCCTCTCGCGTAGGTTCACGTTCCTGGATTTCGTCAGCCCCCCAGCCCCCCGGGGGCGTGGATTAGAGAGCTCCCAAGTGGAGACAGGCGATTGGCCGGTCGGAGCATTGCTCCGACCGGCCTTTTTCTTGCGCGAATTTCTGTCTTGATTCCCAGCCGCGCCGGTTAGATATGACTTCAGCGACCATGTGGTCGGTTGCTAACCAAATAAATCCCCGAGGACGCCCGTGAACGACGAAAACTCGCCCGCATTAGCGCAGACACATTCATTTCAGGCCGACGTTTCTCGCCTGCTTCACATGATGGTGCACTCGGTCTACTCGAACAAAGACATCTTCGTTCGCGAGCTGATCTCCAACGCTGCCGACGCCTGCGAGAAGCTTCGTTACGAGGCCATTGCACGACCCGAACTCATCGAAGGGGAACACGCCTTTCGGATCCTGATCACAGCGGACAAAACCGCCCGCACTTTGATTTTTGAAGACAACGGCGTCGGCATGGACCGTGACGATCTCGTCCAGGCGCTTGGGACAATTGCGAGTTCCGGCACACGCGCTTTCATGGAGCGCGCCCGGAAAGACGCCGCCACAGACACCGCTGAAGATAATGAGGCCGAAGGCGGAAAGAATTCTCAGGATGGTCTGATCGGACAGTTCGGCGTCGGTTTTTATTCCGTCTTCATGGTTGCCGACTCTGTTGAAGTCGCGTCACGAAAGGCAGGAACCGACCATGCGTGGCTCTGGACCTCTGCGGGCGCAGGCTCATTCGAAATCGCCGAGCTGGATGAGAGCGCCGCCCCCACCCGGGGGACGCGCGTCACGCTGAAACTCAAGGAAGCCGCGACCGAATACGCTGACGAATGGACGCTTGAGAGGATTGTGCGCGAGCACTCCAGCGCCATCAATGTGCCAATCGATTTCAAAACGGCGCCAGACGCGGAGCCAAAGCGACTGGCTGAGGGACGAGCACTGTGGACCCGGTCGCGCACCGATATTTCTGAAAAGGAATACTCTGCATTCTATCAGTCACTTTCAGGCCGCTTTGACGACCCGGCGATGACGCTTCACTGGCGCGCCGAGGGCCGCTACGAATATACGGCTCTGGCGTTCGTTCCTGCAGCGACCCCATTTGACCTGTTCGAGCCATCGCGAAAAAGCCACGGGCGACTCTATGTGCGCGGCGTGCTGATTTCAGACGAATTTGAGGTGGCGGCTCCCTGGCTGCGATTCGTCCAGATTGTTGTTGACGCCAGCGATCTTCCGCTCAACGTCTCACGCGAAATCATTCAGCAGACGCCAATGCTGACGGCAATCAAGCGGGCTGTGACGAACCGGATCCTCAACGACCTGGTCAAATGCGCGGACAGCGACAGCGACGGGTTTGCCAAAATCTGGGAGAATTTCGGCCCAGTCCTCAAAGAAGGTCTCTACGAGGACCCCGAGCGACGGGACGGCCTCTTCAAGCTGGCCCGCTTCACGACCACAGCAGGCGAAAAGCGGAGCCTTGCCGATTACGTATCGTCGCTTCGCCCCAACCAGACGGCAATCTACTATCTCGCGGGAAACAACAGCGCACGGCTCGCGGCGAGCCCGCAATTGGAAGGTTTCCGCTCCCGCGGGGTCGAGGTGCTCTTGCTGTCGGACCCGGTAGACGCGTTCTGGGTGGAAAGCGCGCTAGGGATTGATGGCAAGCCGTTCAAATCCGTGACGCGCGCTGACACCGACATCACGCTGATTCCGTCACTTGAGGGAAGCCCAGCGCCCGACACAAGCGATATTTCGGCTCCGGCTGCTACGCTAATATCCTTCATCCGCGAGACGCTCGGCGACCACGTCGCGGACGTGCGCCCTTCAACGCGCCTCTACGACAGTCTGGCATGCTTGGTGGCGGACGCCTCAGGGCCAGACATGCGCTTGCGTCAAATTCTCCAGTCGCACGGCCGTCTCTCCGATGCCCCAAAAAGCGTGCTGGAAATCAACCCAACGCACCCCCTTGTCGCATCTCTGGCCAGCCGCTTGAAGTCTGGCAAGGACAAGGAGTTTCTGGCGGACGCCGCCTGGCTGATTCTTGATGAGGCCAGGGTCATGGAAGGTGAAGCGCCGGCTGATGCTGCGATGTTCACCGCGCGGCTGACGCGCATCATGCAGAAGGCGCTCGCTTGACCAAGCGGCTCGCGCTGAGTCTCCCCGCAGGCGCGTCGATTGTGCAGGCGGCGGAGGCTTTAAGCGCCGTGCTGAAAAAGGCGGGAATCGCCGAGCATCATTCTGATGCAAGACATCTGGCATGCGCCGCTTTCCATGTTTCACACGTCGACATGGTTCTGCGCCCCGATAAAGCAGGCCGGCCCGAAGAATTGGCTCGCCTTGAAGCCTTTGCCGCCCGGCGGCTGTTGCGCGAACCAGTGACGCGCATCCTTGGAACGCGGGGCTTCTGGAGCCTCGATCTTGCCGTGCGGCCCAATGTTCTTGACCCCCGTCCCGATACTGAGGTCGTGGTCGAGGCCTGCCTTGACGCGCTCGGCGCCAGAAAGGGCGGCACAATCTCAATTGTCGATTTGGGAACCGGGTCAGGCGCCATCCTCGCAGCTCTTCTTCGGGAGTGTCCGCAGGCTCGGGGGTTCGGCGTTGATCTATCCAGCCATGCCGCCGAGGCAACTGAGCAGAATCTGGCCAATCTTGGTCTGGGACAACGAGGAACCATCCTGCAGCAATCATGGGCGGAGCCGCTGCCTGGGACTTTCGATCTGGTTGTGTCAAACCCGCCCTATATCGAGACCAGCGCGATTAAAGGGCTTGACCCGGAGGTGCGCGATTTCGACCCGCAGCTTGCGCTGGATGGCGGTGCCGATGGCCTCGACGCCTATCGGGACATTGCGGAGCGGATCGCAGGTTGGCTGAACGAGAATGGTATTCTGGTCGTCGAAATTGGGGCAAGTCAGGCCGAACCTGTCAAAAAGATATTTGAAAATGTGGGCGCCCGACTCGTTATGCTTCGGCAGGACTACGCAGGACATGACCGGGCGATGGTCTGGACGATTTGAGTGCAATGCGCATCCTGGCCGGGATATCAGTTGGCATGGATATCGGTGGGCATGGATATCGGTGGGCATGGACGTTTTTTGCAAGTGCCTCTTGGCGGCAGACAAGAAAGCGACTAGACTTATTATCAGAATCGTCGGGCTTTGATCGTGTAGAACGATTATCCCACGACGTATCTCTCCAGACCCTGATGCTCGTGACGAACCGGGCAGGGACCTGAGTACCACAGCTTGGGCTGCGGTAGTGGTTTGACGTAGGCCGGAGTGCCTGGGGCCAAAGCCATCAGTCGGTTAGGCGGAAACGCCAGCATCGCTCTTTCGAGCGTGAGCCGTTTGACCGACGACTTTGCAGCGCCCCACGCCACCCAAGGATCATCTATGAGACCAGGTCAGAACAAGCGTATGCGCGGTCGCAACAACCGCAAGGGCCCAAATCCGCTCACACGGACTTACGAATCGAATGGGCCTGACGTCAAGATCCGCGGCACTGCTCATCATGTTGCAGAGAAATATCTGCAGCTTGCGCGCGACGCCCACACGTCTGGCGACCCGGTTATGGCTGAGAGTTATCTTCAGCATGCGGAGCATTATTTCCGCCTCATCGCTGCCGCACAGCTTGCCCAGCAGCAGTCACAGCCAGGCTTCGTAAGGCCGCAGAACGAGTCGCAGGATACAGACGAGGGAGATGACGACGACGATTTCGGCGGCCTTCCCGACCGTTTCGCGTCTCCCCCCGAGCGCACCCCGCCGCCCCAGTTCAGCGCGCCACTCAACCAGCAGCCCCCGTTGGCTCCATACAACACTGCTCCGCAGCCCTACGTCGACCGCCAGCCGGGCGATCAGCAGCGCCCCCAGCAGGATCGCGGGCCGCGCCAAAATCGCCCATTCAATGATCGCAACGGGCAGAACCGTCGTCCCTACGATCAGCGGCCCCAGCGTGACCAGCAAATGCGTGAGCCGCAATTTCGCGACGCTGGCGAGCAGCCTCAACCCCGGTTCGAGAATCGGCAGCCTGAAGAGCAGGCGCCAAGCCTTCCGGCGTTCATAACAGCCGGCGCGCCTCGCCCTGCGCCTCAGCCCGTTGAGCCTCAGGCTGCGCCTGAACCTGTCGCATTGCAGCCCGCCCCGGAGGCAGCTGTCGACCAGGAGGGCGCTGGTTATAATTTGCGTGGTCGGCGCCGCCGCAAGCGTCCACAGGAAGAGGGGGAGGCCCAAACTGTCCCCGGTGAGCCACCGCTCGCCGAATAAATTGAGTTTTCGACAGGCCGGGCCAACGCCCGGCCTTTTTCATGAGAGGGATCGTGGCAAACTAATTATCGGGGCGGTCGCGCACCCCTCTTCCGCTTCCACACTCGCCCCCCTACATCAAGGTCGACCGGCGCCCATCCGGGGCCGAAGCAATTAGCCGTTCACGTCGCCACTAGGGACGCGGACGCCAGGTTGGAGACACGCGATGAATCTTGAGAAGTATAGCGAACGCGTCAGAGGCTTCATTCAGTCGGCGCAATCCCTTGCGCTGCGCGAAGGGCACCAGCAATTCACCACCGAACACCTTCTAAAAGTCCTTCTTGATGACGATCAGGGGCTTGCCGCTGGCTTAATTGATCGCGCGGGCGGTCGCTCCCGCGAGGCGTTGGTGCAGACGGAGATCGTCCTTTCGAAATTGCCCAAAGTGCAGGGGTCTGGCGCAGGTCAGTTGTATCTTGCGCCGACGACGGCGCGCGTCTTCGACAACGCTGAGAAAATTGCACAAAAGGCCGGTGATTCTTTCGTGACGGTCGAGCGCCTGCTGCTCGCGCTGGGCGCTGAAAAAGGATCGGAAGCAGCAAAGATTCTCGCCAACGCAGGCGTAACGCCTCAGACGTTGAACGCCGTGATCGAAGACCTGCGCAAAGGCCGCACCGCAGACAACGCGGGCGCTGAGAACGCCTATGATGCGTTGAAAAAGTACGCTCGCGACCTCACAGAAGCTGCCCGCGCAGGCAAGCTCGATCCAGTGATCGGCCGCGACGAAGAAATCCGCCGGACGATCCAGGTGTTATCGCGCCGAACCAAAAACAACCCTGTTCTGATTGGCGAACCCGGCGTCGGTAAAACCGCGATCATCGAAGGTCTCGCAAATCGCATCGTCAATGGCGATGTGCCGGAATCCCTGCAAGACAAGAAGCTCCTTGCGCTCGACATGGGCGCGCTCATCGCTGGCGCGAAATATCGCGGCGAGTTCGAGGAGCGGCTGAAGGCCGTTCTCTCCGAAGTTACATCGGCGAATGGCGGCATCATCCTCTTTATCGACGAAATGCATACGCTTGTCGGCGCTGGCAAATCGGAAGGCGCAATGGATGCGTCGAATTTGCTGAAACCCGCTCTCGCGCGTGGCGAACTGCACTGCGTTGGCGCCACCACGCTTGATGAATACCGCAAGCACGTCGAGAAAGACGCTGCGCTGGCGCGCCGTTTTCAGCCCGTCTTCGTTTCCGAGCCGACAGTTGAAGATACGATCTCTATTCTTCGCGGCCTTAAAGAAAAGTACGAACTGCATCATGGCGTGCGGATCGCCGACTCCGCGATTGTCGCTGCCGCCACTTTGTCGAACCGCTACATTGCGGACCGCTTCCTTCCAGACAAGGCAATCGACCTCGTCGACGAGGCCGCTGCGCGTTTACGAATGCAGGTCGATTCCAAACCTGAAGAGCTCGACGAACTCGACCGCCGTATCGTGCAATTGAAGATCGAGCAGGAAGCACTCAAGAAGGAGACGGATCGTGCGTCGCGCGACCGGCTTGGAAAGCTTGAAGGGGAACTGGTCGAGTTTGAAGAAAAGGCCGCAGCCTTTACCGCACGCTGGAGAGCCGAGAAGGACAAAATTGGCGCTGCCCAAAAACTAAAAGAAGAAATAGAGAAGGCGCGCAACGATCTTGCAATCGCGCAACGCAATGGCGATTACGCCGAGGCGGGGCGTCTCGCTTACGGGCTCATTCCCCAGCTCGAAAAATCGATTGCTGACGCCGAGTCAAAAGAGGGCTCAGGCGCTTTGGTGGACGAGGTCGTGTCGGCCGACCATATCGCCTACATTGTGTCGCGCTGGACGGGCGTTCCCGTCGACAAGATGCTGGAAGGCGAAAAGGAAAAACTCCTCAAAATGGAGCACGAGCTCGCCCGCCGTGTTGTGGGTCAGAAAGAAGCAGTGCGCGCTGTGTCCACAGCTGTGCGTCGCGCTCGTGCGGGGTTGCAAGATCCTGGCCGTCCAATTGGCTCGTTTATGTTTTTGGGACCAACCGGCGTCGGCAAAACCGAGCTCACAAAGGCGCTCGCCGGCTTCCTGTTCGATGACGAGACCGCTCTCGTGCGCATCGACATGTCCGAGTACATGGAGAAGCACGCTGTTGCGCGTCTGATCGGCGCCCCTCCAGGTTATGTGGGTTACGAAGAAGGCGGCGCGCTCACGGAAGCAGTGCGTCGACGCCCCTATCAGGTTGTACTTTTCGACGAGGTCGAAAAAGCGCATCCTGACGTGTTCAATGTACTCTTGCAGGTTCTCGACGACGGGCGTCTGACGGACGGGCAAGGCCGCACGGTCAACTTCCGCAACGTCCTTGTGATCATGACCTCAAACCTCGGCTCCGAGTATCTTGTGGCTCAGAAGGAAGGTGAAGATTCATCTGTGGTGAGGCCACAGGTGATGCAGAGCGTGCGCGCGCACTTCCGTCCGGAGTTTCTCAATCGAGTGGACGAAATCATTCTATTCCACCGCTTGCGGCGCGAAGACATGGGCTCCATCGTCGACATTCAGTTCAAGCGCCTTGGAAAGTTGTTGGAGGATCGCAAAATCCTTCTCGATCTGAACTCGAAGGGCAGGGCCTGGTTGTCGGACAAGGGCTACGATCCGGCCTACGGCGCGCGCCCTCTCAAGAGAACGATCCAGAAAAATGTCCAGGACCCGCTGGCCGAAATGATTCTCGCGGGCGACGTCAGCGACGGTGAGACAGTCAGAATTGGCGCTGAACGCGGCGCCCTCACCATCAACGAGCGACCCGTCCTAGACGGCGTCATCGAAGCTGGAGAAGAAGACGAAGACAAAGGCATGGGGACAGTCGTGACCTTCCCCAAGGGATCATTGAACTAATTATAACGGCGGCGCGAGAGTGTCCGCCTTTTGTTGCTTGCCGATCAACCCTAAAAACCATTGAGCTGGCGCGAGCTGCCAAATCCTGCAGCTCGCGTTTTTTATTTTCGCAAGCCACAAGGCGCCTTCCGGCGCATCAATGACCTTGATCGGTTCATAGCGCTGGTGCGCCTGATTCGGTTTGCGCCGGACACTCAGAGGGCGTGACCGGCTTGAACACTTTGAGCCCAGCAATCAAAGAAGCGACACAGCGCCTTGAGACGGATGGTGAATGCAGGGTAAACCTTAAAGTAGCTGAATCGATGGGGAGCAGACTGTTCGTCGCCCTCGATGCGCGGGGATTGGTTTTTGGTTCGATTCGAGAATGTTGGACTGAGATATGGTTCGGGCGAAGAGGTCCTCACGGACCTGAGCTTCGCTATCGCGCGTAATTCTTTTCAGTTTCTTACGGGTCCGTCAGGGGCGGGCAAAACAACCCTTATGCGTCTCATCCTGATGTCGCTGCAGCCGACACGCGGCCTCATTACGCTTTTCGACCGCGATACATCGACCGTTGGAAAAGACGAAATCACTGCAATCAGACGCCGTATTGGCGTTGTCTTTCAAGACTTTCGCTTGCTGGATCATCTCACGACATACGAGAACGTTGCGCTCCCGCTTTTCGTGCAAGGCCGGGAAGAACGCTCGTACAGGTCCGAGGTCATAGAGCTGCTAAAGTGGGTTGGGTTGGGCGACAAAATAAGCGCCTATCCGCCTATCCTTTCGGGTGGCGAGAAACAGCGCGCAGCGATTGCCCGGGCCCTCATTGTCAGGCCTGAACTGTTGCTTGCCGATGAGCCAACCGGAAACGTGGATCCCAGCCTCGCCAGACGGTTGTTGCGTCTTTTCGTCGAGTTGCACAAGTCAGGCACCTCCATCGTTATCGCCACGCATGACCTTGGTTTGATGGATCAATTCGATTCCGCGCGCAGACTCGTTCTGGGCGAGGGGCGGCTCCACGTTTATGATTAGGGGCGCTGGATTGATGGAGTGGATCAAAGGACTGCCCCGCGTCCTTTTTGCGCGCGAAAGACTGACGCTTATTCCCGCAGACTCAACCGCAGGCCGCGCCCTTGTCACCGTCATCGCCATCATGACTTTTCTGGCTACCCTTACAGGCGGCTCAGCAATCCTCGTTCGGGAAGCTTCGCGCGATTGGAGTGCGACGGCAGCGCGGGAAATGACGATTCAAATCAAGCCAGTCTCGGGACGCAACGCCGAAGGGGATGGAAAGAGGATTGTCCAGACGTTGCAGGGTCTGCCCGGGCTCGAAGATGTGCGTCTTTTCAGCCGCGAAGAATCGGCTCGTTTGCTCGAGCCTTGGCTGGGTTCCGGCGTCGACCTCGGTGAATTGCCAGTGCCCACCCTGATCGTCGTAAAGCTTGGAACCGCATCTCCGGCGACGCTCAACGCATTGAGGGATCGCGTTCGGAAAATCTCTCCCGCAGCGGTTGTGGACGATCATCGCGGTTGGGTTCAGCGACTGGAGCGCATGGCTGGCGCTCTGGTTATTGTCGCGCTCATGGTGCTGGGTCTGGTTCTCACCGCCATGGGACTCGCCATTGCGTTCGCGACGCGGGGAGCCATGGCCGGCAGCCGCGAAATTGTATCCGTGCTGCATTTCGTTGGCGCCTCAGACCAATTTATTGCACGAGAATTTCAACGTCATTTTCTCCACCTGGGCTTACGCGGCGCAGCTTTCGGAGGACTGGCCTCGATCATCATTTTCTTGCTGAGCGGATGGCTCACCTCCCGCTGGTCTGCCGATCCGGCTGGAGAACAAATCGAGGCATTGTTCGGCAGGTTTAATCTTGGACAGGGCGGTTACCTGACGATCACATTGATCGCAGCGATGATGGCCATACTGACCGGACTTATCTCGCGAAAGGTCGTATACCGACAGCTTCGCAGAGTAGGATAAGCGCCCGTGGTCTGGCTACGCTCCGCTATTTTCAATGTGTGTTTCTTTACGGCGACTTTGCTTCTTCTCCTGGCGGGGTTGCCGACTCTCTTCAACGGTCGGCAAGCGGTGTTCAAGGTCGCGCGCATCTGGAGCAAGGTGTCGCTCTGGCTGCTTGACCGGATATGCGGACTGAAGGTCGAGTTTCGTGGCGCGGAAAACATCCCCGACGGGGCCTTCATCCTGGCGTCGAAACATCAATCAGCACTGGAGACCTTTGCGCTCTTTGGGCAGGTGCGAGACTTCTCCTTCATCTTGAAGCGCGAGTTAATGCGCATTCCTTTGTTCGGCTGGTATTTGAAATACTCGGAGATGATCGCCATTGATCGCGCAACTGGCCGCGCGGCGCTCCAGCAAGCAATTGATAGTTCAAAGGAACTCCTGTCTGAAGGCCGCTCAATTTTCATCTTCCCTGAAGGCACAAGAACAAGACCCGGCGCGGCGCCGACCTACAAGATAGGCGTCGCCCAAATCTATTCAGCTACGGGCGCGCGTTGTGTTCCAGTCGCGCTGAACACCGGTTTATTCTGGCCCCGTCGTAGTTTTCGAAAATACCCAGGGCGCGTCGTGATCGAATTCCTTCCCGTGATCGAGCCCGGTTTGCGCAGGGGAGAGTTTTTGAAACTGTTGGAAATTCGGATCGAAAATGCGAGTAATGCGCTTATAGAGGTTTCAATCGCGGCGGACCCGACAGTCTCTCAGCGTATAGACGGGCCCTGAGAGCCACGCAGACGTCACGTTACATGACCGCGGCAACTAGGGCCCGCCTCCGACCGAAAGACGCTGCGATGACAAAATGGGCGGCAGTGAGTGTGATCGGCATGGCGGTGTCGGCTGCAGCCTGGACCGGCGCCTGGTTCATCATCTCCCAGAAGACGGATGCAGCGGTGAGCAGGTGGATCGAGGACGAAAAGTCTCGTGATCGCTTCTGGGCGTGCGCCAACAAGCGCACCCAAGGATTTCCGTTCCACCTTCAATTTCGCTGCGATGCGCCCTCGTTCACGTCCCCCACGGGCCCCGTACAATCAGGCGCCGCACAACGCTTGACGGCTGAAACCAGGATCGCATCACCTCTTCAAATTGATTTTAGAGTCGAAGGCCCTCTGAAAATCATCACGAGGTCTGGCGCAGCTTCTATCAGCTGGGACACGTTCAGAGGGTCAGTAAATACGCGAACCGCAACGCCAGACATCTCCGCGAGCGCCCGAGGGCTTCTCGTGGACGAAGCGTCTGCTGACCTGTCTGCGTGGGCGCAATCGCGCGCGTCAGAGATAGCAATTCGGGTCCAGCCAACTCCTGACCGCGCGCCAGGCTCCGACACCCAGTTAATAACGACATCTGTAGACGCGCTGAGCGCGGCGACAGTAAACGCTTTGTTCGGAAGCGCCGATCCATTTCGCATGAACCTCTCGGCAATTCTTTTGAATGCGGGTTCAGCGAGCGCCGGAACGTTTGCAGAGCGACTGGACCGCTGGAGCGAATCTGGCGGGCGATTGCAAGTAAGTTCGCTGACTGCCGAGAAGGGCGCGTCCCGGCTTGAAGCCAACGGTGACTTGACGTTGGACGACCGTCGCCGACCGTCAGGCAAATTGTCCGTGCGCGTGACCGGCGTTCAACAAATTCTCTCGCGGCTGAATTTGCCGTCTGCGCCCCTTGCTATCGAAGGGCTGCTCCGGGGCTCTGGGAGCAAGAGCGGCTCAAGCCTGCTTGAAAACAGGACGTTGCCCCTGGAGTTGCGTGCAGGGCGGCTTTTTATCGGACCTCTGAGAACGCCCTTCGCAATCCCGCCGCTGATCTAGGCGTCGCTGGGGCCGCCTCGACCAAAATCAGGCTGGACGGTTTCCTGTCCCTGCTCGATGATGCTGCGCCGGATCGCCCGCGTGCGCGCGAAGAGATCAAACAGCCCCTGTCCGTCACCCCACCTGATCATCCGCTGCAAGGCGGCAAGATCCTCATTGAAGCGGCCGAGCATTTCCAGCACCGCTTCCTTGTTGTTCAAGAAAATGTCGCGCCACATCGTAGGATCGGACGCTGCGATACGCGTGAAGTCGCGAAAGCCGCCAGCAGAGAATTTGATCACTTCAGACTGTGTGACTTCCTCAAGATCAGCTGCAGTGCCAACGATGTTGTACGCAATGAGATGAGGAACATGGCTCGTGATGGCAAGAACGAGGTCGTGATGGGCGGGCGTCATCGTTTCGACATTCGCCCCGCAGGCCCGCCAGAACTCAAGAACGCGCTCCACTGCGCGCGTGTCGGCATTATGCGGCGGCGTGACGATGCACCATCTATTGCTGAACAACGTTGAAAAACCGGCGTCCGGGCCCGAGTATTCCGTTCCCGCGACCGGGTGGGCGGGGATTAGATGAACGTGATCTGGCAAGATGGGCGCGAGGGCGTCCACCACTGCGGACTTCACAGAACCAACATCCGAAACGATAGCGCCCAGCGCGAGCGCGTCAGCAATTTGACGACCGACCTGCGCCGTGGCGCCCACCGGCACACACAGGATCACGAGATCGCTTGCAGCAACAGCAGCGGCTGCGTCGTCAATAACCTGATCTGCAATGTTCAATTGGCGGACGCGGGCACAAACAGATGCTGAACTATCAGTCACGATCACTTCGCGAGCGATCGCACGCTGCTTTGCGATCCGCACGATCGACGAGCCGATCAGCCCCGCCCCAATCACAGTGAGACGCTCGAACATCGGGGTAGAAAGCGGTTGCAACTCCGTTTCAGCCACAGCGCTACTTTCCGTTTCCGCGCATGAATTCGCCAAGATATTCGGCGACCGCGCGATTGGCTTCCTCGGTCCCTATAGTGATCCGGATGGCGTGCGGAAGATTGTAGGATGCGACGCCGCGCACGATGACGCCCCGGTTGGCAAGAAACTCATCAGCCGCGGCTGCGTTGTGGGCGCCGTCTGCTAGGAAATGGACAAGGATGAAATTGGCGACGCTGGGCGTGACGCTCAAACCCAGCGCTTCGATTTGTCCAGAAAGCCACGCAAGCCATTTTTCATTGTGCTCGATCGAATGGTCAATATGAGCGGTATCTTCGATTGCGGCGACCCCTGCCGCGCTTGCAGGGCCATTCACATTGAATGGACCCCTGATGCGATTGATCGCATCGCAAACGTGCGCAGGCGCGTAGGCCCAGCCTATGCGTAAACTCGCGAGACCATATATCTTCGAGAACGTGCGGGTCATGACGACGTTTTCGTTCGTCGCGACAAGTTCGAGGCCCGCTGAGTAATCGTTCTTGCGCACGTACTCCGCATACGCGGCGTCAAGCACCAGGAGCACGTTTGAAGGCAACGCGGCATGCAGCCGCTTTACGTCCTCAAACGGAATATACGTCCCCGTCGGATTATTTGGGTTTGCAATGAAAACGACCTTTGTGCGCGGGCTGACCTTCGCCAGGATTTCATCAACCGACGCCGTAAGCTCCACCTCGGGAACAATGACCGGCCTTCCGCCCGCTGCAAGAATCGCGATCTTGTAGATCTGAAAGCCGTGGACGGTCATGATCCCTTCATCACCCGGCCCAACATAGGCTGCCGCCAGAAGGTGAAGAATGTCGTCTGACCCGTTTCCGCAGAGGATACGCGCAGGATCGAGCCCAAAACGCGCTCCAATCGCTTCGCGCAGCGCACGGACCGAACCATCCGGATAGATGTCGAGCTTCTCGCCGGCCGTACGGTAAGCCGCGAGCGCCAAAGGGGAGGGCCCATGGGGCGTTTCATTTGACGAAAGCTTATGGACCTTGGAGCCGCCCTTCGCAGTGCTCTTTCCAGGCACATAGGCTTCAATCGCCATAATGCCTGATCGCGGGGTGGGGCGGGGGTCGACGCGAGACATCTCAGCTCCGAACTATCTTTGCGCCAGGCGCAGCTGCCGCAGGTCGGCGGCGGCCTCGTCATACCAAGAGGCCCGTAGGGGTCAATGGCTTCACGAGAGTCGCGTTCTTGACTGCGCAGGGGTGCGCACCTATACAACGCACGCCTCGTTCGTCAAACCGAACGCAAAGGAGTGTCAGGGTTGACCGTTTCGCAACGAGCCAGCGTCCTGAGCGAAGCGGATACGCCCCACAGTCTCGTGGCCCGCTTTGAAGCATTTTCACCGCTCGCAATGGATTGCGGCATTGATTTTGCGCCTTTTTCGATCGCGTACCAGACGTACGGCGTCCTGAATGCAGAGCGCTCGAACGCCATACTCGTGTGCCATGCCCTGACGGGCGACCAGCACGTGGCCAACGTTCATCCCGTCACTGGTAAGGCGGGCTGGTGGGAAACGATGGTCGGGCCAGGGCGGCCGATAGACACAGACCGGTTCTTTGTTATTTGCTCAAACGTGCTGGGCGGATGCATGGGGACGACGGGCCCGGCTTCGCTCAATCCCCTGAACGGGGAGCCATATGGGCTCGACATGCCGATAGTCACCATACGCGACATGGTCCGGGCTCAGGCCAAGCTGATCGATCAACTGGGAATTGAGCAACTTTTCTGTGTGGTCGGCGGGTCCATGGGCGGCATGCAGGTTCTGCAATGGGCCGCGACCTATCCGGAGAGGGTATTCGCCGCAATACCCATCGCCGCTGCGGCGCGCCATTCGTCCCAAAACATCGCGTTCCACGAAGTCGGTCGGCAGGCCGTGATGGCTGACCCAAACTGGCGCGGCGGGCGATACCTGCAAGAAGGCGTCAAGCCCGAAAAAGGCCTCGCGGTGGCGAGAATGGCGGCGCACATAACTTACATGTCTGACGACTCGCTGCACCGGAAGTTCGGTCGCAAACTCCAGAACCGCGACGCACCGACGTTCTCTTTCCAGGCTGACTTTCAAATCGAAAGTTACTTGCGTTATCAAGGCTCAACTTTCGTCGAGCGTTTCGACGCGAACTCGTATCTCTACGTCACACGCGCGATGGATTATTTCGACCTCGCAGCTGATTACGAGGGGGTGCTTGCGAAGGCGTTCAAGGGCTCAAAATCAAGATTTTGCGTTGTATCCTTCACGTCTGACTGGCTTTTCCCGACAAACGAGTCGCGCGCTGTAGTGCACGCACTGAACGCGGGAGGAGCATCAGTTTCTTTTGTTGAAATTGATACGAACAAAGGACATGACGCGTTCCTTCTCGACGTACCCGAACTTTTTTCAACCACTCGTGGATTTCTGGATGCAGCTGCAAAGGCGCGCGGTATTCATCAAGTGCATGGCGCCTGAGCAGGCTATCACGTGACAGACCCATCACCTCGCCGCCTTGATGATCGCAACGATGTCCGCGTCGATCATCTGTTGATTGCAAAAATGGTCGAGCCGAACTCACGCGTCCTCGACGTGGGGTGCGGGGATGGCGCGCTACTGCAGCTTCTGGCGACAGAGCGCAATGTGGACGCACGCGGCATCGAGATTTCGCAAGCGGGCGTCAACGAGTGCGTGGCCAGAGGCCTTTCGGTGATTCAGGGTGATGCAGATACAGATCTTTCAGGCTATCCCGATGATGTATTCGATTACGTGATCTTGTCGCAGACTTTGCAGGCAACCCGGCGGCCAAAGGTCGTGCTGGAGAACATGCTCAGGATCGGGCGCCGGGCGATTGTCTCATTTCCCAACTTTGGACATTGGCGCATTCGCACGCAGCTCATGTTCAAGGGGCGGATGCCGGTCACCGGTTCCCTTTCCAGCCCCTGGTACGAAACCCCAAACATTCATTTCTGCACAGTTAGGGACTTCGTCGCCCTCGTGGATGAACTGGGCGCGCGCATTGAAAAGGCGGTCGCCATCAACCACTTCGGCGCGCCACTTCGTGTGACGGCGCCTTGGTGGGTGTGGAACATGTTTGGCGAGCAGGCTGTCTTCGTTCTCAGCCACAAGTAGGCTGAACTCGGGCGTCACTCAGGCTTTGGCTGCCTTGGCGCGCTCCAGGGCTTCGTTGATGATCTGGAACGCTTTTTCTGCGTCGCCCCAACCCAAAACGCGAACCCACTTGTCCTTTTCCAGATCCTTATAGTGGCTGAAAAAGTGCTCGATCTGCTTGAGAGTGATGTCGGGCAGGTCTGAGTAATTGTTTATCTTCTCGTAGCGCCGGGTGAGCTTGTTGGAGGGAACAGCGATGATCTTTTCATCACCGCCTGCTTCGTCTTCCATCAAGAGCACGCCGACCACGCGGCAGCTCATGACAGCGCCGGGTATGATCGCTCTGGTATTGGCGACAATGACGTCGCAGGGATCGCCATCCTCGGACAAAGTATGCGGAATGAAGCCGTAGTTCCCTGGATACCGCATGGCGGTGTAAAGAAAGCGATCAACGAATAGGGCGCCCGAGGCCTTGTCCATTTCGTATTTGATCGGTTCGCCCCCAATGGGAACCTCGATCACGACGTTCACTTCCTGCGGCGGATTCTTGCCAATTGATATCGCGTCCAAGCGCATGCTCTGGCTCCAAAGCTTATGGTCTGCCAGAGGTATGGCGCCGCTTGATTCGGCACAAGACAGACTTTGTCTCTAGAGTTTGCAAAAGCCAAACGCGAGACGCTTGAGGGTTACTCCACCGAAGCTCTCTTGCGCTTCGCAAACGATCTCTCCCCCACGCGCCCGATAAAATTCCAGCGCCAAGGCGTTATCGGCCAACACCCACACAAGCACGGATGAATGTCCGTGCGCCGCGAGTTTACAGCGCGCCGCCTCGAACAGGAGTGTTCCAAATCCTAATCCCTGATGAGGCGGCGAGACATAAAGTTCAAAGACCTCGCCCGTAAATGGCGGCGTTTTGGTCCTGTTTCGGCCGAAGCTGACGTATCCGGCGACGGCGCCGGCAAATTCGAAGACGAGCAAACCGGAGCCTCGAAGGATGGCGCTGCGCCACCAATTTTGCCCACGCCTCGAAACCATCCGCTCCAGCTCGCGCCCAGGGATGATGCCGCGATAAGTTGAGCGCCACGCGCAATCATGCACCCGAACGATCTCATCGACGTCGGTGATGAGCGCAGGCCTGACTGCCATCACAATCCCATCCATAGGCGCAGGTTAGCCTCTTCTGCGCAGTGGGCAATGGCGAAAATTTAGGTGCCGCGTCCGTTTCCCAGCCGACGGTAGCAGTTCGTCAACCATGTTGAGCGATGTCTGCTTGGGGTGGTGGCGCTCGCCCGCCGAGTTCGAACAGCGCAAAATTCCGGGACCAAAGATGACGGCGGCAATTTATCAGGGACGCGACCAAACGCTCGAACCACCCGGCAAGCCCTTTGCCGCGTATGCCATAAGCCTCCGGAATTTTTTCTTCCTGCTCGCCGTTGTGCTGCTCAACTACACGGTGATGCGACCTTCACCCGTAGACATTTCCTTTACGCTGGCGCTTTTGATCTCAATTTTCTGCAACCAGAGGTTCACTGCGTCCACGCTGGTTTTTCTGACGCTCGCCTTCGTCTGGACGTTTGGTCTTTATTCGTCGTCGATGCCGTACGCAGGCGACGAAGAAGTTGTCTTGCAGCTTTTCAAGATCACCTATGCAATTTCGATCGGAATCTGCGCTTCGCTCGTTGTCGCCCACTGGAGCAGGGCTGACCTTGAGAGATTTGTGCGGGTCTGGATTTTTTCGGCGATGATCGCGACGGCGCTGGGCGTCGCTGGCTTTGTCACGGGATCAGAAGCATTGACGTGGGACGGTCGCGCGAAGGGGTTTCTCGACGATCCGAACATGTATGGAGCTTTCCTGATCCCTGGGGTTCTTGGATCGCTTTATTTTTTTAACAGTCGCCGAAACACAAAGCTTTATGGCTTCTGTCTGCTATTTCTGATGCTTGGGCTGCTTCTGTCGTTTTCGCGGGTCGCAATCCTGGCTGGGCTCATGCTCTGTTTGGCGTTTGTCCTGATCGTCAATCGCAAGGCGATGTTCCGGACCGTACTGTCGCTTTTTAGCGGCGTATTCGCCTTCCTTGTTCTGGCCGCGTTGGCGGCGATCTTCATTGAAGGCTTCGACGATAAGGTTCTCGACCGCTTGACGCTCGCCAAAGACTACGACCTTGGCGAGCAAGGCCGGTTGAACCGATATCTGACCAGCTTTGATTTGATGATGCAGCAGCCGCAGGGCCTCGGCACCTTGCAATTTGCGCTGCGCTTCCCCGAGCCCATTCATAATATCTGGCTCAGTTCTTTTATGAACTACGGATGGGCGGCGGGGTTAGCCTGGAGCTACCTCATCCTTTTTGGGATCGTCAAAAACATCCGCAGCTATCGCATGACCAACGACGCAATCTATCTTTTGCTGATGTTTTCTTGGCTGGGTATCGTCTCGTGCGCGCTTCTGCATGAAGCTGAA
This sequence comes from Hyphomicrobiales bacterium, assembly GCA_031428455.1. Lineage (GTDB taxonomy): Bacteria > Pseudomonadota > Alphaproteobacteria > Rhizobiales > Beijerinckiaceae > Terripilifer. The sequence goes on along the minus strand of JANPPJ010000148.1, from coordinate 129,672 downwards.
CGCTGGAGACATCTGTGGCTCTTTACAGGCCTGATATGGGTTTTGAGCACAAGAAACCTGCTGATAGGCAGGTCGAACCATCCCGATCCAGTAAAATAAGTCGGCTTTTGCCAAGCCAGACTGAGGCGGTTTCTGGAGCGGGCGAAGGGATTCGAACCCTCGACCCCAACCTTGGCAAGGTTGTGCTCTACCACTGAGCTACACCCGCATCCGTGCGCCGCCAGCGCGCCCGGTATATGCCGGAAAGCAGTCGCGGATGCAAGCCTTGATATTGTAGCAGGCGTAACGACCTTTGTGCTGTAAATACATTGCCTCGACGCCCCAAACGCCCCACCTTAACGACAATGGTTGGCGCGTTGGGTTTCTGGCTCGCTGGCGGATGGAGTTTCAAATGATTGGGTCGGGTGAAAATTTGCAGTCTCAGAACGCCGTGCCTGACAATCTTATCAAGGATGCAACCACCGAGTCCTTTCGCGCGGATGTGATCGCTGAATCTGCTCGCCAACCTGTCCTCGTAGACTTCTGGGCCCCCTGGTGCGGCCCATGCAAGCAGTTAACCCCTGTCCTGGAAAAAGCTGTCAGGGCCGCCAAGGGCAAGGTCAAGCTTGTCAAAATGAACATTGACGAACATCCCCAGATCGCTGGGCAATTGGGTGTGCAGTCAATTCCGGCGGTTTTCGGCTTCGATAAAGGGCAACCTGTCGACGGCTTCATGGGTGCTCTGCCGGAAAGCCAAATCAAGACGTTCATCGAACGTCTCATCGGCCCTGTAGAAGACGGCGTGGAAGACATAATCAAGCTAGCCGAAGCGGCGCTGCTCGAAGGACAAGCCGATGAGGCCGCCTCGGCATTTCAGCAAGCATTGGAAATGGACCCGGAAAGTGAACCGGCTTTGGGCGGGCTCGTTCGATCGCAGGTCAACCTTAACAACCTGGATCTTGCGCGGCAGATCCTTTCAACGGTTGTAGATAAGATTGAGAAAAGTCAGCCTTTGGCTGCGGCGCGGGCGGCTCTTGAGGTCGCGACACAAGCATCCAACGTTGGTGAGTTGGGCGCGCTGCACGACAAGGTATCAGCCAACCCCGGCGATCATGGTTCAAGACTTGAGTTGGCGATTGCTCTGAATGCCAGCGGCGACCGCGAAGGCGCAACCGATGCGCTGATCGAAATCATCCGGCGCGAGCGCAGCTGGAATGAGGACGCCGCCCGCAAACAATTGATCCAATTTTTCGATGCATGGGGCGCCATGGATCTTGAGACCGTCGCAGCACGACGTAAGCTCTCAGCCGTGCTTTTCTCGTAGATAGAAACAGCGAGGTTCGATTATGGGACTGAATCGATCTTACGAACACTTGCACGACCTGCCAGGGGTTTTGCCCATTTTCCCGTTGAGCGGTGCGCTGCTCCTCCCTCGGGGGCAGATGCCGCTCAACATCTTTGAGCCTCGGTATCTCCAGATGATCGAGGACGTTCTACGCGGACAGCGGCTCATCGGAATGGTGCAGCCGAATGAGATGACCGGGGCCGTTTACGACGAACCTGCCGTCCATGCCGTTGGATGCGCGGGTCGAATCACCCAATTCGCCGAGTCCGGCGACGGGCGCGTGCTGATCACCTTGACTGGAATCTGTCGGTTTCGCGTTTTGGAAGAGCTGACGACGACAACACCCTATCGACAATGCGCCGTGAACTTCGGCGATTTCGCTGCAGACCTCGATGCGCGGTCCGGTGAAGACGAGGTGGATAGGCAAAGCATCGTCAAGATGTTACGCGCCTTCTCGGACAGCAACCGCGTCAAGCTTGACTGGAAAGAAATTGAAAAAGCTCCTAACGAAGCCCTCGTGAATGCGCTTGCGATGATGAGTCCGTTCGGGACAGTCGAAAAACAGGCTCTGCTTGAGGCTGAAACTTTAAAGGCGCGCGCAGAGGTTCTTGTCGCACTTGCCGAAATTGAGTTTGCCCGCAGCAGTGGAGCGTCTACCTCCTTACAGTAAGGATGCGCAATGACAGCCGACAGAAACTCCGAGTTACCTGTTGATACTCAGCGCACAGCCACGATCGACTCCCGGCTTCTGGAAGTCATTGTGTGCCCGCTGTCAAAAACCACGCTGGAGTATGACGCGGCAGCTCAGGAATTGCGTTCCAGAGCGGCTGGACTTGCTTTTCCAATCCGAGATGGAATCCCCATCATGCTCCCTGAAGAGGCACGCCAGATTGAGGCGTGAAGCTGTCAGCGGAACAGAGCTGGAATCGCGCCCGTTGTTCCGCTCGCTTCGCTGAGCAAAGCTCGCTTCAACGCGTCTGTCCGATCAACAACGCCCATTCCGATACGCTTTGCCAAACGTGCAGGCGGGCTGCTCAGCAAATAAGCGCTGTGCAGAAGGTCAAACGCGGCCGCGCTTGTCGTCGCGTCGAACCGGCGGCGCCGTTCGTATTCATCCAACAAATCTGTCGCTCCAGGATCAAGCCCCAGTTTGACTTGCGCAAAGATGAGTTCAGCCAAAGTCGCCACGTCGCGCATGCCTATGTTAAGTCCTTGACCAGCGAGCGGGTGAACTCGGTGGGCGGCATCGCCCACGAGGGCTAGCCGATGCCCGATGAAGCGACGCGCAATCTGCAACGCCAGCGGAAAGCTCTGTGGCCCTTCCTCAATCTGGATTTCGCCGAACCGCCCCCCGATGCGCCTGTCGATCTGCGCCCTCATGTCATCGAGCGAGGCGTTGAGATAACTACAAGCTTTGGTTGAGGGCTCCGTCCAGACTATTGATGAACGCCGCCCTGTCACCGGCAGCGCCGCGAATGATCCGCCTTCCAGGAAGTGCTGGATGGCGAGCCCCCCATGTTCATACTCATGCGTGACAGTGAAAATAAGAGCCGTCCGGTGGTAAGGGCGCGAAACGACCGGAATTCGAGCAGCGCTGCGTGCTTTCGAGCGAAGACCGTCGGCGCCAACAATCAAACGCGTCCGGACCGACAGCCCATCCCGCATTCGTATCGTCGCGCTTGTTTCCGCAAACGCGATGTCCTCGATGGCCCCAGTCACGGTTTCCACTCCGTGTTCCAGAGCCGAAGCGAACAGCTGCGGCTCCATATCCCGATGAAAAAGCATGTGCGCCAATGGCGCGGTAGCGTCCCCCGCCTGAAACGACAACTGGGTGGTCTTGACCGCATCCGTCAGGCTGGCGTCCGATATTTCCATCCTTGAAATAGGCTGGGACTTGTCGACCAGCTTTTCCCAGACGCCCAAGCGCTCAAACATTCGCCGTGGACCCTCCGCCAGCGCGGAAGTCCGGGGGCCGGATCGAAGAGCGGGGTCAGACTGATCGATAAGAACAACTTTCAAAGCCCCGCCGGAAAGCAGGCGAAGAAGCAGGGCCATAGTAAGCCCGGCGGCGCCACCACCCGCAATTGCAACGTCCCAAACCTGCGCCAATCAATTCTCCTCTTCATGTGCTTTGTGTGGGCGCTTCACCGCCCGATGTACACTCAAAGCCCGTCTCGATTGCAGTCCCGGAGACGCGCCGATCCCGTACAGGTGAGACGCGGCAGCGATTGTTGCTCACGTAATAATCGATTGGCCTGTAAATTAGGCACATCGACCGCGAGCGGGCGCCATGTCTTGAGTCATTATGCTTGAAACAGTCTCATAGCCTTAATCCAAACTGGCACGAGCCTTGATTGTCGCACCTTGGCGCGTAGCGGTTTTCACAGCCGTACGCTCTTCAACCGAGCCCAAAGGGGGCAGCGCCGGATCCAACGAGACGGCGCCCTAACGGGGACTACAGTATGAAAATAGTTATGGCGATCATCAAGCCGTTCAAGCTGGACGAGGTGCGCGAAGCGCTCACCTCGATTGGCGTACACGGGCTCACTGTCACGGAAGTCAAAGGCTACGGTCGGCAGAAGGGACATACAGAAATCTACCGCGGCGCGGAATACGCGGTCAGTTTTCTCCCAAAGTTAAAAATCGAAGTGGCGGTTTCGAGCGAACTCGCTGACGCGGTCGTCGACGCAATCGTCGCCTCTGCCAGAACCGGCCAGATCGGTGATGGCAAGATTTTCGTTTCGTCCCTTGAGCGCGCTGTCCGTATCCGGACGGGCGAAAAGGACGACGACGCACTCTAGGATTCCCTTCGTTTAGGAGCACACAATGATTTCGGATTTACAGCGAAAAGGGGTAGGCGTCGCCCTCGCCTTGATCGCGATTGCAGCCAGCGTTTCGCCTGCACTTGCCCAGACCGCGCCAGTTCCCAACAAAGGCGACACGACGTGGATGCTCATATCATCCGCACTTGTGCTGATGATGTCGATCCCCGGCCTCGCACTGTTCTACGGCGGCCTTGTCCGTTCCAAAAACATGCTGTCGGTTCTTTCACAGGTGTTCGCGATAGTCGCGCTTTCCGCGATCATCTGGGTCGTCTATGGCTATTCGCTTGCGTTCACCAGCGGCGGCGGACTCAATGATTTCGTGGGCGGCTTCTCAAAGGCCTTCCTGCTTGGAGTGACGCCAGAATCAGTGGCCGCGACGTTCTCCAACGGCGTCGTCATTCCCGAATTGTCTTACATTGTGTTCCAGGCGACCTTTGCCTGCATCACGCCAGCCCTGATCGTCGGCGCGTTTGCCGAACGCATCAAGTTCTCGGCGCTGTTGCTGTTCACAGTATTGTGGCTGACGTTCATCTACTTCCCCATGGCACACATGGTTTGGTACTGGGGCGGCCCAGACGCCATCGGCGACGCAGCCAAGGCTCTCGCCGCTGCGACGGACGAAGCCACAAAGGCAGTCGCTCAGGCAAAGCTTGACGAAGTCAAGGCCGACGCGGGTCTGCTGTTCAAGTGGGGCGCGCTCGACTTTGCAGGCGGCACCGTCGTTCACATCAACGCCGGCATCGCAGGTCTCGTCGGTTGCCTCATCATTGGCAAGCGCATCGGCTATCCTCGTGAGATGATGGCTCCGCACTCCCTGACGATGACCATGATCGGCGCATCGCTTCTGTGGGTCGGCTGGTTCGGCTTCAACGCCGGCTCCAACCTGGAAGCTAACGGCGTTGCGGCTCTCGCCTTTATCAATACGTTTGTTGCTCCTGCGGCTGCTGCGCTTGCGTGGCTGTTCGTTGAATGGGGCGCGAAGGGCAAGCCTTCCCTGCTCGGCATGGTGTCGGGCGCCGTTGCTGGCCTGGTTGCGGTCACCCCCGCAGCGGGTTTTGTAGGCCCGCTCGGAGCTATCGTACTCGGCGCTGTCGCAGGCGTGGTGTGCTTCTACTTCGTGGCTTATGCCCGCACGAAACTCGGATACGACGACTCGCTCGACGTGTTCGGCATTCACTGCATCGGCGGCATCATCGGCGCCATTGGCACTGGTATCTTTGTCAGCCAGTCGCTGGGCGGCACAGGTCTTCCAGATTACGAGAGCAAGCCAGGGGAACTCGCGGTCGGCGCTTACGACATGGCCACTCAGGTGATAGCGCAGCTGAAGGGCGTTCTCTTCACGCTGGTTTGGTCAGGCGTGGGTTCTGCGATCATCTTCAAGATCGTCGATCTGATCGTTGGGCTGCGCGTAACTCCCGATCAAGAGCGCGAAGGTCTCGATCTCGCCGAGCATGGCGAGCGCGCCTACATGGTCTAAACCGGCACAATCGGTTGCAAATGGCGGCGCCCTACGGGGCGCCGTTCGCGTTTTGTAGGCTTTGGAAACAATGTAACGCCGACGCCCTCACAAAGTCGCTGCTGCGCGGCCAACAAGGTTAAGCCGCCATTAACTGACACTCTTTAGCGTCGGAAAGCCTCAGTTCAGCAAATGGCCATGCGCACCACAACATCTTCGACCCTCGATCGAATTCCAGACGCTGCGCAGGACTATATCCTTCGGCGCTGCATAGAGGCGCTTGGCTTGGCTTTAGCCGCGCTTGTTACCTCGATGGGGCTTGCGCTCGCAACATGGTCCGCACAAGATCCAAGCCTGAACTATGCTGCGGATGGCCAGGTCCGGAATATCCTTGGAGCGCCCGGCGCACTGGTCGCGGACGTGTTGATCCAGATGTTGGGCCTTAGCTCCATCGTGCTGCTTGTTCCTCTTGCCTTTTGGTCTTGGAACCTCGTTCGCCACCACGGGCTTGCGGGATTCAAAAGCCGGCTAGTTCTTCTCCTTTGCGGCGTGGCGTGCGCTGCGTCCCTGGCGTCCCTCCTTCCCGCAACTGATCGCTGGCCATTGCCAACCGGGCTTGGGGGCGTTTTGGGCGACGCAATTCTCGCGCTTCCCCGACGGCTGACGGGGGAATCGACCATTGCCGCAGTCTTGGCGACCGTTTTATTTGGCTTTGGAGCCGTCATATCCTTGTCGGCAGCCGCGGGTCAGGACAGACGAGACAAGTCTGAAGGCGCAGAGTATGAATCGGCTCCCAGCAAACGACCCCGCTCTGACCGCGAGGAGGAAGATCACACCGGAGAGCCTGGACTGGCTCTCGTCTCCGTTGGAGCCATCGCCCACCTTTTCCTGAGCGGTCGCGCCCGGCTGTGGCGGTATCTGGACAAGAAGCCAAACCGGACGATCGACCACGAACCCCAGCGCATCGCCTTCGCGGACGAGTTTAATCCGCCGCCTGCGCCAATTCTGCGCACTCCCGTCGTTGATCGACCAGTTTTGCGCGCCGAGGAGAGAGCGCGCACGCCGTCAACGGCCGCCGCCAAGCCCATAGAACCCAGCTACCAAGAGCCTGAGGCGCGACGCGTGGCGCCCCCGCCGTCGCCTATCAAGCCCGGTCGAAGGGCCGAGCGTGAAGCGCAGCCTTCGTTGCTTGGCCGCGCAGAATTTGAACTGCCGCCTCTCGCGCTGCTCAGCGAGCCCAAGAAAAGCAACGCCGGCAAGTTATCCGCAGACGCTCTTGAGCAAAATGCGCGTCTGCTGGAAGGCGTGCTTGATGACTTTGGCGTCAAAGGCGAGATCATCAACGTCCGCCCTGGCCCCGTTGTCACGCTGTACGAACTCGAACCCGCGCCCGGAATCAAATCATCCCGTGTCATCGGCCTCGCCGACGACATTGCACGCTCGATGTCGGCAATTTCAGCTCGCGTCGCCGTGGTGCAAGGGCGCAACGCGATCGGCATAGAATTGCCCAACCAGCGCCGCGAGACAGTTTATCTGCGCGAACTGACTGCGTCCGAAGACTTTGAAAAATCCAAGCACAAGCTTGCCATTGCGCTTGGCAAAACGATTGGCGGCGAGCCGGTCATCGTGGATCTTGCGCGCATGCCGCATCTGCTCGTCGCCGGAACGACCGGCTCAGGCAAGTCTGTCGCGATCAACACATTTATCTTGTCGCTTCTCTACCGACTGCGGCCGGATGAGTGCAAACTCATCATGGTCGATCCCAAGATGCTAGAATTGTCTGTTTACGACGGAATTCCCCATCTTCTGACCCCCGTAGTTACTGACCCGAAGAAAGCCGTCGTCGCGCTCAAGTGGGCGGTCCGCGAAATGGAGGACCGTTACAAGAAAATGTCGAAAGTCGGCGTGCGCAACATCGACGGCTTTAATGCGCGCGTGGCTGAAGCAGTGGCCAAAGGACAAGTGATCGAACGTACAGTCCAGACCGGCTTTGATCGCGAAACCGGCGAGGCCATCTACGAGCGCGAAGAAATGGATCTGGCCCCGCTGCCGTATATCGTCGTCATCGTGGACGAGATGGCCGACCTGATGATGGTCGCCGGCAAGGACATTGAGGGCGCCATTCAGCGTCTTGCGCAAATGGCCCGAGCGGCTGGCATTCACTTGATAATGGCGACCCAGCGTCCCTCCGTGGACGTCATCACCGGCACGATCAAAGCCAACTTCCCGACCCGGATATCCTTCCAGGTGACGTCGAAAATCGACAGCCGGACGATCCTTGGCGAGCAAGGAGCCGAACAGCTTCTGGGGCAGGGCGACATGCTCTACATGGCGGGCGGCGGACGAATTTCGCGTGTCCATGGGCCCTTTGTTTCAGACACTGAAGTCGAGAAAATAGTGGCGCATCTGAAGACACAGGCGCGGCCCCAGTATCTCGAGGCAATCACCGCTGACGACGATATTGAGGCCTCTGACGATCGCGAACTTTCGCCCGGCAGCATGGACAGCGAAGAAGCCGGCGATCTCTACGACCGGGCAGTTGCGATTGTCCTGCGCGATCGGAAATGCTCGACCAGTTATATCCAGCGCCGACTGTCCATTGGCTACAACAAGGCCGCATCGCTTGTGGAGCGGATGGAGCAAGAGGGCGTCGTGGGTCCGTCAAACCATGCCGGTAAACGGGAAATTTTGGTCGGCGGCGGCGTTGATCGAGGCGCATTCGAACCTGAGGCCTAGATTGCCGAAACTTCGCCACAAGCTGCGCATAGACAAAGATACCGACTTAGGGATTTTCCACATGTTCAGGCCAGTCTTTTTGGCGGTGGCCGCCGCGATTTTGGCGCCGTCGCTTTCTTGGGCGCAGGGCGCGCCTATCCAGCTTGGTCCAAAACCAGGCGCGCCGGCTCAATCAGCTATTCAGAAAGCGGCCCCGCCTGCCCGCGTAGCGACAGCTGATGCAGCCACGGCCATCAGGCGCGCCAACGCCTACCTGAACAGCGTAACCACCCTTGTGAGTGATTTCGTCCAAACGGGCGCCGACGGGCGGAAGATTACGGGGAAGCTCTATCTTCAAAAGCCGGGGAGGCTGCGCTTCGATTACGCGAAACCCTCACCGCTTGAAATCATCGCCGATGGAACAAGCGTAGCGATTCGCAACCGGCGCTTGAACACGCAGGATGTGTATTTTATAAGCCAGACGCCCCTGAAGTTTTTGCTCAAAAGCAACATCGACCTTGCGAAGGACACGAAAATTCTCGACGTGACCAGTAATGACGATTCGACTTCGATCCGTATCGAAGATCGCGCAACGCTAGGCGGCACATCGCGGATTACGTTGGTTTTTAAAACAACAGACTTTTCTTTGCTGCGCTGGGCGGTCAACGACGCCCAGGGAGGCGACACAATGGTCGCGCTATCAAACATCGATTTGCAACAAAAGCCCGAGGCGTCTCTGTTCCGGATTAATTTCGAGCGTGTCGATTCGAACTGACCCGCTTGTCTAGAACTTGAAGCGGCGCCTGCGCCATGCCACTTATCGTGGCTGCCGGAGACGCTCGATGCCCTTGAGAATTTCGACTTGGAATATCAACTCGGTTCGACTTCGAATGCCGCTGGTCGAGCGGTTTTTGTCGCTGGAAAACCCTGACGTTCTTTGTCTGCAGGAGATCAAATGCCGCGAGGCGGAGTTTCCGTCTTCGGCGTTCAACAAATTGGGTTACCGCCATATCGCGGTGAATGCGCAAAAGGGATATCACGGGGTCGCTATCGTCTCACGCCTTCCCCTTGATGCAATTCACCGTCGCGAATTCTGCAACAAAGGTGATGCGCGGCACATAAGTGCGAAGATTGAAGCAGGCGATCAAGGCCCATTCATCGTCCACAATCTTTATGTTCCCGCCGGCGGAGACATTCCTGACCCAGCGCTCAACGAGAAATTTCTGCACAAGCTGAACTTTCTCGACGAGCTGAAACAGCTATCCCTTTCCTGGAGTTCGAACGGCGCGCCCGCGGTCATCACAGGCGACCTGAATGTAGCACCGTCTGAATTTGACGTGTGGAATCACAAATGGCTATTGAAGGTCGTGAGCCACACTCCGCAGGAGACGCAGCGCCTCAATGAAATACTTGCGCTAGGAAACTGGCGCGACGCCATGCGCGCGGTAACGCCAGAGCCCGAAAAACTTTTCACGTGGTGGAGCTACAGATCGAAAGACTGGGCAGCTGCAGACAAAGGCCGACGCCTGGATCATATATGGCTTTGTCCGAAATTCGCGCCGACGATATCCGCGATGCGTATTCTCAAAGACGCGCGCTCATGGGAAAGGCCTTCCGACCACGTGCCTGTGACTGTCGATATCAATTAGTAGCGAAATTACGGAATAAGTTTGTAGCCGCCTGAATCGGTAACCAGCAATTGGGCGTTCGCCGGATCTTTCTCGATCTTTTGCCGCAGGCGATAAATATGCGTCTCAAGCGTGTGAGTAGTCACGTTTGCATTGTATCCCCACACCTCGCGCAACAGCACGTCACGAGTAACGACTCCAGAATTCGCGCGATACAAAAACTTCAAAATAGCCGTTTCTTTTTCCGTGAGCCGGAGCTTGCCACCTTTTTCATTCACCAGGTGTTTTGAACTTGGCTTGAAGACATAAGTTCCGATCTGAAAGACCGCGTCGTCGCTGGCTTCATGCTGACGCAGGTGAGCACGAATACGCGCGAGAAGAACGGCGTAGCGAAACGGCTTTAGCACATAGTCATTCGCGCCCGCATCGAGACCAACGACCGCGTCCTCGTCGCTAGTGTGCCCAGTCAGAATAATGACCGGGCTTTTGAAGCCTTCATTTCGCAGGTGCAGAACGGCTTGACGTCCATCCATGTCCGGAAGGCCGACGTCCATAATGACGAGGTCCGGCGCTTCCTGTTGGACGGCTTCAATCGCCGCCTTTGCGGTCCCGCCTGGAGGATGCTGAACTCTTCATTGAGATCGAGCTGCTCCGCCAAAGTGGAACGCAGATCTTCATCGTCGTCCGCGATCAGTATCTTTCGAACTTGCGGCATTCTGCGAGATCCATCCACATGCCTTGGTATAAGGCGCCAGAGAGAGAGCCAATCCTGTTGCTTCATTTACACAACACGCGCTAGGCAAGGAATTACAACATGGCGAAGCGCTGAGCCAGCCTTAAGCCATGACGCAAGCACGAGCTTACGAAAGATTGATGAGCCGCTTTATCCAGACGATCCGGATATCACGAAGCTTCGCCGGTCTCAGGCCGACGGTTGGGGTGGCGCAGGCGGGAAACATCCGGATGTCATGCATTCTGGGCCGTTCGGGCATTGTAGTGCGAAAAAGGGAAGGGGATGGCGGCACACCCTTCGGTGTTTTTGCGATAACGGGCGGCTATTTCAGACCAGACCGCGAGAAGCGCTTGTTAGCGCAAGTCCCCCTGCGCCAGACACGATCAAATGAAGGCTGGTGCGATGACCCCAAAAGTTTTCGCTACAACGCGCCCATTAATCTGCCCACAAGGCTGCGCTGCGAAAAATTGACCCTTGCTGACAACGTGTATGACATCGTCCTGACCACCGATCATAACCAACGACCCCGCCGATTGGGGGCTGGAAGCGCCATCTTCGTCCACTTCCAGAGGCCTGACGGTCGAGGGACTGAGGGCTGCATCGCCTTTGCGCCCAAGGACTTGCGCCGACTATTGCCCCGGCTCGGTAAACGGGTCCGCCTTATCATCCGGTGAGTTCAGGCTCGTGCGCCAAAAATCGCTGATCCAACCCTGACATGGGTCGCTCCAAGCTGTATCGCCAAAGGAAAGTCGGCTGTCATCCCCATGGACAAGTCCAAAATCTGGTTGCGCATCGCGATGGCGGCTAACAAGGCAAAATGCGGCGAGGCCTGCTCGCCCACAGGGGGCACGCACATCAGCCCGGATATGATCAGGCCAAACTCCTCCCGGCATTGGCGTATAAATTCATCCGCCGCGCGGGCGCCTACGCCGGCCTTTTGCGGCTCATCGCCGGTGTTGACCTCAATGTAGAGACGGGGCGAACGGCCCTGAGTTTTGATTTCGTGTGCGATGGCCGCCGCCAGCTTGGGGCGATCGATTGTCTCGATGACATCAAAGAAAGCGACTGCTTCCTTCGCTTTATTGGATTGGAGCGGACCAATCAGTCGCAGTTCGACATCTGGATTGGCTTCTCTAAGCGAAGGCCACTTCGTCAGGCTTTCCTGAACGCGGTTTTCTCCGAAAACGCGGTGCCCTGCGAGAAGCAAAGGCTCGATTTCATTTGCTCCCTGCATTTTCGACGCCACCACGAGCGTGACGCTTCCTGTAGCCCGACCAGCGGATTTTTCGGCGCGCTCAATGGCGCTCTGCACCCGAGCGTATTGTTCGAGAATCTGGGTCGGGTTCACGTCGCGCTGGCCAATTGCGTGAAAGTCTTGATTTGCCATGTCTTCGGTTCCCCGCATCGGCGCAACGGCCGCAAGGGTAAGGCCGTTGACCCCACCCTTTAATAATGCTCATTGCGTCTGATCCAATCACACGCGACCGCCACAGAAATACGATGTTTTCAGATCGTTACAACCCGCGCGAAGCCGAACCCAAGTGGCAAAAAGTTTGGGAAGATCGTCAGACTTTCAAGGCTGACAACGATGACCCGCGCCCAAAATACTATGTGCTTGAGATGTTTCCCTACCCCTCGGGCCGCATTCACATGGGGCATGTGCGCAATTATGCGATGGGCGACGTGGTCGCGCGCTACAAGCGCGCACGGGGCATGAATGTGCTGCACCCTATGGGCTGGGATGCGTTTGGCATGCCCGCCGAAAACGCGGCGATGCAGAACAACACCCATCCTGCGACGTGGACTTATCAAAACATCGCCACGATGCGGACGCAGCTCAAGTCCATGGGCTTGTCGCTGGATTGGTCGCGCGAGATCGCCACATGCGATCCGTCGTATTATCAGCATCAGCAGAGGATGTTCCTGGACTTCGTCAAGGCCGGTCTGGTGGACCGCAAAAAGGCGAGGGTAAACTGGGACCCCGTCGATCACACAGTCCTTGCTAACGAGCAGGTCATAGATGGTCGCGGCTGGCGTTCAGGAGCCATAGTCGAGCAGCGCGAGCTGACGCAATGGTTTTTGAAAATTACCGATTATTCCCAGGAAATGCTGGATGCGCTGTCGACCCTCGATAATTGGCCGGAAAAAGTTCGGCTCATGCAGCAAAACTGGATAGGGCGTTCGGAAGGACTTCTCCTTCGCTTCGAGATCGACGGATCGCCATCGCCCGAAACGCTTGATGTTTATACGACACGCCCAGACACCATATTTGGGGCAAAGTTTCTTGCGCTTGCCGCCGACCATCCTCTGGCGCGCCGTGCAGCTGCAAATAACCCCGAGCTACAGACGTTCATTGTTGAATGCCAACGCTCGGGAACCTCGGCTGCAGCTATGGAAACTGCTGAGAAAAAGGGATTTAATACTGGAATTACAGTCCAGCATCCCTTTGATCCCGGATGGAAAATTCCGGTATTCGTCGCCAATTTTGTCCTGATGGACTACGGCACGGGCGCGATTTTCGGCTGTCCGGCCCATGATCAGCGCGATCTCGACTTTGCTAACGCCTATGGTCTTGGAGCCACTCCGGTCGTCTGTCCGCCCGGTCAGGATCCTGCAGCTTTTGTTGTTTCCGATGTCGCCTTTGACGGCGACGGAACGCTGGTAAATTCACGTTTTTTAGATGGGCTTTCGGTGAAGGAGGCGCGGGACAAGGTCGCGTCGCTTCTTGAAACTAACGAGATTGGCGGTCGGCCCCAGGCGAAACGTCAGGTGAATTTCAAACTGCGCGATTGGGGTGTCTCAAGGCAAAGATACTGGGGATGTCCGATCCCGATCATCCACTGCGATGATTGCGGGACGATGCCGGTTCGGAACGATCAACTCCCTGTCACACTTCCCGATGACGTCACTTTCGACCGTCCAGGCAATCCGCTCGAGCGGCACCCCACGTGGAAACACGTCGCTTGTCCTTCCTGCGGTAAGGCGGCGCGGCGCGAAACTGACACGATGGACACCTTTGTAGATTCATCCTGGTATTTTGCGCGATTTACTGACCCATTTAACACCGCTAGCCCAACTACGCGCAACACCGCAGACGCCTGGCTGCCCGTTGACCAGTATATTGGCGGGATCGAGCATGCGATTTTACATCTTCTTTATTCGCGTTTTTTTACGCGCGCGATGAAGGCTGTCGGCCATGTAGGAATATCGGAACCTTTCAAGGGACTTTTCACTCAAGGGATGGTCGTTCACGAAACCTACCGCGACAGCTCCGGAAATTGGCTGACTCCGGCTGAAATCGAAATTGAAACCTCTGGGGCCGTGCGGCGCGCAACGGCGAAAAACGATGGACGGGCAGTGACTGTCGGTTCCGTCGAAAAAATGTCAAAATCCAAGCGAAATACTGTAGACCCCGACGATATCATCGCCGACTACGGCGCTGACACCGCTCGCCTCTTCATGCTGTCGGATTCGCCGCCAGACCGTGATGTGATCTGGAGCGAGGAAGGCGTGCAGGGCTCGGCCCGTTTCGTTCAGCAGCTCTGGCGGATTGTTGGCGAAATTTCCAATATGGCGCCTCCACGAGGACCCTTGTCCGCTGCGGTGCAGGACGAGAAAGCCATGGAAGTCAGCCGCATCGCGCATGGTCATCTTTCCCGCGCGCAAGATCATATTGAGCGGCTTCGTTTCAACACAGCCATCGCTGAGGTTCGCAAGATGGCGAACGCCCTCTCAGCCTCGATGGGCGCGATCGAGACTGAAACCATCTCGGACGAACTTGCCCTCGCATACAGGGAAGCCGGCGAGTTTCTTGTGGCTGCTTTTGCGCCAATGATGCCTCATCTTGCGGAGGAGTGCTGGGCCCGACTGGGTCACGACGACCTGCTGTCGAACGCTCCGTGGCCAGTGGTCGACGCGAGGCTCGCGCGCGACGACATGATGACCATTCCTGTTCAGGTCAACGGCAAGAAACGCGGTGAGTTGATCGTATCTCGTGACACTGATGCTGCGTCGCTGGAGACAGCAGCGCTTGGACTGGAGGCCGTGCAAAAGGCGCTCGAAGGGAGTATGGTTCGCAAGGTTATCGTGGTTCCACAGAGAATCGTGAATGTTGTCGGATAAATTGAAATCTTCCCTGCGAGTTGTCGCCACTTCCATCGCCTTGAGCGCTCCGCTCATGGGTTGCTTTCAACCCATGTACGGAGGGCCGTCCGGGCAAGCTTTGGTCGAAGACTTTCGCGCGATCAAGGTGGAGCCAATCGGCGAACGAATCGGCCACTATCTCGCTAACGAATTGACTTTTCTACTGAATGGAACTGGCGCAGTGGCTCAACCACGGTATCGGCTGGTGATCAGCGTCAAGCAGCGCGTTCAGGCCCCCTTGGTCGACACCGTCAGTGGCCGCGCCACGTCTGGTATGTTGATTGTGGACGCGGACTATCGTCTGCTGCCTGTAGCTGGCGGACCACCTGTTGCGTCAGGAGTCGCCTTCGTGACCGCAAGTTATGATCGCACAAGCCAGCGCTTTGCCAACCTGCGGGCCGCCCGTGATGCCGATATCAGGAGTGCGCGGGGCCTTGCTGACCAGATTCGGACCCGTTTGGCGGCAGACCTTTCGCGGCGGCCATAATCCTGAATGGTCGCGATCAAAAATCACGAAGCAGACCGGTTCATCAGAAGCCGGTCGCCGGATATTTGGCTTTTTCTTTTCTGCGGCCCCGACGCAGGCCTTGTATCTGAACGCTCGCAAGCGGTTATCCGCAGCTCCGTCGCAAACCCTCGCGACCCGTTTCAGCTTTTGCGACTTGATGGAGACCAGATAGCCGCCAATCCCGGCAATCTGGCCGATGAAGCAAACACGATAGGATTGTTTGGTGGAAGCCGCAGCATTCATATAGATGCGGGCTCTAAGACCTTTGTTCCCGCGATAGACAACCTCATCGCGGAGCCGCCTCAGGACTGCGTTGTTGTGATCAGCGCAGGTGATTTGAAGGCCGACTCCCCCCTTCGGAAGCTGATTGCTCGTTACGCAAAGGGCGCTGCTGTCGAGTGCTATCACGACTCCATGAAGCAGCTTGAGTTGATTGTGGATGAGGAAATGAAGCGCGCTGGTCTATCGATCACGCCGGGCGCCAGGGATTTTCTGACGAGCCATCTCGGCGCCGACCGACTCGTTACGCGATCCGAGCTTGTAAAATTGGTGCTCCACGCATCTGGGCAAGGCGTTGTTACCGAGGCTCATGTCGAAGCAGTAATTGCCGATGCTGCGGCGCTGAGCATTGATGAAGCCATCTTCGTGGCTTTTAACGGCGATTATCGGGCAGCGACTGAGGCTGGTCAGAAGACGTTCGCTCAACTGGATCCAGGCGTCTTCCTGGGGTTTCTGCTTCGCCACATCCTGTTTTTGCATCGGATGCGAATCGATATGGACCGCAGCGTGACGTTAGAGAGCATTGAGGAGCGCCTGCCACGCAACTACTTTGGCGCAAAGCGAACGCAGCTCGTAAATCAGATCAAGGGTTGGAGCGCCGCGAAACTGCTTCAAATCGCCAATGAAATCGCCACAGCATCCGCCGCTGCGCGCCGGGATCCGCGCAGTGCCGAACGGCTTGCTTTGCGCTGCCTCTGGTGGATTGTCCGCGGTTCCCGCAGAGCGTCCTAAGTCCGCAGTCGGCCCAGTATCATGTCGAATTGATCCAGACTTTTGTAAGTCACTGTGAGGCGTCCGCCGTCTCCGCTGTGATCAATGGCGACAGCCAAACCCAACTCATCTGAAAGCTCGCGTTCCAGGCTGCGGATGTTTGGGTCTTTCGGGCTCGCTTTTCCACGAGCGCCTTTTGTTTCCAAAGTCCCGGCATTCTCCTGAGCGAGCCGCTCAAGATCACGCACCGATAAACCGTCAGCAACGGCGCGACGCGCGGCTGCGTCAGCATCAGGCAGCGCCAGCAACGCGCGTGCGTGTCCTGCGCTCAGAGCGCCTTCCGTAACAAGTTTCCGCGTGCTCTCAGATAGGTTCAGCAGCCGCAACGTGTTTGTGACATGGCTGCGGCTTTTGCCAATCACGCGTGCAAGGTCAGCCTGAGTGTACTGGAAATGGCTGAGGAGTTGCTCGTAGCCAAGCGCCTCATCGATGGGGTTCAAATCGGCGCGCTGGACATTTTCGATAATTGCGATTTCCAGCGTCTCGCGATCATTTGCCTCGATCAACACGATAGGCACATCGTAAAGGCCGGCGCGCTGCGCAGCGCGCCAGCGGCGCTCGCCAGCTACTATTTCAAAGCTGTTAGTCTTATTCGGTGTCGCACGAACTATGATCGGCTGGATGACACCCTTTTCACGAATAGACGCGGCGAGGCTATCCAGCTGCTCGTCATCAAAACTCCGACGCGGGTTGCGGCTGTTTGGGCTCAGAAACTCGATCGGAAGGCGTCGTACCCCCCGGCTCGCGCCTTCGGCGGGAGACGACGCAGGGGAATTGTCGCCTAAAAGCGCGGCTAGCCCGCGTCCGAGCCTCGGGCGGTTCTCGTCTGCCATGTCTTCCTCGTTACGCTGGCGAATCAAGCGGCACGTAGGCGCCGTTCACGCTGAATGACTTCCGAGGCGAGCTTCAGGTAGGCCTGACTACCAGCGCACTTCAGATCGTAAAGCAGCACCGGCTTACCGTGAGAAGGCGCTTCCGACACACGAACGTTGCGAGGAATGATCGTGTCGTAGACTTTGTCACCCATAAACTGGCGCACATCGGCGACAACCTGCGTCGCCAAGTTGTTTCGCGGATCGTACATCGTGAGGACGACGCCATGGATGGCGAGCTGCGGGTTGAGTGATTTTCGAACCTGCTCGATGGTGGACAGAAGTTGAGACAGGCCTTCAAGCGCGAAGAATTCGCACTGCAGCGGCACAAGAACGCTGTCAGAAGCTGCCAAAGCGTTGATTGTCAGAAGGTTAAGCGAGGGTGGGCAATCCAGCAAAATGTATGTGAACGGGTCTTCATCCTGAATGATCTGCCGTCCCAGTTCTTGGATCGCAGTGCGCACCTTGAATGTGCGATCGCTGTCGCCTGCGATTTCCAGCTCGACCCCAAGCAGGTCCAGCGTTGACGGCGCCACGAACAAACGAGGAACAGACGTAGGCTGTGAGACAGACAGCAGCGACCTTTCTCCGACCATAACGTCGTAAGTGGACGCCAAACGGCTTTTGCGATCAATCCCCAAGCCAGTCGACGCGTTCCCCTGCGGATCAAGATCGATGATCAGAACTTTCTCGCCAATGGCCGCTAGAGCTGTGCCCAGATTGATGGCGGTTGTCGTCTTCCCGACGCCTCCCTTTTGGTTTGCGAGGACAATGACACGCATTGAGGCCATCCCATCAGGGGTCGGAAACAAGCACCTGGCTGTTCCCACGTATGATTACAATTGCAGCTTCGTTTTCGGTCAAACTCGGTGCGATGTCCAACTGAAACTTGCTTGGCAGGACGAATTCTGCAACTTCGGCTTGATATCCTCGTCCTTTGGGGAAAAGTCCCAGGGCGCCTTGGTCTAGCGCGGGCTTTGCAAGCTTAAAAAGCGTCTTTAGAGGAGCTACAGCGCGGGCTGTTACTACGTCCACAGGTCCAAGCCCGGCCATCGCCACCTCAGCCCGGGAGTGATGGATGACTGCCGGCGCGCCCAGCTGACGTGCAACTTCGCGCAGGAATGCGCATTTTCGATTATCTGATTCGATGAGATGAACCACGGAGTGAGACCGGTCCGCCAGTGCGGCAGCGATCACAAGGCCGGGAAAACCTGCCCCCGACCCAATGTCGGCCCAGCGCAGTGCAGAAGGCGCGTGCGCGATCAATTGCAGGCTGTCTGAGAAATGCCTCTCCCAGATTTGGGTTAGCGTAGATGGGGCAACCAGATTTTTAATTCGTTGCCATTGTCCCAGCAGCCGCTCGTAAGTCTCAAGTCGTACCAGCGTTTCACGTGAAACATTCAGAGACGACGCAGCCGCTCCCAAACGCGTGGTCACTCAGCAGCCCCTCTTGTTGTGGAGCCGAATCGATTTGATCTCAGCGCAGCGACTATAATTGTCGCCGCAGCAGGAGTAACGCCCTCGATCCGGCCAGCATGAGCCACCGTTGATGGCCGAACAATGGTAAGCCTCTGCTTGACCTCATTTGACAGCCCGGGAAGACCTTCATAGTCAAAGTCGGAGGGAATCACTTGTTGCTCCGCCTCCCGCAAGCGGCTCAAATCCGCCGCCTGCCGCTTCAGATACACGTCATACTTGGCGTCAGTTTCCACGAGTTCGGCGATACGCGGCTCGGAGCGCGCAATCTCAGGAAATGCGCGGGCCATATCCGCATAGGATAGATCGGGCCGCGACAAAACTTCGTACAGACTTCGCTGTACACCGTCCCGGTTTACCTCAATGCCCCGTTTGGAAAACTCCTGAGGCGACAATCGGATCGCTTTCAACATACCCCGCAGGGCGCTCAACTCTTCAGTTTTAACACGGTAGGATTCGGCGCGCAGCGGGCTCACGCAACCAAGGTCAACACCCAGCGCCGTCAATCGCTGGTCAGCATTGTCGGCTCGCAAGCTCAGCCGGTACTCGGCGCGCGATGTAAACATCCGGTACGGCTCAGTAACACCCTTTGTGACAAGATCATCGACCATGACTCCGATATAACTGATATCGCGCGTCAGGTGTGTCTCATCCTGGTTTCCCGCAACCCGCGCGGCGTTGATGCCGGCGAGAAGCCCCTGCGCTGCAGCCTCTTCGTAACCAGTGGTCCCATTGATCTGGCCGGCTAGAAACAAACCGGTTACGCGCTTGGTTTGCAAGCCGCGCGTCAGCTCCCGAGGGTCAATATGATCATACTCGATCGCGTAACCGGGCGTCAGTATTCTGACCCGTTCAAGGCCAGGGATGGTGCGTATAAATTGGGCTTGAATCTCTTCCGGTAATGAGGTTGAGACGCCATTCGGGTAAACGGTAAAATCATCCAGCCCTTCTGGCTCCAAGAAAATCTGGTGGCTGCCCCGATCAGCAAATCGCGTGACTTTGTCTTCGATTGAGGGACAATACCGAGGCCCCCGCCCCTTGATTGCGCCCGAGAACATGGCGGAGCGATGCAAATTCGCATTGATCACGTCGTGGGTTGCCTGCGTCGTGGCCGTCACGAAACACGGGACCTGCGGCCGAGAAATTTGCGGCGTCAAATACGAAAATGGTTCCGGAGACGAATCGCCCAATTGCGGGGCAAGGTCCGAGTAATCGATGGTTCTGCCATCAAGCCGCGGCGGAGTGCCAGTCTTAAGACGTGCAAGAGCAAAACCGTGGGACAGCATTGACTCAGATAACGAGCGACTCGCCGGGGCTCCAACTCTCCCGCCCGCCGCCATGCTTGATCCGATGTGCATCACGCCACGCAGAAAAGTGCCGGTTGTGATGACCACCGAAGCGGCGGTGACAACTGATGCATCTGCAAGAGTGACGCCGTGAATCTCGCGGTTTCTGACGACGAGACCGGCTACCTCTGCCTCAAGAAAATCCAGCCTCGGGATGAGGCTGATTTCCCGTTGCATTGCAGATTTATAGATCGATCGATCTACTTGCGCTCGCGGCCCGCGAACTGCGGGACCCCTTGACCGATTGAGAAGACGGAACTGGATCCCCGCTTCGTCCGCAACCCTTCCCATAAGGCCATCAAGGGCGTCGATTTCGCGAACAAGATGCCCTTTACCAAGCCCGCCGATTGCAGGATTGCAGGACATGACGCCGACCGTAGAAAAACTGTGCGTAATCAAAACGGTGCGTGCACCTAGCCGGGCGGAGGCGCCTGCGGCCTCGCAACCTGCGTGACCTCCTCCTATAACTATTACATCGTAAGTCTTCGTCATGTAGGTCTCGTCGAAACTAATTACGCCAGCGAATCGGAATGTTTCACGTGAAACATTATTTGCCGAGGCAAAACCGCCCGAACACTTCGTCGAGTATATCATCTACGCGAATGATGCCAATCAACTCACCTAAAGCCTCCGATGCGCGCCGCAAGTCCTCGGCAACCAACTCCAGTCTACCAAGCCTGAGCTGATCTATAGCCACGGAGACAGCGCTGTAGGCAATTGTCACTGTAGAGAACTGCCGACGGCTAACCAGCAAAGACGGTTCCAATACCGCGTGCGTAGCAACCAATGAGTTGTAGACTTTATCGAGGAGCTCGGTCACTCCGTCTCCCGTCACCGCTGAGATTGCGTGGTCACCATCATCAGAGGTGATAAGATCCGCTTTGCTTCGAACCCGCCACAGATTTGGATGAGACAACTGCGGCTCGGAATACGCTTTATCAGCTGGCGAAAGCCACAAGACTACATTAGCTTCTGTTGATTTTTCCCGCGTGCGGTTAATCCCGATCCGCTCGATAACATCGCTCGCATCATCGCGAATACCCGCACTATCGACAAAGGTGATCGGCAATCCCCGATAATCGATGGTGACTTCCAATAAATCACGCGTTGTTCCCGGTATCTCGGAGATGATTGCCACATCCCGAGATGCGATGCGGTTCAAGAGACTTGATTTGCCGGAGTTTGGCTGTCCCGCTAACAAAACCATTCCGCCATCCCGCACTATTTCGGCCTGATGGCGCCCGGCTAAAGCTTGATCGAGGTCTGCGCGGAGTAAGCCCAACTCAAGCTCAATTTCTTCAGTGATGTCGACCGGGATTTCGCTCTCATCAGGAAAATCAAGGTGCGCTTCTATTAACGCCTGCGAATCGATCAGCCGCTGCCGCCAAGAGTAAACCACATTTCGCAGGGCGCCTGATAATTGGCCGAGCGCCTGGCGCCGCTGTAGCTCAGTATCCGCAGCGACTAGATCGGACAGGCCCTCAACCGATGTCAGATCCAGTTTGCCATTTTCAAAGGCTCGACGCGTGAACTCACCAGGTTCTGCGGCGCGCAGCCCACTTATCCTGCCAAGGCAATCCAGTAGCGCCGCAACCACAGCACGTCCACCGTGCACCTGAAACTCAGCTACATCTTCCCCGGTGAAACTCGCTGGACCCGGAAACCATAACAAGAGCCCACGGTCGATGAGATCACCTGTCTTACTGTGCCGCAGCTCAGTCAAGACTGCCTTCCGAGGCTCTAGCGGTTTACCGGACAATATTTCCGCGACAGTCCCGGCTGCGCGCCCCGAAACGCGAACAACAGCAACACCAGCACGCCCTAAGCCGCTGGAAAGCGCAAAGATAGTGTCAGGCATGGCGTCAATCCCGGCAGACTGAATCGGTTTGCCGGGAACGGGCCCCGGTCAGGTGTTCATGGAATCAAAGAAGCTAGAGTTGCCCTTTGGGGTCTCGCGGAGCTTCCCGAGCAGGAACTCAATCGCATCGACTGTGCCCATCGGATTGAGAATACGCCGCAAAACATACATTTTCTTGAGTATGTCAGCGGGCACGAGAAGCTCTTCTTTGCGCGTCCCGGATCGCGTGATGTCAATCGACGGGAAGACCCGTTTGTCAGCAACTTTGCGATCAAGAATGATTTCGCTATTGCCCGTGCCTTTGAACTCTTCGAATATGACCTCGTCCATACGAGATCCCGTGTCTACAAGCGCTGTAGCGATAATGGTCAGAGACCCGCCTTCTTCAATGTTCCTCGCGGCGCCAAAGAACCGTTTGGGTCTTTGCAAAGCGTTTGCGTCAACGCCGCCCGTAAGCACCTTGCCGGAAGACGGAACTACCGTGTTGTAGGCGCGACCCAGGCGAGTAATAGAATCAAGCAAAATGACAACGTCTCGTCCGTGCTCGACCAGCCTTTTAGCTTTTTCTATAACCATCTCAGACACTTGTACGTGCCTAACGGCCGGTTCGTCAAACGTCGAAGAAACCACTTCTCCTTTGACCGATCGCTGCATATCGGTGACCTCTTCAGGTCTCTCATCGATCAGCAAAACGATCAAATAACATTCAGGATGGTTCGTTGTGATTGACTGAGCAATGTTCTGAAGTAGGACAGTCTTACCGGTCCGTGGCGGCGCGACGATGAGTGCGCGTTGCCCCTTACCAATCGGAGACACGATATCAATCACTCGAGACGAGAGATCTTTGCGGGTCGGATCTTCAATTTCCAGCCTGAGACGAGAATCAGGATACAGCGGCGTCAGATTGTCAAAATGGACCTTGTGACGAGCTTTCTCGGGGTCCTCAAAATTGATCGTGTTGACCTTGAGCAACGCAAAATAGCGTTCGCCCTCCTTCGGACCGCGAATAAAACCCTCGACTGTATCGCCTGTGCGCAAGCCAAAACGGCGAATTTGCGAGGGTGAAATGTAGATGTCGTCTGGACCCGCTAGATAATTGGCGTCTGAAGATCTCAAAAAGCCAAATCCGTCTTGGAGGACCTCAACGACGCCCTCGCCGATAATTTCTATATCTATGCTGGCTAACTGCTTCAGAATCGCAAACATCAATTCCTGCTTGCGCATGATAGAGGCGTTCTCGACCTCGTGCTCCTCCGCAAAGCTAAGCAGCTCTGTCGGCGACTTTTGCTTCAGATCATGAAGTTTGATTTCCCGCATGGGGATGGTCCCTAAATACCCCATCGTTGAGCAATGGGTTACGACGGCTAAAGCTAAAGCGCCCGGAGAGCAGGAGTCGACCCAGACCAGGTATTGGACCTGCAAGGTAACGGGTCCCGCGAGGAGAGGCCCACTGAATATGCCGATTTCGATATCAATACAAGCAAGACTCCGGGTCCGATCAGAATGGTTTCGCTATAACGAAAATGACGATCCCGATCATCAAAAGTGTCGGGATCTCATTGAGAATACGAAAATATCTTTGCGGCCTCGTATTCGCATCCTGTCCAAACGATTCGACGATGCCGCTCATATGAAAATGAGACGCCGTCAAGGCAATAACAAAAGCGACCTTGGCATGAAGCCATGTGTCAGCGATGTATCCGCCATTCCAGATCAGTATGCTTCCGGTGATCCACGCCACAATCATGGCCGGCGTCATGATTGCCTTCAAAAGACGCCGTTCCATGATCTTGAACGTCTCGCTCTGCTCAGACAGACGCTCTGTGACCGCATGGTAAACGAACAGACGGGGCAAATAGAGAAGGCCTGCCATCCAAGAGATGATTGCGAGAACGTGAACGACCTTAACCCAGATATACATCTCTATCCCGATTTCGGATTTCCTATAAGAAAAACCCCAAAGGAATCTTTCTAAGTCTTTTTAAGACTCTTATAGGGCTTATAAGACTCATGACGCGAAGCTCACATTCTGTCCACAGGAAGCGTGCAGAACTGTCATTCAGCCGCGCGTTTTCCACACCTCGGGATAACGCAAAACCTCGTTCGTTAACATAGCATTGATGGCGTGGCGCCTGCGCGTTTACGATTGATAAAGGTTAATAAACCTTTTACCTGCAGACCATCTGCGCTCCGCCAAGCGGACGATCCCTGTTGATGCAAAATCGGCTTTCAGGCATCAATTTACAGGCCCGGCCAAAAACGGCGATGGTTATCCACCATTCTCCACAGGTTGCTAGGTAGCTAAGTCGTCGGAGTTCGCAACGTGAATCGCAACTATTTTCACCTGCATTTAGTTTCGGACGCCACCGGTGAAACGCTTATCGCTGTCAGCCGGGCGGTAACGGCTCAGTTCCAGGGCGTCGCGTCGATCGAGCATGTTTACCCGCTTGTCAGGAATCGCACTCAGCTGGATCGTGCAATCGCGGAGATAGGGGCAGCGCCGGGAGTCGTGCTTTACACGTTGGTCGATAAGGAACTGGCCACCGAACTTGAGCGCGCCTGCGCCGAAACGGGCAGCCCGCATCTATCGGTGCTTCAGCCGATCTTTAGCCTGTTCCAATCCTATCTTGGCGCCGTCTCAACGTCGCGCCCTGGCGCGCAACACATGTTGAACGCGGAATACTTCAAACGAATCGATGCCCTCAATTTTACGATGATGCACGACGATGGGCAGATTGCAGATAACCTCGATCAAGCGGATGTAGTTTTGCTTGGCGTGAGTCGCACGTCAAAGACGCCCACAAGCATTTACTTGGCCAACCGCGGGATCAAAACAGCGAATATCCCCCTTGTTCCTGGCGTTCCGCTCCCCCTGGAAATCTACGAAACCCGGAAGGCCCTCATCGTAGGGCTCATAGCCTCCCCTGAACGGATCGTCCAAATTCGGCAGAATCGTTTGCTGACCTTGAACGCAGATCAGAAAAGCTCTTACGTTGACCGAATGTCCGTAGCAGAAGAGATCGCAGGATCGCGACGCCTCTTTCAGCAAAATGGGTGGCCGTCCATCGATGTGACGCGCCGTTCAATTGAAGAGACGGCAGCAGCTATCATCGACTTTCTCAAAGAACACAGGCTCAAATTTATTGCCGAAGGTTAGCCGTGCAATCGGCGCCCCCCACTCTTTGGCTATCGGCAGACCCCCTTGTGCTCGCTTCGAGGAGCAAAGCCCGCAGAGCTATGCTTGTGAACGCGGGAATCCCCGTGAGCGTGGTCGCCTCGAACGTAGACGAGCCGCTGTTACAAGAACAGTTTGGACAGAGCTCAACCGCGCCCGAGCTGGCAAAGTTGCTCGCCAATGCAAAAGCTGAGGACGTCGCTTCCAGATATCCGTCACGCCTCGTTCTGGGTTCGGATCAAACGCTCGAACTGGACGGAAAAACACTCTTCAAAGCCGCTAGCGGGGCCGAAGCGAAAGACAGACTAAGACTGTTTTCCGGGCGTCATCACCACTTGCACTCCGCATTCTGCTTTGTTTGCGATGGGGACGTCGTTTTTTCAGGCGTCGCAAGTGCGAAAATCAGCATACGCTCACTGAGCGATGCCTTTATCGACACTTATCTTGATATGAATGGGGGGGATGTGCTCACGAGCGTCGCGGTCTACGAGATCGAGGCGTTGGGCATTCAAATGATCGAGAGTATCGATGGTGACTGGTTTACGATCCAGGGTCTGCCGTTGACCCCCGTCATGGGATTCCTCCAGCGTCGAGGTCTTTTGCTCATCTGAGGAGAACAGCGCTTGTTGATCGTCGGTTTGACCGGCTCGATAGGAATGGGCAAGTCCACGACATCCGCGATGTTCCGGCGGGCGGGCGTCGCTGTGCACGATTCAGATCTCGCCGTTCACGAGCTTTACGCCTCAACTGCAGTAGAACCGATCTCGCAGGCGTTTCCCGGGGTGGTAGAAAACGGCGCAGTGAACCGCATCGCGTTGGCGAACAGAGTGCTCGACAACGAAACCGCATTGCATGTCTTGCAAGACATCGTGCATCCGCTGGTGCAGGCGCATCGCAACGCGTTCGTATCCAAAGCCCATTTGGCGGGCGCTCGCGTGTGTGTCCTCGATATCCCTCTTTTGTTTGAAACAAAAACTGACCGCGCCATGGACGTGACGATTGTTGTCACGGCGCCATTGCATGTGCAAAAGCAGCGCGTCATGGCGCGCCATGGGATGACCGAGGCGAAGTTCCAGGCGATACTTTCAAAGCAAACTCCAGATGCGCAAAAGCGCCTGTGCGCTCACTGGATTGTTGATACGTCTCGCGGTCTCGAGTGTGCCAACCGACAAGTTTTGGGCTTTCTGCGTGCGCTGTTACATTGATATTGAGGAAAGCAGAGACACGTGCAAATTCGCGAATTGATCCTCGACACCGAAACAACCGGACTCGACCCCGCCACCGGTGATCGGATCGTCGAAATAGGCTGCGTCGAAGTAATCAATTCGGTGTCGACCGGGCAAACTTTCCACGTTTATCTGGACCCTGAACGAGACATGCCTGAAGAGGCGTTTCGCGTACACGGCCTGTCCCGGGATTTTCTCGCGGGCAAGCCGAAGTTCGCGGACATCAGCCGCGATTTCTTGGCATTCGTGGGTGACGCTCAACTTGTCATTCACAATGCCGAGTTCGACATGAAGTTCATCAACGCCGAACTGAAGCGATGCGGATCGTTGCCGCTGGGGATGGATCGCGTTGTTGATACGTTGGCGATCGCGCGTCGCAAGCATCCGGGCGCTTCCAACAGTCTCGACGCGCTTTGCTCCCGATACAAAATCGATAACACGCGGCGCACCAAGCACGGAGCGCTACTGGACGCCGAGATTCTTGCGGAGGTCTACGCCGAGCTAACTGGAGGCCGCCAGAAAGTCTTCGAACTTGCTTCAAACGTCATGAGAAAGGCTGAAGCGATCGAGTTTGATGCAGCTTCGATCTCAAGGCCAGCCTTGATCGGGATATTGCTGCAGCCAGACGAGGCTGAGGCCCATAGCGCTCTCATCGAAAAGATGGGCGAAAAAGCACTATGGGCGAAGTATTTCTGAAAGAGTCGATCAAGCCATATTGGCGGGCGCGCCCTGCGCTTCAATTCGCTGCCTGTAGAGAGCAACGAAATCGATAGGCTCAAGCAACAAAGGCGGGAAGCCGCCATTGCGGACCGCGTCAGATATGATCTGGCGAGCGAACGGAAAAAGAAGACGCGGGCACTCGATCATCACGATCGGATGCAGCTCCGCCTGCGGGATGTTTACCAAACGGAAAAGACCGGCGTAATTCAACTCGAACTGAAACAGAAGCCCAGCGCCTTCTCCGGCTGATCCTTCAATAGCCAGGCTGACTTCAAAATCGTTGGGTTCAACCTGGTTCGCGTTTACGTTAACTTGGATCGAGATATTCGGGCTTTCCTGCTGCGGAGCCAAGGAGCGAGGAGCGTTTGGATTCTCGAATGAGAGATCCTTTACATATTGCGCAAGGACGTTCATCTGAGGAAGTGCGCCGTTGCCCCCGTTACCGTTCTGATCGCTCATTCACCGCTCCCAATCTGATCCGCTGGCGCGGCTAGGACGCACCTATGGCGCCGCCTAACATGAAAACCAGACCAAACACAACCAACCCGACGCTTACTTAGGTGGATCATCCGGCAGGCGGGTCCATTCATCGCTCGATAGCTCCACATTCCGTGTGTCGGATGTCTTTGATGGGCGTCTCCAGACCGCGACAGCGGCTGAAAGAACCAGGGCCAAACCGATCACGTCGGAAATGAAACCAGGCACGAGAAGAAGAACGGCCCCCAAAAGGCCAAGGGGGGTCGATCGCCATCCGGAGAGGGCGCTCGGCGATGACAAGGAGCGAATCGCGTCTTTGACGAAATGCCGCCTCCCAAACTTGAGGGCCATCATACCGGCAAAGATCGAGCAAAGACCGACCAAAAAGCCGACAGTCATTGAAAAGAAGGTAAAGAATAGAACGTAAGCGCCCGTCTCAGCCAAAAGCCACGTCACGAAAATCAATCTGACCATCATCCAATTACATCCCTGGGGCCGCACGAGCGTATGATAGCCCTGCGGGCAGTTGGACAGGCCGCCCGCCGACCACATATATAGACCGGCGGCGCCGGGCCGCGGCGAAGTGACGAAAACAGGGACCTCATGCAGGAGCCATTCGACATCACAACGATCATTTTTGCTCTGCTTGCGGCCTTTGTCGTCTGGAAGCTTCGGTCTGTGCTGGGGACGCGAACGGGACACGAGCGTCCTCCGCAAGATCGCACGCGCTCCGACAGCCTTGATAAAACAAAACCTGAAGGCAATGTCATTCGCCTGCCCGGCGCGGCAAATGATGCCGGACACAACGGTCCTGCAGCCTCTGCTGACCGTTGGGCCCCATTTGCAGGCGTTGGCTCCGATGTAGCCACCGGATTTGACGAGATCGTGGCTCTGGACGGTGATTTTCGTCCCGCGGAGTTTGTCGAAGGTGCGAAGGGCGCCTACGAAATGATTATCGGCGCGTTTGCGGCGGGTGATCGCTCGAGCCTGCAAGGTCTCCTCGCAAAGGACGTCTATGACAGCTTCGCCGCAGCTGTTACCGACCGTGAGAGCCGGGGAGACAGTGTTCAGACGACGTTTGTTTCGTTTGACCGAGCCGAATTTGTTGACGCTCACGTTCGCGGGAAAACGGCCAACGTGACGATGAAGTTCCAGTCAAAGCTGATCACGGCGACGAAAGACAAAAGTGGGGCCGTGATCGATGGCAGCACCGACAAGGTTGTTGATATGACAGATATCTGGACCTTTGCCCGTGACTTGACGCTACGGGATCCCAACTGGAAGTTGGTCGCGACAGAAGCTGGGGCTTGAGCGATCTATCCTTTCGAGGGTAGGGGCATGTTCGAATATCTCATCAGGGCGCCGGCTGACTTTGAGCCTGCTGAATTCGAAAGCTTACCTGGAAACGGGGCGGACAAGCTGCTCGAGGCTTGGCCAACCTATCTAAAGTCGTGTGCAAGGGTCATCCGGGACGCTACGGTTTTGCGTTCCGCCGCTCCCTCTCCGGAAGGGGTATTGCGGAACGCGGAGCTTGCGCTTCGAGCTCCCGGGGCCACTGAGGCCGACGTCAGAACCTATTTTTCCAATCATTTCCGGGCGTTCCGAATACTGCCTCGGGCCGGGCTAAATCCACACGCCCACGGCTTCGTAACCGGTTATTACGAGCCAGAAGTCTCTGCTGCGCTTCAGCGCGGACCAGATCATATGGAGCCCGTCCTCGGGCGGCCGACGGACTTGCAAAGTGCGCCGATTGTTGCAGGATCAGTCACCTACGCATCATCTCGTTTGCTTGAAGACGGTCGATTTTCTCCCTACTGGAGCCGGGCTGAAATCACGGCCGGAAAGAGCGCCGCGCCGACTATCGCATGGGTAAGCGATGCGATTGAGCTATTCATGATCCAAGTCCAAGGCTCGGCGCGGGTTGTGCTCCCCGGCGGAGAGTCGATGAGGCTCGTCTACGACGGCCGCAACGGACACCCATATGAGTCCATCGGCCGGATTCTTGTCAGCGAAGGACATATCCCGCTTGCTGACATGTCTCTCGACGTCTTGAAGGATTGGGTTCGAAGCGCCGGGCAGGAGGCGGGCCAGGCAGGCCGAATGCTGCTTCTTCGAAACGCATCCTACGTCTTTTTCAGGCTGGTTGAAGACATCGATCCTTCGGCTGGCCCTATCGGGGGAGAAGGAGTCCCGCTTACGAGTTTGCGTTCTCTGGCCATAGATCGAAACATTTGGGCTTATGGCCTTCCTTTCTGGATAAGCGGCGATTTGCCCAAGGACAACGGCGTTACAGAAAGTTTTCAGCGACTCATGGTAGCCCAAGATACAGGCTCGGCTATTGTCGGCGCGGCGCGGGGCGACATCTTCTATGGAAGCGGGAATTCCGCCGGGCAATCGGCCGCGCGGGTACGCCATGTCGTCGACTTGTTTGTCATGATCCCCAAAGGCTGAAACGACCCATGGACGCCATCAAGCGGAAACCGGTTTTAAGACGCAGCCTGACCCGGCATGAGCTTGAGCTGTGGGGTTCCGTCGCTCGGCATGTCCGGCCGTTGTTTGGAAAAACCATTCCCGTCACGACGAGTTCTGAGGCGGCTGCCTCGCCTGCGTCCCGCGCAGTGCAGCCCGTTGTCGCAAAGCCGTTCAAGCCCGCAGTCAAACCGCTTGTTCCACTTGAGCTGGAGACCCTTAAAAAACTCTCACGAGGATCTGCGGATACTGAAGGCAGGATAGATCTTCACGGCATGCGGCAGGCCGAAGCCCACGTTCAACTGAAAAACTTTTTACATCACCATCACGCTGTTGGGCATCGCGTGGTCCTTGTCATTACAGGCAAGGGGGCGAGCGGAGATCTTGCGTTTCGCCCGGACGAGAGAGGAGTGCTCCGCAGGATGGCGCCGCATTGGCTTGCAGCACCTGATCTCAGATCCATCGTCCTGGGCTTCACCGTAGCGTCCCGTCGGCATGGCGGGGATGGCGCATTCTATGTTCGACTGCGCGCTTCCAATTCGCATCGCCTCCATACTCCGCGATGACTCCCTTCGGCAAAAAAGTGAGGGAGATGCGCGCGACAAGGGGGATCGCTCTCAAGGCGATGGCGCATGAGATTGGCGTCTCGCCAGCTTATTTATCCGCGCTCGAGCACGGTCACCGGGGGAAGCCGACCTGGTATCTGGTTCAGAAGATTGTGTCGTTCTTCAACGTTATCTGGGACGAAGCTGAGGATCTGGAGCGTCTCGCCCAAATCTCCGATCCCCGCGTCACTCTTTATACTGCGGGTCTTAACCCCGCGATCACCGAGGTCGCGAATATCCTGGAAAAAAAAGTAAAATCGTTGTCCGAGACTGAGGCTCGGACAATTTTGGACATCCTTGCCAAGGTTGTTGATCGCTCATCAGCTTGACCCATCAGGCTGACAGTGCGACAGACCGGGCGCTTTGAACCTGCAGGGAGTGGTTATGTCAGATATGCGTTTTGATGTTGTCGGCCTGGGCAACGCCATCGTTGATGTCATAGCCCGAACCGAAGACGATCTACTTGTCCGTGAGAGCTTGAACAAAGGGTCGATGACTCTCGTTGATGAGCCCCGTGCTGATCAGCTTTATGCAGCTATGGGGTCGGCCACGATCATTTCCGGTGGATCAGCGGCTAACACAATAGTTGGCGTAGCCTCATTTGGGGTTCGTACGGCCTTCATCGGCAAGGTGCGAGATGATGAGGCTGGCAAAGCCTTCAGCCATGACATTCGCTCGATTGGCGTTCACTTTGGGACTGCGCCCTCGGTTGAAGGGCCCGCGACCGCTCGCTGCCTCGTGATGGTCACGCCGGACGGCGAGCGCACGATGAGCACTTATCTGGGCGCATGCCAGAATCTGACGTCCGAGGATGTTGACCCCGAACTGATCCGCGCCTCCGGGATCACCTATCTGGAGGGTTATTTGTGGGATCCCCCGGCGGCAAAACAGGCGTTTGTGAAAGCAGCCGAGATTGCCCACGGCGCCGGGCGCAACGTCGCCTTGACCTTGTCTGACTCTTTTTGCGTTGACCGTTACCGTGACGAATTTCTTGCGCTTATCCGCAACAAGACGCTCGACATTGTCTTCGCCAATCAGCACGAACTGAAATCGCTTTACCAGACATCTGATCTGCAGACCGCAATCAATGCTTTCCGCTCCGAAGACATTCTTGGCGTGGTGACATGTTCTGCTGACGGATCTTTGGTGGTCACGCGTGAAGCCACGCATGCGATACCCGCATATCCGATTGACAATCTGGTCGACACAACCGGCGCTGGAGATCTGTTTGCAGCAGGGTTCCTCGCGGGCCTGTCGCGAGATGCGGATCCCGTCACTTGCGCCCGTCTAGGCGCCCTTGCGGCTGCCGAAGTCATTCAGCATGTCGGCGCAAGGCCGCAAAAGCGCCTGTCCGACCTTGCAGAGCAAGCGGGCCTTTACGCTTGAGCTAAAGCTTGCGAAGCGCCACCTCTTCGATTCGGTGACCGGACCCTTTGGTCAGCACAAGACTTGCCCGCGCTTTAGTGGGCAGGATATTTTCCTGCAAATTTCGCAGATTAATTCGCGTCCAGATATCGAGCGCGGTTTCCCGCGCCTCTTCATCGGTTAAATCTGCATATTTCCGAAAATAAGACCGGGGGTCGCGAAAAGCGGTTTCGCGCAATCGCATAAAGCGTGAAACATACCATCGCGCGAGGTCATCTTCCTCCGCATGAAGATAAATCGAAAAATCAAAATAATCCGAAACAAATGGAATATCACGCCCAGGCCTTGAGGGTTGAAGGACGTTAAGCCCTTCTACAATCAGGATGTCGGGATGATCCACCGCAGTGGTTTTTTCTCTGACGACGTCATACGTCAGATGCGAATAAACCGGAGCGACGACGTTCCACTCTCCCGCCTTGACCTGTGAAAGAAACCTGAGAAGCGCCGCTCCATCATAACTCTCCGGGAAGCCCTTCTTTTCCATCAGGCCTTCAGCTTCAAGCACTTCGTTAGGCAGAAGGAAGCCATCGGTTGTGACAAGCTGAACCTTTGGTGTGTTCGGCCAGCGAGACATAAGCGCCGTCAGAACGCGCGCCGCCGTGGATTTTCCGACCGCGACTGAACCAGCAATCCCAATAATATAGGGAACTTTGCCGTCTTCGGCGCCGAGGAAACGCTGGGTCGCCTTGTAGAGACCTTGGGTCGCGGCGACATAAAGCGCCAGAAGTCGCGACAGCGGCAAATAGATCGCGATCACTTCCTCAACGGAAATGGGGTCGTTCATTGACTGCAGCCGAACGAGGTCCTCGACCGTCAACGTCAGTGGCGTATCGGCGCGCAAGGCCGCCCAGTCCCCGCGCGTAAAGCGATGGTAGGGTGACAATTTGATTGGCGAGGCGGCGCGCTCGTCCATGTGATTTCCTGAGTAAGGGGTCAGGACCCGCGTGAAGCTTTTTCAGCGTGCCCGGATTGGACAGTCCTGCTTTCCAGAATAGCCATCACCCCCGATAAAGGCACGTCAGCACTACGAAGCATGACAAGGAGGTGATAGAGTACGTCTGCAGCCTCTTCAGCCAAAGCCTCGCGGTCGTTCTCCGCCGCAGCTATGACGGCCTCGACCGCTTCCTCTCCGAATTTTTTGGCCACTCGTCCGGTCCCCGATTCCAGCAGCGACTTTGTGTAGGACTTCGACGCCTCTGACCTGATGCGCTCCCCAATAATCCGGTCAAGGTCGCTTAGGGCGAAATTGCTCATCGTTGTCTCCCGACCTAATCGAGGCGCACTGGAATTCCCGCCTGCGCCATGTAATTTTTCGCTTCCCGGATTGAATACTCGCCAAAATGAAAGATAGACGCCGCTAAAACAGCAGTGGCGTGGCCGTCGCGCACGCCGTCAACAAGATGTTGAAGGTTGCCAACGCCTCCCGATGCGATCAACGGCACGTTCACCGCATCAGCGACGGCTCGTGTGAGTTCGATATCAAACCCCGATTTCGTGCCATCCCGGTCCATCGACGTGAGGAGGATTTCACCCGCGCCCAGCGCAACAACTTCCTTGGCATACTGAATCGCGTCCAACCCCGTGGCGCGACGTCCACCGTGCGTGAAAATTTCCCATTTTCCGCCAGCTGTTCGCTTCGCGTCGATTGCAACGACGATGCACTGACTGCCAAATTTCTCGGCCGCTTCGCGCACGAAATTTCGGTGGTTGACCGCAGCTGTCATGATAGAAACCTTGTCCGCCCCGGCTAGAAGCAGAGTGCGAATGTCGTCGACGGAACGCACGCCTCCCCCCACCGTCAGCGGCATGAAGCACGCCTCTGCGGTCCGCTGGACAACATCGAGAAGGATGCCGCGATCTTCATGACTGGCGGTGATATCGAGAAAGCAAAGCTCGTCCGCCCCCGCAGCATCGTAAGCTATGGCGCAATCAACCGGATCGCCGGCGTCGCGTAAATTTACGAAATTCACGCCTTTGACGACTCTGCCATCCTTGACGTCGAGGCAAGGAATAAGCCGCGATTTAAGCACGTGAACGCTCCTGCCGGGCCTCTGCGATAAGCGCAAGCGCTTCCGTTGGATCGAGGCGTCCGTCATAGAGTGCGCGGCCAGTAATAGCGCCAGCTATTTTCGCGCAATCCGGTTGCAGAAGGCGCTGGACGTCCTCTATGGAGGCCAGCCCTCCGGACGCGATAACCGGGATCGTCAAAGCGTCCGCCAAAGCGAGCGTCGCCTCAATATTCAACCCCTTAAGGACGCCATCGCGTGCGATATCTGTATAAATGATGGCGCTCACGCCAGCGTCCTCGAATCGATGCGCGAGCTCCAGCGCGGACATCTCTGATACACGGGCCCAGCCTTCAACCGCGACTCGTCCATCCCGGGCGTCAATTCCAACCGCGATCTGCCCGGGGTTGAGCCTTGCAGCTTCCCGAACCAGGTCGGGATCGCGCACGGCCGCCGTTCCGATGATGACGCGGCGTACGCCTTTTCGAAACCACCCGTCAATCGTCCGCATATCGCGGATACCACCGCCCAACTGAACCGGGATGTTGACGGCTTTCAAAATCTGCTCGACCGCCAACCCGTTCACTGGCGTTCCAGCGAAGGCGCCGTCCAGATCAACAACGTGAAGATACTCAAAACCTTGATCTTCGAAGGCTTTGGCCTGGGCAGGCGGATCCAGGCTGAACACAGTCGCTTGCGCCATGTCTCCGCGGATGAGCCGGACGCACTTCCCCTCCTTCAAGTCGATAGCAGGAAACAGGATCACGGCCGCCACCTCAGAAAATTCGCGATAAAGGCAAGTCCCAGCTTCTGGCTCTTCTCTGGGTGAAACTGGCTTCCAACGATGTTGTCACGCCCCACAATAGCCGAAACGGCCTCACCGTAGTCAGTGTCTGCAATTACATAGGCGCTATCTTTCGGCTTCATATGAAACGAATGCACAAAATAGGCGTGCAGCCCGTTGTCCCCAGTTGGAATGCCCTGGAGGATGGGGTGGGGTCGATGGACGCGCAGCGTATTCCAGCCCATGTGCGGAATTCGGAAGCCGGGCCCTTTTGGTTCAAGGGCTACAACGTCGCCAGCAATCCAGCCTAGCCCAGCTGCAGTTTCGTGCTCCAGCCCGCGTTCAGCCATCAGCTGCATTCCAACGCAAATACCCAGAAACGGTCGCCCCTTGTCGATGACCGCCTCCCGGAGGGCTTCAATCAAGCCGTCGCGACTTTCAAGACCTCGGCGGCAATCAGCGAAAGCGCCTACGCCGGGCAAAACGATCCTGTCGGCGGCAGCGACCACGTCAGGGTTGGCGGTTACAACTATTGGTCCGCTTTGATGGGCTTCCATACCCGCGCGCTCGAATGCTTTCTGCGCTGAGTGAAGGTTTCCAGACCCGTAATCGATTATTGCGACTGACACCGTCATGTCCCGTTCAAGAAAAGGCCAATGGCCTCGCCATTGCGTGGACTTGGACGCAGCCGGAACTCCGCAGGTCGGGCTGGAGCTGACGCCTGGCGGGCAACAAAACGGGTTTCCGCCTCATTGCGATCCCCAGCCTCAACAATGTCAGCAAGTTGGAAGCGCCGACGCATCAAGGCGCGTTGCCGAAAGCCCGACGCCTCCAGCGCCATCAACCCCATGAATACGAAAGCCGCTCCAAGATACAGTCCAGACGCGACCCCCAGCGCGACGCCAAGCGAGACTATAAGAGCTACGCCGCCACACCAAAGAATAGCGCCCAGCCATGCGCGGCGCCAGACAAACCAGAAGGGCCCGAACAATAGTGCAGGCAAGCAGAACCCTTCCCGGACCAGCGTCATGCTGGTAGGAGCCTCTTTGATGAGGACGCTGTAGCTCGCCATGATCAGCCTGACAGTGTGCCCTTCGTAGAGGGGACCTGGTTCTGTTGACGGGGATCGACCTCGAGTGCCCGGCGCAGACTGCGCGCAACGCCCTTGAAGCAAGATTCCGCAATGTGATGCGAGTTGAAACCGTACAGGGTCTCGATGTGGAGCGTGAGCCCTGCATTCATCGCAAAGGCCTGAAAGAACTCACGAACTAGCTGGGTGTCGAAGGAGCCGATCTTTTCAGTCGGAAACTCGGTTCGAAACACGAGGAAAGGGCGCCCCGACACATCGATGGCCACCCGGGTCATGGTTTCGTCCATGGGGAGCAGGGTATCGGCATACCGCGAAATGCCTTTTCGGTCTCCCAATGCCGACTTCAGGGCCTGTCCAAGTGCGATGCCCACATCTTCGACTGTGTGGTGATCATCGATATGCAAATCGCCTTTGGCCGATATTTCGATGTCGATGAGGCTGTGGCGAGCTAATTGATCCAACATGTGATCAAAAAAGCCAACGCCAGTCGAAATGGCGGATGTCCCGCCGCCATCGACATTTATGGACACCGAGATTTCGGTTTCCTGCGTTTTCCGCTCAACGTCTGCACGTCTCATGACTGCCTCGTGAGATTACAAGGGGCTTCTAGCAAGTGGCGGCAACCGTGACTACCCTTCCCTGCTTGTATGGCGAACGCGCGCGCCATAAATGGGCGTGGGAATTACTCTTCTAAGGCAAAAAAAACATGAGCGGTTCGAGTCCTGGCTGGCACGCGACCACAATCATCATGGTTCGAAAGGGCGGTCGAGTTGTGGTGGGGGGCGACGGTCAGGTCAGCCTCGGTTCGACCATCGTGAAATCCAGCGCCAAAAAGGTCCGACGGCTCGGCCGCGGCGACGTAATCGCGGGGTTTGCCGGGTCTACCGCCGACGCCTTCACCCTGTTTGAGAGACTTGAGGCCAAGCTTGAGCAGTATCCGCAGCAGTTGACCCGCGCCAGTGTCGAATTGGCCAAGGATTGGCGAACCGACCGCTATCTCAGGCGCCTTGAGGCGATGATGCTTGTCGCTGACCGGCAGGTTGGACTCGTATTGACCGGATCTGGCGATGTTCTGGAGCCAGAAGCGACCGTGGATGGCAGCGTGGCGGCCATCGGTTCGGGCGGCAACTACGCGCTCGCCGCGGCCCGCGCGCTCTTACCGTCAGACATGGACGCAGAATCAGTGGTGCGTCGCTCCATGGCGATCGCGGCCGAAATCTGTGTCTATACGAACGCCAATCTCGTCGTTGAAACCATCGAGAGCATCTGAAGCATGTCAGACTTTTCTCCGCGCGAAATTGTTTCGGAGCTGGACCGCTATATCGTCGGGCAGGCGGACGCCAAGCGGGCGGTGGCCAACGCCATGCGCAATCGTTGGCGGCGGCTGCGCCTTGAAGGCGCGATGCGCGACGAAGTGATGCCCAAAAACATACTGATGATTGGGCCAACCGGGTGCGGAAAGACGGAGATCGCCCGCCGTCTGGCGCGGCTTGCAGGCGCGCCCTTTCTCAAGATCGAAGCGACGAAGTTTACTGAAGTTGGATACGTCGGCCGTGACGTCGAGCAAATTGTGCGCGACCTTGTCGAAGTCGCCATTGCGCTGATTAAAGAGAAGAAGCGAGCCGGCGTGCGCGCAAAGGCCCATTTGGCGGCAGAGGAGCGCGTGCTTGACGCGCTCGTGGGCGCGTCCGCGTCTCCGGCGACCCGGGAATCCTTCCGCAAGCGGCTGAGAGCGGGGGAAATGGACGACAAGGAAATTGAGGTCGAGATCGCATCCTCTGGGTCAGCAAATCCAGTGTTCGAAATCCCGAACATTCCCGGTGCATCAGTCAGCGCAATTTCGCTCGGCGATATATTTGGCAAAGCGATGGGAGGCCGGAGCAAACCTAGGCGCGCCGCTGTGCGAGACGCTTACGAGCCGCTGATTGCGGAGGAGTCAGAAAAAATGCTGGATCAGGATCAGGTGATCCAGGAAGCTATTCGCGAAACAGAGAACAATGGCATCGTGTTTCTCGATGAGATCGACAAAATCTGCGCCCGCGAGGGACGCTCGGGTGCAGATGTATCTCGTGAGGGTGTCCAGCGCGACCTGTTGCCGCTGATCGAAGGCACAACAGTCACGACCAAGCACGGCGCGGTGAAGACCGATCACATTCTCTTTGTCGCCTCGGGCGCCTTCCATGTGTCAAAGCCATCGGATCTTCTGCCCGAACTTCAGGGACGGTTGCCCATACGAGTTGAGCTGAAATCGCTGGGAGAGGATGATTTTCGTCGCATCCTTGTTGAAACAGAAGCAAGCCTCGTAAAGCAGTATGTCGCCATGATGAGGACCGAAGGCGTCGAGCTTGTGTTCACGCCGGATGCTATTCAGGAGGTGGCCCGTCTTGCTGTGCAGGTAAACTCGACAATTGAAAACATAGGGGCGCGCCGGCTTCACACGGTTCTAGAGCGCTTGCTTGATGACATCGGCTTCACCGCCCCGGACCGTGCGGGGGAAACCATCATCATCGATGCGGAACTGGTTCGCAAGAATGTTGGCGATCTGGCGAAAAACGCAGATTTGAGCCGTTTTATTCTGTGATTGTGAATGCTTGCCTATCGAAGCGTGCGCTGCGATAACCCCGTCCCTATAGGGTCGGAGTTTTTTGCGCATGTCACTTTTTCTGCAGCGCGTGTTCTCGGGCGTTCAGCCGACGGGCAACCTGCATCTTGGTAACTACCTCGGCGCCATCAGTAGGTTTGTGGCCCTGCAGCAGACGCATGATTGCATTTATTGCGTCGTTGATCTTCATGCGATCACGGTTCCGCAGAAACCATCAGAGCTTGTAGCCAACATCCGTGAAGTCACCGCCGCCTTCATTGCATGCGGTGTTGATCCGACCCGCCATATCATCTTCAATCAGAGCCAGGTTGCAGAGCATGCGGAACTGGCATGGATATTCAATTGCGTTGCGCGTATCGGCTGGTTGAATCGCATGACGCAATTCAAGGAAAAGGCGGGCAAGGATCGTGAAAACGCCTCCGTCGGATTGTACGCCTATCCGACATTGATGGCGGCCGATATTTTGGTGTATCGGGCAACCCATGTGCCCGTTGGTGAAGATCAGAAACAGCATCTGGAGCTCGCCCGAGATATCGCCCAGAAGTTCAACAATGACTTTGCCGAGTCGATTGCGGCAGCAGGCTACGGCGAAGCGTTTTTTCCTTTGCCCGAACCCCTCATTCAGGGGCCCGCAACGCGCGTGATGAGTCTTCGCGACGGGTCCAAAAAGATGTCGAAGAGTGACCCGTCCGACAATTCACGGATCAACCTGAGTGACGACGCGGATACGATTGCGCAGAAGGTCCGAAGGGCCAAGACGGACCCGGAGGTATTGCCTTCCGAAGCGCCGGGGTTGGCGGGTCGTCCCGAGGCAGACAATCTTGTCGGGATTTACGCGGCGTTGGCCGATGTCGCCAAGGCTGATGTTCTTCGGGAATTTGGCGGTGCGAACTTTTCCAGTTTCAAAGGCGCCCTTGTCGATCTGGCCGTCGCGAAATTGGGGCCGGTTGGAGCTGAAATGCGCCGACTGCAGGCTGATCCCGGCTACATAGACGCCGTGCTTCGGGAGGGCTCAGTAAAAGCCCGGCTCATCGCAGCCGAAAACATGAAGGCCGTGAAGCAGATTGTCGGGTTTATCAGCTGACGGCTTAGGGGGCTCGCGCAGGGTCGAGGAGCACGAACATGCTAGGCAGACGACGCAGATCTAACGAGACGGGTCATCGCCCGAAGTTTCTGGTTGTTGTTGATGAAACCGAAGAGTGTGATCGGGCCCTGTATTTTGCCGTCCGGCGCGCAACAAGGACCAATTCTGGCGTTGTGCTGCTGGCCGTCATCGACCCCTCAGGGTTCAATGAATGGCTCGGAGTAGGCAACGTCATCCAGCAGCAGGCTGAAGAAGAGGCGTCAGCCATGCTGAACCGTGCTGCCATGCGGGCGCGAGAAGTGTCAGGGATCCAGCCCGATCTCGTCACGCTTCAGGGCAACAGGTCTGAGCAGATTATACAACTCATCGAGGAAGACGAGGATATCTCGTTTCTTGTGCTCGCAGCTTCGAGTAGTTCCGATGGCCCTGGGCCGCTCGTCTCGACGCTCGCAGCCAAGTCGTCGGGCACTTTTCCCGTTCCCATCGTCATCGTGCCGGGCGCCATGTCGGACGAGGAAATCGAAGCCTTGGCTTAGCGCGCTTGCCATTGAATAACGGCGAATGACGAGTATCTTCGCTTAACGCGACCACTTGGGACCATCAAAGCCATGTTTATACAGACAGAAGCCACGCCGAACCCGGCCACACTGAAGTTTCTGCCCGGTAAGCAGGTCGCGCCAGATCAGCCGCTCGAATTCTCCAGCCCGGACGATGCAGCGAGATCACAACTTGCCGCCGCCCTGTTCGCGGTGGGTGGCGTGAGCAGGGTCATGTTTGGCTCTGATTTTGTTTCGGTTACGAAGGCTGAGGGCGAGTGGCAGCATATCAAGCCAGCCGTTCTTGGAGCCATCATGGAGCACTTCATGGCGGGATGGCCCCTAGTGTCCGCCAATGCCACCTCAAGCGAGGGCGATGAGTTCTTCAATCCTGAGCACGAGGAGCTCGTGCAGACGATCAAGGAGCTTCTGGACTCCAGGATTCGTCCGGCTGTGGCGGGAGACGGCGGCGACATCACATTTCGCGGCTTTCGCGACGGGATCGTGTTCCTGACGATGAAGGGCGCTTGTTCCGGCTGCCCTTCCTCGACCGCCACGTTGAAAAACGGCATTGAGAACCTGCTGCGCCATTATGTCCCCGAGGTCGAGTCCGTCGAGCAGATGTGAGGCAGATGCGCGCGACGGATTCTGTCATATGCTGATTCTTGCTATCGATACGGCGCTTGGAGCTGTGGCTGCTTGCGTCTACGACGCTGAGCAGGATCGAGTGCTCGCCAGCGAGCGCGTTATTCTGGCTAGAGGGCATGCTGAAGCGCTTGTTCCACTTCTTGAGCGGCTTGCAGCCCATCTTCCGAGCGGGTTCAATGCCGTTGAGCGTGTTGCCGTTACGACCGGACCCGGTTCCTTTACAGGCATCCGCGTCGGCGTGGCCGCCGCCCGCGCCATCGGGTTGGCCAAGAATATCGAAGTCGTCGGGGTCACCACGTTTTCCGCATTTGCAGCGCCGCTCTTGGGCCGCGATGGCGCTGACGTAGCATGCGTGGTCGATGCTCGGCATGGGAACGTGTTTGTTGAAGTCTTCGATCATGCCGGAGCCGTCGTTCAGGAGGCGGCGGTGCTGCCCGTCCGTTTTATTGCCGTGAGGCTTGGCGACACCCCGACGATCTTGACTGGCCCTGGCGCCCCCCTTGTCGCCATTGAAGCATGGTCACTCGGACGAAAGGCTGAGGTTGGCGGTGAAACGGTCTCACCTCCGATCGATTTTGTTGCGCGCCTGGGAGCGATTGCGGATCATCAGGAATCGCCTGCCAACCCCTTCTATCTGAAGGCGGCCGATGTTACGCATAAGCCGTCACAAGCAACCTAGGCACGGCTCTGAAATTTCCCGGCCTCACGTTTTTTCGTAAAGCCCCCCGAGTCCTCATCAGGGCTCTGGATGCGAGCGATGCGCAATCGTGCGCGGCTGTTCATAAGGCGTGCTTTGCACACTCTTGGCCGGCCTCGGAAATAGAAGCGATGGCGACCTCTTCCAACACCAGCGCGCTGGCGGCTGTTGATGGTGGCTCTGGCGACCTGCTTGGTTTTGTGATTTCACGTATAGTTCTGGATGAAGCTGAAATTCTCACAATCGCGGTCGCTTCGGGTTGCAGACGGCGCGGGGTCGCCGCGATGTTGCTCGAGATGCATCTACGTGAACTGGCGATGGAAAGGGTAAGGCGCCTGTTCCTCGAAGTGGAGGAAGGTAACGTTGGCGCACGCGCCCTCTATAATAAGTTCGGCTTCGTGGAAAAGGGACGCCGAGAGGGCTATTACAGGAAGCCGGATGGTAGCCGGGCGAGCGCCTTGATTATGCAAAAGGCCGTGATTTGAACTCGTTCGGGAACTCGGCAAGCGGCGTAATTCGCCGGAAGGGCGCAAATGCAACGGCTTATGGATGAGACAAAACGCGACCCAGACGCGGCAGAACAAGAACCGAAGCGGGTTTTCGTAAAGTCATACGGTTGTCAGATGAACGTGTATGACGCCCAGCGC
Source organism: Hyphomicrobiales bacterium (assembly GCA_031428455.1). Taxonomy (GTDB): domain Bacteria; phylum Pseudomonadota; class Alphaproteobacteria; order Rhizobiales; family Beijerinckiaceae; genus Terripilifer. Next base: position 87,547 of record JANPPJ010000148.1, on the reverse strand, counting down.
ATGACCGATGCTCTTGACGCCCGTGGCTATCGTGAAACCATCGATTTGGGCAGCGCGCACCTTGTGATCCTGAACACCTGTCACATCCGTGAGAAAGCTTCCGAGAAAATCTTTTCCGAGCTCGGGAAGCTCAAGCTCATGAAGTCTGCCGCCTCCGCAGAGGGGCGATCAGTCCAGATCGTTGTCGCTGGTTGTGTGGCTCAGGCCGAGGGCGGCGAGATCATCAGAAGGCAGTCGGCTGTCGATCTGGTCGTCGGATCGCAAAATTATCACCGGCTGCCGGAGCTGCTTGATAAATCGCGGACCGTTGGCCCGATTGTGGACACGGAGTTTCCGGTCGAAAGCAAGTTCGACCATCTCCCCTCGCCTTCCGCCACGCGTCTGGCGGCCCGGGGCGTGAGTGCGTTTGTCACAGTGCAAGAGGGCTGCGACAAATTTTGCTCATTCTGTGTTGTGCCTTACACGCGAGGCGCGGAGGCATGCAGGCCGGCGCAGGCTGTCATCGATGAGGTCGTGTCTCTGACGTCCTCTGGCGTCAGCGAGATCACGCTGATTGGGCAAAACGTAAATGCTTACCATGGTCAAGACGCGCAGGGCTGCGACGTCTCACTTGCAAAACTGATTGAACACGTGGCCAGAGTCCCGGGCGTGTCCCGCATCCGGTATACGACGAGTCATCCGCGAGACATGAGCGACGATCTCCTCGACGCGCATAAAAACGTGGCGCCTTTGATGCCCTATTTGCATCTGCCAGTTCAGTCAGGCTCTGACCGGGTTCTCGCCGCGATGAATCGCAAGCACACGTCAGCGGACTATCTTCGGCTGATTGAACGAATTCGAAAAGCGCGCCCCGATATATCGTTTTCGTCGGACTTCATCGTTGGGTTTCCCGGCGAAACAGAAGAAGATTTTCGGGCGACCATGCAGCTTGTTGCTGAAGTACAGTTTGCCAGCGCATATTCGTTCAAATATTCGCCCCGGCCGGGCACACCGGCAGCTGTTTTGGATGATCAGGTGGGAGAAGACGTGAAGTCTCATCGCCTTGCTGAATTACAGCAATTGCTCGACCAGCAGCGCCGCGCTTTTGACAAGGCCTCAGTGGGGAGAACGTTGCCCGTCCTCTTTGAAAAGCCGGGTCGACATCCTGGTCAACAGGTGGGGAAAACTCCTTATTTGCAGGCGGTTTATGTCGCAGAATCCTCAAATCTTATAGGCAAGGTCGTAGATGTGGCGATACTCGAAGCCACGTCAAACTCCTTGCGCGGCGCAGTCGGTTCATCCCAGCTTGGCGGAGCGTGAAATTGAAGTCGTATGATCGTCCCAATCAGAATGATCGGGCGCGAGCTGCGCCGGCGCCAGATATGCCCGGACAGACTCCGCCGGCAGAAGTCAGCATCGCATTCAGCGACAACCGCCATGCTTCAGCGGTCCTTGGTCAGTATGATCAGAATATTGCGCGCGTTGAACGCCGACTGGGAGTTTCAGCGCACACCAATGGCAACCGCATTACCCTGAAGGGACCTGCGGAAAGCTGCGAGAACGCGCGCCGTGTTCTCGAGAATCTGTACGCTCGCGTGAAGCTGGGCCAGCACGTAACGCCCGGCGATGTTGACGGCGCCATTGAGGAGAGCGCTCTGCAAGGCAGCCTGTTTCCAAGTCCGCCAGATACCGTGCGTAGTCAGTTCGATCACATTGCGACCCGAAAGAAGGGCATCGTGCGCGCGCGCAACGCCGCTCAAGACGAGTACATCAGAGCGCTGAAACGCCACGAGCTCGTCTTTGCCGAGGGCCCTGCAGGAACAGGCAAAACATGGCTCGCAGTCGGTCATGCTGTGTCTCTCTTGGAGCAAGGCGCGATCGAGCGGCTTATCCTGTCGCGTCCCGCCGTCGAGGCGGGCGAGCGCCTCGGCTTCCTGCCGGGCGATATGCGTGAAAAGGTCGACCCCTATCTGCGGCCTATTTTTGACGCCTTGCATGACTTTATGGACGGTCGGCACGTTGAGCGTGGCCTGCAGACGGGAATGATCGAGGTGGCTCCATTGGCGTTTATGCGCGGACGCACGCTCACCAACGCCTGCGTCTTGCTCGACGAAGCCCAGAATACAACTTCGATGCAGATGAAAATGTTTCTGACCAGATTGGGAGAAGGGTCGCGCATGATCGTGAATGGCGATCCGACGCAAACCGATTTGTTGCCGGGGCAGAAGTCAGGGCTGCGTGAAGCAGTCCAGCTTACGCAAGGACTTGAGGGAATAAGCAGCGTTCGTTTTGCCGAAGGTGACGTTGTTCGTCACGACCTGGTGCGACGCATTGTGGGCGCCTACGAGCGGAGCGCTCTTTCGGAAGCGGAAAAGACCCGATGAACGTCGCATGCGATGTAATCGTTGATGAGCCGCGCTGGTCTCAAAAGTTCGAACCGGAGGCGCTCGTTGGCGTCCTCGTTCGCAAAGTGATTGAAACCGTGAAGCCGAGTCTTCATCCCGAGGCGGAGGCTTCTTTCTCGTTCTCGAACGATGAGCGAGTTCGGGAGCTGAACGCCCAATGGCGCTCCAAGGACATGCCTACGAATGTCCTCTCCTTCCCTGCCAGCCATGGCGACGATCTGCGCGGATCGCCTTTGCTTGGCGACGTTATCATGGCCTACGAGACGATTGATCGGGAGGCAGTGGAAGAAGACAAGTCGTTTGTGAACCATACTGCCCACATGGTCGTCCACGGCATGCTTCATCTGATCGGATATGATCACGAGTCCGACAAAGAAGCTGAAGTGATGGAAAATCTCGAAAGTCGAATTTTGACGGACCTCGGTTATCCTGACCCATGGCTGGTCACAAATGAGAAACACGAGGCCTGATAGTGTCCGATCAACCAAGTCGGTCGCGAGATCAGGGACGAAACGAAAAGGCTTCGCTGTTCGAGCGACTTCGTACATTTTTCGTGCCGGAAGAAACTTCCGTCCGCGGAGATATTGAAGACGCGCTGGATGACGAGTCGAATACCAGCGATATCTCGCAGCAAGAACGTGCGATGCTCAAAAACGTGCTTGAGCTGCATGAATTGCGGGTGAGTGACGTCATGATCAAACGTCGTGACATTGTCGCGGTGAGTCTTGACGACACTATTGCTCAGGTAGCCGATACATTTACGAGGGCGGGTCACTCGCGTCTTCCTGTATATGCGGAAACGCTGGATGACCCGCGCGGCATGATTCATATCCGCGACTTCTTTAATTATTTGTCGAATCGCGACGGTGTCATATCCACGCGAGGAGTTGAATATGATCGACTGGGCGAGACCGTGTCTGGCGCCAGCATAGTGCGGCCTGTCTTGTTCGTGCCCCCGTCCATGCCGGCCCTCGAGCTGCTCGTCAAAATGCAGGCCGCGCGAACGCACATGGCGCTCGTGATCGATGAGTACGGCGGCACCGACGGCCTGGCGTCCATCGAGGATATTGTCGAACTGATCGTCGGCGATATCGAAGACGAACATGATTCAGTAGAGGGACCTCTGGTCTCACAGACAGAAGATGGCGCCTGGGTCGTAGATGCACGTGCAGAGCTTGAAGAAATTGAGACCGCTACCGGATTACGGCTATCAGATTACCCTGACTCACAAACTGTCGAGACGATCGGCGGCTTGGTGACGATGATCGCTGGACGAGTGCCGTCGAAAGGGGAGCGGATCCGCTTTCCATCCAACGTGCAGTTCGAGATTCTTGACGCTGATCCACGCAGGATCAAAAAGGTTTTGATCCGAACAATAGTTGATGAGAGCAAGAGTTAAGGCGCATCTACATCGATACCCGCGATAATCCTCGCCAGCTTATACTCAACGGGAACAGGCAATTTGAAGATACATCGGTTTTCCCGAATTGCCGACGTCATTACGCTTTCGTCAGGTTGGCGGCGCCGGATGACTGCCTTTGTTGCGGGTGCAATCGGTGTTTTGGCGCTACCGCCGTTTGACCTGTTTCCGATCTTTATCATCCCAATGTCTGTCGCGGTTTTGCTGATCGACGGCAGTGTCAGCAAGACGGTCTACCCTTCCAGAAGCCGTACATTGTTCAGCGCCGCATACGAAGCGGCCAAGACAGGCTGGTGGTTGGGGTTCGGATATTTCCTCGCCGGTTTGTGGTGGTTGGGAGCTGCATTCCTGGTAGAAGCGGATCAGTTCGCGTGGGCGCTTCCTTTCGGCGTGATGGGGCTGCCCGCTGTCCTTGCGCTGTTTACGGCGCTGGGTTTCGCCGCGTCGCGTTTGATCTGGTCGCACAACGCATCGCGTATCCTAGCGCTGGCGGCCGGCCTTGGCGCAGCCGAGTTTCTTCGTTCGATAGTTCTTACCGGCTTCCCCTGGAACAACTTCGGTATGGCGCTCGGCGCCAATTTGATTTTATCACAAATTTCTTCTGTCATCGGGTTGCACGGGCTGACAATCGTGAGCGTGGCCTTGGCGGCTTCGCCTGTCTTGCTGACAGACCGGCGGGCGCGAAGAACCCCGCTGGTCCTCGCGGCGGCTGTGCTCGCCGGAATTGCAGCATTTGGTTACCTACGGTTGGCGCTCAACCCAACGGCACTCGATAAAGCCGTGAAGCTGCGCATCATGCAGCCCAATGTAGCTCAAGACGAAAAGTTTCGGGCAGAAGCAATGCCCGCAATTTTGTCGCGATATCTCGAATTGTCGTCCCGAGCGACGGAGCAACAGCCTGACGGGATAGCGGGCGTCACCCACCTGTTTTGGCCGGAGTCTCCTTTTCCAGTCATCCTGGCTCGCGACGCGGACGCTCTCAGTCGGATCGGCGATGTACTCGCCCCGCAGGCGACATTGATAACCGGGGCTGCGCGTGTCGAGGTCGCGCCAAATGGTCGGCAAGCGCAGTATTACAACTCAATCCAGGTGGTGAGGCCCGGTGGGGTCATCGTCGACGGCTATGACAAGACGTACTTGGTCCCGTTTGGAGAATACCTCCCATTTCGCCGCGCATTCGACGCCTTGGGGCTGCGCCAGTTTGTGCAGATCCCCGGTGGTTTTGAAGCTGGCCCTACAAAAAACCTGATACGGGCCCCCGGGCTTCCTCCGGCAGCAGCACTGATTTGTTACGAGGCAATTTTCAGCGGCTCAGTTCTGCCGTCAGGTGCGCGAGCGTTAGGAGTCGCCGTTCTGGTGAATGTTACGAACGACGGCTGGTTTGGCGATACGCCGGGTCCCCGCCAACACTTTGCGCAAGCCAGACTGAGAGCGATCGAAGAAGGTCTCCCCCTGATCCGCGCGGCCAACACCGGAATCTCGGCGATCGTGGACCCATACGGGCGTGTCTTGCAAAGTTTACCCGTCGGAATCGAGGGGGTCGTTGACGGACAGCTGCCGCGTCCAGCGCCAGCTACGCTCTTTTCGCGGTTTCCGACCTCTTTGCCGCTAACTCTGTGGTTCTTGGTCCTGCTGACCGTTTTCGCAACCTCCCGCATCCAGCGTTCGCGGCCAAGCTGACGCGGCGTTTGCAAGTCGATTTACGTCTAGCTACATTAACGTGCCGCGAGGCTTGAGAGTCTCGTTCATCCGCAACACACGAGACCTCGCTTGAAGCGCACTCCAAACTCTGTCGACGTACATGTGGGAGCCCGCGTGCGAAGCCGGCGGATGGCCGTCGGACTCACTCAGGATAAGCTTGCGAAGGCTGTCGGGATCACATTTCAGCAGATTCAGAAGTATGAAAAAGGCAGCAACCGGGTGGGGGCCAGCCGCTTGCAGGCAATAGCTCGCATTCTGGAAATGCCTGTAAGCTATTTTTTCGCCGATGCGTCTGGCCCGCTATCTGCAAAACTGTTGGAAGCGCAGACAATCGCTGCTGCTCGCAAAGCCCCAGCGCCGCCAGAGGCTCTCAAGATGCTGCGGGCGTTCATGGCGCTGCGAGATCAGGATGCGCGCCGACATCTTGTTGGCTTGGCGGAGGCGCTCGCCCGTAAGTCAGAGAGCGAACACCCTTAAACCTGGCCTGAGTGAAGACCTTTTGTGCCTTAGGCCGTTCGGTTTACAGAACGAACCGTCCCAACCGGCTTGACCTACCGAACGCTCGCTGCCATGAAGTTTCGCTTCCCGTGGAGACGAGACGACTTCGCTTGATGCCTCGATGTCCGGGAAGGGACAAACCAAACCGGAGATACACGCGTGGCCCGTCAAAATTATTCCTTCACAAGCGAGTCCGTTTCCGAAGGACACCCGGACAAGGTTTCGGATCGTATCTCCGATGAAATCGTGGATCTTTATTTCCGCGAAGGCGCCAAGGCCGGGATCGACCCGTACCAGATCCGCGTTGCCTGCGAGACACTTTGCACGACGAACCGCGTCGTCATCGCCGGCGAAGTGCGTGGACCCAAGCTTTCCGAAGACACGGTCATTCAGCTTGCGCGTCAAGCCATTCGCGAGATTGGCTATGAGCAGGACGGCTTCCACTGGGAGCACGCCAAGATCGACGTTTTGCTTCATTCGCAGTCTGCTGACATTGCCCAGGGCGTCGACGCCAGCGGCAATAAGGACGAAGGCGCAGGCGATCAAGGCATCATGTTTGGGTACGCTTGCCGTGAAACCCCTGAGTTAATGCCGGCGCCCTTGCACTACTCGCACAAGATTCTGAAGCTGCTTGCTGATGCACGCCATTCTGGGGCCGAAAAGGGCCTTGGGCCAGATTCCAAGAGCCAGGTTACTGTCCGGTATGAGAACGGCAAGCCGGTTGGCGTGAGCCAGATCGTCGTGTCCCATCAGCACACCATTGAAGACATGACCTCGGCGCAGGTCCGCGAGATGATTGAACCCTACGTTCTGAGGGCGCTGCCGCAGGGCTGGGTCACGAATGATACGGTTTGGCACATCAATCCGACCGGCAAGTTCTTCATTGGTGGTCCCGATGGCGACACGGGCCTCACCGGCCGCAAGATCATTGTGGATACCTACGGTGGCGCGGCCCCCCATGGCGGCGGCGCGTTCTCAGGCAAAGACCCCACGAAGGTTGATCGTTCGGCCGCCTACGCTGCTCGCTACCTTGCCAAGAACGTTGTCGCGGCTGGCCTTGCTGATCGCTGCACGCTGCAGCTGGCCTACGCCATCGGTGTTGCAAAGCCGCTCTCGATCTACGCAGATCTCCACGGCACCGGCAATATCGACGAAGGGAAGCTTGAGACCGTCCTCATGGACGCGATGAACCTTTCCCCACGTGGCATTCGTGAGCACCTGCAACTCAATCGTCCGGTCTACGCACGCACGTCCGCATACGGCCATTTTGGCCGCGCGCCCGACGCTGACGGCGGTTTCTCGTGGGAGAAGACGGACCTCGCCGATAAGCTGAAGACATACTTCGCGTAAAACTGGGAGTTTGAGGGGGCGCCAACTGGCGCCCCTTCTTTATTGATGATGACCGTTCGATCCGAACCGCATTTTTTTGGCCGCCGCAAAGGCAAGTCGCTTCGTCCGCGGCAAGCGGCCCTTACCGAGAACTTGCTGCCAAGCCTGCGTGTAGACCTCGGTGCGCTGTCTCAGCGCTGTTTGGCCAAAGCCGCGCCTTATAGAGATCTTTGGCTGGAAATTGGGTTTGGCGGCGGCGAGCACCTTGCCTCAGACGCTCAAGCGCACCCCAGAATTCTTTTCATCGGATGCGAGCCGTTTGTGAATGGCGTCGCAAAACTCGTCAGCACCATCGACGAGAAGACGATTCAAAATATTCTCATTCATGACGGTGACGCGCTCGAAATTTTGCGGGCGCTGCCTGACGCCAGTCTGGGACGTGTGACGATCCTCTATCCAGATCCATGGCCAAAGTTCGGCCAGAGGAAGCGTCGCTTCATTTCGCCAGAAACCATCCAGCAGATGGCGCGGACGCTCAGGGACGGCGAAGAGGTCCGTTTTGCGACCGACATTGATGATTATTCCGGATGGACCCTGGCGCGTTTTCAAGCTTCCGAAAACTTCGACTGGAAGGCGCGCGAGGCCAAGGACTGGACAACGCCTTGGGCAGGGTGGCCTGGCACGCGTTACGAAGCGAAGGCGTTTCGAGAAGGTCGTACACCCGCTTACCTGACCTTCGTTCGGAAAGCGCGATGCTAGGCGTCGGACTTGGCTTTACCAAATCTATGAAGCTTTGTTCCATGAGCGTTGAGCCACGCCTCCGCTCGGTCCGTCTCAGCGCACACGCGTTTTGTGAGAGCCCAGAATTTGGCTGAATGGTTCATGTGCTTGAGGTGCGCGACTTCATGAGCGGCCAGATAATCGAGAACGAAGGGCGGCGCAAAGATAAGGCGCCACGAAAAATTCAAGCCGCCCGTTGAAGAACACGAGCCCCAACGGCTGGTGGTGTCCCGCACGGTGACCGAACGAGGCGGGATAGCTAAAACGTCGCAATAATGTTTGACCGATGCGTCGAGATCTTGCTTGGCGGCGCGTTTCAAATAATCGGTTACGCGTCGCGAAATGTGTTGGGCGTCTCCTGCCACGTATAGCATCGGAAGGTTCGTCTCGTGAGCGGACGCCTCTGGCGTTTCGACCCATACGGTCCCCCTACGATCAGGCGCGTGAACTATCCGGTGGTCATGATCGCGAACAGGAATCACCGCGCCGCATTCGAAGGGAATCGGTTCAGGCAGGCGGCGTAACCGGGCGCCAATCCATGCGGCGTGTCGCTGCGTGAAATCGACCGCGTCTTTCATCGCGACGCGTTGGGGCATGGTCAGGATGACAGCGCCGCTGGAATAACTGACGCGCAGCGTAATTCGCCGCGCCGTTGGCGTGGCGCGCAACAGCACACGGTAGGTTTCCCCGGCGTGTTTGACCTCGATGTGATTGATCGTCCTCGATAGCGAGGACGCGCGAATCGCCCTGTTCCAAAGCATTTCCAATGGTAGCGTCGGAACCTATTGTGGGAAAGCCGCTGACAAATCTACCGAGCCGCCATTCGTGCAAACTCGACAATACGCGGGGCAATCTCCTTGCGGAAACGTGATCCGTTGAAGACGCCATAGTGACCAACGCCGGTCTGCAGATAATGTACTTTTTTGTCTGCCGGTATGTTCGGACAAAGGTCGTGGGCAGCTTGCGTTTGACCTACGCCGGAGATGTCATCTTTCTCGCCCTCGACGGTCATAAGCGCGGTCGTTGAAATGGCGGCAAGATCTACGGTCCGGCCGCGATACTTGAACTCACCCTTTGGCAGCAAATGCTGGACGAAAACACGTTCGACGGTCTGCAGATAATAGTCGGCGTCAAGGTCCATAACTGCCAGATACTCGTCATAGAAGTCGCGGTGTTTTTCAGCGGAGTCGCCGTCACCCTGAACAAGATGATTGAACATCTCGAAGTGCGCATTCATATGCCGATCTAGGTTCATCGCCATGAAGCCGGAGAGTTGCAGAAAACCAGGGTAAACCTCGCGTCCTACTCCAGGGTAAGGGAACGGCACAGAGACGACGCAGTTCCTTTTGAACCACGGCACGCCGCGTTCCTGCGCAACCACGTTCACAGCTGTAGGGCTGCGTCTCGTATCAATCGGGCCGCCCATCAAAGTCATGGAGTCGGGCGAGCTTTGGTCGCCGTCTTCCTGCATCATCGCAACGGCTGCAATCAAAGGCACGGAGGGCTGGCAGACTCCAAGTGTATGCAGAGGCACGACGGACCCAGATGGCTTCAGGAGCCCGCAAATGACCATCAGGTACTCAATGTAATCGTCCAGCTCAAACTTGCCCAACGCGAGCGGGACCATCCGGGCATCCGACCAATCGGTGATGTAAACGTCAAAGTGAGGCAGAAAGGCCTCAACCGTCCCACGCAAAAGGGTGGCGTAGTGGCCGGACATTGGCGCAACGATGAGCAGCTTGTCTTGAGGAGCTCCGGCATAACCTTTGCGGTCAAACCGGACCAGCCGACAAAATGGCCGCTCCCAGATGATTTGTTCCTCGATTTCGAAAATCTGTCCATTGATCGATGTGGCGCTGAAATCAAAAACAGGTTTGCCGTAACGGCGCGTCAGGCGCTCAAAGAGCTCGGCTGACGCCGCAAGATTTCGACCCATATGTGTATGGGCCCACGGGTTAACCGGGTTCTTGAAAAACAGGCGGGTCGCATCTGACATCGCTCGGGCCGGAGCCAATGCGAGATGGGCCATTTCATAAGCATGGTACGAAAATCGGTTCATTTCAACAACCAGTGTCGCTCAAGATATGAGCATATTGCAGTGCAGCATGATACCTTGTTATCCACCGGACAACAATGGTCAGCGTCAAGATAACTGATCGCATTTAGAAATTCCCGAAGCTATTCTCACAAAATGTCTGAGTTTGATCGCATTGATTTTGGACGGAGAGCCCGACAGCTGAGGGTTGACACCCTCGTTCGCCTCCGCTGGTTAGCCGTCGCAGGCCAATCCGTGGCCATCATTGGCGTCCATTACGGACTTGGGTTTCCTGTGCCCATCGGACTTGCATTTGCGGCCATTGCCGCCTCCGTCTGGTTGAACATCGGGTTGCGCCTTCGCTACGAAGTTAACCACAGGCTCGACGATGGACCGGCTACGGTTCTGCTTGCTTATGACCTTCTCCAGTTGAGCGCTCTCCTTTACCTGACCGGCGGTTTGCAGAACCCCTTTGCCCTGCTGTTCCTCGCGCCAATCATGATCTCCGCGGTCTCGCTGTCCGTTGAGCGAACCTTGGCGCTGGTCGCGTTGGTGATCGTGGCGGCCAGCCTTCTTACATTTTTCTACCTGCCGCTTCCCTGGGCGCCAGGAGAGGAGCTGACTTTTCCATGGCCTTACCGCGTCGGCGTCTGGCTCGCGCTGGTGTGTGGCGCAGTGTTCGTTGCGGCCTACGCTTTTCGCGTTGCGGAAGAAGCGAGACGGTTGTCAGACGCCCTTTCCGCAACAGAACTGGTCCTCACCCGTGAGCAGCATCTCACGCAGCTGGATGGGCTGGCCGCCGCCGCGGCCCATGAGTTGGGCACGCCTCTGGCGACCATCACCCTGGTGGTGCGGGAGCTACGCAAGGCCTCCGGTGACCATGGGCCGTATGCCGAGGACATCCTGCTCCTTGAACAAGAAGCGCAGCGTTGTCGCGCGATCCTTGGCAAGCTCGCTTCAATGGGCGCCGAAGACGCCGAAGACTGGCAGTCAATGAGCTTGCGGCATCTTCTGGAGGAGGTTGCCGAGCCTTACCATCACTTTGGCGTCAACTTGGCAATTGAAGCAACAGGTGACGGGCTGGAGCCGCGGTGTTTTCGAAACCCGGGCATCATCTACGGTCTCGGGAATCTCATCGAGAATGCCGTCGATTTTGCTGCGTCGACGGTCGAGATAAATGCCCGCTGGACCACGGGGGCGGTCCGTATCGAGGTGGCGGACGACGGTCCGGGCTTTTCCTCTGAAGTATTGGCGAAACTGGGTGAGCCGTATGTCACCACAAGAGCCACAAATCGCCGTGCCCGGAGTGAGGCCGGGGGCTTGGGGCTAGGGCTCTTCATCGCCAAAACTTTGCTGGAACGCTCGGGAGCCGCAGTTTCAATGGCTAACGCAGACTTGCCCGCAGCTGGCGCGAGGGTCGTGATCGCCTGGCCGCGAGCCGCTTTTGACGCACCAGCGCAGAGCGAGACGATTCAATCGATGGATTCTGTGGAAATTGGCCGTTCCCAGTCTACATTTGATGGTAGCGCGCCGCTTACGCGCCCTAACTGATAAAAGGCCCCCAATGGACACGCCTCTTTCGCCGACCGGACCGGAAAAGACCTTGTTGATCGTCGACGATGACAAGCCGTTTCAATCCCGTTTATGCCGGGCGATGGTGCAACGCGGATTCGCGGTCACAACCGCCGACAGCGTAGCGGAGGGACTAGCCGCTATCTCCCAGTCACCCCCAGCATTTGCCGTCATCGATTTGCGACTGCAGGATGGCAGTGGGCTTGATGTCATTTCGCAGCTGAAGGAGCGTCGTCCTGATTCTCGCGGCGTCATCCTGACCGGCTATGGGAACATCGCCACCGCCGTGACGGCCGTAAAACTCGGCGCGTTTGATTATCTGGCAAAGCCCGCAGATGCCGACGAAATTTACAATGCGCTTGTAGCGGTCCGTCATGACAAGGCCGAATTGCCGGAAAACCCGATGTCGGCTGATCGCGTTCGTTGGGAGCATATCCAGCGCATCTTTGAATTGTGCGGCAGAAACGTTTCGGAGACTGCGCGTCGGCTGAGTATGCATCGCCGCACCCTGCAAAGGATACTGGCGAAACGGGCGCCGCGATAGCCTTGGCCTAAAGCGAGTAGGCGCTTTTGAATTGGCTGTCCTGAAGCGCGTGGACTTGATTCGCTGCATGACGCGCAAACGAAAGAAGAACCGCGCGTCTTCGTGGACCAGGCACAGGCGCGTGTAACGCCAGACGAACAAACTCGCCGCCGTACGCATCGGCAAGAATAAGCCCAACATCGGCTGGGATCAGATCAACCGGGCCATTGGCGGCCAGCGCGAAATAAAACAAGTCGCAATGGCTTAGGTAGTCAGGCCATTTCGTATCGGCCCGAAAATCTGCAGCTGACGATTTGACCTCAACGATGGTCACCTGGCCCGACGCAGATATGCCGACAACATCGGCGCGTCGTCCGTTGGGCAGCACGAGTTTGCGCACGGTTGAATTGCCTGCTGAGGCAAGAAGGCGGCGGACGCCTTTTGTGACCCTTTCCGAAGTCCGGCAAGACTTGAGAGCTTCGCTGTCAGGCGACGAACCGCGCGTCACGCGTAATCCTCTGGTCTGGGCTTGACGAGCACCAGCGCAGGTCCATCGGTTGTTTCGTACAAACGGAAGGTTATTCCAAACGCCTTCGTCATCGCCTTGCTGACAATAACCTTCATTGGCGCTCCGTCCGCAACCTTGCGGCCCCTTTCCAGAAGTATCGTCCGTGTGGCAAATTTTGCAGCCAGGACCACGTCATGCAGCACCGCTATGACGGGACGCCCCGACTGTGCGCGTGCAGCCAGTAACTCAAGGATTTTGATCTGTCCGGCAGGGTCAAGCGCAGCGGTCGGCTCGTCAGCCAGCAGGACTGGAGCACGGCTGAGGAGCGCGCGCGCCAGAAGTACGCGCGCACGTTCCCCTCCCGAAAGGGAGTTGACCGGGCGATCTGTCAGGTGCTCCAGCCCACATTCCCAAAGGATCTCCGTCATTCGCAGGGCATCGTCCTTCGATATCCGGATCGTGGCGCCGGGCTGATCATCAAGCCCCATGGCTACGACATCACGCACGGGCAAGGGCCATGAGATTTCACGATCTTGAGACAGGTAGGCAAAGTAGTTTTTCCGCTCGTTCCCCGTAAGGCCAGCGATCGGCCGGAACCTTGCTTTCGCTCCGCCCAGTGAGGGAATGATGCCGGCCATGGCGCGCAACAACGTGGATTTGCCTGCTCCGTTCGGGCCAAGGACGGCGACAAAATCACAATTGTCGATTCTGAGGTTGATGTTCTCGAGCGCAAGATGGTTTCCCATTTTCACGCTCACGCCAGTCCAGCTGACAACAGGATCCTTTTCGAACCCTTCTCCGTTGGAAGGTTCGCTCATGGCTGAGAGCTTCCAAACATCGCTCGTCGGAACGTGACGAGATAGATAAAGAACGGAGCCCCCAAAACAGCGGTGACTACGCCCACTGGAATTTCATTTGTCGACGGGATAAGCCGAACCACCACATCGGCGCCGGTCGTGAGAACTGCGCCGCACAGAATGGATGGCAGCAAAATCGCTTTAGGATCGCCGTTGCAAAATGGACGAGCAAAGTGCGGAGCCATCAAACCGACGAACCCGATCGCGCCGCTTACCGCAGTTGTAGCGCCTATAATTATGGAGAGCGCCGCAGCGGTGTAAATCGTCGTTTTCAGCGGACTGTAGCCCATCGAAATCGCCGTATCCTCGCCCAGCGTGAGCGCCCGAAATGATCTTCCGCACAGAAGAATGATGACGCTTCCCATCAGGATAAGTGGAAGCGAAAGCGCAATATGTGCGATCGAGCGGTCTGCAAACGACCCCATGAGCCAGAAAACAATCTCAGCCATGGCGAACGGATTGGGAGACAGGCTCAGAGCTAGAGAAACTCCCGCGCTGCAAAGACTTCCCACGGCCACGCCCGCGAGCAAGATAGCGATGATCGAGAAATGCTTGCGCGCGAGAAGAAGTATAATGGCTAGACAGGTCGCGGCGCCTCCGACGGCTGCTATCGTGAGAAGTGGCGAACCCGCATCGACATGATTGAAATAGAGCATCACGACGGCGCCAAGCGCCGCAGCTTGGGGTGCGCCAAAAATGGCCGGATCACCCAACGGATTGCGCGTTAAAGACTGCGCTGCGGCGCCACAGAGCCCAAGCGCCCCCCCAACTGCCAGAGAGATGACGAGCCGGGGCAGGCGAATTTCCTGCATCACCACGGCGTGGTCACCGGTTCCAAATACAAGTGATTTGAAACCTTCCTCCAGCGAAATATAGACCGGCCCCGTAAACAAGGAGGCGCCAATCAGACAAACCAGCATAAGCGATAGAACGCCAATGAACACTGCGCGTTCAAGAGCAGCATGGGAAAATTCATGCAAGAGAACTTGAGGGTTGCCCTTCACACATTTTCCCCATGCTGACTTGGCAGGCTACCAACTCACTTTGAGCCCAGCATAAACGGATCGTCCTGCAACGCCATAGTTCAGCACTTCTTCGTAACGCTCGTTGGTGATATTTTCCAAGCGTACGAAAGCCTGCAGATTTTCGTTGATCCGGTAATTGCCCCTCATGTCGACGCGAAGGTAGCCGGGGTTGAAAACGCCTGGCGCGAAGGCCGAATCAAGCCGCTTACCGACAAAGATGGCGCGCGCTTCCAACTCAACCTTGGGGATGCCCGTATAGGTTAATGAAAAACCACCTTTGTTTCGTGGCCTGCGAGGCAACGGCTGGTTGCTGCTTTCGTTGACAGCTTCCGAGTAAGTGTAAGACAGGCGGGCCTTCCATTCGCCCGGCACGAGGATCAGCTCTGCGCTTGTCTCCAGTCCTTTTATCCGGGCTTCGGCTATATTGTAATAGCGATATGGCCATGCGGCCCAATCGATATCGATAAGATTCTTGTACCTTGTATCAAACCATGTAGCTGACAGGTTTACACGGCCCTCGAAAAGACGCTGGTCTATTCCAACGTCGTATCCAATATTTTCTTCGGGCTTCAGGCCGAGGTTTCCGTACTCGCTAAAGCGTTGATAAAGAGATGGCGCCTTGGCGCCCGTGCCTGCACTAGCGCGCAGCTTCGTATCTGTCTCGAACAGCCGATAAGCCAGCGTTGTTCGCCATGTCGGGAAGACATCGACATTCTCTACTGAATCGACCCTCGCGCCTAACGACACATCCAGTCGTGAGCCCAACGAAAATTGCTGCAAAGCGAATGCCGAATGGGTCGATTGTGATCCCGCAAGCGGCTGCAAAGAGAATGTGGCGCCGCCCACGCCATCCTGACGGTTCTCAGCTTCTTCGCGTTCTGTTCGAGCGCCAATAATGAGCGTGCCCAGCGCGCCCAGCTTGATGTCACCCTGGTACTCAAGCCCAAATCTACGACTACTAAATTGATTTCGACACTGAACGGTCACCCCTGCAATCGCATCATAGCAAGAGCTGTCGAAGCTGGTGCGGTTGTTCCAGTTCCCAAACAGCGTAAAAGCGTTACGTAACCGCCCGTCGAACGCATCCATGGACGCCTTCAAAGACGCGACCGTAACGTCCGATTGTAAACGATTGAACGATGTGTCGCGCAGGGCGATCTGCTTACTTGGGTCGGGGTCGTAAGCGCTGGGATCGTCGTACCGAAAACGCAGCTGATGGCGCGAAAATCCAAAATCGAGATTGAGGTCCCCGATCTTGTGCGAGGTGCGAGCGCTTCCACCAACCTTGTCAGATTTGTCTCTCTCCATGCCGCCGGGATAATTCGCCTCGATCCGTGGAATGCGATAGCCGTAGCCGGAAAATCCGTCGGTATGCAGACCCGATATGGCAAATGCATAGGACGTGACGTCAGTGGCGCCCGACATTTCAGCGCGCGCGAAAATAGTCCCGTAACTACCGCCTTCTATCGTCACTGATCGCGAAGGTGTTCGCGAACCCTTCCGCATGATTATGTTGACGACGCCACCCATGGCGTCAGACCCATAAAGCGCTGACTGCGGCCCCCGCAAAACTTCTATGCGGTCAATATCAGTCATAGCAATTGAAGCGAAGTTGAATTCACCCGCAGTAGACGAGGGGTCGCCGATGCGAATTCCGTCTACGAGGACAAGTGTCTGGCCCGCTTCGCTGCCGCGAACGCGAACGATTGAAATACCGCCCGTGCCGCCTTGCTCGCTAACATCAACGCCCGGCGTAAGCCGCAGCGCGTCGGCTACGTTCCGCACGCCGTAAGCGGCTATTTGTTCTGAATTTATGACTGAGATAGCGCTACCGGCCTTTGCTATTTCAAGCGGAGAGCGAGTGGCTGTAATGACAAGTTCAGGCGCGAACTCCGCCCCCTCGCGGAGGGGCTGAGACATTGAGAAGGTCGAAAATGTTGAGAAAATGCAGGCGAACGCCGACAAGCAGCCATGACGGATCATATAACCTCCAAACCGTCCCACCGACGGTTGAATGAGTTGCACAATCGCTTGGCCGGTCTCCTGGCTCACGGCTCTACGTCAGCTTGCGTCTTCCCGGGAATTTATCTCCCAGTGACTTGTTGCAAGCGTGGCTCGCCGTTTACAGTTGCGGGGGCAGCTGCGGCGTAGGGATTTCTCCCGCACCGCATTCCCGTTTCACCCTTGCGGGCACCAAACGCATCAGAACTATAAAGCGACACTCTTTCGTTGGCAACGCATATCCGGGGATTTATTTTGCGAAGGTTTTTTCAAAGACTGGCGCTTGTAGCTGGGCTGATCACTACATGTTACGCAGTGCGGTCGACGCCCGCTGCTGGGCTTGATGCACCCAAACGCATAGTCTCCGTAAATCTTTGCGCTGATCAGATGCTCATCGAGCTGGCAGATCCTACTAGAATCGTGGCGCTGGGACCGTTTTCTCGTGAGCCGCTGCTCTCGTTTTTGGCAGACCGTGCTCAGGCGTTTCCCCAAATTAGCAACCGCACTGAGAACCTGCTTCACATGGATGCCGATGCCGTCGTTGTTGGACCGTTCGATAATATGTACATGCGCTCCGCGTTGCGACGACAAGGCATAAGAGAAATGGTCGTGGGTCGTTGGATAAGCTTGAACGAGGTCAAGCAGGGAATCACAAACTTTTCCGATGGGATTGATCAGGCAAGATCCGGGGCACGTCTCATTGAAGAAATTGAAACTTCAGTCGCCGAACTGAAAGATCTGGTAACAAGCGTTAATCCATACACATTCCTTATTCTTCAGCGACGAGGATACGTTGGTGAAGGAGAAATAGTAGCTGAGCTGCTGGAATTAGCCGGACTCGCAAATGCAGCGAAAGGCGCCTCGGCGCAATTCCTGAGTGTGGAGTCAGTCATTGCATTGCGCCCGTCTGTTCTCGTTGTGAGCGGGCGTGATGTGCCCGCAAAAGACAGGGGCCTCGCGCTTCTTGAGCATCCTGCCTTGACGCGATTGTATCCCTCGAGCCGCCGCATCACCGCTCCCGACAGGCTCGTTATTTGTGGCGGGCCTTCTACGCCTTCTTTGATTCGACATTTGAAGAGCGAGTTGATGGCGTGGCGAGGGAATCGATGAATGATTTCCTCAATCGTGCTAGCTTTTGGCCATGACGCCCTCTCGCTCGTAAACTGACATGAACCCAGTGTTTTCAGAACTCCCGAATACGATTTTTGACGTCATGTCTGGCCTTGCTCGGGAGTTGAATGCGGTTAATCTCGGGCAAGGCTTTCCGGATGATCCTGGTCCCGAGGATGTGCGGCGCAAGGCGGCGGACGCTGTGCTTCATGGCTGGAACCAATACCCACCCATGATGGGGCTGCCCGAGCTGCGTCACGCTATAGCGGCGCATTACGCGCGCTTTCAGGGGGTTGATCTCGACCCCGCAAAAGAAACGATGGTAACCTCTGGCGCTACCGAGGCGCTGGCGGCTGCGATATTGGCGGTCGTGTCGCCAGGCGACGAGGTTGTTTTGTTTCAACCGATGTATGATGCGTATCTTCCGCTCGTGTTGCGTGCAGGTGGCGTTCCCCGGTTTGTAAACTTGCGCCTGCCACAGTGGACGTACACGCGCGAGGATCTGGAGGCGGTTTTTACCGCTCGAACACGCGCGGTCATCTTCAACAATCCACTTAATCCATGCGCTACGATCTTCCCCGACCAACAATTGGCGCTTCTGGCCGAGTTCTGCGAACGCTTCGATGCGACGGCCATTTGCGATGAAGTTTGGGAGCACGTCATCTTTGATGATCGGCGTTTCATCAGCATGCTGGCTCTCAGTGGCATGCGGGAGCGTACGATCAAGATCGGCTCGGCGGGGAAGATATTTTCGCTTACGGGCTGGAAGGTTGGGCTGGTCGCAGCGGCGCCAGCTTTGATGAAAGTGATTTCAAAGGCGCATCAGTTTTTGACTTTCACGACAGCTCCGAACCTTCAGATCGCAGTCGCGCACGGGCTCGCAAAAGATGAGAGTTATTTCACGCAAATGCGGTCGCAATTCCAGCAAAGTCGGGACCGGTTCGTTTCGGAGTTGAGCGGCATGGGCTTCAAGCTGATGCCCAACCACGGCACGTATTTCGTCAACGTGGATATCGGCAACATAGAAGGCTTCGATGATATCGCGTTCGCAGACCGCCTTGTTCGGGAATTTGGCGTCGCGTCCATCCCCGTATCCGCATTTTATGCGCAGGAGCCGAACAGATCGACGGTCCGGTTCTGTTTCGCCAAGTCAGACTCAACGCTGGACGAGGGCCTTATGCGACTGCGCCGAGCTGCGCGCGCTTTTGGCTTGCGAGGATGACGATGAAAAAGTTCTTTTGTCTTCTCGGCGCGCTGGCAATCTCGATCACTGCGTCAAGCGCTCAGCAGCGAGTGGTGAACGTCTACAATTGGTCGGATTATGTAGACCCAAGGGTGCTTGACGAGTTCACGAAAGAGACAGGCATCAAGGTTGTCTATGATACCTATGATTCAAACGAAACGTTGGAAGCGAAGCTTCTGGCCGGGCGTAGCGGCTACGACATCGTTGCCCCGTCAGGCACATTCCTTCAGCGACAGATACAAGCGGGACTCTATCGTCCCCTGGATCGGTCCAAGCTCTCAAACGCGAAAAATATTTGGCCGGAGGTCGACGCCAGGTTGTCTGTGTACGATCCCGGTAATCGACACGCGGTGAACTACATGTGGTTCACTACCGGCATTGCATATGATGTCGCGAAGGCAAAAGCCCGATTAGGCAGTGAGCCAATAAATACGTGGGACATTCTATTCAAGCCGGAGTTGCTCAAAAAGTTTTCCGATTGCGGCATCTACGTTCTTGATAGCCCGGAAGACCTCTTTGCTATCGCGTTGCGTTATCTGAAGCTGAACCCTGACTCCAAGGCGCCAGGAGACATTGCCAAAGCCAGCGCTTTGCTTCAACGGATTCGCCCGTCCGTGCGCCGCTTCCATTCATCGGAGTATATAAACGCTCTCGCAAACGGCGATATCTGCTTGGCGGTCGCTTGGTCAGGAGATAGCTTTCAGGCTAAAAATCGCGCTCGCGAAGCGGGGAACGGAATCGAGATAGGTTACGTCATCCCTCGTGAGGGAACCCTCATGTCGATGGATAGTTTCGCGATCCCGAAAGACGCGACAAACGTTGAGGAGGCTTACGTATTCATCGATTTCCTGTTGCGGCCGGAAAATGCGGCTCGCAACACGATCGCATCGAATTTCGCGAACGGGACTTCAACAGCAGCTGCGCTGATCCCCGCAGAAATCATCCAGAATAAGTCGATTTATCCTGACAACGAGGTCATGAGCCGCCTTTTCACGGTTACCCCTCCTGATCGTCAGACGCAGCGAACAATCACGCGCGAATGGACGCGCATCAAGACAGGAAAATAGTTGGTGACCTGCCCGAGAAGGGCAGGCCAAGGGTTACTGCTCCGTCAGCATTCTCTTGAGAAGCTCGATCTCTTCCGACAAAACGCCGTCGCTCTTCGCAAGCGTCTCAATCTTCCGGACAGCATGGAGAACGGTCGTGTGGTCACGCCCTCCGAACCGGCGGCCTATTTCTGGCAGTGAGCGCAGTGTCAGGACTTTCGACAAATACATCGCAATTTGTCGAGGTCTCACAACCGTGGCTGTGCGGCGCGATGAAAGAATGTCGGGGCGCGAAATACTATAGTGGCTGGCAACTAGTTTCTGAATGTCCTCGATCTTCACCCGCTTGGGTTCACGCACGCGGATCAGATCGCGAATGGCCTGCTCAGCAGTTTCAATCGTGAGCGGAGTTCCAGTTAATGTGGCATGCGCGATGAGCCGGTTCACCGCTCCATCAAGATCCCTGCCATTGGTTTGAATAGCGCCAGCAATGTAACGTATGACTGTTGGGGGGACGTCAAATCTAGGCTGCATCGCTTTCGCGGCCTGAACGCGCGCCTCTATAACATTTATGCGCAAATGTTCGTCGAACGGCTTCATTTCCACGCAAAGACCGCCCGACAGACGCGATCTCACACGTTCATCAAGGCTATCCAGCTCCGACGGCGGGCGATCGGACGCGATGACAACCTGCTTACCGGCGTCAATAAGCGCATTCAAGGTATGGCAAAACTCCTGAGGGATTGATTTGCCCCGCAAGAATTGAACATCGTCAATGATGAGCTTGTCGATGGAGCGAAGGCGTTCTTTGTAGGCGATAGCGGTGTGCGCGCGAAGTGCAGACACGAAGCCGTACATGAACCTTTCCGCGGTCAAATAGAGTGTGCGCTGCCCGCCCGCGAGCGCAGTCTGCGCAATCGCCTGGATCAGATGCGTCTTACCGAGGCCTACGCCAGCATGGATATACAATGGGTTGTACTGAGCTGGCTCATTCGCAAGCGCTGCGCCAATGCGCTGAGCCGCTGCATGCGCAAGGCGGTTCGAATCGCCGACAAGAAAAGCATCAAACGTAAACCGCCGGTCCAGCGGGGCGCCGATCAGCCCGGCGTCTTCCGGCTGCGTCGGACGGAATGCAATAGCCGCATCGCCCTGCAAGAAAGCGGTCCTGGCGTTCGCAGTTTCAGACGTCTCCGACGTAGACGTAACAACGAGCTGCGCTGGGCTTCGACCAATTAGGCGACGCGCGACAGCGCGAACCTCGATCACAACGCCACGTACATCAGCCAGTTCAGAGGATACCACTGGAGCGAGTCTGTCATTGTAGTGCGATTGAATCCAGCTCTTCAGAAACTTCGTCGGTACTGAGCAATGCGCAATGCCATGCTCAATCCGATCGAGCTCAAGCCGCGCAAACCAGGAGGAGTAAACGTCTTCTCCGAATTCAGCTCGCAACCTCTGACAGACCCGAACCCACGCTGCATTCTGCTTCGCCGGGTCCGGCGGGGTGACATTGTTGTCCATGCTTTCCGTAATCTCGCGAAGCGCCGCCATTTTTTTGCCTGAATATTCTTGCGTTCGTCGATTTTAACGACGAACGGAAAACAGAAGACAACTGCAAGTCATGCGCTTGCCTGCGCATGACCGCGTTCATCGGTGAAGGATGAGGGGATGTGTTGTAAGTGGCTGTTACGTTCCAACGCCCCATCGCGGCGACGGTGACGGTAACCCGAAGATGACCTCTGGGAAGATCGCTGCGATAGTGGCCGTATCTGCAATAGTCATAGGTCCCCCAAACCCACGCAATGAATTGCGCGGTTCATCTCGGATCGTAGCTTCAGCCAGACGCACGTTTTTGCCGCGCGCAGCGCCCCCAACAGCAGAGAATCTCCAGAGCGAATTCCATTTCACAGCAGTGCCCGATCGCAATCTCATTGTTGCGTTTGAGCGCTGCTACACAACGGGGACTGGAGAACTCAACGCTCTCGACAAAACGAACATACACGCCGCGGCTGCGTTCGCAACACGCTGCATTCATCATTGGATCGTTACGATCTTTTACTGATGGTCGCTTTGGCCATTGACGACGTTAAGCGACTGATTCAATCGCGGATGACACCACCAAACGGAACGTCAGCGAGTCCTAGCACGGCATGAATTCAGGCGCGTCTCGCGTCGCGATGTCAGTTTGGTGACATCGTAGACGACGGTTGACGGCCTTTACTCGGCAACCTGTTGAATCACAGTCATATTGATTGTGCGATTGATGAACCGCTTCATCGGCCGCTCAAATGCAACACGTCGACAACAAAAAAAGCCTGGAGTTTCCTCCAGGCTTGCAGCGACGATTGATGACGGACGGGTGTTAGCTTGCAAGAGCCTTCACGCGAGTGGTCAAGCGTGACACGCTGCGGGATGCGGTGTTCTTGTGAACGACGCCCTTTTGGGCGGCGCGCATCATGATCGGCTCGGCAGTCGCCAGAGCTTCGCGAGCTGCATTGGCGTCGCCGCTGGCGATAGCTTCCTCAACCTTGCGGACGAAGGTGCGCATCTTGCTGCGGCGCGAGCGATTGACCGCGGTGCGACGCGCGATTTTCCGGACGGCTTTCTTTGCCGAAGTGGTGTTCGCCATTTCCTGAACCTCTAGAAGCCACATGGCGACAATGCCAAGGGCGCGAAAAACTAAGCGCCCGCCATCGGGCGAGCCTTGAGCGGGCTTATACTTGCTAAGCCCCGTCTGCGTCAATCGGGCGAAATGAACGCCCCCGTTTAGAGCCCTTCGAACAGCGCTGTGGAGAGGTAGCGTTCGGCAAACGAGGGAATAATGATGACGATGTTCTTTCCCGCCATTTCCGGACGGGCGCCCACCTCAACTGCGGCAGCCAGTGCCGCCCCTGAAGATATGCCTACTGGGATGCCCTCGCTGCGGGCAAGCAGCCTCGCCATTTCGAAGGCGGTCTGGTTCCCGACGGTGACGACTTCGTCAATCACGGTTCGGTCAAGCACCGACGGGACAAATCCAGCTCCAATTCCCTGAATCTTATGCGGGCCGGGTAGCCCCCCCGACAGAACTGGAGAGTCCTCTGGTTCAACCGCGACAACCCGCAGTCCCGGTTTTCTGGCTTTCAAGACCTGACCCACCCCGGTGATCGTGCCGCCAGTGCCCACGCCGGAGACGAAAACGTCGACTTCCCCAGCGGTGTCGTTCCAGATTTCCTCCGCCGTGGTCCGGCGGTGGATATCTGGGTTGGCCGGGTTTTCAAACTGTTGAGGAATGAGGGCCCCTGGAGTCGACGCCACGATCTCCTGAGCCTTGGCGATAGCCCCCTTCATTCCCTGGGCAGCAGGCGTGAGCACAAGTTCCGCGCCCAGCAGCGCAAGCATTTTACGCCGTTCCGTGGACATGGACTCCGGCATGACGAGGATCAATCGATAACCCCGCGAGGCGGCTACAAAAGCCAAAGCGATCCCGGTGTTTCCAGAGGTGGGCTCAACAAGAATGGTTTTGGCCGGATCGATGCGTCCTTCGGCCTCCAGAGCGTCAATCATGTTCACCCCGATACGGTCTTTCACGCTGCCGATCGGGTTAAAGAACTCAAGCTTGGCGAGCAGGTTCGCTTTTATCCCTAGGCTCTGTTCAATCCGTTTCAGCCTGACCAGTGGGGTGTCGCCGATGGTTTCCGTAATGGAACCGTAGATACGTCCGCGTCCAGGTTGCGACAAAGACATGCGCAGTCCTCCCTATCACCCTAATATACGTCCGAATTAGTTTTTTCAAACTATCAACGAATCTAGATTGTAAAATCAACTGTCGGCGTATCGCCTTGGAAAACGCCCGCTTTCTGAGATCGACTGCACAAGTCCTCGACGGTTACGCTATCAAGCGCGGCCATGAGGCTCTCCCCTGCAACCGCGACAAGCGGGGCGACCACGATGGAGATCAATCTGGATGCGTTGGCTGCCGTGACATCGTCCGACTCCTCGCTGAGGATGGCGACACGCACAATTTCACCCATAGTGACCCGCCGCCGCTCTCGCGCCAGCTCGTAACCACCTTTAGGGCCGCGAACCCCCTTCAAGATGTTGGCCCGCACCAGAGACTGTAGAAGCGTTTCCAGATGACGCGGCGGAAGATTGTGCCGACTAGCGAGCGCCTTGGCCGCCACAGGCAGCGGTCGTGCATGCATGGCGACGTCAACCACGGCAGCGACAGCAAGCAGTGCGCGTTTGGAAAGTAACATCATGAATACGGCTTCCCCTTGCCGACACCGGATGAGCCGAAACCACCAGCCCCGCGTTCGCTCTCCGCCAAGTTTGCGACGGTCTCAAAGACGCACTCGGCAACCTTTGCAATCACGAGCTGTGCGATGCGATCTCCGCGTTCGACCACAAATGGCGCCGTCCCATGATTGATGAGGATCACCCCAATCTCTCCGCGATAATCGCAATCGATCGTACCGGGCGAGTTCAAGACAGTGACGCCAAATCGCAAAGCCAAACCGGACCTTGGCCTGACCTGCCCTTCATAACCAATAGGGATGGCTATGCTCAAGCCAGTGGGGACTAGAACGCGACCTCCCGGTTCGACCCGCAACTCGCCCCCCTCAGAGACAGCGGCCCGGAGATCGAAGCCCGCTGCGCCTTGTGTGGCTTTGCTTGGGAGTTCCAGCCCCTCGCCGTGGGGTAAAATCATGGCCGAGATCGAGACGCTCAAGGACGTTTCTCCTCAAGCATTGCCCGGCATTTGCGGATGATCGCAGCGGCCACAGCTGCTTTTCTCTGTTTGGGAAGCGATTCGACCCCTGCTGGCGTGATGAGATGAACGCTATTTTCCAGCCCGCCCATCACCCCCGACCCCGGGCTCACGTCATTGGCGACAATCATATCGCAGCCTTTTCGGGCTAGCTTCGCCCGACCATATTCGATGACTTTTTCGGTCTCTGCGGCAAAGCCTACCACGAGCTCTGGCCGATCGCGCTTGCGGGACGCGACCGTTGCAAGAATGTCGGCGTTTTCGATCAGAACCAGGGACGGGGGGCCCTCGCCTGATTTTTTGACCTTTTGACTTGCCTGAGTGTCCACGCGCCAGTCCGCGACCGCAGCCGCGCTGATAAAGATATCGGCCGGGAGCGCCGCTTCCACGGCCAGCCGCATTTCCTGCGCGGTTTCGACCTTTATGGTCTCAAGCCCCAAGGGGGGTGGTATGTTCACCGGCCCACTGATGAGCACGACTTCCGCTCCAGCATCCCTTGCCGCTGCAGCGAGTGCGTGTCCTTGCCGCCCCGACGATCGGTTGGCGATGTAACGGACCGGGTCAATCGGCTCATGGGTTGGTCCCGATGTGATGACGACGCGCTTTCCCGCCAGAAACCTCTCAACCGACACGGAAGAAAGCGCCGCTTCCACCGCGTCTGCGATTTGCTGCGGCTCGGCCATTCGCCCCGGACCGTATTCGCCGCAGGCCATGTCGCCCTCGTCAGGTCCGACAAACAGCACCCCGTCGTCCCGCAGCTGAGCCACATTTCGGGCTGTCGCTGGGTGGGTCCACATACGCACATTCATGGCAGGCGCAATCAGTACCTTCTTGTTGGTCGCCAGAAGAAGCGTGGAGGCGAGATCGTTGGCCAGTCCGCTCGCCATCTTCGACATGAGATTTGCGGTCGCAGGCGCGACAACGAGCAAATCGGCGGCCCGAGATAATTGAATGTGTCCCATGGCCGCCTCGTCAGTCAGCGAAAATAAATCGCTGTAGACCTGATTGCCCGACAGGCTGGCAGCCGAAAGGGGCGTCACGAACTGCGTCGCCGCGCTCGTCATACAAACGGTGACGCTAGCGCCGCGCTCTCTCAGTCGTCTGATGAGATCAAGAGATTTGAATGCTGCAATGCCGCCGCCGATGATCAGCAGAATTTTTTTGTTCGTGAGCATCTGATGACCTGCGACCCCATGTCGATTGACGCATCTTAGCCGATCAAAAGCATTGCCGCCAAAATTCCAGCGATAGTCCAGAGCGCCGCGTTGCCCCAACGCGCTCGCTTGGCCTCCGCGCGACCAATTGCTTCGACGCTTGCGGACGATAACTCCACCCCGCCACGGCCAACTCTCTCGAAATCGGCCGCAAGCGCCTCCGCGCGCTCCGCCAGATCCGGCAGTGACCCAACAAAACGGCCAAGCACCGAAAGGCTCCGCCCGGCGTCGTCCAGCATCCCTTTTGGGCCTAGCTTGTTTTTGATCCACTCGGAAACGACTGGCTCAGCCGTTGACCACATATCGAGACGCGGGTCGAGCGAACGTGCAACGCCCTCTACGACGACCATCGTCTTCTGCAAAAGGACGAGCTCGGTTCGGGTCCGCATGTCGAACAGGGCCGTTATCTCGAACAGAAGTGAAAGCAGCTTCGCCATCGAAATCTGATCCGCCGTGCGCGAATGAATGGGCTCACCGATGGCGCGGATCGCTTGCGCGAAGTCCTCTACCCGGTGAATGCGCGGCACATACCCGGCCTCGAAGTGCACTTCCGCGACGCGGCGGTAGTCACGGGTGATGAATCCAAAAAGGATCTCGGCCAAGAAACGACGTTCCTTTGGCCCCAGCCTCCCCATGATCCCGAAGTCCACGGCTGCCAGCCGTCCTTTCCGGTCAATGAAAAGGTTTCCCTGATGCATGTCGGCATGAAAGAATCCGTCACGCATGGCGTGGCGCAGGAACGACTGGATGACGATGCGCCCCAGCTGCGGCAGCTCGTAGCCCGCCTGCTTCAGCGCCGACAGGTCCGACAGATGATGCCCGTCGATCCACTCGATGGTGAGGACGTCTTTCGCCGTGCGATCCCAGTCCACGGCCGGCACGCTGAAGTCTGGATCAGCGCTCGTGTTTTCCGCGTATTCAGACGCGGCAGCGGCTTCAAGCCGAAAGTCCATTTCCATTTTGACGCTGCGCGCCAGCGTATCGACGACATCGTAGAGGCGAAGACGTCGAGCTTCCTGCGAATAGCGCTCCGCCAGGGAGGCGGCGAAGTACATATCGCGGAGGTCGCGCCTAAATCGGCGTTCAACGCCGGGCCGCAGGATCTTGACTGCGACGTCGCGCACACCGTCAGGAGTTTCGACCTTGGCGCGATGCACCTGCGCGATCGAGGCCGCCGCAATGGGTTCGCCAAACTCGATGAAAAGCTTGCTGACTGTCGTGTTGAAGGAGGCTTCGATTGTCGCGATCGCCTGCGCGACCGGAAACGAGGCCACACGATCTTGCAATTCCTCCAGTTCACGCGCCGCGTTGACGCCGACTACGTCCGGTCTCGTCGCAAGAAACTGTCCAAGTTTGATATAGGACGGCCCAAGCTGCGCCATGGCGCGCGCCAGCCGCTTGGGATCCTTGCGCGCACTGCGACGCGCAATCAGCTTGGCGAACCCAAGGGGCACGCGCGCCGCGGGCGGCAAAATTCCAGGATCCACGTCAGTGAACACGCCCTCGCGGGCGAGAACCCAACCTGAGTGGGCCAGACGGACAATATGACTGAGAGCTCCAAACACCGCGTGCGACCTCAGAGCTTCCAGCCAGAGTGAATGGCCGCCACGCCCCCGGTCAGCTTCGTATAGCTGGCGCGACGGAAGCCGGCGGCCGCTATCTCCTCGCGAAATTCATCAGCGGGAGGAAACTGTGCTATCGATTCAACGAGATAACGGTAGGGCTCGCCGTCTCCCGTCACCGCTTTTCCGATAGCGGGAATAGCGGTGAAGGAATATGAGCGATAGACCGAATCCATCAATGGGACATCAACATCGGAGAATTCGAGACACAGGAAGCGTCCGCCTCGTTTCAGAACCCGGTATGCTTCCTGAAGCGCTTTTTGCCGGCGCGGCACATTGCGAATGCCAAAAGCAATTGTGTACGCGTCGAACGATTTGTCGCCAAAGGGAAGCTCTTCAGCATTCGCCTCCACAAAGTCGACCTGATGATCGAGCCGCCTTTTCTCCGCACGTTCCTTTCCGACTCCAAGCATGGCCGCGTTGATATCCGCGACGGTCACGGCGGTTAGCGGTCCGCCTGCCTCCGCAATCCTGAAGGCGACATCGCCGGTGCCGCCAGCAACGTCAAGATGGCGAAACGCGCGATTTTTGCTGGGCCCAACCATGCCTACAAGCACGTCTTTCCATATCCGGTGAAGACCGGCGGACATGAGGTCGTTCATCAGGTCGTAGCGGCTAGCTACGGCGCTGAACACGTCGTCCACGAGATCCTGCTTTTCACCCACGCGGACGCGAGTGAAGCCAAAGTCGACTTGCGTATCGTGGTCGCTGCCAGGCACTTGACTGCTCATCCTTGACTCCAGTGGACGGAACATAGCGCTTGAGCCGCATCATGGCTATGTAGAGGATGATTTGTCCGAGACCGCCTCATGCCAGAATTACCTGAAGTCGAAACTGTTCGGCGCGGCCTTGAGCCGACAATGGTCGGGTCCGTGATCAAGAAGGTGGAACGAAAGCGCGCGGATTTGCGGTTTCCATTTCCCGCTGGATTCGACAAACGGATTGACGGTCAGAAGGTGATTTCGCTGGGCCGCCGCGCAAAATACCTGCTTGCGGATTTGGCAAGTGGCGACGTCGTGGTGATGCACCTTGGCATGAGCGGATCATTTCGCATTGAGGCGCCGACTGGCGACAATACGCCGGGCTTTTTTCATCATGACAGGTCAAAAGACGCTGCCCACGATCACGTCACGTTCCATCTCTCAGGTGGCGCCCGCATCATTTACAACGATCCGCGACGCTTCGGCTTCATGGATATTGTTGCAAGGCCAGAGTTGGCTTCCCATCCGTTTTTCAAGGGTCTGGGGATAGAGCCGCTTGGCAACGCACTGGATGGAAAGCTTCTCTCGGAGCTTTTCGCCGGCAAGCGCACGCCGCTCAAGGCTGCGTTGCTAGACCAACGGTTGATCGCAGGTCTTGGCAACATTTACGTCTGTGAAGCTTTGCACCGCGCTAGCCTCTCTCCAAAAAGGTTGGCCGGAACCATATCGAGCAAGGCGGGCTCCTCACCGCGCACAAGCCTTCTCGCCGCATCCATCCGCGCCGTGCTTGAAGAGGCGGTCGCGGCAGGGGGATCATCCCTCCGCGATTACAGGCAGGCTGACGGCGCGCTGGGGTATTTCCAGCATTCATTTCGCGTTTATGACCGCGAAGGCGAGCCGTGCGTGAAGACTGGTTGCAAAGGCCAAGTCAGCCGGATTGTCCAATCCGGCCGGTCCACCTTTTACTGCAAAGCCTGCCAGCGCTGATCAGCCGATCGCGCTCGATCCGCCAAACCGCTCCTTCCAGCGCGGGATGACTTCCGTGTTGTACACATTGTCCGGCACTTCGCCGCGCAACGCAGTGAGCACCGATTTCACGGCCCACACCATGCCTGGACGCAGTTCGCCGCCTGCCGTGTAGGAAGCCGCGTGGGGTGACAGCAGAATGCGGTCGCCCAGATCACGCAGCGGCGAATTCTCGGGCAAGGGCTCAGACTCAAACACGTCCAGCGCCGCGCCGCGCAGACGTTCTTCTCGAATTGCTTTCGCGAGAGCCTCTTCCCGAATGACCTTGCCGCGCGCGGTGTTGATGACGATGGCCGTGCGCTTCATCAAGGCGAGTTCTTTCTCGTCCATCATGAAGCGCGTCTCTGCGGTGAGCGTGACGTGGAAGGAAACGACGTCCGCTTCACGCAACAGGGTCTCGTAGTCAACGCGCTCGACGTCTGAGAGCAGGAAACGAGCGGGCGGCGCATAGGGGTCATAAGCGATCACGCGCACTCGCCACGGCGCAAGAAACTGCGCGACGCGCTGGCCAATTCGGCCGAGTCCGACGATGCCGACCGTCACACCTGCCGCGCCATCGGACATGCGCGAGCCCACATACGTGTTTGCAAGCGAGGGCTGACGCCAGCCAAAATTACGCACGTGCTGGTCCCGCTCGCGCACCTTCTTCAGCACGGTCAACATCAATGTCATGGTCGTTTCAGCCACGCCAAAGCAATTGGCTTCGGTGGGCGCGTGACAGACCAGAATGCCGAGGTCCGTTGCGGCATCCACGTCCACGTCATCAACGCCGACCGTGTATTTGGCGACAACGCGCAGACGCTGGGCAGATTCAAGAACGGCGCGCGTGATAGGCGCGCAACGCACCATAGAACCCATCATGGCGGCGCTATCGCGCGCTGCTGCGATGAAGGCTTGCGTATGATCGCGCTGTTCCCATTGCCAAGCGGGATCGCCTATTTCGATTGTGACGCCCGCGTCTTCAATCGGCTTCAAGAGCGCCGCAGGCTCGTCGCGCGGCGCAAAAACGAGAAGCTTGCAGTCGGCCATATAATCCTCCCCACAGGCCGTCTGTGCGGCCTGCGGAGTCATTCTATCTCGCGTCAAGAAATATGGAAGCGGTTCAGCCCACAGTTTCCTTGGCGCGCTCTGCGCGCTTGCGATCATTGGGGTCGAGCAGCGCCTTGCGAAGGCGGATGGACTTTGGCGTCACTTCCACGCGCTCATCGTCTTCGATATACGCAAGCGCCTGTTCGAGCGTCATGCGGATGGGCGGCGTCAGACGAACCGCTTCATCCTTGCTCTGTGTGCGAATGTTGGTGAGCTGCTTGCCCTTGAGCACGTTGATCTCAAGATCGTTGTCGCGCGTGTGTTCGCCCACGATCATGCCCCGATAAACCTTGCAGCCGGGATCGATCATCATCGGGCCACGGTCTTCCAGCTTCCACATCGCGTAGGCGACGGACTCACCCTGTTCGTTTGAAATCAGCACGCCATTGCGCCGACCCTGAATCTCGCCGCGATGCGGAGCATATTCATGGAACAGGCGGTTCATGATGGCGGTGCCGCGCGTGTCGGTAAGCAATTCGCCCTGGTATCCGATCAGACCGCGCGTCGGTGCGTGGAACACCAGGCGCAAACGATCGCCGCCAGACGGTCGCATCTCGATCATGTCCGACTTGCGCTCCGACATTTTCTGCACGACGACGCCGGAATGCTCTTCGTCCACGTCAATGATGACTTCTTCGATCGGCTCCAGAGTCTGGCCCTCTTCGTCTTTCCGGAAGACGACGCGCGGACGGGAAATGCTGAGCTCGAAGCCTTCGCGGCGCATGGTTTCGATCAGGATGC
The DNA here is from genome assembly GCA_031428455.1 of Hyphomicrobiales bacterium. Lineage (GTDB taxonomy): Bacteria > Pseudomonadota > Alphaproteobacteria > Rhizobiales > Beijerinckiaceae > Terripilifer. The sequence goes on along the minus strand of JANPPJ010000148.1, from coordinate 56,372 downwards.
CCAGCTGCAATTCGCCACGGCCCGACACGATGAAAGCTTCGCCAGTCGGGGAATCCTCGACCTTGAGAGCCACGTTGCCTTCGGCTTCCTTGTAGAGCCGGGCGCGGATCATGCGGCTCGTCACCTTGTCGCCTTCGGTGCCAGCGAGCGGCGAGTCGTTGACCATGAAGGTCATGGAAAGCGTCGGAGGGTCGATAGGCTGCGCCTGCAGCGGCTCGGTCACATCGAGTGCGCAGAGGGTGTCAGCGACGTTGAATTTGGCAAGACCGGCGATGGCGACGATGTCGCCAGCTTCAGCCTCTTCGATCGGCTGCCGCTCGATGCCGCGGAACGCGAGAATCTTTGAAACACGGCCTTGCTCGACGATATTGCCCGTGCGGTCCAGAACCTTGACCGCCTGGTTCGGCTTCACCGAGCCAGCGAACACGCGGCCCGTGACGACGCGGCCCAGATAGGGGTTGGCTTCCAGCAGCGTGCCGAGCAGGCGGAACGAGCCTTCTTCGATTTTCGGTTCGGCTACCTCTCGAAGCACGAGATCGAACAACGGCCCCATGCCTTGATCCTGCGGCCCGTCTGGCGAGTCCGCCATCCAGCCCTGCTTGGCCGATCCGTAGATGATCGGAAAGTCAAGCTGCTCGTCGGTCGCATCCAGCGCGGCGAAGAGATCGAATACTTCGTTCACGACCTCCGTTACGCGCGCGTCTGCCTTGTCGACCTTGTTGATGCAAACAATTGGCTTTAAGCCGATTTTCAGCGCCTTGCCGACCACAAATTTTGTTTGCGGCATGGGACCTTCTGCGGCGTCGACGAGGACAATAGCGCTGTCCACCATTGAGAGGATGCGCTCCACCTCGCCGCCGAAGTCGGCGTGGCCGGGCGTGTCGACTATGTTGACGCGCACATTCTTCCATTCGACGGACGTCGCCTTGGCGAGAATCGTGATGCCCCGTTCTTTCTCGAGGTCGTTCGAGTCCATCACGCGCTCGGCGACGCGTTGGTTGTCGCGGAATGCGCCGGACTGTTGCAGGAGGCGGTCCACCAGTGTGGTCTTGCCATGGTCAACGTGCGCGATGATGGCGATATTACGCAATTTCATAGGTCTATGATCCAAAGTGCGCGTCATTCCAGCCTGGCGCTACATCCAGGTCGGCTTCGTCTCTGACGGAGACTTATGACGGAATTGCAATTGTTCGGGCGAAAACTGCGCCGGAGTTGCGCATCGCCTACACGAAAATCAGACGATTGGGAACCCTTGTTTGGCCCGGCTTTTCTGGCGACCGGGCCGATCAGGGCCCCTTCAGGCGCCCCTGGCGCGCCGGTCGCGCTTGCCAAGCGTGCGAAGACGAAGCGCGTTGAGCTTGATGAAGCCTGCAGCGTCGCGGTGGTCGTAGGCGACGGCGCCTTCTTCAAACGTGACAAGATCTTGATCGTACAAAGAGTACGGCGATTGCCGCCCGACAACGCGAACATTGCCCTTGTAAAGTTTCAGCCGGACGCGGCCGGTGACGAACTGCTGGCTCTTGTCGATAAGGGCCTGCAGCATTTCGCGTTCTGGCGAAAACCAGAAGCCGTTGTAGATCAGCTCGGCATATTTAGGCATCAGCTCGTCCTTGAGATGGGACGCGCCGCGGTCGAGTGTGATGGACTCGATGCCGCGATGGGCTTCGAGAAGGATTGCCCCGCCCGGCGTTTCGTAGACTCCGCGCGACTTCATGCCCACGAAACGGTTCTCGACAAGATCGAGGCGGCCGATGCCGTTGGCCTTGCCCAGCTCGTTGAGCTTCGTCAACAGGGTCGCCGGGGACATCGCGACGCCGTCAATAGCGGTCGGGTCGCCCTTTTCAAAATCGATTGTGATTTCGGTGACCACATCAGGCGCATCCTCGGGCGAGATGGTGCGCATGTGGACGTATTCGGGCGGCTCAACCCATGGGTCTTCCAGCACTTTCCCTTCGGATGACGAATGGAGAAGGTTCGCGTCCACGGAGAACGGCGCGTCGCCGCGCTTGTCCTTCGCAATGGGGATTTGATGTTCTTCAGCAAAGGCGATCAAGGCTTCGCGGCTCTTGAAATCCCACTCACGCCACGGCGCGATCACGGCGATTTCGGGCTCCAGCGCATAATACCCCAGTTCGAAGCGCACCTGGTCGTTGCCCTTGCCCGTGGCGCCATGCGACACCGCGTCGGCGCCAACCTTGCGGGCGATTTCGATCTGCTTTTTCGCGATGAGCGGCCGCGCGATTGAGGTGCCCAGAAGATACAGTCCCTCATACTGGGCGTTCGCCCGGAACATGGGGAACACGTAGTCGCGGACGAATTCCTCGCGCAGATCCTCGATGTAGATATGCTCAGGCTTGATGCCGAGCAGCAGAGCCTTGGCCCGGGCCGGTTCAAGCTCCTCGCCCTGGCCGAGGTCAGCCGTAAAGGTCACAACTTCGCAGCCGTAGGTCGTCTGCAACCATTTGAGAATGATGGATGTATCCAGCCCCCCCGAATAGGCGAGAACGACGCGCTTGATGGGGTGGGTGGACATGTGACAACTCATCAGGATGTTGGCGGCCCTATAGGGCTCCGGGAAGCGCCGCACTATAGTTACGCGCGCTCCGGGCGCAAGACGGCCGATAAATCGTGACGGTCCCGGGAAAGGTAGCCTTATGTCCCTGTCGAGCGAAGAGATCGAACGCTATGCCCGGCACATCGTGCTGCGCGGCGTGGGCGGTCCCGGTCAGCAGAAGCTCAAAAAGGCCCGCGTACTGGTCATCGGCGCCGGGGGGCTGGGAGCTCCGCTGTTGCAATATCTCGCCGCAGCAGGCGTCGGCGAGCTGGGTATCGTGGACGACGATGTGGTGTCGCTCTCAAACCTGCAGCGACAGGTCATCCACGGCACGGCTGATGTCGGCCGCAAAAAAATTACGAGCGCGATTGACGCAATCCACCGCCTCAATCCGCATGTTCGCGTTACGGGGCACGACCTGCGCCTGACGCGTGAAAATGCGCGAGCTTTGGTTGCGGGATACGATGTTGTAGCCGACGGCTCCGATAACTTCGACACCCGCTACGCGGTGTCGGACGCTTGCTTCTACGAGCGTAAACCCCTGGTGACTGGCGCGGTGGGGTCCTTCGACGCCTCGCTCACCACCTTGCGCCCTTTCGAAGGGGATAAGGAGGGGCAGCCCAATCCGACTTACAGGTGCCTGTTTCCATCGCCGCCGCCGCCCGGCGCAGTGGCCGCGTGCTCGGAGGCTGGGGTCCTGGGGGCCATGACGGGCGTGCTCGGCGCGATGATGGCGCTCGAGGTCGTCCGGGCGATTTGCGGGTTCGGCGATCCTCTGGTCGGCAAGCTGTTGCTGCTGGACGCCATGGGAATGCGGTTTGAGACGATCGCCTACGAGTGGGACGCCTCAAACCCGCTGAACGGCTCTACTTCGCCGCGATGAGAGCGATTTCGACCTTGTATTCGGGCGCAGCAAGCTGAGCCTGAACCGTCGCGCGCGCGGGCGTCGAGCCTGCGGCGACCCAGGCATCCCACTTGGAATTCATTTCCGCGAAGGTCGAAATATCGGTCAACCAGATGGTTGCGGAGAGGGCCTTTGTCTTGTCCGTGCCAGCCTGGGCAAGCAGTCTGTCAATGATTTCCAGAATTTCGCCAGTCTGCTCGGCAACGCTCTTGCCCTTGGTTTGCTCGGCTACCTGACCGGCCAGGTATACGGTGTCGCCGTGGACAACGGCCTTGCTCATGCGGGGACCGGCGCCGATACGTTCGATGGACATGTTTCAACTCCAGATGATGCAGCTGCCTGTGCCTTAAACGGGACGCCATGAGACTGTCAAAGGCAAGCGGGCGGTGGCTTATGTGATGGCTTGCCACCGCTTGAGGACAAGCTGTTAATTTCAACGAATTGAAATGCTTTACATGACTGTTTTCGAAAGGGATATCTCAAGATATTCATTGATTTTCCACATGTGGAAAAGTGCCCGCAAATCAAACTTGAACCGCCCGTGCCCTCCTGCCTCTTGCGTCTTGGCTATAAATGGGCGACGTCCTTTCATGGGTAGATTTACAACGCTGGGGAGATACGCATGACAAAGGACGAGGCGAAACAATCGCTCATCGACGCCGGTCTGGTGCTTGATGTGGCTGGTATGGGCGATTTTACCCGCGGGCACGTTTCCGTACGCGTGCCGGGAGACCCGAACTACTTCTACATGAAGCCGCACAGCTTCGGCCTCGATGAAATCACCATGGAAAACCTGGTGACCTGCAATCTCGAGGGCGAGAAAGTCGCCGGCGGCGGCCCCCGTCACAGCGAAGTCTACATCCATTCCGAGATTTTCAAGGCGCGTCCGGACATCAACTCGGTCATTCATGCGCACCCGACCCACGCAGTCGCGCTGTCGTCCACCGGCAAGCCGTTGCGCTACTTCAGCCAGCCGAGCGCCGTTTTCGCCGACGGCATTGGCAATTATATCGACACGATTGATCTCATCCGCACCAAGGAAATGGGCGCTGGCGTGGCCCGGGCGCTGGGCAACCGTAAAGCGACCTACATGCGCAACCACGGCGTCGCCATCGCGGGCCGCACGGTTGACGAATGCGTCATCCTCACGCTGATGCTGGACAACGCATGTGAGATCCAGCTCCTCGTCGAAGCAGCTGGCGGCGGCGGAACCGAGTTCCCCTTGTCCGACGTCATGAAGCTGCACGACAAGATCGAGCGGCCCGAGCAGCACAAGATCAATTTCGATTATCTCGTGCGCAAGGCCCGGCGGCTTCGCGGCATCGCCTGAGCGTCAAATCAAACCTGCGGTGATTGCCGCCACGGCAAGGTATCTGCCCGCCTTGGCGACGATCACCACGGGAATGAAGAACCAGAATGGTTCACGCAGAAACCCGGCAACGACAGTCAGCGGGTCGCCAATGATGGGCGCCCAGCTGAGCAGCAGGGACCAGCGACCCCAGCGGTGATACCAGCCCTCCGCGCGCGCGAGATTTTCGCGTTTGATTTTGATGAAGCGCGTGGCTTTCTCGCTGGCCAGCGCGCGTCCCAGATACCAGTTTACGATTGAGCCAAGCACGTTGCCCGCTGTCGCGACAATGATCAGCGCGGTCCATGGCTGTCCACTGGTCGTGAGCGCTGTCGCCAGAACGACCTCTGACGAAAATGGCACAATGGTCGCCGCGAGAAATGCGGCGGCGAAAAGCCCTGTGAAAACGCCGCCGCCTAACACGGCGGGCTACGGGATCGACACGATCATGTGCCCCGACCCCGTCTGCGATTCCGCTTCCCGGTGGGCCCTCGCAAGCTCGGTCAAAGGAACGACGCCTGCAATGCGATGGGTCAGCGCCCCGCTCGAGGCGGCTGCGACTACGCCCTCGCACACAGCGTCCGCCAGAGCGGGGGCCAGAGTGTAGACAAACACGATCTGCAAATCGAAATTTCGGGCGCGCCGCGGCGATAGCGTGAGTGTGACCTGCGGCTTGGGGCTGGAGCCGTAAGTGGCGATGGAGCCGCCATCAGCGAGCACGCTTTCGTTGAAAAGGATGTTTCCTGGCAAATCGATCTCAACGATTCGATCCACGCCGCGCCCGTTCGTCTCATCCAGCAATTTGCGCGCAAGATCGGGGTCGATGCGATCCAGCACGAGGTCGGCTCCCAGCTCACCGGCAACCTTCATCTTGGCCTGCCCGCTGGCGCTCGCTATGACCCGGGCGCCTGCCAGCTTCGCGAACTGGATCGCGTAAGCGCCGACCCGGCCCGCTGCGGCGGGGACGTACACAGTTTTTCCCACGACGGGGCCCCCGCCCATGGCGCAGCGAAATCCCGTCATCGCGGGGATGCCGAGGCAGGCGCCCTGCTCGAAACTGACGTTAGGCGGCAAATGTCGAACAAGCGCCGATGGCAGCGCCACGTATTGTGCGGCTGTGCCATTTGCGCGGCCCCATTGCGCGTGAAAGGTCCACACCCGGTCGCCTTCGCGAAACTCATCCACGCCCGCGCCAACGGCGGCCACGTGGCCCGCGCCATCCGAATGCGGGATGACCCGCGCGAACTCCAGGGGCGCTTTTGTATTTCCCCGTCGTTTGTTATATTAAGGATTGTTGCCGGACGCCATTAGTCGTACGAGAACCTCGCCCGGACCCGGCGTCGGGTCAGGCGCCTCTCCCACGGTTATCACCTCATCCGCAGGTCCGCACCGATCATAGCACCCGGCCAGCATGCATCTCTCCCGTCACTTGAGCGGCGCAATATGCACGGCCGGTGCAAAATAGGAACGGCTTTGCCGCAACCATCGCGAATGCTAGGAACCGGTTGCCCGCAGCGGGATCTGTGATGATATCAGCCGCCAGCCCTTTGATCGTTATGGACCGGGTGAGTTTGCGCCGGGGATCTCGGCTCGTTTTCACCGATCTAAGCGTGAGTTTTTCAGAGCGGCGAGTGGGCTTGCTCGGGGACAACGGCGCAGGAAAAAGTTCTTTCCTCAGGCTCATCAACGGTCTTCTTTTGCCCGATGCAGGCGAGGTGCGCGTCGATGGTCTTGTGACTGCTCAGGCCCGTCGTGATCTGCCGCGCAAGGTTGGCTTTGTTTTTCAAAATCCAGACCATCAGATCGTCTTCCCAACCGTGCTGGAGGAAATCGCTTTCGGATTCCGCGAACGCGGCTTGCGTCGAGAGGACGCCAACAACCAGGCCCGCGAAGCGCTGCGTCAATTTCGTTGCGAGGACTGGATTGACGCCGCTGTGCATGAGCTCTCGGAAGGGCAAAAACAGCGGCTCTGCATCCTCGCAATCGTTGCGATGGAGCCAGACATCCTTGTGTTGGATGAGCCGTTCTCAAGCCTCGACTTGCCTACACGGCTTGACTTGACGGATCTTCTGATGTCGTTGCCGCAGCGTCTAATTATCGCAAGCCACGAACTCAAACTTCTGTCTTTGATGGATCGCGTGATCTGGCTTTCAGACGGCGCCATTGCAGGAGACGGCGCGGCGGAAAACATAATTTGCAACTACCGCCAGATGGCGACAAGCACCCGCAAGCACACCGTGGCGACCCAATGATATCGGGACATCTGGCGCACAGAACATGGCTGCACGCGGTCCCGGCTCGTTTGAAGCTGGTAGCCTTGGCGGCGCTCACATGCATCGCGTTCTGGATTGATGATTCACGTTGGCTGGGTCTGGGTTTCACAGTTGTTCTCGTCAACTATCTCTGTCTGGGGCGTGAAGCGCGCGGCCGCTTGAAGCTGCTATCGTCGCTGGCGCCTTTCTTTGCAATTATCGCGCTGTTCCAGTTCTGGAGCGTTGGGGGCGAGATGGCTGCGGCCATAGTGCTTCGGCTTTGTCTCATGATTCTTCTTGCTGATCTTGTTTCCATGACGACGCCCATGCTCGATATGATGGATGCGATTGAACCGCTGCTGCGACCGCTCTCCATCTTCGGACTCGACTCGATGCGCCTGTCTGTCGCTGTCGCCCTCGTGGTCAGGTTCGTTCCAGCCTTGATGGAGGAGTGGATGAAACGCAATGAAGCGTGGCGCGCCCGCACCGGCCGCCGCGCATCATTTCGTCTTCTTCCGGCTTTTTTGGGCGGTGTCGTGATATTGGCTGACCGCGTGGCGGAGGCGTTGGATGCCCGTGGATTTGGGCGCGGGAGAAAGCATTGATGGAGACCCGCACAATTGTCAGAGCGGCTTTGTTTGCAGCGCTCATTGCCGCGCTGGGTCTGGTTCCACGTGTTGATGTGCCCATCGCGGCCGGTGTGCCCATTACGGCTCAAACGCTGGGCGTTATATTAGCGGGCATGCTGCTTGGCGCCCGGGTGGGGGCCGCATCTGTGTTGCTATTTCTTTTTGTTGTTGCGCTGGGGGCTCCGCTTTTGTCCGGCGGTCGTGGCGGCGTCGGCGTGTTCTTTGGTCCGACTGCTGGATACCTTGTTGGCTGGATCTTTGGCGCTGCCGCAGTTGGATTCTTGATGCAGAGACTGCCGATCTCCTCGATCTTTGTCCGCGCGCTGCTAGCGTCGCTCATTGGCGGCGTCGTCGTCATTTATATGTTTGGAATCCCTTATTTAGCGTTTGCAGCGCGCCTGACGCTGGACAAGGCCCTTTTGGCAGGCGCTGTGTTTCTGCCTGGAGATATCCTCAAATCGATCCTCGCCGCCCTTGTGGCGAAATCGTACTTTGCCTCGCGCGCGCCTCTCAAGTGACGATAGGCTCATCGCTCGCACGTTTTGCCGAGGACAAGCCCGATGCGCTTGCCGTCGTGTGCGATGATGAGACCGTCACATGGCGTGCGTTGTGGCGCCAAGTGCAGACTATCGCCACAGAGCTTGACGCACTTTGTCCCAGCGAACGAAGCATTGCGCTGTTGCTGAAAAACTCACCATCGTTGCTCGCCCATTTTCTGGCATGTGCAGTCAGTGGTCGCGAGGCGGCTATCATTGATCCGGCGTGGCCGCAGGCGCGGATTGCTGATGTGATTCAGGCTCTCAAACCGGCGCTTGCTTATGGTGAATGGGATTGCGAACTTGCGGGCGCCATCAGCGTGGATACGCGTGCGCCGTTTCGTGGCGAGCGCAGCGAGTTTCGGACAAAACACGTCGACCCGGATTCGTCGTTCTATGTTGGGTTCACTTCCGGCTCGACAGGGAAGCCGAAAGGCTATCGTCGTAGTCACCGCTCATGGCTTGAAAGCTTCGAAGGCGATCACACTGAATTTGGCTTGACACACGACGATGTCGTCCTTGCGCCGGGGTCGATCACGCATTCTCTTTTTCTCTATGCGGCCGTTCACGCTCTGCATATTGGCGCGACTGTTCTGATCTCCCGCAGCTTTCACCCCGGTCGTGCATTGCGCATGGCCAGACAGTATGGCGCGACCGTCGCGTATGGTGCGCCAACGCAGTTGCGAATGCTGATTGACGCACACTCAGAGCCGCTTCTGACATTGCGCTGGGTGCTCTCGTCCGGCGCAAAATGGTTTGCTGCGGCAACGGATAATCTTGCGCGGCTTGCGCCCAACGCGCGCTTTGCGGAGTTTTATGGCGCATCTGAGCTAAGCTTTGTTGCAGTTCGAAAGTCAGGGCAGGTGTGCCCGGAAACGTCTGTGGGATGGGCCTTTGCGAAGGTTCATATTAGTGTTCGCGATGATAAAGGCGCGCTGCTAGCGCCCGGCGCGGTCGGGCGAATCTTCGTGCGCAGTCCATATCTCTTCACGGGCTACGCTACGGGCGATGAGCTTATCACACGCCATCAAGATGAGATGAGCGTGGAAGACATGGGTTTTCTCGACGCGGCTGGTTTTCTGCATCTGGTGGGACGCGCTGATCGCATGATCGTAACGTCTGGCAAGAATGTTTACGCCGAGGAAATTGAGCGCGCGCTGGAGCAACTTCCGCAGGTTCGTGCAGCGGCCGTCTTTGGTATCCCCGACACGCTTCGTGGGCAAAAAATCGTTGCGTTCATTGTGTATGAGGTTGATTGCACCCCACTGCGCGCAGACATAACGCGCAAGCTGCGCAGCCTGCTTCCATTCGCATTCGTTCCGCATGTTGTCGCGCGACCGTTCGAATGGCGATGGACTGCTTCCGGCAAGACGGACTTCAAAGCGATGCGCGCACTGTGGGATGATGGCGCGTGGGAAGAGGCGCCATGAACGAGGCGTTCGTCATCGCAGCGCGCAGAACGCCAGTTGCACCGCGCAATGGCGCATTTCGGCTACTGGAGGTTATTGATCTTGCAACCCCCGTCGTCCATGCGCTGCTGGGCGACGCTCGTCTTCGCGTGCAGGATGTTGACGACGTCATCCTTGGAAACGCCTTGTACGGGGGCGGCAACCCGGCCCGAGTCGCATCGCTCGCAGCCGGTTTGCCGCTGGGCATTCCAGCCATGACAATCGACACGCAATGTTGCGCCGGTCTTGATGCAATCTCGCTGGCTGCCAGCAAGATTCGCGCTGGCGACGCCCACGTCATCATCGCTGGCGGAGTGGAGTCCTACAGCCGCTCGCCTCTGCGAACACGGCGCCCGCGCGAGGAGCACGAAACGGGTCAGCCTTACGATCGGCCGCCATTTTCACCATGGCCGGACCGCGATCCTGATCTGATGGAGGCTGCGGCTGAATTGGCGCTTATGCGTGGAATTGCGCGATCGGCGCAGGAATTGTTCGCCATCGAAAGCCACGCGAAAGCCTGCGCCAGCGATCAGCGCGCAGAGCTTGTGATGCTCGGCGGCTTGGCTTCTGACGGTTTCACGCGAAGGCTATCAGCGCCTTTGTGCGCGCGTCTTCCGCTTGTCGCCGGTGACGCGCAGCGCGGACTGACAGCCGCCACCATTGCTGTCGAGGCTGACGCCGCTGCGATGGTGTGTGTCGTGTCGCGCGAGGTGCTGACGCGTCTGAGCATGCGCTACGCTTTGCTGTTGAAGAGTGCCCTGCGGGTGGGCATAGAGCCCGCGCAACCGGCCGCTGGCGCGCAGGCCGCCGCTGGTCCACTTCTCGATAACGCCGGCCAGAGGCCTGTCGTCGCGGAGGTGATGGAATCATTCGCACCACAGGCCATGGCGGCCATTCAAGACCTTGGTTTGAACGCGGCGTGGGTCAACAGGGGCGGCGGGGCGCTGTCGCGCGGGCACCCCATTGGCGCCTCCGGCGCAATACTCGCCGTCAGGCTTTTTCATGAAATGAGAAACGAAACTCAGGGCGCCATTGGCCTCGCCGCCATCGCGGCGGCTGGAGGGCTTGGCTCCGCCGCCATGTTCGAGCGCGTTGAGACGCCTTAAACGTCCAGATTCGCGACGCTGAGTGCATTTTCCTGAATGAACTCGCGTCGGGGCTCCACGACATCGCCCATCAACTTTACGAACAGATCGTCTGTATCGGCAACGTCCCTGATCTTGACCTGCAGAAGCGACCTGACGTTGCGGTCAAGCGTCGTTTCCCAGAGCTGATCCGGGTTCATTTCGCCAAGGCCCTTATAACGCTGGATTTGCGAGATGCCCTTCTGCCCTGCCGCCATGACGGCATCGAGCAATTGGCCGGACCCGGCCACGATAATCTCGTCCGCGCGCCTCGTGAATGTTGCGGGCCGGGCGAACACTTCGCGCAGCGACACAGCATGCTCGTCGAGTTTACGCGCTTCCGTAGAGGCGAGAAGGCCCTGATCAAGGACATGGGCCTGCCGCACGCCGCGCACAACGCGCGAGAAGACGTAGCCGTTGTTTTCGATGCGGCCGTCCCAGCCGCGCTCGGTCTCTTCAGAGAGAAGATCGAGTCTGGTTGCGATGACGTTCGCCAAAGAAGCGGCCTTGTCTTCGCCAAGGGCAGATATTGCCTTAAGTCCTCCAGCCAGCGCTGTCTGCTCGACAGATACCCTGTCATAACGCGAATGCAGCTGCTGCATGACCTGACGGATGATGCGCGCTTCTTCAATCAGCGAACGAAGATCGGACGACGCCCGCACTTCCCCGTTGTGTACACGCAGTGAGGCTCCATCGAGTCCGTTTTCGATCAGATAATCTTCCTTGGCCCGCTCGTCCTTCAGATATTGCTCAGACTGGCCGCGCTTCACTTTGTAAAGCGGCGGTTGCGCGATGTAGAGATGACCGCGTTCAATGAGCTCCGGCATCTGACGGAAGAAGAACGTCAACAGAAGTGTGCGGATATGCGATCCGTCCACGTCGGCGTCCGTCATGATGATGATCTTGTGGTAGCGCAGCTTGTCGGGGTTAAAATCGTCGCGCCCGATGCCCGCGCCGAGCGCAGTGATGAGCGTTCCAATTTCCTGAGATGAAAGCATCTTGTCAAAGCGCGCGCGCTCGACGTTCAGGATCTTGCCGCGCAACGGCAGCACAGCCTGATATTCACGGTTACGACCCTGCTTGGCGGAACCGCCGGCCGAGTCGCCCTCGACGATGAACAATTCGGCCTTGGCCGGGTCGCGTTCCTGACAATCGGCAAGTTTTCCGGGCAGATTGGCCACATCAAGCGCACCCTTGCGACGCGTCAGTTCACGCGCCTTGCGGGCTGCTTCGCGCGCATGGGCCGCTTCCACAACCTTGCTGACGAGAATGCGGGCTTCCTGCGGGTGCTCTTCGAACCACTGCCCCAGCATTTCGCCGACAAGACTTTCAACGACGGGGCGGACCTCCGAAGAAACCAGCTTGTCCTTTGTCTGCGACGAAAACTTCGGATCGGGCACTTTCACAGAAAGCACGCAGGTCAGCCCTTCACGGCAATCGTCGCCGGTGAGGTCGACCTTCTCCCGCCGCGCAATGCCTGACGATTCCGCGTAGTTCGTCACCTGACGCGTCAGAGCAGAACGAAAGCCAGCCAGATGGGTGCCGCCGTCGCGTTGTGGAATGTTGTTGGTGAAGGCCAGCACGTTCTCGTGGTAACTGTCGTTCCACCAGAGCGACACTTCCACAGTCATCCGGTCACGTTCGCCGTGGATCATGACGGGCGCCTGCAGCAACGGGCGCTTCGTCCGGTCGAGGTAGCGCACAAAGGCTTCAAGGCCGCCCTCGTAGTATAATTCCTCGACCTTTACCTCAGCGTGGCGGGCATCGGTCAGCACGATGCGCACGCCGGAGTTCAGGAAGGCAAGTTCACGCAGCCGGTGTTCAATGGTTGCGTAGTCGAATTCGATCATCGTGAAAGTGGCGGGCGACGGCAGAAACGTAACTTCAGTTCCGCGCTTGGGCTCGCCGTTAACGATGGGCGCTAGCCCAACTGTCACCAGCGGCGAAACAGCATCGCCATGCGCAAATTCAATAAAATGCTCTTTATTGTTGCGCCAGATGCGCAGCTTCAGCGACGTGGAAAGAGCATTCACCACGGAAACGCCAACGCCGTGCAGTCCGCCAGAAACCTTGTAGGAATTCTGGTCGAACTTACCGCCGGCGTGGAGCTGGGTCATGATGACCTCGGCCGCCGAAACGCCTTCCTCGGAGTGGATGTCTGTTGGAATGCCGCGACCATCATCGGTGACGGTGCAGGAGCCGTCCGCATTCATCGTGACCGTCACATGCGTCGCGTGGCCCGCCAGGGCCTCATCGATCGCGTTGTCCACAACTTCGTAGACCATGTGATGAAGGCCTGAGCCGTCGTCCGTGTCGCCAATGTACATGCCTGGACGCTTGCGAACGGCGTCAAGACCGCGAAGAACCTTGATTGAATCAGCGCCATAAGCCGCCGGATCAGGAGAATCTTGAGGCGAAACAATAGGTTCGGCCATAAATCGGAACACTCTCGAATGAGGCGGGGACGAACGGGGCGCCATGGGTCGATTCGTCGAGTGCAATGTACCCCGAAATGGTCAGGAAATGCACCCAAAACGGGACTTTGCCGACCGGGCGTGCGGTCCATGTGTGGGCGCCAGAGCCCATCCATAAATCGTATTGATATATATAGGATTTTTTGCGCGGTTTTGCACCGGGCGCCAATCGCGTCAGCCGTCGCGGACCACATCGAGAAAAGCCTCGCCGTAAAGGGCGAGCTTGCGCTGTCCTACACCATGCACTTCGCCCATCTCATCAAGGGTAGTGGGGCGGCGATCGGCCATGTCCAGCAGCGTCTTGTCAGGAAAGACCATGAACGCCGGCACGCCTTCGTCCCGGGCAAGCTCACGACGCAGCGTCTTGAGCTTGGCGATCAGATCGTCGTCTGCATCCGTCGCAGTTCGCATGCGCGCGCCAAATACACGCTCGCGCTTGTGGGTCGCTTTCTCCGGGCTGCGCAGGGAGATGGTTTCACGCCCCAGCAGGATCGCCTCGCCCTTGCCGGTGAGCTGGAACCCGCCGTGCTCCTCGCTGGCCGCCTCCAGCGCTTCACAGGCGAAGAGCTGGCGATAAATCGCGGTCCACTCCTGCTTCGACCTGTCCTTGCCGACGCCGAATGTTTTCAACTCCTGATGGCGATTCCTCTGCATGGGTTCTGTCGCCTCGCCCACAAGCAGGCTCGCGAGGTAACCCGCGCCAAATCGTTGCCCGGTGCGGGCCACGGCGGAGAGCGCCTTCTGCGCATCGATTGTGCCGTCGTAAAGCGCAACCTGCCCCCGGCAGACATCGCAGCGGCCGCAGGGCGACGAAGGTTCGTCGAAGTAGGCCAACAAAATCTGGCGACGACAACGCGCTGCTTCGCACAGCCCGGTCAGCGCGCCCAGCCTGCGGCGCTCCACCAGGCGCTGGGCGTCGTCGATGTTTTTCTCATCGATCTGCCTGCGGCGCAGCGCGATATCTTCCACGCCGTACAGCGTCAGCGTTTCGGCGTTCAACCCATCGCGGCCCGCGCGGCCGATTTCCTGATAATACGCCTCCACGCTGGACGGCATATCCGCGTGCGCAACAAAGCGCACATCCGGCTTGTTGACGCCCATGCCGAACGCAACCGTCGCCACGGCGACAACGCCATCCTCTCGCAAGAAGCGATCCTGATTGCGATTGCGCGCCGACAGATCAAGGCCCGCATGATACGCGACCGTCTCGTGTCCCTGACCTGCCAGATATTCCGCCAAGCCTTCGGTCTTCTTGCGCGAGGCGCAGTAAACGATTCCGCTTTGGCCTCTTCTCCGGGACAAAAACTCCGTCAGTTGGCGGCGGGGTTGATCCTTCGCCTCGAACCGCAGGTCGATGTTTGGGCGGTCGAATGAATGCAGAAAAATCTGCGGTGGCGCCGTGAACAGCCGCTCAACGATATCGGCGCGCGTGGCCTGATCCGCCGTCGCGGTGAAGGCGATAGCTTGCGGCCGCCCCAGCGCCTCGATGGCGCGTTTTATCTCGCGATATTCAGGGCGAAAATCGTGGCCCCACTCAGACACGCAATGCGCCTCGTCGACAGCTACGCGGCGAACGTCGCGTCGGCTCAGCGCCGATACAAGGCCATCAAGCGCCAGTCGTTCCGGTGACAGGAACAGAAGGCGCAGATCGCCAGCGCGCATCTGCCGCCACGTGTTATCCGTCTCTTCCGCGCTGTTGTTGGAGTTCAACGAGCCAGCGGCGACGCCCACAGCCCGCATCTGTTGAACCTGATCGCGCATCAACGCGATCAGCGGCGACACCACGACCGTCAGGCCGCCGTCAAGCAGCGCCGGCAATTGGTAGCACATGCTCTTGCCGCTTCCAGTCGGCATCACCGCAAGCACGGGACCGCCCGAAAGGATGGCGTTGATGACTTCAGCTTGTCCCGGACGAAAGTCCTCGTAGCCAAACACGGACTTCAGAATAGCGCGAGCATTCGAGCGAATCGGCATGATTAATGATTATCATTTATGGCGTCAGGCCGCTTCGCACGATCCGCCCCGGTGACACCAGGAGCATCTCGGCGCGGCTTGTCAGTTCTGCAAACGCCTGCGGATCAGCGCCTGTCATCCACACCTGCCCGCCCAGCGTTTCGAGTTTTGCGAACAGGGCGGAGCGTCGCTGCGGATCAAAATGAGCGGCGATTTCGTCGAGGAGGACCAGCGGAGCGATCCCGCTCATAGCCTTCACGAGGCTCGCGTGCGCCAGCGTAAGACCCACCAGCAAGGCCTTTTGTTCGCCGGTCGAACATTGGCCCGCGCGCACCTGTTTGGGACCATGTTTCACGACGAGGTCGGAGGCCTGCGGCCCCGAAAGCGTTCGCCCTGCGGCTGCATCCCTTGCACGTGTTTCGAACAGCGTTTTACGGAAGTGCTCTTCGGCTTCAAGCGATGGCGTATCTGCGACGAGGCGATCAATCTCGCCCTGCATGGCAATCTTCGCCCATGGAAACGGCGAACCGTCGTCGCGCGTTTCCTGAATGAGCGCGTCGAGGCGCTCGATGGTTTCCTTGCGCGCAAACGCAACCGCAACGCTCAGCTCCGCAACCTCGCGCTCGGTTGCGTTCAGCCATGCGCCGTCGCTTGAGCGCTCTTCGAGCAGACGATTGCGATTGCGCAAGGCTCGTTCGAGCGCGGCAACGCGCGCGCCGTGATCGGCGTCCACGGCAAGCACCATACGATCCACGAAGCGGCGCCTGTCACCGGGTGATCCGGCGAACAGGCCGTCCATGGCTGGCGTCAGCCAACACAACCGCACGTAATCAGAAAAAAGCCGCGCCGAACTTGCGGGCGCCTTGTTGACGCGGAATTTGCGACCCTGCGGGCCATCCCCGGGCTCGTGTCCCGCGCCAAGTTGCACAGGTCCGTGGGGGGAGCGCAGCTCAACTGAAACCGCGAATCCGCCGCTACCTCCTGCACGCGCCATCTCAGCCATGTCCGCGCGCCGCAGACCTCGCCCCGGCGCGAACAGCGACAGCGCTTCCAGCAGGTTCGTTTTGCCCGCACCATTGTCGCCGATCAGCGCAACAAGAGGCTTCGAGGCGAGCGCAAGATCAAGCCTCGGATACGAGCGGAAGTCAGACAGGATAAAACGGCTGACGGACGCCTCGGGGCAGTCGAGCGCGTCTTTCGCAGATTCGGACATGGCGGCTCTGTCGCACGAAAAGCGAAAGGCGGAAAGCGTGCGCTTCCCGCCTCATTCCATGTCGCTTAGATGAATTGCGTCGGTCAGACTCGCATCGGCATCAGGACGTAGAGAGCAGACGAACCGTCTCGGTCCTGTACGACAGTCGGCGAGCCCGAATCCGCCAGCTTGAAGAGAGCGGTGTCGCTGTCCAGCTGCGAGGTGATGTCGAGCAGATATTTCGCGTTGAAGCCAATGTCGAGCGGACCCGAGTCGTAATCGACCTCCAGCTCCTCGGTCGCGGAACCCGAATCAGGGTTGGTGACCGAGAGGGTCAGCTTCCCATCAGCCAGCGAGAGTTTCACCGCCCTGCCACGCTCCGACGAGATGGTAGATACGCGATCAACGGCGCGCGCGAAGGGCTCGCGCTCCACAATCAGGCGCTTGTCGTTGCCGCTGGGGATGACGCGCGCATAATCGGGGAAAGTGCCGTCGATCAGCTTTGACGTCAGAACAACGTCCCCGAACGTGAAGCGCGCCTTGGTGGAGGACATTTCGATGGTCACGTCTGCAGAGGCGTCCTCGATCAGTTTCTGTACTTCCGCGACAGCCTTGCGAGGAACGATCACGCCCGGCATGCCAGCTGCGCCTGCCGGGGAGGGGATTTCTACCCGCGCAAGGCGGTGCCCGTCGGTCGCTACGGCGCGCAGCATCGTGTGTCCGTCGACGTCGATCGTGTGCACAAAGATGCCATTCAGATAATACCGCGTCTCCTCGGTGGAGATGGCAAATTGCGTCTTGTCGATGAGCTTCTTGAGTTCACCGGCGGGCAGCGTGAACTTGTGGCTCAGATCGCCGGTGGCCATGTCAGGGAAGTCGGTGTCTGGCAAAGACTGAAGCGTGAAGCGCGAGCGCCCCGAACGTAGAAGCAACTGGCCGGAGTCGCCAGACGATTCGAGGGACACCTGCGCTCCGTCGGGAAGTTTGCGCACGATGTCATACAGGGTATGCGCCGGCAGGGTTGTCGCCCCGGCCTGCCCGATATCGGCGGCCACGCTCTCGGTGACTTCAAGATCGAGATCGGTCGCTTTCAGTAAAAGCGACGTCCCGTTCGCCTGAAGCAGAACATTAGACAGGATCGGAATCGTGTTGCGCCGCTCAACCACGCGGTGGACGTGGCCCAGAGATTTCAGAAGCGCCGCTCTTTCGAGAGTGACTTTCATCGGATTTCGACCCAGTTTTCTTTCACGCGACGAGCGTTTTTTCAAAAGAGGCGGACTGTGGCAAGCCCTGCGCCGTCACGCAAGGCGTCAGGCGCCGTGAACGCGCTTCCTCCCCACATTTTAGCGCGTTTTCGTCGCTATCACGATCTGCGTCAGGATAACCGGCCCTTAAGCCCGGAGGAGTTAGACTGCGCAAACGAGTTTCCAGTACGGGTCGCGCGTGGCCTGAGTGTAAGGCGTAGAGGGTCCGATGGGGCGGAAAAAACAGCCGGAGGCTCTTCGCGCCGATCCCCAGGACCGGGTCGGAAGCCGCGGTGGCCGCGCTCAAAGCAAACCAAGCCCCAAAAAGCGCGGGTTCATGGCCACGCTTTTTCTTGGCAGAGGCGTCGGCGCAGCAAAATCAAAGCGTCGCCGCCGAAGCGTTTTCTATTGGCCATTTGTGATGTCCCTTTGGGCGACAATCGCCTTTGTCGGCCTCTTCGCGTGGCATGCGGGCCAGTTGCCGCCCATTGACCAGCTTGCCGTGCCAAAACGGCCCCCGAACATCGCGATTTATGCTGAGGATGGGACGCTTCTGGCAAATCGGGGCGACACGGGCGGTCCGGCAGTCCATATCCGCGAACTGCCGCCATATCTGCCGAAGGCCTTCATCGCGATTGAGGACCGCCGCTTCTACGATCACTGGGGCGTGGACGTGATGGGCATAGCACGAGCGATGATGCGCAACGTGAGCGGTGGCGGCTCCATGCAGGGCGGCTCCACGATTACGCAGCAATTGGCCAAAAATCTCTTCCTGACGCAGGAGCGGACGTTGTCCCGCAAGATCCAGGAAGCTATTCTTGCGGTCTGGCTGGAGAAAAGGTTCAGCAAGGACCAGATCCTTGAACTGTACATGAACCGCGTGTACTTCGGCTCGGGCGCCTATGGCGTTGAGGCGGCGGCGCAGCGTTATTTTGGCCGCAGCGCGCGCAATGTCAGCCTGGCGGAAAGCGCCGTTCTGGCCGGGCTCCTGGTCGCGCCTTCACGGCTTGCCCCCAACCGCAATCCCAACGGAGCCGCCGAACGGGCGACGCTGGTCATCATGGCCATGTCCCGGGAAAACTTCATCACGGAGGGCATGGCCAAGATCGCCATGGGCAACCCCGCAGGATCCGTTCGGCACGGTGGGGCCGGATCGGTCAATTATGTTGCTGATTATATTGTTGATCTGCTGGATGAAACCATCGGCGCCATCGACAACGACATTGTCGTGCGCACCACTATCAATCCCGCATTGCAGTCAGCCGCTGAGAAAGCTGTCTCCGAAGAGCTGGACAAAAGTGGCGGTCGCTATGGCGTCTCACAAGGCGCGCTGATCGCCATGTCCCCCAACGGGGCCTTGCGCGCTTTGGTGGGGGGGCGAAATTATGCGGACAGCCAGTTCAACCGCGCGGTATCTGCGCGACGCCAACCGGGCTCCGCCTTCAAGCCTTTTGTCTATCTCACCGCCATTGAGCGCGGGCTTACCCCATCGGACACGAAGGAAGATTCGCCCATCAATGTGCGCGGATGGCGCCCGGAGAATTCAAACCGCTCATTTCAGGGCACAGTGACGCTGAGCCAGGCGCTGGCGCAATCGCTGAACACGGTGTCCGTGCGGTTGGCTCTTGAAGCGGGCCCACAAAAGGTCGCGGCCACGGCGCAGCGGCTGGGCATTCAATCCAAGCTGCAGGCCAATGCGTCCATCGCGCTTGGCACATCTGAGGTCACGCCACTCGAACTCGTCACCGCCTACGCGCCATTCGCCAACGGCGGCTTGAAGGTCCAGCCACACGCGATCACCCGGATTGAAACGCCCTCGGGCAAGGTGCTTTACCAGCGTAAGGGCAGCAGCTTTGGCCGCGTGATCGACCCTGCCCACGTGGGCATGATGAACGTCATGATGCAGGAGACTCTGCTCACTGGCACGGGTCGACGCGCCGAGGTTCGCGGCGTTCAGGCCGCTGGAAAGACAGGCACGAGCCAGGAATACAAGGACGGCTGGTTTGTCGGTTACACCAGCCAGGTCGTTGCGGGCGTCTGGCTTGGCAATGACGATTCATCGCCGACAAAGCGGATGTCGGGCGGCAACTTGCCTGCCGAAATATGGGCGCGCTTCATGCGCGAGGCTGCTCGCGGCACGCCGGATGCGCCGCTGCCGGGGATCGCTCAATGGCGCGGATCACCTTCGCCTGCGCCAACTGAAACGGCGGCTGCGCGCGCCACCGGTCCGGCAAACCAGCCCTTGGCCGTCACACCAAGACAAACCTCGACGCCCTCTTCAACGGCAGGCTTGCCCCCTCAGCCGGTCGCGCCGGCCCGCGGTGGCCGGTCCAATGATCTTTTGCCGCCCGCCGACATCGGGTCATCTGGCGGCGCGCCCACGCGCGACCGCGGGTTCTTCGATCGCTTGCTGGGCGGATAAAAAAGCCCGGCGAAATCGCCGGGCGTTAAGTGTGCAACACGTGGTGAGACTGTCGCCGTCAGTGCAGACTGACGGTCTCCAGCTCATTTTCCCAAGCGTTGGCGATAGCC
Organism: Hyphomicrobiales bacterium; assembly: GCA_031428455.1. Classification (GTDB taxonomy): domain Bacteria; phylum Pseudomonadota; class Alphaproteobacteria; order Rhizobiales; family Beijerinckiaceae; genus Terripilifer. The sequence goes on along the minus strand of JANPPJ010000148.1, from coordinate 36,182 downwards.
GCGTCCCTGGAATCAGTCAGCATAATGGGTGTCCCGTCCGCGCTGAGCAGCGCAAACAGGTCAACGCCGGGCTGAACCTCGCCAATTTGCGGGAAAAGCCGGACCGCATCTTCGGAGCGGATCGGCTTAATGTAAGCGATGGCGCCATCTCCGAGCTGCGCCAGTTGTTCAGTGGTCAGGGACGCTGTCAAATCGGTTGTTTCGTCAAACATCTGCTCGTCTCCTTCTGTGCGTCTCGCGATGAGCCCGCAGGGTGGCGCGCGCTATCAGCCGCGCGCCGTGATGCTGATTTTCTGGACCACACGTTCCGGCTCGGGCCGCGCAAGATCAACGCAAAGTAGCCCATTGACGAGATCCGCTCCCTCAACCTGCATGCCCTCGGCCAGAAGGAATGCGCGCTGAAACTGCCGAGCCGCGATCCCGCGGTGTAGAAACACACGGTCCTTGTCGTCCTGCTGCTTCCCACGAATGACGAGCTGACGCTCCTCAAGCGTAATTTCCAGCTGGTCCTGGGTAAATCCGGCCACTGCAAAAGTAATTCTGAGCCGTTCCGGCGCGCACGCCGATTTGGCCAGTCGTTCAATGTTATACGGCGGATAACCGTCCGATGGATTTCGGGACACGCCGTCCAGGGCTCGTTCGATATCGTCAAAGCCCAGTAGAAAAGGCGAATTCAAACTCGGTACACGTGACATGTGCGAAGCCCTCACGAGGCGCCTCGAGGCAGAGCCCTGAAAGAAGGCGCTCCGGCGGTGACCGCTTCAGGAATATGGCGATCCCGCCATGACGTTCAAGTGGCTTTGCGACACTCGCAGTACCGCGTCTGCCGCCGTGGATTTGCGGACCCTGCAGTTCGTGTCATGCTGGCCCCTTCAGGAGGCTTCCATGGCCAGTTTCTCTCGCCGGTTCCTGCTCCCCGTTTTCCTTGTTCTGTCGCTCGGGTCCGCGAGTCCTGTCGTTATGGCCAAAGACGGCCCGATTGAGGTGGACGTCGAGCTCGTTCTCGCCGTTGACGTTTCTTATTCCATGGACCCCGAAGAACAGCGCCTGCAAAGGGAGGGCTACATCCGCGCGCTGACGTCGCCCGAATTCTTGCGCGCCATAGCTTCCGGCGCATACGGCAAGATCGCGATCTCCTACATGCAATGGGCTTCCGTGACCGATCAGGACGTTCTCTTGCCGTGGACGTTGATCGATGGACCCGAAAGCGCGCGGGCCGCCTCTGACAAGCTCGCCGAAGCGCCCTACCGACGCGCGCGGCGAACATCGATTTCCGGCGCCATCGACATGGCGATGCGCATGTTCGAGAACAACGGCTTCCATGGCTTTCGCCGGGTGATTGACGTGTCGGGCGACGGCACCAACAACAGTGGGCGGCCCGTTCCCGACGCGCGCGACGAAGCGCTGCGCCAGGGCGTCACCATTAACGGCCTGCCGCTGCTTTTGCGGCCCTCGTCGTGGGGCTTCACCGACATCGCGAATCTCGACGAATATTACGAGGATTGCGTCATCGGCGGCGTCGGAGCTTTCTCAATTCCCATTCGCGAGTGGCATCAGTTTATCGAAGCCACGCGCACAAAGCTGGTGCAGGAAATTGCGTCCGTCCCCGCTATCCGCATAGAGGCGCCACGGAGCGAGATCATTCCCGCACAACGCCGGGCGCCGCGAGTTGATTGCATGGTAGGCGAATCGCTCTGGCGCGAACGCTGGGGCAATTGAGCGAATGATCTTTTCACTTTTTGGCAGACTGGCGTTCGCCGCGTTCGTAATTGTTGCGCCAGCGCCTCTGTCCCTGGCGCAAGATCTGCCCGTCGACACGGCGGCTCCCATACCCAGCGGCTGGTCGCGCGCCCTGCCTGTTCTGGGCCGCAAGGCGATGGTCGCCTCCCAAGAGAGAAAGGCCTCACAGATCGGGCTTGATGTTCTCAAAAATGGGGGCAATGCGGTTGACGCCGCGGTCGCCGTGGGCTTTGCGCTTGCTGTGACGTTGCCCCGGGCGGGCAATCTTGGCGGCGGCGGGTTCATGCTTGTCAGGCTCGCCGACACGGGCAAGACAATAGCCATCGATTACCGCGAGACGGCGCCGCTCGACACGCCTCGCGATGTCTTTCTCGACGCCGAGGGAAACTTCGTTGCACAACGGTCCCAATCGTCAGGGCTGGGCGTTGGAGTGCCCGGCACCGTGGCGGGGCTCGCGCTGGCGCATGCCAAATATGGCTCAGGCCGCTTTACGCTGGCGCAGCTTCTCGCTCCTGCGATTGCGCTGGCGCGGGATGGCTTCATCATCGATGACGACCTCGCTGAATCCTTGACCCAGTCATCGCGGCGCCTTGGTCGCTGGGCTCCAACACGCGCGATTTTCTTCCGTCCCGACGGCGCGCCGTTAGGCCATGACGAACGTCTTGTTCAGGCCGATCTCGCCCGGACATTACAGGCGATTGCGCAGCAGGGGCCCGATGGCTTTTATCATGGCGCCGCGGGCGAGCGGATCGTCGAAGCGGTTCGCGGCGCCGGCGGCCGCATGACTGTTGATGACATGCGCTCGTATCGCGTCGTTGAACGCGAGGCCTTGCGCGGCACATTTCGGGGACGTGAAATTCTCGCGATGCCGCCGCCTTCATCCGGCGGCGTGCACGTCATCCAATTGCTCAACATACTGGAGCCATTTGCGCTGCGCGATATGGGCAGCAATTCGGCGGCGACAATTCACGTCATGAGCGAAGCCATGAAGCTCGCGTATGTGGATCGTTCGGAATATCTGGGCGACCCCGATTTCGTTCGCGTTCCAGTTCGCGGGCTTCTGTCGAAAGACTACGCCGCCAAACTACGGGCCCAGATTTCGCTGGAGCGCGCACGCCCGGGCGCCGAAATCAAACCGGGCGATGCGCCCGCGTTTGAGAGCCATCAGACAACTCATTATTCGATTGTCGACGAGCGCGGCAACGCGGTTGCAAACACCTATACGTTGAACTTTTCCTACGGGCTGGGGCTGGTAGCGGAGGGCACTGGCGTCCTCCTCAACAATGAACTTGATGACTTCGCCGCGCGGCGCGACGCCTTCAACGCGTATGGAATGCTTGGCGGCGACGCGAATGCGCCGGGGCCGCGCAAGCGCCCGCTGTCATCGATGAGTCCCACCATCGTAGTCAAGGACGGCGAAGTAGAACTCGTCACCGGATCGCCCGGCGGATCGCGCATCATCACCATCGTGCTTCAGGCGATCCTCGATATCATCGAGCATGGCATGAACCCGGCGGAAGCGGCCGCCTCCCCGCGTATCCACCATCAGTGGCAGCCTGATGAACTGAGAGTCGAGAGAGGCATTTCAATCGATACGATCCGCCTGCTTGAAGGCAAGGGGCACAAGGTTCGCGTGCAGCCGACGATTGGCTCGGTGCAAACCATCTATCGCAGCAACGGCGTGTTGATGGGCGCCAGCGATCCGCGCCAGAGGGGCGGGGCGGCGCTTGGCTATTGAGAGCTAGTTCCAGGCAGTCCCACTGACTGGAAGCTTCAAACCGAGATGCTTTGCGACGCTGGCCCCAATGTCGGCGAACGTATCGCGCCTGCCGATGTCGCGCGTCGGCCCTCCTGGCTCATAGGCCAGAATGGGCACATTCTCACGGGTGTGATCGGCGCCTTGCCATGTTGGGTCATTGCCGTGATCTGCTGTGATGATGCAAAGGTCGCCGGTCTTCAGAAGCTTCAGCAAATTGCTGATGAGCGGATCGAGCCGTTCGATCCCCGCTGCATATCCTGCGACATCACGGCGGTGACCATGATCGGTGTCAAGGTTCACAAAGTTTGCGAATAGGAGCCCACCGTCCGGCAACCTTGGCGCAGCGCCCAGAAGCTTGCTGAAGAGTTCGATATCGTCCGATCCCTTGATCTCCTCGCCCGTGTTGCGATGACTGAAGATATCGCCAATCTTTCCGATGCTGACGACGGCTCGCGCTGCTTCGTTTGCGCGATCCAGAATGTTGCCGTGCGGCGCAGGCATTGCAAAATCCTTCCGGTGCGGCGTTCTTTTGAATCCATCTTCAATTGATCCGACAAACGGCCGCGCGATGACGCGTCCGATGTTCAGCGCGTCGGCGTGCCTGCGGGTGATCTCGCAAAGCGCATAAAGCCGCTTAAGCCCGAAGATGTCCTCATGGGCCGCAATCTGTATGACGGAATCCACGGAGGTGTAGAAAATGGGTTTGCCGCTCGCCACATGCTCAGCGCCCAGATCTTCAATGATCGCCACGCCTGCGCTATGACGCTGACCGATCACGCCGGGGATACTTGCTTCTTTAGCAATGGCGTCGATGAATGCGCTCTCGAACGCGGGAACGCGCCGCAGGAATGATCCGAATGCGCCCTGCAGCGGCGCGCCTGCCATTTCCCAGTGGCCTGACGGTGTGTCCTTGCCCGACGACACCTCGCTTGCGCAACCAGCCGACGCCCCGGGCCGCATGATGAAGGCGAACCCTGGGAGCGGCGCGCCTGTTGAGGCTTGCGACGCTACGGCAAGACCGAGAGACTCAAGGCATGGCGCGTGCAGCGCCCCGCTGCGCCCACGCGAGTCAGCGTGTCCCGCCGCGCAGGCAGCGGCAACATGGCCAATCGTATTAGCTCCCTCGTCGCCGTGGAGCGCGGCGTCCGGCGCGCCGCCGCAGCCCATGGAATCGATGACAATGATGAATGCGCGGGGCATTCACTGCGCCAGCGCATTAGAGTCGTCAGCTTCCATATGGAAAGCGGCGGCGAAAAGCGCCCGCGTATAGTCTGACTGGGGATTTGCGAACACGTCGCGCGCAACGCCCTGTTCCACAACCTTGCCGTGCCGCATCACGATCAACTCGGACGCCAGCGCTCGCACGACCTTGAGGTCGTGGCTGATGAACATGAAAGCCAGTTTGCGCGTGCGTTGGAGCTCCCGCAGCAAATCGACGATCTGGGCTTGCACCGACATGTCGAGCGCCGATGTCGGCTCGTCGAGCACAACGAAGCTGGGCTCAAGCGCCATGGCGCGAGCGATTGCAATTCGCTGGCGCTGGCCGCCGGAGAACTCGTGCGGATAGCGATCCATATTCGCTGGGTCCAAGCCAGTGTCGGCCAACGCTCGCGCAACAATCTCGCGTTTTTCGAGATAAGATACCGACGGGTTCTGGACGCCGATGCCCTCGGCCACAATGTCTGCCACGGACATGCGCGGCGAAAGCGAACCATAGGGGTCTTGAAACACAACCTGCATTTGCTTGCGCAGCGGCCGCATCTCTTTTGATGCATGACGCTCTATGTTCTGCCCCAGAAAGAGGATCGAACCTTCCGAGCGGATCAGGCGCAGCATGGCCAGCCCAAGCGTCGTCTTGCCGGAGCCGGACTCGCCCACCACGCCAACCGTCTGCCCTTCGCGCACTTTTACGGAGATGCCATCAACAGCCTTGATGTGCCCCACAGTGCGTCGCAGGAAGCCGCGCTTGATCGGAAACCACACTTTCACGTCCCGCGCTTCGGCGACGACCTTTGCAGTGTCGTCATACTGCGGCGCTATCCCCTTGGGTTCAGCGGCGAGCAGCATCTGCGTGTAGGGATGCTTGGGCGCGGCGAATACTTCGGCGGCCGGGCCTGCTTCTACAATCTTGCCCTTCTGCATCACGCAGACATCGTCAGCAATCTTGCGTACGATTCCCAGATCATGGGTGATGAACAACATCGCCATGCCGAGCCGTTGCTGAAGATCCTTCAGCAACTTCAGGATTTGCGCCTGCACCGTGACGTCGAGCGCCGTGGTGGGTTCATCCGCGATGAAAAGTTCAGGCCGGTTTGCCAGCGCCATGGCGATCATGACGCGCTGGCGCTGTCCGCCCGATAGCTGATGCGGATAAGAGCCTAGCCGCGAGCTTGCGTCAGGGATGCCAACTTCATCTAAAAGTTCGATGACGCGATTGCGGATGTTGTCGGCGCCGCGCGCGCCGTGCAGTTCAAGGATCTCGCCAATCTGCTGCGCAATCGTGTGCAGCGGATTCAGCGAGGTCATGGGCTCCTGAAAGACCATGGTGATCTTGTTGCCGCGCACCGAGCGAAGTTTCGCCTCGTCTGCGTGCAGCAAATCCTCCCCGTCAAAGAGGACTTGCCCGGACGGATAGGTGGCTGAGGTTGAGCCCAGAAGACGAACGACTGACAGCGCCGTAATCGATTTGCCGGAACCTGATTCGCCCACCAGCGCCAACGTGCGTCCGCGGTCCAGCGAGAATGATACGCCCTCAACAGCCCGCGTTGTCTTGCCGCCCTGATGAAACGCGATGGACAGGTCCTTGACCGACAGGAGAGGAGATTCGCTGCTCATGGCGTTCTCTTTCTCACGCGAATGTCTTGCGGGGATCGAACGCATCGCGCACGGCCTCGCCGACGAAAACAAGCAGCGACAGCATCGCCGCAATCACAAAGAACCCTGTCAGCCCCAGCCATGGCGCCTGAAGATGTGACTTGCCCTGCAGCAACAACTCGCCCAGCGAGGGCGAGCCCGGCGGCAGGCCGAAGCCGAGGAAGTCGAGGGACGTCAGTGTGGTGATTGATGCGTTCAACACGAACGGAAGAAACGTCAGCGTCGCAACCATGGCGTTGGGCAAAAGGTGACGCGACATGATTTTCGCATTGGACAGACCCAGCGCACGCGCAGCGTTCACGTACTCGAAATTTCGGGCCCGCAGGAATTCTGCGCGCACCACATGCACAAGCGACACCCACGAGAACAGAAGCAATATCCCGAGCAGAATGAAGAAACTTGGCGTGATGATCGAGGAGACGATGATCAGCAGGTAGAGGTGCGGCAGCGATGACCAGATCTCGATAAACCTCTGAAATATAAGATCAGTCCAGCCGCCAAAATATCCTTGAACGGCGCCAGCAAAAATTCCAACGATGGACGACAGGCCCGCAAGGATCAGCCCGAACAGAACCGAGATGCGGAAACCGTAAATCAGTCGCGCCAGCACATCGCGCCCCTGATCGTCCGTGCCCAGCCAATTCCATTCGATGTCGCGGCAGGTGCCGTTCTCAATGCCGCGCTTGGCGGCGATTGGCGCGCAGTGCGAGTCAGCCAGCAACCATGTCGGCGCCGAGGGAGCCGGCGTCGGCAGTTCGTAGTTGTGCGTCCGGAACGAAAAGCGGACTGGTGGCCAGATCATCCAGCCATTGGCTTCGATCTCTTTCGCAATCACCTGATCGCGATAATCGGTCTCCGCCAGAAAGCCGCCGAACTTTTCTTCGGGATAACTCTGGAAGACCGGCGTGAGAAACTCGCCCTTGTAGGAGACGAGCAATGGCCGGTCATTGGCGATGAACTCGGCCCCGAGCGACAGCACAAAAAGAACGAGAAATATCCAGAATGACCAGTAGCCGCGACGGTTCGCGCGGAAGTTGGTGAGCCGCCTTTGGTTCATCGGCGAAAGATTGAACATCCCGCCGTCAGGCACAGGCGGCGCCATCGGCGCTTTGGCGACCGAATCGAGCGGCGCGCGCGCGAGGTCAGCAGCGCTCAATCAGACCTCCCGCGTTTCGAAATCGATGCGCGGATCAATCCAGGTGTAAGTGAGGTCCGACAGCAGATTTACGACAAGGCCAAGCAGGGAGAAAATGTAGAGCGTTGCAAAAACAACCGGGTAATCGCGGTTCACGATTGACTCGAACGAAAGCAGCCCGAGGCCATCCAGACTGAAGATGTTCTCAATCAGCAGCGAGCCTGTGAAGAACGCGTGAATGAACGCGCCCGGAAAACCTGCGATCACGATCAGCATCGCATTACGGAAAACGTGTCCGTAAAGAACCTGATGTTCTGTGAGGCCCTTCATCCGCGCCGTTTGCACGTACTGCTTGCGAATCTCGTCGAGAAACGAATTCTTTGTGAGGAAGGTCGACGTGGCGAAGGCGCCAATTGTCATGGCGATGACGGGCAGCGCGATGTGCCAGAGGTAATCGCCGACCTTCGCCACAAACGACAATTCGCTCCAGTTGTCGGAGGTGAGGCCGCGCAACGGAAAGATCTGCCAGAATGATCCGCCTGCAAAAAGCACAACAAGCAGAACGGCGAACAGAAAGCTCGGAATCGCATAGCCGACAATCACGACTGCCGACGTCCAGGTGTCGAAGGGGGTGCCGTCCTTGACCGCTTTGCGAATGCCAAGCGGGATCGAGATTGCGTACGAGAGCAAAGTCATCCAAAGCCCCAGCGAAATCGAGACTGGCAGCTTCTCCTTGATCAGCTGGAGGACCGGCGTGTCGCGATAAAAACTCTTGCCGAAATCGAACACAAGGTAATCGCCGAGCATTTTGAGAAAACGCTCGTGCGCCGGCTTGTCGAAGCCGAACTGCGTGTTCAGCTCATCAATGAGCTTCTGGTCCAGCCCTTGCGCGCCTCTGTATCCCGTGTCGGCGGCCTGCATCTGCGCCGAGCCGATATCGCCGCCGCCGCCGCTGAAGCGCGACGTGGCGCCAGCGTCCATGCCTTGCAATTGCGCCATGATCCGCTCAACCGGACCGCCGGGCGCAAACTGCACGATGGCGAATGAAATCAGCAAAATCCCGAGGATCGTCGGGATCATGAGAAGGATGCGTCTGGAGATGTATGCGAGCATCTAGGCGGCTGTTCCTCACCTGCGAGCGAGCGGGCCTTTGCGAATCACGAATAGCCTATCTTGCGCGCTTTGTCGGCGTCCCACCACCAGAGCGACGGCGCGCCGTTGCCGTATTTTGGCGTCTTCTCGGGGCGACCAAACAAATCCCAGTGCGCGATGAGCGCCCGGTCCTTGTACCACATGGGTATCCAGTAACGCCCGGCGCGCAGCACGCGATCAAGCGCGCGTGCGGCGACGTTAAGCTCCTCGCGTGTGGCGGCGCGCGCAATGCGCTCGACAAGCGCATCGATGGCCGGGGACGAAATGCCGCCCATGTTGCGCGAGCCCAGCGTCTTTGCCGCAGTCGAAGAGTAAACATTGCGCAGCCCTTCTCCCGGCGTCAGCGAGCCGCCCAGCGCGATGACGATGATGTCGAAGTCAAAATTGTCGAGCCGACGCTTATACTGCGCGGCGTCGACCTGCCGGAATTGCGACTCGACGCCAAGGCGGCGCAGGTTCGCCTGGAAGGGCTCTGTGTGGGGACGCAGCGCGCCTTGCGAATCAAGGAACTCGACTTCGAATGGCGATCCGTCGGGAAGCCGCAGGCGCGCCCCATCCCGTTTGCAACCGGCGGCGAGGAGAAGGTCGTTGGCGCGCCGCAGCAGGTTGCGATCGGAACCGGAACCGTCGCTTGGGGGCGGGATCCAGGGCTCCCCAAACACTTCGTCTGGAACCTGGCCCCGGAAGGGCTCAAGCAGCGCCAGTTCTTCCGGGCCCGGTTTGCCCTGCGCCTTCATGTCCGAGTTTTCGAAGAAGGACGTAAGGCGGCGATAGGCCGAGTACATGATGTTGCGGTTGGTCCATTCAAAATCAAACGCCAGGCCGAGCGCTTCGCGGATGCGCGGATCGGCAAACTTTGAACGGCGCGCGTTGAATACCCAGCCCTGCGTGCCGACCGCCCCGCCCGATGGCAGCTCAACCCGCTGGACACGGCCGTCGCGCACGGCGGGAAAGTCGTAGCCGGTCGCCCAGAAGCGCGCCGTGAATTCTTCCTGAAAGTTCAGCTGGCCAGACTTGAACGCCTCAAAGGCGATCTGGCGTTCGCGGAAATAATCATACCGCATGCGATCAAAATTGTTCTGGCCGACATTCACCGGAAGGTTCGCGCCCCAGTAATCGGCCACGCGCTCGAACTCGATGTAACGGCCCGGTTCAAAGCGCCCGACCTTGTAAGGGCCCGATCCAAGCGGGGCTTCCAGCGTCGTCGCCTCGAAGTCGCGGCCCTTCCACCAGGCCTGCGAGAAGATGGGCAGGCTCGCCACGAGTAAATGAATGTCACGTCCACGCATGGGCTCGAAACGCACCACAAGCGTGTGGTCGCCGTCGGCCTCCGCCCCCGCAAAATCTCGCAGAAGCGAGCGATAAATCGGATGGCCTTTTTCTTTCAGGGTCGTGAACGAGAATGCGCAGTCGCTGGCTCGCAGCGGTGACCCGTCATGGAAGCGGGCTTCGGGGCGCAAGGCGAAGCGAAAGACGAGCTTGTCGTCTGAGATGCGCACCGATTTTGCAACGAGGCCATACATCGAATTGGGCTCGTCGCTGCTGCCGCTCATCAACGTGTCGAACGTGGCGTCCATGCCGCCCGCGCCATCGCCGCGGAACGAGTAGATGTGCAGCGTGTCGAACGTCTCGAAATTCTGGTTGCCGCTCGTGTTCTTGATCTGAATGCGCAGGACGCCGCCCTTGGACGCATTCGGATTGACGTAGGGAAAATGCTTGAAGTCAGCCGGCAGGCCGAGGTCGCCGAACGTCGACATGCCGTGGAGGTCTGCATCCTGCGCGTGGGCTATTGGCGGCAAGACGACGCCCGCTGCTGTCATGGCGGCCAACTTCAGGGCGTTTCGGCGCGTGATGGCCATGACGGAGATTCTCCCAGCGGACGCGAGACGATTCGCCCGGGATTATGTCGCTTTTTGGCCGCTCCGCCAGTTGGCGCCGGGCACAAATGAAAAAGCCGACCCAGAGGGCCGGCTTCGTCAAGCGATCCGTCGCTGTACATTACGGCGTCGGCGGGGGCGGCGCCTTGGAAGAGATGGAGCGAAGATAGGCAATGAGGTCGCCGCGGCGGCCGTCGTTCTTTTCGCCGCCGTAGGCCATCTTCGTGTTGCTCGCGTAACCCTTCGGATTGTGGATGAACGCGTTCATGTGGTCGTAATCCCACACCTTGTCGGTCTTGGCGCGTTCTACGAGCGAGGAGGAGTACGAAAAGCCCGCGACGCTAGCGATCGGGCGACCGATAATGCCACCGAGCGTGGGGCCAATCCTCGAGGCGGCTCCTTCCTCGAACGCGTGGCATGCGCCGCAGGCCTGCTTGGCGACTGCTGCGCCGCGGGCAGGGTCGGCGCTGGCGAGAATCTGCGCAGCGGAAGCCAACTGAACTGCCGCAGGAGCCGCCGCCGTCGTTGTTGCGGCCGCCTCCGGCAAAGCGTAGCCCGCCGTCTTTGGCTTGGGCGCGTGATAAACCGCGTTTGAAAACATGCCGAGGAACATCACAAACAACAGGGTGCCGAGCACGGCGCCCATGATTTTATTGAATTCGTACGAATCGAACATGTCTTCAAGGCTCCGCCCTGGTCCCCAGCGAGCCGCAGCTATGACCGGCGCAAAAGCGCGCGGCCGCAAGGCGCGGCAGGTCGCCGGGTTGGATACAGGGATTGCGCCCTGCTTGGCAACACGTAATAAACGCCCGCGCCTTGCTACCTTTTGCCACCCGCGCGCGAACTCCGCTGGATTGACGCTGTGAACCCCTTGGTCCTCATCCCTGCGCGCCTCGCCTCGACGCGACTTCCGCGCAAGCCTTTGGCCGATATTGCGGGCGCGCCGATGATCGTGCATGTCTGGCGTCGGGCGCGCGAAGCGGACGTGGGCGAGGTCGTCGTCGCCGCCGATTCAGCTGAAATCGTTGATGTTGTGACGAGCGCCGGTGGCCGCGCTGTCCTGACGCACCCCGATCACCCGTCAGGGTCGGACCGCATTTTCGAGGCGCTTTGCAGGGCTGACCCGGACGGGCGCCACGATGTGATCGTCAACGTTCAGGGGGATTTGCCCACCATCGATCCCGCTGCAGTGCGCGCCGCTCTTGTGCCCCTTGCCGATCCGGCGGTGGACATTGCGACCCTGGCCGCGCTCATCCGCCGGGACGAGGAGCGCGACGACCCAAACGTCGTGAAGGTGGTTGGCGCTGAACTTTCGGCGGCCCGGCTTCGGGCGCTGTATTTCACGCGCGCGACAGCGCCGTGGGGCGACGGCCCCCTGTTGCACCATATCGGTCTCTACGCCTATCGCCGCGAGGCGCTGACCCGTTTTGTCGGTCTGAAACCCTCGCCGCTGGAACTGAGGGAGCGGCTTGAACAGCTGCGCGCCCTGGAGGCTGGCATGCGGATTGACGTCATGCTTGTTGACACCGTGCCGCTCGGCGTCGATACGCCCCATGATCTGGAACGCGCGCGGGCGGCTTTATCAGGCGGCTGATGGGGCGCGTTCAGCGCGATGACGAGGCCGTTTGCGCGGTCGTGGAGTGATATATGTCCGATGCTGGCAAGCGACTGATCGCCTATCAGGGCGAGGCGGGCGCAAATTCGCACATCGCCTGTCGTGAGGTTTTCCCTGATTGCGAGCCGCTGGCTTGCGCCACCTTCGAGGATGCGTTCGCCGCAATTGCGGAAGGGGCTGCTGACCTTGGCATGATCCCGATCGAAAACTCGATTGCGGGACGCGTCGCCGATATTCACCACTTCCTGCCCGGCTCTGGCCTGCACATCATCGGCGAGTTTTTCCTGCCGATCCATTTCCAGTTGATGGCCCTCAAAGGGGCGACGCTGGACACCATCAAGACGGTCTACAGCCACATTCACGCGCTGGGTCAATGCCGCAAGATCGTTCGCCAGCTCGGTCTCACGCCAGTGACGGCGGGCGACACAGCGGGCGCCGCGCGCGAGGTCTCACAATGGGGCGACCTCACAAAGGCGGCGTTTGCGCCCGCGCTTGCCGCCGACATCTACGGGCTCAACGTTCTCATGAGCGACGTCGAGGATGAGAAGCACAACACCACGCGGTTCATTATTCTTTCGCGCGACAAGCAATGGGCGAAGCCGGGCAACGGCCCGACCGTCACGACGTTCGTCTTCCGCGTGCGCAACGTCCCCGCTGCGCTCTACAAGGCGCTGGGGGGCTTCGCGACCAACGGCGTCAACATGACCAAGCTTGAAAGCTACATGGTCGAAGGCGAATTTTCCGCGACCATGTTTCTGGCGGACGTCGACGGTCATCCCAGCGACCCGTCATTGGCGCGCGCTCTGCAGGAACTCGAGTTCTTCTCCCGCGAGGTGCGGATTTTGGGCGTTTATCCAGCACACGCGTTTCGGCGCACACTTGCGTCTGAACCGCTGGAAAACCCGTCGGTCTAGAATTGCGGCGTCTCGCGCTTCATCCACGCATAAAGCAGATGATGGGCGATGGCGGCCGGGTTGGGGGCCAGAAATCCGCAACGATGGGTCCGCGCAAACATCGTTTCCACTTCGGCGCGCGAAAACCAGCGGCAGTCTTCCAGCTCGGTCCGGTCGATTTCGATCTGGCTGGATACTGCTTCAGCGATGCATCCGATCATGATGGATGATGGAAACGGCCACGGCTGCGAGGCGTGATAGGCTACACGTCCCACTTTGATCGCGGATTCCTCGAGAATTTCGCGACGGACGGCGCTCTCAATCGTCTCGCCCGGTTCGAGAAAGCCCGCGAGCGCGGAATACATCCCCTTGTTGAACCGGGGCTGGCGGCCAAGCAGGCACTCTTCCCCCCGCACTGCCAGCATGATCACCACCGGGTCCGTGCGCGGGAAATGCTGCGCGCTGCAGGCCGTGCAATCGCGCCGATAGCCCCCGGAGGCCAGTTCGCTTCGCGCGCCACACATGCTGCAGAACCGATGGCGGGCATGCCAGTTCAGGAGGCTCTTGGCGTGCCCCAGGGCGCCAATCTGATGCGCTGGGAGGGCGCCTTCCATCATGATGGCGCGCAGGTCCTTCAGCAGGATATCGGGCCGTCCCGGGATCACGAGCTGGTGCGTCTCGATGAACGCGCCCTCGTCTGCGGCCTCCCGGGCCACAATCACGCCGTCGTCCAGCAAAGCGGCGAAATAGGCGCCGCGCTCATCGCGCCCCAGCAGCACAGATTCGCGAACCCGGCCAAGCGCTGCGACCTCGTCGCGGGTGAAAAGCGCCTGCGGACCCTGTTCGGTGATCTTGAGCGCAGGCCGATCCTTGCCGATCACGTACCAGAGTGTATCCGGGGCCTGCGCCAGTGCGGCGAGGAAAGCAGGATCGTCACGCCTCGCCGAGAAGCGATCAAGGGGATTGAGCGCGTACCCTGTCAGCGCTGAGGGTTCAGGTTGGTGCTTGTGCATGCGCAAACATAGGGCGCCGAGGCGCGCGTGCGCCACTGACGAATAAAGAACTGAGGGAAATTCTGTGGGCGGCGCTTGCGAAAGGTCCGGGCTGCTGCCAAATAGGTCCCGGGAGGTTGGCGTTGGACGTTCCACTCGCCAATCGGGTCAGGTCCGGAAGGAAGCAGCCCTAACGAGAATGGGCGGGTTATCGTCCAGCCTCCCACCCTACGCGGCCCGATCTGCCGCCAGATTGGCGTTCACGTCTGGCGCGAACGCCAGTGCGTCATGCAGGACTTGCGGCCCCACCCTCGGATGATTGGATGAACGAGCCGCGCCAGCCCGATCAGAAGCCGGCGGAGCCTGATCAGGGTGGCTTCGACCTCGGCGGCGCGCCCGCTCAGAAGACAGCCGCCTACCGCGTTCTCGCCCGCAAGTATCGCCCCTCCACGTTCGATGATCTGATTGGTCAGGACGCAATGGTGCGAACGCTGCGAAACGCGTTCGATCTCGATCGCATTCATCAAGCCTATATTCTTACTGGCGTGCGAGGCGTCGGCAAGACCACCACTGCGCGTATTCTGGCGCGCGCCTTCAACTACGAAATGCCGGCGCGCGGCGACATGCCCGCGATCGTGCGGCCCACCATCGACATGCTCGAGCCGGGCGTTCATTGCCCCGCCATTATCGAATCGCGCCACGTCGACGTCATCGAAATGGACGCGGCGTCGAACACCGGCATCGACGATGTGCGCGAGATCATCGAAAGCGCGCGCTACAAGCCGGTGATGGCCCGTTACAAGGTCTTCATCATCGACGAAGTGCACATGCTGTCGAAGCCCGCCTTCAACGGCCTGCTGAAGACGCTGGAAGAGCCGCCCGAGCATGTGAAGTTTCTTTTCGCGACGACGGAAATAGAAAAAGTCCCCGTCACCGTGCGTTCGCGCTGCCAGCGGTTTGATCTTCGCCGCATCGATGCGGATCTGATGATCTCACACCTCTCGTCGATCTGTGATCGCGAAGGCGTGAAGATCAGCGACAAGGCGCTTGCGCTTATCGCCCGCGCGGCTGAAGGCTCCGTGCGTGACGCGCTCTCGCTGACCGATCAGGCTATCGCGCACGGCTCAGCGGCAGGCGAGGACGCGATTTCCGAAGCCGCAGTGCGTGACATGCTCGGTGTCGCGGATCGCTCCCGCATCATTGACCTGTTCGAATCCGTCATGCGCGGCGACGTTGCCACATCTGTCACCCTGATGAAGGAGCAATACGATCAGGGCGCGGACCCCGGCCTTGTCCTCTCTGACCTTGCCGAGTTCGTGCATTTTGTCACTTTGCTGAAGATCGCGCCGGACACCCGTCTGGACGCGTCGATCACGCAGGACGAAGCCCAGCGCGGGCGCCAGTTTGCCGGAACGCTGAACGTCGCGACGCTGACGCGCGCGTGGCAGATTTTGACCAAGGGCATGTCTGAATTGCGGGACTCGGCGAGGCCGCTGGCCTCCGCCGACATGGTGCTTGTGCGCATCGCCTATGCGGCTGATATGCCGTCGCCGGACGAGGTGATTCGTCGACTCACGACAAGTGGCGGGGGCGAGATGCGTCCTCCCGCACAGCCGCAACCGCCCTCAGGCGGCGGAGGTGGTGGCGCATCGGCGATGCGGGCGCAGTCCGCGCCGGTTGCGCAGTCCCGGATGCCCGAGGTGCAGGCGCGCATGATCGCGTCCACGGCGCCGCGCGTGCAACTCGCACGCTTTGAAGACCTTGTCGCGCTGGCGCAAACCAATCGGGACATTCAACTCAAGCTTGCCCTTGAACGCGACGTGCGGCTGGTTCGCTTTGAACGCGGCATGATCGATTTCGCTCTGGCGCCGGGCGGCTCGCCGCAACTGGCCGCCAATCTGATGCGTCGTTTGCAGGAGTGGACGGGCGAGCGGTGGATGGTGGCGATTTCATCGTCCGAGGGCGCGCCCACATTGCGTGAGACGAGCGACGCCCGCGAGCGCGAACGCGCCGTTGGCGTGCGCGCCGATCCGCTTGTCAAAAGTGTGCTTGAGCAGTTTCCCGGCTCTGAAATCGTCGCGGTGCGCTCGCTCGCGCCGGAAGCGCCTGAGCCGGTGACCGGCGGCGGCTCCTACGCTGGCGACGAAGTGGCCTATATTGACCAGGTCGAGGAAGACGACGATCTCTGACCTGAACCACAGGATTTAAGTCATGAAAGACATCATGGGATTGATGAAGCAGGCGCAGGCCATGCAGGCCCGCATGCAGGATGCGCAGGCGGAGATGGAGCGCCTCGAAGTTGAAGGTCAGTCTGGCGGCGGCATGGTGCGCATCACCCTGACGGTGAAGGGCGCCATGAAAAGTGTGGCCATTGACCCGTCGCTGGTGGCGCCCGGCGAGGGCGAGATCCTTGAAGACCTGATCATGGCGGCCCACGAAGACGCGCGCAAAAAGGCCGAACTCGTGATGGAAGACAAGATGAAGTCCGTCACTGCCGGCCTGCCTCTGCCGCCCGGCATGAAGCTGCCTTTCTGACGACCGGACTTCGAGCTCAACGGTAAAAATCATGGCCGAGCGCGTCGCCGGACCAGAAATCGAGCGTCTCATACAGTTGCTCGCGCGGATGCCGGGGCTCGGTCCGCGCTCTGCGCGGCGTGCTGCGCTCCACCTCATCCGCAAGCGTGAAGAGTTGCTGGGGCCGCTGGCTGACGCCATGCACACGGTCCGCGACCGGATCGTGACCTGTTCGGCGTGCGGCAACGTGGACACCAGCGATCCTTGCACCATCTGCGCTGATCCCCGGCGCGATCAGACGACAATCGTGGTGGTCGAAACAGTCTCGGACCTTTGGGCGCTGGAGCGGGCGGGGGCGACGCGGGCGCTCTATCACGTGCTCGGCGGCGCCTTGTCGCCGCTCGACGGCGTGGGGCCGCAGGATCTCAATATCGAAAATCTCAAGCAGCGCCTGTCCACCGGAGCGGTCGAAGAGGTGATTCTGGCGGTCAACGCAACCGTCGACGGACAGACCACCGCCCATTATGTAACTGATATAATTTCTCAATCTGGAGTCCGGGTCACCCGGTTGGCCCACGGCGTGCCGGTGGGCGGCGAGCTTGACTATCTGGACGAGGGGACGCTCTCCGCCGCGCTGAGACAGCGTACACCGTTCTGAAGCCAGGCACTTTTATCTTGCGATATGACCTGCGTCATAGCTACAGCGGAACGCCGCGAACATTTGTGCCGACCCACTAGCCAAAGCCGACGGGCCCCATAAAATGAACGCATACGCATACGCATACGCATACGCAGATCGCCAGCGGCTTGAGGGATTTTGTGCACTGCACAATCTGCACTTGCTGCAATGCAAAATATCAGGCATTGTGCGCCGGAACTGAAGAAGGAAGTTGTCGTCATGAAAAGCGCACAGAAGAAACGGGTCGTCGACCCGAAGACACTGCCGCCGATCAGAATCAAGAAGTGCCCGCCGACGATCGAAGAAGCGATCATCGCAGCGCAGGGTCTTGCTGACGAAATCGATGCGCAAGTTGAGATAGCTGCCGGTTTTATGGGCGTTTCAGCCGATGAAGTTCGCCCTCACGTGCTGCGCGCCGCCGAAGAGGCCAAACTTGTCGAAACACGCGTGGTTGCCGATCGCAAGGGGTCAGAGCGTGCTGTGATCGTCGAGCGCGCCCGCACGCGTACACCCGTGAGAGCGGACCGCGCCCGCCAGGCCGTTGTCGTGGAGCGCACGCGCCCCCGTATCCAGCTCACGCCTCGCGTTCGTACGTTCGATCTGACGCGCAGCCCCACCGGCTAAAGCAGACAGCGCGATCCATTGATTATCGAGGCCCGTCTGGCTATGTCAGGCGGGCCTTTTAATTCTGTTTGCATTGATATTGAACGCGCCATGTCTCTCCGCCCCATCCTCATTCTTCCCGACACGCGACTTCGGCTGACCTCCGCGCCGGTCGCAGCTGTCGATAACGATATTCGCGGGCTCCTCGATGACATGCTCGAGTCAATGTACGACGCGCCGGGCATTGGCCTTGCAGCCATTCAGGTGGGTGTCGCTAAACGCGTTGTCGTGGTCGATGTCGCCAAGCGTGAGGGCGAAGAGGACGAAGACGTCAAGGAGCCCATCTTTCTCGTCAATCCGGAGGTTGTGAAGGCCTCCGAAGAAATGTCGGTTTACGAGGAAGGCTGCCTGTCTATCCCGGAGTATTACGCCGAGGTCGAGCGCCCCCAGCGCGTTCGCGTGCGTTATCTTGATCGCCTTGGGGCGATGCAGGAAATGGATGCGGACGGCATTATGGCGACGTGCCTGCAACACGAGATCGATCATTTGAACGGCGTCCTCTTCATCGATCATATTTCGCGCCTCAAGCGCGAACGCGTGATCAGGAAATTCGAGAAAGAGGCGCGTCGCCGCTAAGGCGATCTTTGCGCACGTGGCGGGAGTGAACGGGCATGGCCCTGCGTATCGTTTTCATGGGTACGCCCGACTTTTCCGTTCCCACGCTGGAAGCGCTCATCAAGGCGGGTCACGAGATTGTTGCGTGCTACACGCGCGCACCAAAAGCAGCGGGACGTCGGGGCTTGAGCCTCACCAAATCGCCGGTGCATGAATGCGCCAAGGCCCATGGCATACCGGTCTTCACGCCACGCACACTGCGCGACGAAGCTGAGATCGCGCGCTTTGCCCATTATGATTCAGACGTCGGCGTCGTAGTCGCTTACGGGCTTATTTTGCCAAAGCCGGTGCTTGATGCGCCCAAACATGGTTGCCTCAACCTGCACGGCTCGCTTCTGCCTCGTTGGCGCGGCGCCGCGCCCATCCAGCGCGCCATCATGGCGGGCGATTCACACACGGGCGTGATGGTCATGCGCATGGAGGAGGGTCTCGACACCGGCCCCGTCGCCATGACGCACCAAACAGCAATCAGCGCGGATATGACGGCGGGCGAGCTGCATGACGAACTCAGTCCAGCGGGCGCAGCCCTTGCCGTGCAGGCGCTCGCTGCATTGGAGCGTGGGGAGCTAACTTTTACCCCGCAGCCAGATGAAGGCGTCCTTTACGCGCACAAGATCGAGAAGGCTGAGGCGCGCATCGACTGGTCGGCTCCAGCCGCCAGCGTTCACAACCGGATTCGCGGCCTCTCGCCGTTTCCCGGCGCATGGTTTGAGGCGGACTTTGGCCGCGGCGTCGAGCGCGTGAAGGTGTTGCGCTCAACGCTCGCCAAAGGGGCCGGGGCGGCCGGCAGCGTGAGCGGCGGCGAAGGGCTCGTCGTCTCATGCGGCGATGGCGCGGTGCGCTTGCTGAGTGTGCAACGCGCGGGCGGCAAGGCAGTCAGCGCCGCAGAGTTTGCGCGCGGGATCGCGAACATGCCCGCTATTTTTCCGTGAGATTAAGAAGCGGCGATCACTTCGCCGCCACTGATTGACCGATCCGCTGGCTTCAAGAACCAAGCTTGATCGTCATGTCGTCGAAAAGCTCTTCTGGCTTGTAGAGCTTCTTCACGACCTTCTGTTCAAAGGCGTAGCGCGCGATCAGTTCGAGCGACTTGCGGCAGTTCTCGAACCCGAATGGCAGCTGGTCGATTTCGCCAGCCTTTGGCAACCCGCCCTTAGCCTTGCTTTCCGCCAGTGCGCGATAAATCTCGCGCACCACATCGGGTCGTTCCTTCGACAGGTCGCGATGGATCGCAAACATATGGTTGATGTGGCCGCAGCCGTATTTCTCGCCCCACTTGCGACCGGTCTCGTCCGGGTTCTCGATGACGGTGCGCATGTCCGCGTGCGCCAGCAGATCGGCCGCGGGAATGACAGCGTCCGCCTCCCCCGACAAGGCGATGTCGTTGAGCTGCGGGCCATCCTTCGGCGCGCGGTCAACGAAGTCGGCCGGATCGGTGTATTCGGTCAAGTGAGGATCGTCCCAGCAAAGCCATTTCAGCTTGCTCAGATCAACGCCGTACTCGTCCTGCAAGATGCCGCGCACCCAGACTCCCGTGGTCTGCGTGTAGGACCGCACGGCGACGCGCTTGCCCTCCAGCGTACGGGGGTCCATCGGCGCGCGTTCTTTGCGGCAGACAAAAAACTGATGCTGGAACCGGCCAACCATCGTCGCCGGGATCAGGACCAGCGGCTTGCCGTAATCCAGCGCCTGCATGTAGGTGACGATGGCAAGCTCGCCAGCGTCAAACAGCCCCTCGCGAACCATCGGCTTGAAGCCCTGATTCGCGGTCTTGGGACCGCAGAAGTCGAAATCGACGAGGTCAGTTTTGACCTCGCCTTGCTTGAGCGCATTCGCAAGCTGCGAATCAGCCAGGTTAGTCCGAAGCCGCACCGGACCGCTCGCAGGGAATGTCGCCATCAACTTCGCTCCTTAGCGGCCAGCGAGCTGGCGGCCAGCGTCCAGCGCCTTGAAGGTGCGCTCGGGCGCGGGCATCAGGAAGCGATAGCCCTCATCGAGAACGCGCGCGACGTTATTGGAGTCGACGTGCGGGTGGCCGACGACGACATTGCACGCCTTCGCGATCTTCACGATTTCAGCCATGTGCTTGAGCACTTCCGGGTGCTCATACTGGCGGGCGTAGCCAAGTTCCTGGCTAAGGTCGCCCTCGCCGATGAGGATGGCGCCGATGCCCTTCACCTTGGTGAGCATTTCCTCAAGGTTGTGGATGCCTTCGAGATCTTCGATCATCAGCATGCAGAAGATTTCGCCGTCTGGATTGAGCGGCCAGACGTCAGCCTTCTTGTAATATTCCTGCTGGGAGAGGCCCCAGTAGCGCACGGCGCCGTGCGGTCCGTCGCCGCGCTGGCCGAAGGGCTCATGCAGCGGATTGGTCTTCAGCGTCGGATAGCGGCAGCAGGAAACGGCATTGTAGGCTTGCTCCGCAGTGCTGACGTGGGGCCATACGATGCCGTAGGCGCCCAGATCCAGCGCCTGCTTGGAGAAATGCTGGTTCATTTCCGCGCCGTTGGGCGGGATGCGCACGATCGGCGTCACCGGGGGCGCCAGCGAGCCGGCCTTCACGATCTCGTTGCGGTTCAGCAAATATTGCAGCGCGTGGCGCACGTTCGTGCCGTCCCACACGTTGTGTTCGGTTTCGAAGACGACGCCGTCGTACTTCGTGCTCTGAATGGCGATGGCGGCTTCCGCCGTTGCGGGCGAAAATGTTGCGAAGGCGGGCTTGCCCGATTCCAGAGCGCGGATCACGCCATTCAGTCTGTCAGCCATGGTTTCCTCTTGTCGCGGATTGTCCCGGAAGCCCCTGTGGCGCAGTCGGGAACAGTGTTTCATGAAAAAGCGCCCCGGAGCGCTATCGCATCCGGGGCGTGGGGTTTTGCTTAGATCAAGCCGCGCTTTTTGAGCAGCGGATCGAGACGCGAATAGACCTTGCGGGCGTTCAGCTCGAAAATCTTCTTCTTGTCTTCTTCGCTGACCGACAGGCCGTCGATGTAGCGCTTGGTGTCGTCGTACTCGAAGCCGGACTGCGGATCGATGCCCTGCACGGCGCCGATCATCTCGGAGGCGAACAGGATGTTGTCGACCGGGATCACTTCGGCGAGCAGGTTGATGCCCGGCTGATGATAGACGCAGGTGTCGAAGTACACGTTCTTGAGAAGGTGCTCGGTCAGCAGCGGCTTCTTGAGCATCTGTGCAAGGCCGCGATAACGGCCCCAGTGGAACGGCACCGCGCCGCCACCGTGCGGGATGATGAACTTCAGCGTCGGGAAATCCTTGAACAGATTGCCCTGGATGAGCTGCATGAAAGCGGTCGTGTCGCCGTTGATGTAATGCGCGCCCGTCGCATGGAAGCACGGGTTGCATGAGCTGGACACGTGGATCATGCCCGGAACGTCGAGCTCCACCATCTTCTCGTACAGCGGATACCACCACTTGTCGGTGAGCGGCGGCTCTTTCCACCAACCACCCGACGGATCGGGATTGAGGTTGCAGCCCACAAAACCGAGTTCGTTCACGCAACGCTCGAGTTCGGAAACGCAATTGCGCGGGTCAACGCCCGGCGACTGCGGCAGTTGGCACACGCCGATGAAGTTCTTCGGGAACATCTCGGAGACGCGATAGATGAGATCGTTGCAGACGCGCGACCAGTCTTCACTGGTCTTTTGGTCGCCCACATGGTGGGCCATGCCGGCGGCGCGCGGGGAGAAGATCGTCAGGTCGCTGCCGCGCGCCTGCTGGATGCGCAGCTGGCCCTTTTCGATTGTCTCTCGCAATTGATCGTCGGTGATCTGCGGCGCGGGGGTGGGCAACGTCCTGTTGCCGTCGGCAAGGCCAGCGAGCTGGCGATCGCGCCATGACTCAAGCGCCGCAGGGGCGGTGGTGTAATGGCCGTGACAATCGATGATCATCCTGGGGTAACCTCTCTAGGGACCGTTATGGTTCGTCATTTCTGGAGCGAAGCGGGCGCCGGATCGATGCGTCGGACCGCCGCGCCGCGGGGATAGAGCCGAGCGGCACAATGGCGGGAACAACAGGAAAATGCAACGGTTCGGGCGTCTCTCAGGCAGGCGAGAACGGGCTGATTTCAAGCGCGTTAACGCACTGCAAAAGGAGCGTGCGCCGCAATGCTCTTGCCCGCACCCTTCGTGCACGTCACGATTGCCGATGGCGCGGCTGAAGTCGGAGGCGAGGATGAGATCCTTTTCAATCTGCATGTTGCTCGCTTTTGGCGCCTTTGCTGGCCTTGCGTCTTCGGCTTTGCCTGCCCACGCGCAGTCCAGTGAGTACGCAGGAGCCGATCAGCTTGCGGGAACATGGATCGCGATTGACGATGGTTTTCCCCGCCTCGTGGGGGAGGGGCGACTGGTCCCCACTGAAGAAATCCTTCACGTCGGCACGGATGGGCTCGCCGAAAGCCGCCTGATGACCACGAGCGGTCTCGATACGCACTTTATGTGCATGGACGGTTGGGGTTGCTCGGACATGACGCCTGTGCGCAAGGCGCAGGCTCGCCTGATCGGGGCTGATCTCGTTTTTACCAATGTTACCCATTCGCCTGAGGCGGCCAGCATCACGCATGAGGCCCAGGCGCTGGCCGCAGGTCTCACGTTGATCGCGGCATCGACCCGCTGGGTCGTAAGACTCAGCCCCGACTTGCGTCAGGCCAGCTTTGAGGCCAATGGCACGGCGCGACATTTCGCGCGCGTTGATCCCGAACGGCTGAACAGGCTGCGCGCTGGGCTATCGACATTACCCATCCCTTACGGCGTTCACTGGCGTTGTTTTCTGTCCAACGCCACAGCACAGGATCCAGCGTTTGACGCCTTGGGTGGACCGCGCAAGGCGCCGGGCCCGTGGTTCGAAAATTATCTGACTGCAGCGCTTCAATTGCATCGATTGAGTATTCTCGTCGGCACGCCTGTGCACGATGACGACATGTCTAGAACCGATCCCCTTTGGGCGAAAAGCGCGACGATGCCAGTGATCAATACACTCCTTGGAGCGAGTTTCGCTTACCCCGCCACAAACGCGCAGCGCTTCAACCATCGCGGGGTATTGCTCGCAATAAGTGCGATGGTCCATTTCGACGACGAGAAGCGCGCTTTTCAGGTCGCGCGCCAGATCGCCCCCACCTTTAATGGTGACATGGGCGTAACGTCGGCGGAACTCGCCGCGTTGGCGAAAGTCATGCGCAAGGATGCTGACCTCGACCCGGACGTTCGTGATCTGTTTTGTCTTGACCTGAAGGACGCGCCAGCGCCGCGCCCCCAGTTTGATCCGTTCCGCGGACGCTTGCCCAATTGAATCCCTGGCGGCTCGCCTGTGCGAACCGCCGAGTCTGAATCAAGCCCCCCAAAGTCTGAATCAAGCCCCCCAAACGTCCTTCGCGGTTTCAACCACGAGCTTCAGTTTGGCTTTCTGCTGGTCGATGCTCATCGCCATTCCTTCGATGCCGCTGGCGAAACCGCACTGGGGCGACAGCGCCAACTGGTCGAGGGGCACAATCTTGGCGGCCTCTTCGATGCGGCGCTTGATGGCGTCCTTTGACTCAAGCGTTCCGGTCTTGGAGGTGATGAGGCCCAGCACGACCGTCTTGCCGGGCGGCAGGTGACGCAGCGGTTCGAACCCGCCCGCGCGGTCGCTGTCGTATTCCATGAAATAGCCATCGGCGTTGATATCCTGCAGCAGCACCTTTGCGACCGGTTCGTAGCCGCCCTCGGCCACCCAGGCTCCGCCGTAATTGCCGCGGCACAGGTGGATGCAAACGGTCATGTCGTCCGGCTTGCCCGAGATCACGTCGTTGAGCACCTCGCCATAGGTGCGCAGCAAGGCGTCTGGATCTTCGCCGATGCTGCGCGCATGCTCGCGCAAAGCCGGATCGCAAAGGTAGGCCAGATTGGTCTCGTCAATCTGCAGATACCGGCAGCCCGCCGCCGCCAGATCAGCGATTTCCTCGCGATAGATGCGCGCAAGGTCTGCGTAAAACGAATCCAGCGTCGGATAGGCCTTGGCGTCGATGGCTTCACGCCCGCCGCGAAAATGCAGGATCGTGGGCGAGGGAATGGTTATCTTCGGCGTGGTTCCCGGCGAGATGACGCTCTGCAGAAACTTGAAGTCGTCCACGAAGATCGGGCGCACGCGCGCCAGCTTGCCGGTGATTTGCATCGCGGGCGGCTGTTGCAGCACCACGCCGTCGGCCGTGTGGAAGCGCACGGGCACTTTAGAGGGCGTCATCGCGACGTTTTCAAAACTCAGCAGGAAATCTCGCTGCCATCCGCCACGATTGTACTCGCCGTCGGTGACCGCTTTGAAACCGAGCTCTTCCTGCAGCTTTACAACTGCGGGAATGGCTTCGCGCTGGATCTCGACGAGCGCCTCTTCAGGAAGCTTCCCCGCTTCAAAATCCTTGCGCGCCTGACGGACATTGTCGGGCCTGATCAGTGAGCCAACCTGGTCGGCGCGAAACGGCGGCTTTGATCGTTGAGACATGCAACCTCCCGGTATGGCCCCGCTATGGTGAGCCATTTTCGCGCTCCTGATAGTCGACTCCGCGCACAAATCCTAGTCGCTATTAGAGCCGTTGAATCAGATCGGCGCCGTGGTTGCGTCGTATTCGAACAGCCAGTCGTATCGCGTACGGGTTTTTTCCGGCGTCCACTCCTGCGAGACATAGGCCACCGCCGCAGCATCATCTGCAAGCACCGGATTATGAAAGCGCTGCCCAGCCGCGGTAGAGCCGAGAACGATTTTTCGTGTGCGCTCGACGCGAGCGTTCTGGAAACGCTTCAAGGCGTCCTCGACCGTGCTCGATGCATCAAGACACCGCGCGAGCACAAAGCCATCCTCGATCGCCATGATGGCGCCCTGCGCCAGAAACGGCAGAGTGGGATGGGACGCATCGCCCATCAAGGTAACGCGTCCATCAACCCACACATCCAGTGGGGCGCGGCCCACAAGCGCCCACTTGTAGGGTTGATCAACCTTCTGGATGATTTCGTGCACGAGGGGATGCCAGTTCAAGAAATCCGCAGCGCATTCTTCCTTCGTGCCGGGCGTGGTCCACGATTCCACTTTCCAGTCGTCGCGCTCGCCAAAGCCCACGAAATTCATGAGTTCGCCGCCGCGCAGCGGATAAGTGATGACATGCCCACCGGGCCCAACCCAGTTTGTGCCCACCAGGCGCTGCAGCTCTGGTGAAAGATCGGCCCGTCGCGCAAGCCCGCGCCACGCGATAATGCCCATGTATTCGCTGGCGCCGTCGCCATGCATCTGCTGGCGCAGGCGTGAGTGCACGCCGTCTGCCCCCACGATGCAATCGCCCTCGATGATGCGGCCATCTTCCAGTTTGAGTCGTGCGGCGCCGGGCGTGTTCTCATAACCAATGCATCGCGCGGACGTATGGATCGCGTCAGCTTTCAGCGCCAGCACGCTGTCGCGCAGCACGGCGTGAAGATCGCCGCGATGCACAAACCAGTAAGGCGCGCCAAAGCGCAGCACCGAGTCTTCGCCAAGATCAAAAAGCTTGAACGTCTGCCCGGTGTTCCAGATCCGCACTTCCTTGCCGGCGGCGACGCATACGATGCGCTCGAATTCCTTTTCGAGACCAAGCGCGCGCAGCACACGCGATCCGTTGGCGGCGATCTGCACGCCCGCGCCCAGCTCTGCGAGTTTTGACGCCTGCTCGTAGACATCCACGTCGTAGCCGCGCTGCAGCAGCGCCAGAGCCGCCGTGAGTCCGCCAATTCCTGCGCCTGCGATTAGCACGTGCGGTTTGCTGCCCAAGCCCGCTTCTCCCGATCAAATGCGAACAGCGCACGGTTGACACCGGCGAGCGCCCCTCCGAAGGATGCGGCCAGACAAATACACGGAGGAGACATGCCCCGCCAGACCCGCCGGGTCATCACCGGCCATGACGAGCACGGCAAGGCCATCGTTGTTGCGGACAATTCCACGCCCAACGTGAAGGTCCGCAAGGTCGGCAATCTCACGTCCACCCTCGTGTGGGTGACCGATGCGACGCCTGCAAACCTTGAGTCGGCGAGCGACCCGTCACTTCGCGAAACTGGCGTGGCGCCGCCGCCCGGCGGATCGATCCTGCGCATCGTCGATTTTCCGCCAGAAGTAGAAGCGGGCACGCTCGACAACGCCGCAATGCTGCGCGAGATGGGCCTGAGTGGAACAGCAAACGACGCTGGCGCCAGACACGCCTCAATGCATCGCACGCGCAGCATCGATTACGCGGTCGTGCTTGAAGGCGAGATCGACATGCTGCTCGATGATTCGGAAGTCCATCTGAAGGCGGGCGATGTCCTGATCCAGAGAGCGACCAACCACGCGTGGGTTAACCGGAGCGAAACACCATGCCGAATTGCGTTCGTACTTATCGACGCAGTTGAGCCGCAGGCCTGGACGGCGTGTGACGAATGAAATCTGACAACGATGCGCACGCTGACGGCTCCCGCCCGTGGGTTGGACGCCCGCTACCGCGACTGGAAGACGAACGCCTTGTGCAGGGCAAGGGCCGATATTCTGACGACATCGTGTTCGATGGCCAGACGTTCGCGCTTTTTCTTCGCTCTCCGCACGCCCATGCGTTGATTAAAGCGATCAATGTTCGCGCCGCGAAAGCGATGAGCGGTGTGCTGGCCGCTTACACGGCGACTGATTACATTGCGGCCGGTTGCGACAGTATTCCGTTGATGCCTGTGCCTGCCGGGGCGTTGAACGTTGACGATCCTGCCTTCAAGCCAACAGCGGAGCGGCCTCTTTTCATTTCGCAGCAATGGCCGCTGGCAAAAGACCGCGTGCGCTTTCCCGGCGAAGCCGTC
Source organism: Hyphomicrobiales bacterium (assembly GCA_031428455.1). GTDB lineage: Bacteria > Pseudomonadota > Alphaproteobacteria > Rhizobiales > Beijerinckiaceae > Terripilifer. Next base: position 8,849 of record JANPPJ010000148.1, on the reverse strand, counting down.
GCCATGGTTGTTGCAGAAACGCTGGCGCAGGCGCGCGATGCGCTGGAGTTGATCGCCGTTGAATACGAGCCTTTGGCGGCTGTCGTTGAAGCTGAAACCGCTGCCAGCGCTCAGGCGCCGCAAGTCTGGGACGCGTGTCCGCAAAATGTTGCCTTCGACAATTCGTTTGGCCGCGCAGCTAACGTCGAGGCGGCGCTGGCAGGCGCACATCTTGTCGTTGAGGAAACATTCCGAAATCCACGCATCGTCGTAGCATTCATGGAGCCGCGTTCGGCGAATGCGTTGATCGAGGCGAATGGAAAGCTGGCGCTCTACACCGGCTGCCAAGGCGCTCATCGCGTGCGCCTTGGCGTGTGCGGCGCGTTGAAGTTGAAGCCCGACGAAGTGCGTGTTGTATGCCCTGATACGGGCGGGGGATTTGGCGCGCGTAGCGATCCGTACGTCGAGCAGATTTGCGTCGCCTGGGCAGCGCGAAAACTGCAGCGTCCTGTCAAATGGACCAACGACAGAACCGAGTCGCAGCTCACAGATTATCAGGGCCGTGACATTCGCACGCAGGTGCGTACGGGGTTTGACGCTCATGGCGTCATCTGCGCCATGAGCATTGATATTCTGGGCGGGCTTGGGTCGCAGACGTTGTCGTTTGTGCAATTGCACAATTCCTATCGCATCACGCCCACAGTCTACCGCGTGCCTGAAGCGAGCGTGCGCGTGCGCGGCGTTCTCACCAACACGACGCCGACCGGGCCCTTTCGCGGCGCCGGTCGCCCCGAAGCGACGCTGGCTATCGAACGCACGCTCGACATTGCAGCGGGCAAGCTGGGTGTGGATCGTATTGACATCCGCCGCCGCAATCTCATCCGTCGCGCTGATCTTCCCTATGCGACTGCGACAGGCCTGATCTATGATAGCGGCGACTTTAGCGGCAATCTGCGCGCAGTGCTGAAAGCTGCTGACTGGAGCGGGTTTCCCCGCCGCAGAAAGAACGCGCACAAGCGGAATCTGATCGCCGGAATTGGCGTTGCCAACTACGTGGAATGTCCTGTCGGCGCCCCGCACGAGCGCGTCGATCTGCGCGTTGTTGCACAGGGCAAGCGCATTGATCTTGTCATCGGCACGCAATCGACAGGGCAAGGACATGAAACGTCGTTTGCGCAAGTTGTTGCCGACCTTCTTGGCGTAACGCCCCATCAGGTGAAGCTGGTTGCTGGCGACACTGAAACGGTCATGGTCGGCGGCGGTTCACATTCCGACCGCTCCATGCGCATCGGCAGCGCACTGATATTTCAGGCTGCTCAGGACATCGTCGAACGAGCGCGCTCGCTTGCGGCAGACAGGATCGGCATTGCGTCGAAGGACGTCACGTTCACCGAAGGATTCTTCAGTGCATCAGGCAGCAACATCAAGTTGTCGATCTTTGATGCAAGCAATCTGGCGGATGCTCCGCTTGCCGCCACCGCGGCGTTTCGTGGCCGCATGCCCGCTTATCCAACGGGCGCGGCGGTTTGCGAAGTCGAGATCGACCCTGATACCGGGATCGTTGAGGTCACGCGCTACACAGCCTTTGATGATGCAGGCCAGCCAATCAATCCGCTCATTCTGCACGGTCAGGTGCATGGCGGCATCGCGCAGGGCGCTGGGCAGGCGCTTGTCGAGCAGCAATGCTATGACGAATCAGGGCAGGTTCTCACCGCGTCATTCATGGACTACGCCATGCCCCGCGCTGATCTGTTCCCGGCCTTTGATGTGCATCTCGTTGAAGACCCCACCAAGGGCAATCCGCTGCGCGTCAAAGGCGGCGGCGAGGGTGGGACGACGCCCGCGCCTGCAGCGGTCTTGAACGCAGTGTGCGACGCGCTCGCCAGCGTCGGCGTCCACCACTTCGAGGCGCCTGCGACACCGGCCCGGGTTTGGGCTGCGCTCAAGCCTCTGCGCGGTTGCGTTGGCTCGCAGGCTCTCGTAGACAAAATCCGCCAAGCGGCGATCGCCGCACAACTTACGCCAAGGGACTGAACATGCTCCGCAGCACCGATCGGATTCTCACAACGCACGTAGGCAGCCTCATCCGGCCTCAGTCCGTCGTTGACTATCTGCGCGCCAAACAAGCGGGCTCGACGGTGGATGAGAGCGCCTATCAGGCCTCGCTCGCGCACGAGGTTAAGGGCGTCATCGCCCAGCAAAAGGAAGCTGGCATCGACATTCCCAGCGACGGCGAATTCGGCAAGGGCATCTCCTGGTCGCAATATGTCATCGAGCGCATGAGCGGCTTCGAGCGACGCGCCTTCCAGGGCGAGAATTCCTGGCGCCGCGGCGCTGACCGCACCAAGTTCACGGCCTTCTACGACGAGATGGACGCCAAGGAAGGAATGGCGACGACGCTCGACTCTGTCTGCGTCGCCCCCATCGAGTACACGGGCTTTGAGGCCGTGCAGCGCGATATCGCGAACATGAAGAACGCCCTCGCCGCCAGCGGCGTCGCCGAAGGCTTCCTGCCCGTTGCCTCGCCGTCGAGCGTCATTCCCGACCGTCGCAACGAGTTCTACAAGAGCGAAGACGACATCATGCACGCCATCGCCTCGGCGATGAACGCGGAATACAAGGCGATTGTGGATTCCGGCCTGCTGGTGCAACTCGACGACGCGCGCCTCGCCGTCACCTATGATCGCATGGTGCCGCCCGCATCCATGGAAGATTATCAGAAGTGGGTCGGCAAGCAGATCGAGCTGATCAATTACTCGCTGCGCGGCATTCCTGAAGATCGCGTGCGTTATCACGTTTGCTGGGGCAGCTGGAACGGCCCGCACACGACGGACATCGCATTGCGCGATCTTGTGGACCAGATCTACCAGATCAAGGCTGGCTGCTTTGTCATCGAGGGCGGCAATCCCCGTCACGAACATGAATGGAAAGTCTGGGGCGAGAAGAAGCCACCGGCTGGCAAGATCATTGCTACCGGCGTCATCAGTCACTCAACCAATGTCGTCGAACATCCCGAGCTGGTCGCAGAGCGTATCGTGCGCCTCGCAAAACTCATCGGGCGCGAGAGCGTCATGGCGACGACAGATTGCGGCTTCGCACAGGGCCCGTTCTATCGCCGGGTGCATCCCAGCATCATGTGGGCGAAGCTCGAATCCATGGCGGAAGGCGCACGCATCGCGAGCAAGGAATTGTGGGCCTGACAACGGGCACACGCGAATAACGAAAGGCCCCGCATTTGCAGGGCCTTTTTCATTTCACGCCGCCGCGAAGCGTCTCATCCCACCACGGACAAACGCCCGGCATCAGGTTGTAATTTCCGTCCACCACCTGAACAGGATGCCGCAGGCCATTGGCGGCGTTGCGCAGCACCATGTCGCGCGCTTCCTGCCGCTTTTCTGGCGGCAGCCAGAGCCGGTCATGACCCCAGATGCTGGGCCCCACCCGGCGCTCGCTGGGAACCCACGTTTCAGGATCGATATTCTTTCCGCCCCAGCCGGATTCGACCATGAAGCCCGACGGCGTCCATGTGTAAAACGACGTCATGTCGTCGCCTGCATGACGTCCCAGCGTTACGGCGATCCGCTCGTTTTCGAGCGCAATGTCGAGCCCGTGACCGACATCATCGAACGCGAAATACTCCATCATCAAATGGTGGACCTGGCTCTTGTCATTTTGAATCAGCGCGAAGGAATGATGCCGCGGGTTCACATGAAAGAAGCACGCCTTGAAAGGCTTGTCGTAGAAATCACTGACGCCGAACCCCAGTACATCGCGATAGAATGCGATCATCGGATCAATTTCTGCAGATTGCATCACGACATGGCCGAGCCCCAGCGGGCCGGTTCGGAACCCACCCACGTTGCGGCCCGCCTGAAAGGGGTCGCTGGCAATCTGCGGCCCGTGGAAGAGTTCGATGCGATTACCGCCCGGATCTTGCAGCACGACAAGGTCCGTCACGCAGCGTTCATCCGCAAGCGCCCGCGAACCGCGCGCCACAGCAACGCCGCGGCCTTCAAGGTGTGCTGCGATGGCGTCAAGCGCCGCACCGTTGGCCATCTCCCAGCCATAGGCGGAGATGGTGCTGCGGCCGTCCTCGCTGATGAGGATGCGCTGCTTGCGATCATCCATGCGGAACGCCAGCGTCGAGCGACTGCGGTCAACGCCCTGTAGCCCAAGCTGTCCTGCGCCGTAGGCCGCCCAGTCGTCAATGCTCTTGGCGCTGACGACAAGATATCCGAGGGCGGTTGGACGCATGGCGCTAAGCCCTTTCGGCCTTGATCGGATTGCTCAAGACGCCCACGCCCTCAACCTCGATCTCACAAACATCGCCGTCCTTCATGAACAGTGGCGGCGTCTTGCGCGCGCCCACGCCGCCCGGCGTGCCGGTGACAATCACGTCCCCGGGGACCAGCTCCGTGAAGCGCGAGATGAACGCAATGAGACGCGGGATGGAATGAACCATCATGTCCGTGGTGGCCCGCTGCATTTCCTTGCCATTCAGGCGCGTAATGAGCGTGAGCTTCGTGTCCGCAGGCAGTTCATCCACCGTTACGAGCCAGGGGCCGAAGGCGCCAGTCGCGGGGAAATTCTTACCCGTTGTCCACTGCGTGGTCGCCCACTGCAGATCGCGAATGGAGCCGTCGTTGTAGCAGGAATAGCCCGCGATGTGCGCGTAGGCGTCCTCCTCGGCAATGCGGCGTCCGCCCTTGCCGATGACGACAGCGATCTCGCCCTCGTAATCGAGCTTGTCGGATTCAAGCGGAATAAGGATTGGCTGGTTGTGTCCCAGCTGGCTGTTGGCAAAACGCACGAAGAGAGCGGGATCTTCCGTCTTCTCGCGCTTGGTTTCGCGCACATGCTCGTCGTAATTGAGGCCGACGCAGATGATCTTGTCGGGGTTGGTCACGGGCGCCAGCAAGGTGATCGCGTCCAGCGCGTAATCAGCCTTCACGCCAGCGGCGGCGGCTTGCGCCTTGCCTACTGCGTCGGCGGCGATGAGGGATCGCACGTCCGCATAGGCCGGCAATTTCGCGCCAAGGTCCACGATACCGCCATCCACAATGGCGCCCCAGGTGGTCTTTCCACCAACCATGAACGTGACAAGCTTCATTGTTCCTCCTGCGCCTCCGTCTGCGCTGCCTGGATGTGGCGCGCTTGATCGAAGAACCGCTCGTTTTCTACTGTCTGCGACCTGTCTTGGCAAATGCCGCAGACCAGTGCAAAGCCTTGCGCTGCATGGGAGTGCATACTTGCTAGCGCACAGTTGCGAGCGCACACTTGCGAGTGCACACTTGGATTTCAGCTTCACCGAAGAACAGGACTTGTTGCGCGAGAGCGTTCGCCGCCTCCATGGAGCGCCACGCGCCACGCGCCGCGAGACGTGCTGCACGCGCATGATCGGGACGAGACGTTTCCCAATGAGATTTATGCGGCGTGGGCGGAAGCGGGCTTGCTTGCGCTGCCATTCCCCGAGGAGGTTGGCGGTCTTGGCGGTTCGATAATCGATCTGGCCATCGTCAGCTTCGAACTGTCCCGCGTCAGCGCCGATCGCGCGATGGCCTATGGCGGCGCTGTCCTCTGCGGTTTGAACATCTAGCGTTATTTCCGCGACGCCCGCAGCGCGACAATCGCCGCCGGAACCTCGCAGACGCAACGCAATTTGATCGCAGGGCTGATGGGCCTGAAAGCGCGCTGAACCAAAGCTCATGGTTAACGCTTCATTGATGGTCGTCGCCGATGATCCGGCAAATGGAGCTTTGCATGCGCATCACATTCGTCCTTGCGTTGGGCTTTCTTGCAGCCGTGGGCGCGACCGCCCACGCGCAGGACAAAGGCTCGGTTAACCCGAAGCCGTTGCCGCCTTTGGCAAGTCCAGACGATCCCAAGACCCCCGCGAAGGAATTGTTCGCCCGCAGAACGCTGCCCGCTGACATGAGCGCGCGTTCCATCGGCTTCTATTCGCGCGGCTGCCTTGCTGGCGGCGCAGCGCTCCCCATTGACGGCGACGCCTGGCAAGTCATGCGCCTCTCGCGCAACAGGAACTGGGGACACCCGGACATGATCCGCACGGTGGAGCGCATCGCCCGTCAGGCAAAAGCGGATGGCGTTTGGCCCGGCCTGCTTGTCGGCGATATCTCGCAGCCGCGCGGCGGCCCCATGCTCACAGGACACGCCTCACATCAGATAGGGCTGGACGCGGACATCTGGCTCACGCCGATGCCCACGCGCACACTCAACCGTCTTGAGCGCGAAGAGACTTCGGCGACGAACATGGTGCGCGTTGACAAGCGCGATATCGATCCGCGCAACTGGACGCCCGCCCATGTTCAGATCTTGCGCATTGCTGCGCAACAGCCCAACGTCGAACGCATCCTCGTCAATGCAGCGATCAAGAAAGCTGTTTGTCGGGAAGCGCGCGGCGACCGCCAGTGGCTATCGAAAATCCGCCCGTTCTATGGGCACAATTATCATTTCCATGTGCGCATCAACTGCCCAGCTGATAACGCGTCATGCCGGCCGCAGGACCCCCCATCCAAGGGTGACGGCTGCGACTCGTCACTCGATTGGTGGTTCACCGATGCGGTTCTAAACCCCAAGCCAAACCCCGACTGGAAGCCCGCCCCGCCTGTGACAATGGCGCAATTGCCGCAAGAATGCAGGGTGGTGCTTCAGGCGCGCTAAAAGTCACTTCTTGCCGGTTTGTCCCGCCAACCTGTCTGTGAGGGCGAGAAGCACGCCTGTCACGACGAAGACAACGTGGATCACTACGAGCCATGTCAGGTCGCGATCAGACAGTTTGCCGACGTCCATGAAGCCCTTGAGCAACTGGATCCCCGAAATAGCGACGATGGACGACAGCAGCTTCAGTTTGAGGCCGGTGAAGTCGATCTTGCTCATCCACTCCGGCCAGTCCTTGTGCTTGGTGTCGTCGACCTTGGAGACAAAATTTTCGTAGCCCGAGAAAATCACGATGACGATGAGCGAAACCATCAGCGTGAGGTCGACAAGGGCAAGAACGCCGAGGATGACTTCGGATTCAGTCGACGTGAGCGCTTTTGAAAGCAGCTTCCAGAGTTCCTGAGCCGCCTTGAACAGAAGCGTGAAAATGGAAAGCGCCAGCGCCAGATACAAAGGCGCGAGAAGCCAGCGGCTCCCAAAGAGAAGCCGCTCAAGCATCCGTATGATCATCGCCTAACCCCCACGCCTTGATGACTGCGTCCCGCCACAGCTTCGCTATTTACGCGATGGCCACGCAAGAGCAAGCTGCCGACGCGTAAACACGCTGTAGCGCATCAAGCCGACAGGCCCACCGGGCAGGACACGCCAGTGCCGCCGAGCCCGCAGTATCCGTTTGGGTTCTTCGCGAGATATTGCTGATGATATCCTTCCGCGAAGTAGAACGGACCCGCATCGACGATCTCTGTTGTGATGGAACCGTAACCCTTTGGGGCGATAGCCGCGCCATACGCAGTGCGCGTTCTCTCCGCCGCCGCGCGCTGTGACGGGTCGGTCAGATAGACGCCGGAGCGGTACTGCGTGCCGGTGTCATTGCCCTGCTGCATGCCCTGCGTCGGGTCATGGTTTTCCCAGAACGTCGCCAGCAGCTTTTCGAAGGAAATCTTGGTTGGGTCGAACACGACCAGCACGACTTCGTTGTGACCGGTGCGCCCCGAGCACACTTCCTCATAGGTTGGGTTGGGCGTGAAGCCGCCGCAATACCCGACAGCTGTGATGTGGACGCCCTCGCCCAGCTGCCAGAATTTGCGCTCCGCGCCCCAGAAACAGCCCATGCCGAAGATCGCCGTCTGGCTTCCCGCAGGCCACGGCGCCTGGAGCGGCCGCTTGTTCACAAAATGCGCGCCCGCCGTCGCAACGGGCTCGGCCCGGCCGGGGAGGGCCTCCTCGGCCGTGGGCATTTCGCTCTTCTTGCGCATGAAAAACATGGTGATCTCCTGATCCCCTAAGGTAGTGGATCGCGGCGCGCGCGCCAGTGGGCGCCAAGTCAACTGTTGTTCAGCCTCCCGGGTCGATACCCACCTGCGGCTCACGGCGGGCCAGCCAAAACAGGAGCAAACCGAAAAACCCCAGAACTAGCCACGTGGGCGTCAGAAAAAAAGACAGGAGAAACGGGTCCCAAACCACGGGATGCAGCCCCTTTTCCACGACAGGCTGCAGCATCGGGAACGAGCGGGGAAAAAGCTTATAGGCCGTTTCACCGAACTCAGTGATGAGGATCCGCGAGCCGCCAATCGACCGCACGCCGTCCACCACGAGCGCAGCAAAGCCTGCGGCAAGCAGGAGAAGCGCAACTGTTCTGGTCAGAAAACGTGCCATCTGGGAGAGATGATCAACATTCGCCGGAGATGCAAGTTTTCGGCATTGGAGGAAAAATCCAGCCATACTGGCGATTGCGGCCAATTGTTCGCGACGACTCTTGGCGCGGGCGCCCAATTGGTCTATTGCCTGCCCACGATGGAGGGGTGGCCGAGTGGCTGAAGGCGCACGCCTGGAAAGTGTGTATGCGGGAAACCGTATCGCGGGTTCGAATCCCGCCCCCTCCGCCAGTCCGACCCCGTCGAACATTCTCCACATGTGGGAGCGGTGCTGAAACCCCAAGGTACCGTGCGGTTCTGGCGACGACCTCTGCACTGCGCTCGCATAGAATACGACCTCTGGGGTTCTCTCTCTGCCCTTTTTCTCTGCACCTCTGGACTGAGCGGGCTTCAGTACGGATCTATAACGATCTGAAATACAATTAGAAAATGCGGTCGACGCCCGGTCTCATTTGCAATCCCCTCCGCGTACGATAGGTCCTCCACGAGAAAATTCTGTTTTCATCCACCCGATTTTCTGTCTCGCTGGGGTGCCTC
>JANPPJ010000147.1:0-15087 GCA_031428455.1 Hyphomicrobiales bacterium | reverse complement strand
GCCGACGAACGAGAAGCGATAGCGGTCGCGACCGTCAATGGCTACAATGGTGCACCACGTGCCTTCCTGCCCGATGAAGATGTAGCGGTAGGCGTGCGCGAAATCGTGAATGCGGTTGAAGCCCTTGCACTCGAAGATTGCGTTCGTTGTGTAGGTCAGCACTGCATTGCCCGATAGCGCGATGCCGAGTTTCTCGCGGATGGGGCTTCCGGCGCCGTCGCTGGCTGCAAGATATTGCGCCTCGACGATGGTCTTCTCTCCGCTCGCGCGATCAATGATTTGCGCAGTGACGCCGCGCTCATCTTGCGTGAAGGAAACAAGCTCGACGCCGTAGCGAATATCGTTGGCGCCATAGCTGCGCGCATGGCGCGCCAGCACGGGGTCAAAGAAATTCTGCGGGCAGCGTTCACGCTTTTGCGGACTCTGCGGCGGGGCTTCCTCTTCGGCGCAGGTGGGGAAGGGCTCGCGGCCCAGCTCAAAGCCGCCGTGCATGCCGGTGACCCACGCGCAATCCTGCGAATGTTCGCGATTGTAGCCAGCGCTTTCAACCCACGGGACGATGCCCCAGCGGCGACAGAACTCCATGGTGCGCATGTGCACCATGTCCATCTTCGGATTTTCGACGTGCCCGTCGCCGCGTTCGATGAGCATGCAAGGCACGCCGCGCCAGCCAAGGTCGCCCGCCAGCGCCAGACCGACCGGGCCGCCGCCGACAATCAGCACCGGCGTCTTGATAATGTTGTGTGTCATGATCGTGTGTCTCTATCGGCGCGCGGGCACGGGGCGCAGCCAGTTGAGCTTCTCCAGCAGCGGTTTGTCGCTCACGCGCAGTAAGTAGGCTTCCTCATGCGCGGTCCATGTGTGGGGCGAGGAGGAGGGAACGGCCAACGCATCGCCACGCGACCACGCGAAAGTTGCGCCGTCGATCGTCGCCTCGCCTTTGCCCTGCATGGGCGCATAGATGCAGTTGAGCGTGCTCGGCTCAACGTAGAAGGATGCGCCTGCATCCAGTCGCGTCACATGCAACGCAATGGTTGCCAGCGCAGGTGAGCCAAGTTCGATCTCGCGCTGTCCCGGCGCTATCTCGCTCGCCTGCGCAAGGCGCGCAATCGTTTGCTCCCAGGGGAAGCGGCAAGGCGATTGTATCGCGATTTCATCGGCGGGCTCCACGTCATCGGGGTGATGTTCGAAGAACATCGGGCCTAGCATGTGCACTGTGGGCACATCGAGAAAATCCATCCAGTAGGCGTTTGAAGGGCCTTCGTTGGAGTGTCCGTGCCAATACCAGTTTGGCGTCAGCAGCACGTCGCCGGGCTCCATGGGGATCTTTTTGCCTTCCACAATCGTGTAGGCTCGCTCGCCGGCGTCGAGCACAAGGCGCAGCGCATTGGCGGTGTGGCGATGCGAGCGGGCAACCTCGCCGCCCTTCACCATTTGATAGGCGGCGACGAGCGTTTTGACGGTGGGATATGTGTTGCCGGGTACAGGGTTCGCGAGAATGAGATTGCGGCGCTCGGCATGCTCGGTGTTGACGAAGCGTCCGGCGGCATCCAGCGCGGCGCGGCCGAGGTCCCATGAAAAATGCGCGGGTCCGAGTTCCTTTTTTGGCAAAGCGTAGAGCGAAGGCTCTGGCTTGTTCCAGCCGTTCTCAATGCCGCAGCGGGCCAGCAGATCATACAGATCCTGCATGCTTGCGGCGTCGTTGAAAGCTTGAGCTGTCACGGCCATCGGCGTTTCCTCTTTGCGCATTGTTCAAGCTACGCGCGATTTAAGAGTCAACATGCCACGCGCCAATAAAAAAGTCCCCCCGGGAGGAGGGACTTTTATGTGTTTTATCCGCCGGCGATCAGGCCGCAGCGACGGCCCGACGCGCCATGACGTTGACCAGATGTGCGCGGTATTCGTTCGAGCAATGAATGTCCGAAAGAAGATCATCTGGCGAAACGGCGATGCCAAGCAGAACCTCCGGCGAGAAGCTCTTTGCAAGCGCTTTCTCAAAGTCCGTCGCGCGGAACGCCGAGCCCGCAGCGCCTGTCACGCCAACGCGAATTGTATCGCCAAACTTGGCGACCATCACGCCCACCACCGCATAGCCCGAGGCGGGATGGCGAAACTTCTCGTAGCCTGCTCGCTCGGGGATCGGGAAGCGCACGCTGGTGATGATCTCGTCACGCTCCAGCGCGGTTTCGAACAGGGAGACGAAAAAATCGTCAGCCGCAATCTTCCGCTTGTTTGTCACAACGGTTGCGTTGAGGCCAACGACAGCCGCCGGATAATCAGCCGCCGGGTCGGCGTTGGCGACTGAGCCGCCGATGGTGCCGCGATGGCGTACGGCAGGATCGCCAATCACGCCTGTCAGGTGCGCAAGCGCGGGGATCAGCGATTGCACGTCGGGGTTGGTCGAGACTTCGGCGTGGGTTGTCATAGCGCCGATGACGATTTCGTTTCCGTCGCGACGCACGCCCTTCATCTCGCTGAGGGCGGCGAGATCGATAAGGTCGGACGGCGCGGCGAGACGCTGCTTGAGCGTCGGCAGAAGCGTCATGCCGCCGGCAATGATCTTGCCGTCTTCCTTGTCGCGCAGGAGAGCGAGAGCGGAGTCCAGCGTCTGGGGCGCATGATAATCGAAATTATGCATGGTGGTGATCCTTCACGGCGCCCGGGTTCACGACCGACAGGATCGCCTCGACGATGCCCTGATAGCCTGTGCAGCGGCACAGATTGCCTTCCAGCTCCTCGCGCACTGTCTTTTCGTCAGCGCCGGGCAGGCGGCGCGCGATGTCGACGCCCATCATTACCATGCCGGGTGTGCAGAAGCCGCACTGCAGGCCATGATGTTCGCGGAAGGCTTCCTGCATCGGGTGCAGCGCGCCATCCGGGGCGGCGAGGCCTTCGATGGTCAGGATCTTGGCGCCCTGCGCCTGCACGGCCAGCATGGTGCAGGACTTCACCGCCTTGTCGTTCACGTGAATCACGCAGCAGCCACACTGGGTTGTGTCACAGCCGACATGGGTGCCGGTGAGGCCCAGCTGATCGCGCAGGAGTTCAACCAGCAGCGTGCGCGGTTCAACCTCTGCGCTGCGCTCTTGTCCGTTTACGGTTAGCGTCACTTTCGTCGTCATGTAACCTCCGCGTAGATACCGTCAGATTCTTGTGCTTCAAACTGCGCGCCGTAGATGGCCCGCCAAATTTTCTCCGGCGTCGCCGGCATATCCATATGCGTCACGCCGTAATCGCGCAGCGCGTCCACAACGGCGCCGATGAAGGCGGGCGGGGCGCCACATGCGCCAGCTTCGCCAGCCCCCTTCACGCCCAGCGGGTTTGTCTTGCACGGGACCGTATTAAAGCCCGCTTCAACAAAGGGCATGCGCGGCGCCCGCGGCATGCCGTAATCCATATAGGTCGCGCTGACGAACTGGCCCTCTGCGTCATAAAGCGCGTTTTCGATCATGGCCTGACCGAGCCCTTGAGTGACGCCGCCATAAACCTGTCCATGCACGATAAGCGGGTTGAGCACGACGCCGCAATCGTCAACCGCTACATAACGGACGATTTCTGCAATTCCGGTCTCTGAATCGATCTCGACTTCGCAGACGTGGCAGCCGTTGGGGAAGTTCTCCGCCTCGCGCTGGAAGTTGTGGCCCTCGTCCAGTCCTGGCGTCATCCCCTCGGGAATGCGCGTCCCATCCCACGCGGCTATCGCAACCTGCGTGAACGACATTTCGCTCGGGCCAGCCCGGAAAACGCCCTGGGAAAACGTCACCGCTTCGGGCTCTGCCTGCATCAGGTGCGCCGCGACCTTGACGCCCTTGGCGACGATTTTCTCGCAGGACATCTTGATTCCGGCGCCGCCCATCATGGACGAGCGGGAGCCGAACGTGCCGATGGAGCCCTTGGGCGTCACGTCCGTGTCGCCCTGCACCAGCCGCACGCTTGAGGGCTCAACGCCCAGAAACTCATTCACAAGCTGGGAAAAGATGGTGTCGTGGCCCTGCCCATGGGCGTGCGAGCCGGAGAAAATCGTGACCGTGCCGTCCAGTTCCGCACGCACGCGCATGTCCTCGGTGGGGGCGCGTCCGCCCGCAGCCTCGATGAAGGCCGCGACCCCGATGCCGCGCAGATAGCCCCGGTTGTAGGCCTCGGCCCGACGCTCCTCGAACGTATCCCATTCGGCCATGCGCAGGGCGTCGTCCATGCCGCGCGCGAAATCGCCCGAGTCGATGACGTAGCCCATAGGGGTCTTGTAGGGGAATTGCGTGATGAAGTTGCGCCGCCGCACCTCGTCGCGGGTCAGGCCGGAGGCCTGCGCCGCAGCGTCCATCAGGCGCTCCATCAGGAAATTTGCCTCAGGCCGCCCGGCGCCGCGGTAGGTGTCAGTTGAGACGGTATTTGTGAACACCGGCTTCACCGAGAAATGAAAATGCGGGACGTGATAGCAGCACGGAATGATGCGCCCGCCGCCCTCGATAGGCATGCGCGGACCATTCTCGGCCATGTAGGCGCCGAGATTGACCAGCGTCTCGATTTTCAGCGCCACGATGCGTCCGGACTCGTCGAGACCCATTTGCGCTTCGTTGACCTGATCGCGGCCGTGATAATCGGAGAAAAACGTCTCGGTTCGGTCAGCGCGCCATTTCACGGCGCCGCTGAGCTGTTTTGCGGCCCATACGAGCGCGACATATTCTGGATAGGTCTGGCCGCGCATGCCAAAGCCGCCGCCCACATCCAGCGAAATGACGCGCATCTTCTCCTGCGCGATGCGCAGATAGCGCTTGGCCAGATTTGCCTGAATTTTTCGGCCACCCTGGGTGGGAGCCCAGAGCGTGAGTTTGCCCTCTTGTTCACTCCATGATGCGAGGGCCGCCTTTGGCTCCATGGGCGCGGGCACGAGGCGGTTGTTGACGATGCTGACACTGACCTGCCATGCGGCGCCCGCCATGGCGGCGTCGGCTTCCGTCGATGGCTTGTTCTGCCAGTGGACAGGCACGTTTTGCCCAAGGTCGGGCCAAACGACTGGCGCGCCGGGCTTCAGAGCCTCCCGCGCGTCCGAAATGCTGGGGAGAGGAGCCCAGTCAATCTCGATGAGGTCGGCGGCCTCGCGGGCCTGCGCCTGCGTCGCGGCGACAACCATCGCGACGCATTCGCCGACGAAGCGCACGCGATCACGGGCCAGAATTGGCCGCATCGGCTTCCACATCGGGGCGCCGGAAAGATCCGCCAGCTCCACTTCGCAGGGCATGTCCGGCACGCCGTCCGCATCGAGATCGGCGATTGTGTAGACGGCCTCAACGCCGGGGGCGGCGCGGGCGGCGTCCAGATTGATGGCGCGAATGTCGGCGTGCGGGTGCGGCGAGCGCAGAAAGGCGGCCCAGAACTGGCCATCAATGTTGACATCGTCGGTGTACTGACCACGGCCTTGCAGAAGGCGGGGGTCTTCCTTGCGGCGAAGCGGCTGGCCAATCCCGAACTGTCCCATTCGCCTCCTGCCCGCCAAAACGATTGCGATATCTGGTCCGCGCCGGACCGCCCTGCCGCCCGCACGGTCTGTGCTTCGCGCTACTTATCTTGGAATGTCTTTAAGCAGGGGGGCGCCCGTTTTGCAACCGGCGGCCCCTCTTGCAAGTGGGCCTGTCATGGCCGATTAAACCCTCTCAGCCCGCAAAGCGGGGAAGAGGGAGAGACGCCGTGGGGCGACTTCAGGACAAGGTCATCATCGTCACGGGCGGCGCGCGGGGCATTGGAGCCGCATTTTGTCATGCGCTGGCGCTGGAGGGCGCGCATGTCGTCGTGGCGGATATTCTCGATGGCGGACGAACCGTGCAGGAGATCGAGGAAAAAGGCGGCAGGGCTGCGTTCTTCCGGCTCGATGTGGCGGACTCGTCTTCGGTGAAAGGCTTTGTCGAGGAAGTCTTGCGGCGCTTTGGCCAGATTGACTGCCTCGTCAACAACGCGGCTCTCTTCGCCAATCTCACGCCCAAGAAATTTCTGGAAATCGAAGAGGCGGAATTTGATCAGGTGATGGCGGTCAACGTGCGCGGGCCTTTCCTGCTGTGCAAGGAAGTGGCGCCTGCGATGATCAGCCAGAACAGGGGCAAGATCGTCAACATCGCCTCAGGCACAGTGTTCAAGGGCCATGTGGGCATCACTCACTACGTAACCTCGAAGGGCGCCATTGTCGCGTTGACGCGCTGCCTGGCGCGCGAACTTGGACCCCACAACATCAACGTCAACGCCATCGCGCCCGGCCTGACCATGAGCGAAGGCGTGCTGGCCAACCCCAACATGGTGGGCGCGCCAGCGGAAGCCACCAAAAGCAGCCGCGCGTTGAAGCGCGCGCAGACGCCCGATGATCTGACAGGAACGCTGATCTATCTCTGCTCCGCTGACAGCGACTTCGTCACAGGCCAAACGGTCGTGTGCGATGGCGGCTCGGTGATGCGCTGACGAAAACACAATCCACGGGATGTGCCGCATGAACGTTCTCGACAAATCGATAAGAGCATGGCGCGGGCGCTATGAAGATGATGCGCTCTTGCGGGGCCAGGGCCACTACAGCGATGACCATCGCATTCAAGGCGCGCTGCAGGCTGTGTTTGTGCGCTCGCCGCACGCACACGCGCTTATCCGCGGCATTGACGCTGTGAGCGCTTTAGCCTCGCCCGGCGTTGTTGCCGTGCTGACAGCGGGCGACTTTGCGGACCTTGGCTACGGCCCGGTGACGGCGTCGATTCCCTTCCCCGGCATCGGCGGCAAGATGCCTGTCTCGCCGATGCGTCATGTGCTTGCAGCCGAACGCGTGATGCATGTCGGCGAGCCGGTCGCGATGGTGCTTGCGCGGAGCGTCGTGCAAGCAATGGACGCCGCTGACCTCGTAAATGTTGACTATGAACCGCTGGACGCAGTGATCGATCTCGATCAGGCGCAGCGCGCGGATGTCACGCTGTGGCCCCAGGCGATAGGCAACATTGCGCACGACTGGTCGAACCCGCCGGACCCTGAAGGCGCCAAGCGCAAGGCGCTGAACGAAACCTTCGCCAGCGCCGCTCATGTTGTAAGCCTCGAAGTATACAACCAGCGCATCAGCGCAGTGTCGATGGAGCCGCGCGCAGCGACGGCGAGCTATGATACGGAGCAGGATCGTTTCACGTTGCATACGGGCACGCAGGGCGTCGCGGGCATTCGCGGGCAGGTCGCCGCCTGCATGAAGATCGATGCAAAGAAGCTGCGCGTTCTGACGGATGATGTCGGCGGCGGCTTCGGCATGAAGGCTTCAAGCTATCCTGAATATCCGGCGCTGCTGACGGCGGCAAAGAAACTGCAGCAGCCAGTGCACTGGTCGGCCACGCGCTCCGAGTCGTTCATGTGCGACAACCATGCGCGCGACTCGCTGTGGAACGTCGATCTCGCGCTTGATGATGCGGGCAAGTTTCTCGCGCTGCGCGTGAAGGGCAAGCAAAATGTCGGCGCCTATCTCACCGGCGTCGCCGTGCTTGTGCCCACCGTGCATATCGCGTTCTGTCTGCCGGGTGTTTACGACATTCCGCAGATCATTGTGGACGCGACGACATACTTCTCGAACACAACGCCAACAGGGCCCTATCGCGGCGCGGGGCGCCCGGAAGCAAACTACCTGCTTGAGCGCGTGATCCAGGCGGCTGCGGCGAAATTGTCGATGGACCCGGTTGAACTGCGCCGTCGCAATCTCATACCCGCCTCGCGCATGCCTTACGCTACTGCGACAGGCCAAACAGTCGACAGCGGCGACTTTCCGGCGATCTTTGAACGTGCGCTTGCGGTGTCTGACTACGCGGGCTTCCCCGCGCGTCGCGCAGAGGCCGCCAAGCGCGGCAAACTGCGCGGCATCAGCGCTTGCGGCTATCTGGAAATTTCAGGCGGGCATTATCACGAGCCGGCTCGCATTGCGTTCCAGAAGGGCAAAGTCGTCCTGAGCATCGGGCCTGCGTCCAACGGGCAAGGCCACGCGACCGTGTTCCGCCAGATGATCGCAGAACGTCTCGGGCTCAGCGATGACGACGTCATTGTCACTGCGGGCGACTCGGACCGCGACGTGCCGGGCTTTGGCGCAGTGGCGTCGCGCTCGGCAATGCTTGTTGGCAGCGCCATCGCCGTGACTTCTGACAAGATGATCACGAAGGCGACTGCCGTCGCCGCCAGCTTGTTGCAGGCAAACGAGAGCGAAGTCACTTACGCAAACGGCGGTTTTGAAATAGCCAGCACCGGGCGACGCGTCAGCCTGTTTGAAGTTGCAGACCGGGCGGGCGAGATGGCAGCGCAGGGGCTGCTGTCAGAGAGCCTCGACACCAGTGACGAAGCCCATATCGCGCCGACATTTCCCAATGGAGCGCATGTCGCCGAGGTCGAGATTGATCCTGATACAGGCGCTGTTCAGATCGTTGAATATACCGCTGTCGGCGATTGCGGCGTCGTCCTCAACGAGACCATCGTCACAGGCCAGGTGCAGGGCGGTGTCACGCAGGGCATTGGCCAGGCGCTGGGCGAGTTTTCCAACTATGATCCAACTAGCGGCCAGCTTCTTGCGGGTTCCTTCATGGATTACACCATGCCGCGTGCTGATCACTTGCCGATGCTGAAGGTTTTGCATCACCCTGTGCCGTGCACGACCAACCCGATTGGCGTCAAAGGGACCGGCGAGGCGGGCACGACCGCGGCGCCGCCCACAATCGTCAACGCAATCGAAAACGCCATATCGCCGGGGCGGTCGCTTGATCTCGACATGCCGTTGACCCCGCAGAAAATCTGGGCCGCCATTCGTCAGGAGACGCAGGCATGATCGACATTTACACGCATATCATGCCGCCGAAGTTCTTCGATGATCTGACGAAGACTTCTCCCAAGCTCGGCAACATTGGCGCCCGCATGCGCAACGTGAAGCCGATCCATGATCTCGACGTGCGCTTCCGCTTGATGGATGGCGCTGGCGCTGATTACTCACAGGTGATCTCGCTGCCAAACCCGCCGCTTGAAGATGTTTGCGGGCCGGAAGATGCGCGCCGCCTTGCCGCAGTCGGCAATGACGGCATGGCGGAAATCTGCGCAAAGCATCCCGATCGCTTTCCCGCGTTCGTCGCCTCCATCTCGATGCTGGACATGGATGGCGCATTGGCGGAGATCGAACGCGCGATTACGCAGCTGGGCGCGCGCGGCATTCAGATATTTACAAATGTCGCTGGCAAGCCGCTGGATCTTCCTGAGTTCGAACCAGTCTTTGCTGCGATGGCGCGGCACGGTCTGCCCATATGGTTGCATCCCGCGCGCACGTCTGACATGACCGACTACGCGGGCGAAGGGAAGTCGCGCTTTGAAATGTGGTGGTGCTTTGGCTGGCCCTATGAGACCTCGGTCGCCATGGCCCGCATTGTATTTTCGGGCATGCTGGACCGCTATCCTGATCTCAACATCATCACGCACCATTGTGGCGGCATGATCCCGTATTTCGATGGGCGCGTCGGGCCTGGACTTGACGTGCTGGGCCACCGCACGCTGGATGAAGATTACTCCAAGGTTCTGCCGTCGCTGAAGCGCCCACATCTTGAATACTTCCGCCGCTTTTATGGCGACACCGCGATGTTTGGCGCATCTACCGGCTTGCACAGCGGGCTCAAGTTCTTCGGCGCGGATCATGTCGTGTTCTCGACGGATTCCCCGTTCGCACCGATCAAGGAAACGATTGCTGCGCTAGGTGATCTCCAATTGTCCCCCGCAGACATGGAAAAGATCACGTCCGGCAACGCCAAGCGACTCCTGAAACTCTAACGACAAACAACGAAAGGAAACACGATGAGCAAGCTCAAGCTGTCAATCGCCACGACTGACTATGATCATTTTCGCGACTTCCGCACCGGCGAGGTCCGGGCAGAGGGGATCGAGCACAACTGGCTGAACCTCGGCCATCACGAGTGTTTCGCGCGCTTCACCGCGAACCGGGAGTTTGACGTCTCCGAGTTGAGCTTCGCGAAGTTCACGACGCAGGTGTCGCGCGAAAACCCCGATGTGATTGGCCTCCCTGTTGTCTGCTCGCGTCTGTTCCGTTTCTCATCGTTCTATGTAAACAAGAACGCGAAGATCAAAACAGTGCAAGACCTCAAGGGCAAGCGTGTTGGCTCGCCCGAGTGGGCGCATTCCGCGGCTGTTTACATGCGCGGATGGATGCACAATGATTGCGGCGTCAAGCTCACGGATGTGCATTGGTATCAGGCTGGCGCCAATTCGCCGGGCCGCGCCGAGAAGGTGGAGCTGAGCCTTCCCGAAGGCATGCAGCTGACGCGCGTGACCGACAAGTCGCTGTCGGAAATGCTCGCGTCTGGCGAAATCGATTGCGCCATCATCGCGCGCCCGCCGACCTGCTTCCTTGAGGGCCACCCGGATGTCGAGCGGCTCTATCCTGATTATCTGGGCATGGAGGAAGAATACTTCGCCCGCACGAAAGTGTGGCCGATCATGCACATCATCGCCGTGCAGAAGCACATCATCGACGAGAATCCGTGGGTCGCGCGCAATCTGATGAATGCGTTCGAGGAGGCAAAGCGCCGCAGCATCGAGCGTCTTTTCGATCCGGCAGTGTCGCGTTATCCGCTCGCATGGTTGCCGACCTACGCGCGCAAGATGCGTGACATGTTCGGCGGCGACACGTTCCCCTATGGCATTGAAGAAAACCGTGCCACCTGGGAGCAGATGCTGCTTTATACGTATCAGCAGGGCATCGCGCACAAGCACATGAAGCCGGAAGATATCTTCCCTGCTGGCATCATGACGAAGGTCATCGTCTGACGGCGCCTCTAAACTAAGAAAGCCCGGCCTTGCGGCCGGGCATTTTTGTTGGCCGCTGCTGCGTTCAGCGGTGCTGCGTCACTGTGTCGATGAGCGCTGGCTTGCCGGATTTCACGACCTTCAGCGCCCGCTCCAGCGCGCCGCGCACATCCTTCGGGTCTTCGATGGGGCCTTCGCCCCACACGCCCATGGAGCGGGCGAGCGCGCCGAAGTCCGGCGCGGGGCCATAAAGGTCCATGCCGATATGGGCCTTCTCGATGTCTGTGCCGCGCAGCCGCGCCATGCGAATCTGGTGTTCCCAGTCATTATAATAGGCGCGGTTGTTGTACATCACGATGAGCATCGGGATTTCGTACTTGGCCAAAATCCAGAGCGCGCCTGCGTCGAACATCAGGTCGCCGTCGGGCTGAAGATCGACCACGAGGCGCCCATGCTTTTTATGCGCCAGCGCGACGCCAATCGACATGCCAATTTGCGTTGACGTGCCAAGCTCAATGCCGGGGTGGCGATACGCCTTGTCGAAGTCCCACACTTTGCGCACGCCATGCTTCAGCGTGTTGGCGGTGAGCACCCAGTCCTCGTCCCTGATGACATCCCAGACCTCATGCGCGAGGCGCGCGGACGTCATGGGAGATGCGTCCCAGTCCTTGCGCTGGTCTTCCTGCCATTTTGCCCATGTCTCGTCATGGCGCTTGCTTATATGCGCCTTGCGATCAGCGATCTTCTTCTGAAGTGTTGCGTTGCCGCCGATGCGCTTTTCCAGCGTTTCGATGAGCGCCGGCACGCCAAGCGCGGTGTCGCCCAGCGCGCGAACGCTGCATGGCTGCATGCGGCAATAGTCCATCGACCACTTGCTGATGCCAAGTTCCGCAAAGCCGATTTCAACCCAGTCGCAATCGGCATTGACGAGAGGCGTGATCTTGCGGTCCGTCGAGTTGAGTTCGTGAGTGGACTTCTCCCAGTCCTTGATGTCGAGGCCGACAACGAGATCAACGCCCTTCAGCGCGCCCTTGTCCATGCTCATGGACAACGGATGCTTGTTCGGGAAGTTGAGCGAATTTGCGATGTCCCAGCATCCGGCGCCGACGAGTTCGGCGAGCTTCACGTTGTTCTCGAAGCCCATTGGGCGGCGGCCAGCGTATTCAGCCAGCAACATCGGCTTGTCGGCTGCGAGCAACTTCTCGGCGATGGCCTCGATGGCTCGCGGGTCCGGCATCATGGGGGAGGGCGTCGAGACGCTGCCGCGCGGGGGGAGGGGCACATCTTTGGTGAGCGGCGCCTCCTGCAAGGCAGCGTCGTAGCACATATAAATAGGGCCGGGCGGCTGCGTCGTCATGATGGAGTACGCGCGCGCAAAGCTTTCGGGCACGCCTTCAATCGCGGTGGGCTGGTAATCCCATTTCACATAGTCACGAACTGCGTTGCCCTGCACGAGCGCGGTGTGCGTCCAGTCAATGTGCGGGCGGCGCTTGCCTTCGTCCATCGGGCCGGTGGCGCCCATGATGAAGATCGGCACGCGGTCGATGTAGGCATAGTAGATGGCCATGCAGGCGTGCAGCAGGCCGACGAGATTGTGCAGGATCACCGCCATGGGCTTGCCAGTCGCCTTGGCGTAGCCATGCGCAATCTGAACCGCGATTTCCTCATGGTTACAGAGCATCATCTGCGGGTCGTTCTTGCCGTAGTTGATGAGCGAGTCGTGCAATCCGCGGAAGCTCGCGCCTGGGTTGAGCGCGATGTATTCAAAATCGTATTGCTTGATCAGGTCGACAATGACGTCAGACTGCCAGCCACGATAATTGTGCACGACGTTTTTCGTGCGGTCATTCTCTTCGCTCATGCGTCCCTCCTGCTTTGGACGCCAAGTGTAGACGCCTTCCTTCGTAAATGAAAAGGCCCCGGGGATGCCGGGGCCTTCGTTGCGTTAGCGAAGCGCTTCGATGGTGCGCTTGATGACTTCAGGAGGCATTGAGTAGGCCTCCTCAACCAGCTTCTGCACCGTCTCGCCAGACACCGGGGTAATCTCGAGCTGCGCCTTCTCAGCCTCTGCGAGGAGCAGCGGGTCCTTCAATGTGTCCAGGAAGGCCTTGCGGATGACCGCTACACGCTCGGGCGACGTTCCCGGAGGCGCTGCGAACGGGCGGCCCATCACCTGGCGTGCAAACACCAGCTTGAAGACACCGCGCGTGATGTCATCCTTGGCAAAGTCGGTGATGATCGGCACGTTGGGAAGATCCGGGTGCTTCTCCAGCGACAGCTGAACGAGCACGTTGATCTTCTTTTCCTTCAGCCAGCCGGGCTGTGTGGAGATGACGGACGACCACGACCAGCCGCAGCGGCCCGACACCTCCCCGCGCTCCATCGCAAGGTTGATGTCGTTGCCGCCGGGATAGCCCGCAACAATCCTCATCTTCGTGCCGAGTGCGCTGTTGAAGACCTTGGGGAACTGGTCGGTGTCGGCGCTGCCGCCGGTGCCGCCGACGACGAGCTCCTTCTGCAGTACCTGATCGAAGCTTGTCACGCCGCTGGTGTGCCATGCGACGCAAACGCTGACTTCGTCGTTCGCGCTGCCGATCCAGTTGTACTTGGTCGCGTCAAACTGCGCGCCGGGCTGGCCAAGCAGCGTGTCGAAGGCGATGCCACGGGCGAAGGTGCCGATGACATTGCCGTCCTTGGGCGCAACATTGTAGAGCCAGTTGGCGAGGCGCATGGAGCCTGCGCCCGGCATGTTGTTGACGATAACGGTCGGGTTGCCGGGCAGGTGCTTGTTGATGTGGCGGCCGAGGATGCGACCGTACACGTCATAGCCGCCGCCTGCGGAATAACCGATGTAGATGTTGAAAGGCTTTTCCTGCGCAAGAGCCGCGCCGGACAGCAAAGCTGTAGCCGCGGTGGCCGCTAGAAGCGTCTTGCCGAGGTTGATGTTCATTCCCCTCTCCTTGTTCGTTGTTCCCGCGCCTTTGTTTCAGCGCTCGGATTTCGGACGTCCGGGTACGCTTAACGTCATCCAGAGGCCGCGTACATAGCGGCGCATGGGCGCAGGCTCAAGGCTTGCGACGAAACTGTGTTCACCCCTGCTTCAAAAACTGCTGAACCGTTCCGCCATGTGAAACAAAGCTGCGCCGCGTCGAAATCAGTCCGCGACAAATCGTTGACGCCCGCCGCGCAGATGAGCCAGTCGATGGTCCTGCGCGATGATGGCGTCGAGCGTTTCGCGCACTTGTGGATGAAGCTTGTGTGATTGCGAGCTGTCGGGTTCGACCGGTTCGCCCAGTTGCTTGAACTCAGGGAAGGACAGCAAATAAGGGATCGTCGGTTTTGCGACGAAGCCCGCGTCGCCTTTGCTGCATGCAAAAACAAAACAGGCCCTCTCGGCCGCTGGCGCGTCAGACGCCCAGCGACCGAGCGCGATACCAATAAGCACGACCGGATTTGCGCTCATGCCGCCGGACTCCGCAAAATATACCGAATGTGGCGCCTCATCGCGATAAACAAAGCCGCGCAGGCCGCCGTCGCTGCAACACGGACAGCCCGGCGCGGCCGGGTCTTCAATGGGGTCGACCTTAAGCAGCATCGTTCTGTCCAATGTGAGAAGCAGCGCAGGCGCGGCTTCCCTCGTTTCAAGCTTGTCCGCTGACGCGGGCGAGCAGGGCGGTGAGATCGTTCGGCGCTGCGTCGCCTGCCCAGGCCACAAACTGGTCAGGCCGCACAACAATGAGTTTTGCCTCATACTGGCGGCGGCCATCGCTGTTCGTGTCGCGAATGATATTCAACGGAACGGAAAGCGACGCCGCAGCGTCGGCAAAACGCTTTACCTCACCTTCGTCTGCGCCAAACGCCAGCAGATTGAAACCGCGATCAAGCACCTCGAAGACATTCTTGCCGCTCGATAAATCCTGCGGGCTCAGATGGTGGCCGGGGCGGGCTTTGTGCATATGCTCGCCGTGGGCGCCGCTAACTTCAGCCTCGCCACCATAGACAACAGGTGAGCCAGCATAGTTGGGAACGTAAGCCTGCGCTCTCGCGCCGCCCTCGTTCTTGCGCGCATTCCACGCCGCCTCAAACGCCGCCAAATCGGCGCCGGGATTATACTTGTCGTAGAAGATTGCATCGTCCTTGATTCGCCTCGCGATAAAGTCCTCGCCGGTGTCCCGGAAGACAGGGCGGCGTTCCAGCGAATAAGACTCAAGCAGCGCATCGCCACCCCAGCCCTGGAGTTTTGCCGCAAGCTTCCATGCAAGATTGATCGCGTCTTCAAGACCATTATTGAGGCCAAAG
>JANPPJ010000146.1:0-33795 GCA_031428455.1 Hyphomicrobiales bacterium | reverse complement strand
GGCTATCGCCGCGCCCAATCCATCACCTGACAATATCGCCAGAGCGTAAGGAACGAGCCATGAAGATTGCTATTCCGGACATGATTTCCAATTCGTACTTCCCCGCAGTTGCCGCGGTGGAATTGGGATTTTTCAAGCAGGAAGGGCTCGACGTTCAACTCGAGCTTATCTTCCCCGTTAACAAGACGCTGGAAGTGCTGCGTGACGGCGGCATCGATTTTGTCGGTGGTTCCGCTCACAGCGTGCCATTCGCCTTCCCCGAATGGAAGGGCGGCAAACTGCTCGGCGCGCTGGCGCAGAACATGTACTGGTTTCTCGTTCTTAAAAAAGATTTGAAGGCGAAGAAGGGCGACATCAACGCCATCAAGGGCCTAAGCATTGGCGCTGCGCCGTTGGTGGATCTTGGCTTGAAGCGCTTGCTCATCGAGTCTGGCATTGATCCCGACAAGGACGTCAAGATTGGCCCCGTGCCAGGCGCGTTCCTGGGTGAAAACAAGAACTTTGGCGTCGCCGCCGCCAAGGCCCTTGGCGCTGGTCTCATTGATGGCTTCTGGGCCAACGGCATGGGCGCTGAAGTCGCCGTGCGCAACGGGTGGGGCGACATCATCATGGACGCGCGCCGTGGTGACGGACCCGCCGGCGCTATCAACTACACGCAGCCCGCGCTCATTACGTCAGACGAAGTCATCAAGCGCGATCCCGACGCGGTCGCCGCTGCATTGCGTGCGCTTGTGAAAACCCAAAAAGCGCTGATCGCTGACATTTCGCTGGCCGCGCAGGTCGGTAAGGCGCTCTTTCCGGCCGAGGAAGCCGCACTGATCGCTGATGTCGTGCAGCGTGACTTGCCGTTCTACACGCCCAACATCTCGAAGGAATTTGTAGCCGGCATGGCGCAGTTCCAGCGCAACATGGGGCTCATCAAGGGCGAACTCGCCTATGAAGACGTGGTTGCGACGCAGTTTTCGCATCTCTGGAACGGCTGAGTCAGGCGTATGACAAGCGACGTTTATGCAAAGCAGGGTTTTGGCGCGAGTTCGGGCTTCGGCCTCGCGCCCGCATTGCTGATCGTCGACTTCGTCAACGGCTTCAACGACCCGGACCTGTTCGGCGGCGGTAACATTCCAGACGCTATAGCCAACACAAAACGCCTGTTAGCGACTGCCCGGGAAAAGCGCCTTCCCATTTGTTATACGCGCGTTGTCTATGCGCAGGACGGATCGGATGCTGGCGTTTTCTGTTTGAAGGCGCCCAAGCTTGCCGCGCTTACCGAGACGAGCCACGCAAGTCAGATCGTTGATGAACTGGCGCCCGTTGAGGGTGAATACGTCCTGCGAAAGACACAGCCTTCAGCATTCTTTGGCACCGATCTCGCGCCGTGGCTCATCATGCGCCGCATCGACACCGTTATTGTGACGGGAGCAACGACGTCTGGCTGTGTGCGCGCCAGCGTCATCGACTCGATGAGTTATAATTTCCGCACTGTCGTCGTGTCAGATGGCGTAGGCGACCGGGCGCCTGGACCGCACGAGGCAAATCTTTTCGACATGCGTCAGAAGTATGCGGACCTCATGACAGCCGACGAGGTCATCGCGCAATTTCGCGCTCTGGCGTAAGCCTATCGCGCCGCCAGTTCGCTGACATACTCTCGGAAGGTTTTCGGCGCCTGTCCGATCAGCCAGCGCAGCACGTTGCCATTTCCCTGCAATCCGTGCGCGTCGTAATGTCGGTTCATCACGTCAAAAGTTTCAATGCGCCAATCCGGAAGTCCCGCAGCGCGCGCCTTCGCCAGAAAAGCGTCAAGAGGCGTAGCGCGCGCGTGAACGGAGCGGTTGAGTACATGCGAAATTATATGTGCGCAATCTTCCGACGAGAGCGCTTCCGGTCCGCCAAGTTCATAGATTGCGTTTTCGTGTCCAGCCGTCGTCAGCACTTCCGCCGCTGCGCGGGCAAGATCGTCAAGATGCGCGAGACTGAAGCGGGACGATGTAGAAAACGGAAAAGCTTGGATTCCTTCGTTGACGATCTGAGTCCAGATTGACTCAAGATGCTGCATGTAGCGGCCCGGTTGCAAAATCGTGAACGCCAGCCCGGAGTCAATCAGAGCGGCTTCCGCCTTTTGTTTTCGCTGATGGTGCGGCACGTTGATATGCGGGTGAAGCACGGACCATAATACAAAACGCGTCACGCCTGCCGTCTTGCAAGCCGCCGTCATGTCCTTCGCCAGTTGAAGCTCCTGCGGATGCATCGGCGGGCAAATATGCAAGACTGCGTCGGCGCCTTCAAGGGCGTGCCGCATCACGTCTGGCGCAAACATGTCGCCGACGACAACGTCCGTAACGCCTTTGGCGCGCAAGTCTTGGGCGGCCTCCGCGCGGCGTACGAGCGCGCGAATGCTTGCGCCTTTGCTGAGCAATTGCGCAATGCAAGCTCGGGCTGTTTTCCCGGATGCTCCGGTGACGAGGATCAGGCTTCGGTTTGTCATGGCCCATCATCGCGCCATGCGCGCCGCCTTACAAGGGAAGGGCGGTTGAGTATTTGATTTGATCCAGCGCAAAACTGGACTCGATTGAGGAAATGCCGTCGAGGCGCGTGAGCCTTTGTTTCAAAAAGCGCTCATATGCGGCGAGATCCGCGACCACCACCCGCAACAGATAATCGCGGTGGCCCGTCATTAAATAGCATTCCAGCACTTCTGGCCAATTGGCCACCGCATTGGCGAAACGCTGCAAATCTTCTTCCTTCTGCCGCGTCAGTTTGATGGAGATGAAGACGCTGACGGGCAGTCCAACCTTGCGCTGGTCCACAGTCGCAGAGTAACGCGCGATAACGCCTCGCTCCTCCATCAATCGGATGCGACGATGGCAGGGTGAGGCAGACAAGCCCACGCGCTCCGCCAGTTCTTGCAGAGTGAGCCGACTGTCCTGCTGCAGCAACGTCAGCAACTTGCGGTCGATATCGTCAAGGTTTGTCAATTGGGAAAATCCGGCGTTCAAGGTCAATCAGGAGACACTTCTTATCAAAAATTTGCGGCCAAACGCAAATAATTGGAATCTTTCGCCCTCCCGCGCTGGATACATTCGTAACGTCATAATTCGGAGACGCGACGATGAGCGATCGTGAAATCGGGATGCTGAAAGAGCTTGAGCGCAAGGTGCTCTGGCTGTCATCCTGGATGATCCACAACGCCAATCATCTGCGTCCGAGCGCGGACGGGTTGAAAGTCGGCGGCCATCAGGCGTCGGCGGCGTCCGTCGCGACGATCTTGAGCGTTCTGTACTTCCGGATCCTTCGGGCTCAGGATCGCATTGCGGTTAAGCCACATGCAAGTCCGGCGTTTCATGCGATTCAATATCTCTTCGGGCTGCAGACGCGCGAGAAGCTTGAGGCCTTCCGCGCCATGGGTGGCGCGCAATCCTATCCTTCACGAACCAAGGATATTGAAACAGTCGACTTCTCGACCGGCTCCGTCGGCCTCGGCGTAGCGCAAACGCTTTTTTCTTCGTTGGTGCAGGACTACGTGCGCGCGCACAATTGGGGAAAAGCTCGCCCTGAAGGGCGTTACATCGCCATCGTGGGCGACGCGGAAATGGATGAAGGCAACATCTATGAAGCGCTTGTTGATGGGTGGAAGCAGGACGTCCGAAATTTGTGGTGGATTGTTGATTACAATCGTCAGTCGCTGGACGGCGTTGTACGCGAGGGTCTTTGGGAAAAGTTCGAGAGCATGTTCCGCAATTTCGGTTGGGACGTCGTTATTCTCAAATACGGTCGCTTGATGGAGGCAGCGTTTGCAGAGCCGGGCGGTGAGACGCTGCGCTCGTGGATAGACCACTGCCACAATCAGCTTTACGCTGCGCTGTGTTTTCAGGGCGGGGCTGCGTTCCGGCGCAAGCTCTTGGCGGAACTGGGCGACGATGCTGACCTTGTCGCGTTGCTTGGGCGCCGCACCGATGAGCAACTCCACGCGCTCATGAGCAATCTTGGCGGGCATGACGCAGAGGCGCTTATCGACGCGTTCGAGGCCATCGATCATGACCGTCCAGTGTGCTTCATCGCTTACACGGTTAAGGGGATGGGGCTGCCCTTTCAGGGGCACAAGGACAACCACGCCGGCTTGATGACCAAGGCGCAGATGGAAGAATTGCGCATTGCGCAAAACATTACGCCCGGCTGCGAATGGGACAAGCACGAAGGCCTGCGATTTCAGCCAACGGAAATCGTTGCGTTTCTGGCGCAGACGCCTTACATGCAGGCAGCCGAGCGGCGATTGAAGGCCCCGCTCGTGCCTGTGCCAGAGCGACTTGGCTATGCGGCGGCGCCAGCCATGTCCACGCAGCAGGGGTTTGGCCTCATCTTGCACGAACTCGCGCGATCAGATAGCGAACTGGCGCAGCGCATTGTCACGACATCGCCCGACGTCACCGTCTCGACAAACCTTGGCGCTTGGGTGAACAGGCGCGGACTTTTCGCCAAGGCGCAACATGCGGATCTGTTCAAGAGCGAAAAAATTCCCTCCACTTACGCGTGGGACTTTTCGCCATCGGGCCAGCACATCGAGCTTGGCATCGCCGAAATGAATCTGTTTCTCCTGCTGTCGGCGCTCGGGCTCTCGCATGACATCAATGGCGAACGTTTGCTCCCTGTTGGCACGCTGTACGATCCATTCATTCAGCGCGGACTCGATGCGCTGAACTATGCCTGTTATCAGGATGCGCGCTTTATGCTCGTGGCCACACCGTCGGGCATCACCCTCGCCCCGGAGGGAGGCGCCCATCAATCCATTGCGACGCCGCTGATTGGCATGGGGCAGCCCGGGCTGGCATCGTTCGAGCCCGGCTTTGTCGACGAGCTCGCTGTGATAATGCAGTGGGGTTTCGAACACATGCAGCACGCGGACAAATCTGGTTCCGCAGACGAGGCCGGAGGTTCGGTGTATCTGCGCCTCTCGACGCGCATGCTGGACCAAGTCCCGCGCGTTATGACGCAAGAGCTCGCTCAAGCCATAACGAATGGAGCCTATTGGCTGCGTGAGCCGGGCCCAAATTGCGAAGTTGTGATCGCTTACACTGGCGCGGTTGCCCCTGAAGCTGTTGAGGCGGCCGGACTGCTCAGTGAGGATCGCCGCGATGTAGGGCTTCTCGCAATCACATCTGCAGACCGGCTGTTTTCGCAATGGTCGCGATCACGAACCTTACGGACGGAAAGTCACGTAGCGCAGTTGCTGGGTTACGTTCCCCCTCATTGCGCCATCGTCACTGTTAACGACGGCCATCCTGCTGCTTTAGCTTGGCTAGGCGGGGTAAAGGGCCACCGCATAACCACGCTTGGGGTGGAAACTTTCGGCCAGTCTGCGTCGCTGGAAGATATTTTCGCCTCTTTTGGCTTAAACACAAACGGCATTATCCGTGCGGTGGAACAGGTCACCGAAGGCAAGTCCGTTCGGCATCGCAAAATTATTTCCTCCATCTGACGGCAAACCGGTTCCGCGGCAAATAAAGCTGCTTGTCAAAGGCCTGATCGTAACTAAACTCACGCAGGCAAAACGCGCAGGAAGCGCGGAGGGGACGATAAATTTTCGTTACAAGCAGGAGCAGTCATGCCGAAGGGCTATATCATTGCGCGTGTCACCGTAGACGATAACGACGCTTACATGCGCTACGCGCAGGCGGCGTCCGTCGCCATGAAGAAGTATGGCGCGCGAATACTCGCGCGTGGCGGCAAGTACGAGGCGCTCGACGGAGTTGCGCGTCCGCGCAACGTGATCCTCGAATTCGAAAGCTATGATCAGGCTAAGGCCTATTTCAGTTCACCTGAATATCAGGCTGCGCGTCAACATCGCACAGGCGGCAGCACGGGAGAATTCGTGCTTGTCGAAGGCTTCGACGGACCGCAGCCGCACGAGCATTAGGCCTTGCGCGGCATAAATGGCCCATGCAGTTAGAACAACAGATTTGTGGAGAAGAAAAAAATGACTTCAACAGTTACGCGAAGCAAAAGGGGCGGCTCCCTCACGCGTCGATTATTAGTCGCAGCAACCTGCGTCGCAGGTTTTGCGGGAATGGTCGCCACGGCGAGCGCGCAGCAATGGCCAACGCGCCCGGTCACAATCGTTGTGCCGTTCTCCGCTGGCGGCAACACAGATACGATGGCGCGCCTCGCTGCGGACTTTATGTCTCGCACCCTCGGCCAGAATTTCATTGTTGAGAACAGGGCTACCGCCGGTGGCGTCGTCGCATCGGCGCAGGTCGCGCGAGGTGATACCGACGGTTCAACATTATTCTTTGCCTCGGCAGGTCAGCTTATCATTCTGCCGCTGATGCAGAAGGTGAACTACGAGCCGGAGAAGGACTTCGTCCCTGTCAGCATCTTCGGGACAGGGCCCTTCCTTCTCGGCATTCGCGCAAATTTGCCTGTCAAAACGATGCCTGAGCTGATCGCTTTTGCGAAGGGGCACAAGGACAAGTTGAACGTGGCCTCGCCAGGGCAGGGCGCTATTGGTCATCTGTCAGCAGCCTTGTTTGGCAAGAAGGCCGGCGTTGATTTTGTGTTCGTTCCCTATAAAGGCGGTGGGCCCTCCATGCAGGCGCTGCTGAATCACGAGACGGACATTTATTTTGGTAACGCGTCTGAATTGCTTCAGCACGTTGACGGTGGACGCATCCGCATACTTGGCATTTCTTCAGAGAAACCACTTCCGCAGTTGCCCAACGTTCCCCCCGTAGCTTCGATTTTCCCCGGCTTCAAAACATCGTCGTGGAACGGATTCTTTGTGGCGGCCGGCACGCCGCAAGCCATTGTCACACGCCTTGAACAAGCCGTGATGGCCGCAACTAAGGACCCGACAATCCGCAGCAGGCTTGAGGCTTTGGGGATTGAGCCCATAGGCAATACATCGAAGGAATTCGCTGCGGTCATCGAAGGTGACAGGCCGACCTATCGTGAAGCAGTGGAGGCCGCTGGCCTGCTTGCAAAATAGGACAGCCGCAGCAAGGCTTATATGATGAAACATCTGACGCGGAGACAAGCACCATGCGCAAGAATGGATTCAGAGCATTCCTGTTTGGTTCACTTGCCTCCGCGTTGGCGGCGCCGGCTGGCGCGGACGAATTGGCCGACTTTTACAAGGCCAACCCCGTCACTATCGTCGTAGGGTTCGGAGTAGGCGGCGGTTACGACGTTTATTCGCGTACCCTGACACGCCACCTTGGAAAACACATGCCAGGCGCGCCCAACGCGCTGGTGCGCAACATGCCCGGCGCAGGCTCCATGGCGGCGGCAAATTATATTTATAATAATGCTCCTAAAGACGGTACGCAGTTTGCGACCTTCTCACGCAGCATTCCCACACAGCCGCTTTTTGACAAGACAGGCGTGCAGTTTGACGCGCTGAAGTTGAACTGGATAGGCAGTCCCGCTTCCGAGGTCAGCGTCGTGTTCTCTCCCGTTGAAAAAAAGTTCCGCACAATCGAAGATCTGCGCGCGAGACCTATGACCGTGCCCGCCAGTGGGCTGGGGGCCGATAGCGCTGTCTATCCATTTGTCATCAACGCACTGCTGGGCACGAAGATGAAGGTGGTCACCGGTTATCAAGGATCCGGCGATTTCATGCTCGCCATTGAACGTGGCGAAGTTGATGGCATGGGCGGCTCTTCGATCAGCACGTTGCGATCCACCCGGCCTCAGTGGCTCAAGGAAAACAAAATCGACATCATTCTTCAGATCGCGCTGCGCAAGCACCCCGATTATCCAAACGTCCCTCTGGCGCTGGATTTTGTGACCGATGCATCCGACCGCAAGGTCATGGAGCTGATCTTCTCACGGCAAGAAATCGCGTTCCCCTATGCTGCGCCGCCGGGCATTCCAGCTGATCGGTTGGCGGCGCTGCGCAGGGGGTTTGCCGATACGCTGCGCGATCCCGCCTTTGTGCAGGAGGCCACCAAGATGGGTCTGGAAGTATCACCTGTGAGTGGCGAAGAGGTTCTGAAAATTCTGACCGCAGCATATTCCACACCAGGTGATCTAGTGGAGCGCGCACGTCAGGCGGTAACGCAAAAGCCCTGATTTCGGCGTCTCGAAAAAAGTGCGCGGGCCAGTCAACGTCGCATCGGAAGCAGGCGTTGTCGGCTAGCTAATTTCGACAGGCTTGCAGCCTGCGGTGATGAACGAGAATGATCTCGGGTGAAACATTGAAAGTCCGCGCGCAGGATGGCGCGACATTGATGCTGCGTCGTTATCTATTAGCTGGTCGGCCTCGTTTGATCCTGTCGCATGGCAACGGCTTTGCGATGGACGGATACCGCGCTTTCTGGGAGCTGCTTTCGGTCGACTATGAACTCGTTCTGTTCGACCTGCGCAATCATGGTACAAGCGCGGTCACGCCCGTTAAGGCGCACACCATCAAGGCGATGGCGGATGACCACGTCACCGTCGCAACAACATGTCGTCCACTTTCTGATGGCGGCGTTGAGCTCGTTTGTCCCGGAGACTACGAAGCCAAAATCTATGGATAAAATCGAGCAATCGATTCATACGCCGCTGTTGGCGGCATAAATCTCCGTGTCGCGATCCTGGGCGCCGACGCCGACGCGTTCCGCGCGCTCCATCCTGCCCATGTCTTACGCTTTGCGGCGCAGGCCTTCGATATACCCTAGGCGTCGGTCGCGCAGGCGAGCCACATGTTGCAACTAGAAAGGCCGGAAGCCGCAGCCGCAGCCTCTGCCCTACGCACCCTTTTGATAAGGCTGTCGTCAGCATAAGCGCGTCAATAGCCGGAATGCGAAAGCTAAACAGTGTCTGTAATTGGCTCAGGCGTTGCATTTTGGGCTGCCTGTTACGTAAGCAAGCCTATCTCGGTCAGCGAGATAAATTCGTATCCATTCGATGCATTGGAACCAACGCGAAACCAGATCGTTTCGACCGTTGACGTTGCACAGACAATGGAGGCGAAGATGCACCGCAGGTCGCTAGAGCTTAGCAGAAGGAATTTCTTCCGTGGCGCTGCTCAGGCATCGGTAGCAGGCGCGCTCGTGAGCGGCAGCCTTTCCAGCAAAGCTGAGGCCTACACTCCGGGCGGTGAAGAGATGCGGGGACGTTATCGTGTAACGGATCACGTCAAAGCTTATTATGCAACGAACGCCTATGAGACAAAAATCAAGAAGTGAAAGGGAGCGTTATGCTGGTCAAGCGCAGGTCTGCAACTGTCTCCCACGGGGCCGCTATTCTCGAGAGGATCAATCACTCACATAGTCTGGACAGGCGCACATTTTTGGCGCGATCTGGTTTGACCGGGGCAGCGGTTGCGCTCACATCTTCCCTCGGTTCGGTGCGGCAATCCACTGCAGCTGGTTCTTCGGTGACCAATCCCGGCGTTGTGCTGCGCAAAAATATTTGTACTCACTGCTCGGTTGGTTGCAGCGTGAATGCTGAGGTCTTGAATGGAGTCTGGGTTGGGCAGGAGCCGGAATGGCGTAGCCCCATCAATCGCGGAACTCATTGCGCAAAGGGTGCAGCGATACGCGAGATCGTGAGTGGCGAGCGTCGTTTGAAATACCCCCTGAAGCTTGTGGGTGGTCAGTGGACGCGCGTAAGCTGGGATCAGGCTATCGACGAAATTGGCGCCAAACTCACTCAAATTCGTGAGAAGAGCGGCGCAGATTCAGTTTACTGGCTTGGTTCCGCTAAGTTTACAAATGAAGCTTCCTATCTTATGCGCAAAATGGCTGCCTTTTGGGGCACCAACAACATCGATCATCAAGCGCGGATTTGTCATTCAACTACCGTTGCAGGCGTTGCTAACACTTGGGGCTACGGCGCGCAGACAAATTCCTACAACGATATCCGCAACGCCAAAACAATGATCATTATGGGGGGCAATCCTGCCGAAGCCCATCCCGTCGCCATGCAGCACCTCCTTGCGGGCAAAGAGTTGAACCGGGCGAATATGATCGTAATCGACCCACGATTTACGCGCACTGCAGCGCACGCGTCGGAATATGTTCGCATGCGGCCCGGTACGGATATCCCAATCGTTTGGGGTATGCTTTGGCACATCTTTCAGAACGGTTGGGAAGACAAGGAATTCATTAAGCAGCGTGTCTACGGCATGGACGCCGTGCGCAAGGAAGTCGAAAAGTGGACGCCTGAGGAAGTTGAGCGGGTCTCGGGAGTGCCTGGTGAACAATTAAAAAGAGTCGCTCAGACGTTCGCGCTCGCCAAGCCCTCCACCCTCATCTGGTGCATGGGCGCAACGCAGCATACGGTCGGCACGGCCAATGTGCGCGCGTTTTGTATCCTCTGCCTCGCCACCGGCAACGTCGGCAAGCCCGGAACCGGCGCAAACATCTTCCGCGGGCACACCAATGTGCAGGGCGCAACCGATCTTGGGCTCGACGTTGTAACGCTTCCGCTTTACTACGGCCTTGTCGAGGGAGCCTGGCGCCATTGGGCGCGCGTGTGGGAGGTTGAGTATGACTGGTTTCAGTCACGCTTCGACGAAGTGCCTGCGGTAGGGAGCCGCAAGCCGAGAACTCGCAAGCAGAGTATGGAGACTCCCGGCATCACGTCCACCCGTTGGTTCGATGCGCTTAACCTTGATGCTGGGCAGGTTGACCAACTATCGCCCCTGCGGGCCATGGTTGTGATGGGTCACGGTGGGAACACCGTCACGCGTCTTCCCGAGGCGATTCAAGGGATGAATAAGCTTGAGCTGCTGGTTGTCGCGGATCCGCATCCAACCACATTTGCCGCCATGAACGCACGACAGGATAACACGTATCTTCTTCCCGTCGCGACGTCGTTGGAAATGGATGGATCGCGAACCGCTTCGAACCGCTCGCTACAATGGGGCGAGAAGATTGTCGAGCCGATCTTCGAATCCAAGACAGACTACGAAATCATGTACCGCCTCGCGCAAAAACTTGGTTTTGGCGAGCAGATGTTCAAAGGCATCAAGATCGAAAACAACGTGCCGCTTGCAGAAGATGTGCTCCGGGAAATTAATCGGGGCGGCTGGTCAACCGGTTATTGCGGCCAGAGCCCCGAACGCCTGAAGGCGCACATGCGTCATCAGGACAAGTTCGATCTCGTGACCCTGCGTGCGCCCAAGGATACGCCGGAAGTTGGCGGCGATTTTTATGGGCTTCCCTGGCCCTGCTGGGGCAAGCCCGAGCTGCGCCACCCGGGCAGCGCTATTCTTTATAATACGGACGCTCACGTCATGGACGGGGGCAGCACATTTCGTGCGCGGTTTGGCATTGAGCGAAATGGCGAAAGCCTTTTGGCGGAAAACTCATTTTCACGAGGGTCCGATTTGACAGACGGCTACCCGGAAATGACGATGGCAGTTTTCAAGAAGCTTGGTTGGGATGCCGACCTTACGGTCGAAGAACTCGCTGTCATCCAAAAAATCGGCGGACAAAACATCGACACAGTCAGTTGGGCGAATGACCTGTCTGGTGGCATCCAGCGCGTGTCACTGCAACACGGCGTCATGCATTACGGCAACGGCAAGGCGCGCGCGAACGCCTGGAACTTGCCGGACCCGGTGCCGGTGCATCGCGAACCTATTTACTCCCCGCAGCCTGGTCTCGTGCAAAAATACCCCACCCGCCCCGATGAGCGACAATTCCGGCTTCCCAATAACGGCTTCTCGTTCCAGCGGACCGTGGTTGAGAAAAATATCGCGCGTGATTTTCCGATCGTCCTCTCGTCAGGCCGGCTTGTGGAGTATGAGGGCGGCGGCGAAGAAACCCGCTCTAACCGCTGGTTGGCTGAGCTACAGCAAACAATGTTCGTCGAAATCAACCCGGCTGATGCGAGCGAACGTGGCATCAAAGATAATGCGTGGGTGTGGGTTTACGGGCCCGAAAACAACTCTCGCGCTCGCGTCCGGGCATTGGTCACTGAGCGCGTCGGGCGCGGCGTGGCGTGGATGCCTTTCCACTTCTCCGGTTGGTATCAGGGCGAAGATATGCGCCGCTTTTATCCCGAAGGGACAGACCCATACGTGCTCGGCGAGAGCGTGAACACTGTCACGACGTACGGGTTTGATCCGGTGACTGGCATGCAGGAACCTAAAGCTACGCTCTGTCAAATTCGTGCGGCTTAGGGGAGGGACACGCAATGGCGCGAGTGAAGTTCCTGTGCGACGCCGATCGCTGTATTGAGTGCAACGCGTGCGTTACCGCTTGCAAGAATGAACATGACGTCCCATGGGGCATCAATCGCCGCCGCGTAATTACATTGAACGATGGCAAGCCAGGCGAGCGATCCGTGTCGATGGCGTGCATGCATTGCACAGATGCGCCATGCGCCGCCGTGTGCCCTGTCAACTGCTTTTACACGACCGCAGACGCGGTCGTGCTCCATTCCAAAGATATCTGCATCGGTTGCGGTTATTGCTTTTATGCGTGCCCATTTGGAGCGCCTCAGTATCCGCGCGTTGGAAACTTTGGCTCCCGCGGAAAGATGGACAAGTGCACGTATTGCAGCGGCGGCCCGGAGGCTGATCTGTCCGAGGCGGAGTACGTCAAGTACGGATCAAACCGCCTTGCTGAAGGCAAGCTGCCACTGTGCGCCGAGATGTGCTCAACAAAGTCATTGCTGGCAGGCGATGGCGACGTGATTGCACAAATCTACCGTGAGCGCGTGCTTCAGCGCGGTTATGGCTCGGGCGCCTGGGGATGGCGGACTGCCTATCGTGAAACAGTGACGATTTGACGAGGCTAAACATGAAAATGCTGCGCTCGGCTCTCTTCGCACTCGCCCTCTCTGCGGGATGGGTCGCACCATCGGCGCTGCTTCACGCGCAGACGCAGCAAGGCCCGCAATCACAAACGCTACCGACGCAAACGGGTCCGCAACCACCAGCCCAGCAGCTCCAGGTTCCCCCACCGCCGCCCAGGCAATCGGTGACGGAGGACATGCTTCTTCGCGAGAATGATCGCATCATCGGTCGCGTTTCGATTCCTGATGCGAAGCTTGGATACCTCGAACAACCGCAGGGGCGCACGTGGCGTGTCTTCAAAGAAAACTGGGCGCCGTGGATTTTGGGTCTCGCTGTCATACTGACGCTGTTGATCGTAGTTGTTGTATATATGCTTCGCGGTTCCCAGCGATACGAGCGCGATGGATCGTCGATCAGGTTGATCCGCTACAGCTCGATTGAGCGATTTAATCACTGGATGACAGCTACGTCATTCATTGTTCTTGCGCTCACCGGTCTCAATTACGTCTTTGGCAAGCGCTTGCTTATGCCGCTTATGAGCCCGGAAGCCTTCGGCGGCTTTTCGCAATTTGCCAAGTACGCTCATAATTTCTTCGCTTGGCCGTTCGTTCTGGGCGTCTTGATTATGATCGCAGTGTGGACGCGTGATAATCTTCCACGGCGTGTCGATCTTGCCTGGCTGCGGGCTGGCGGAGGGTTTGGACCAAACGCGGCGCATCTCAGCGCTGGACGATTTAACGCGGGTCAGAAGCTCCTGTTCTGGGTTGTTGTCCTTTCAACAATCATCATCTTCGGCAGCGGTCTGGCGCTGATGTTCCCGCTCACTTTCCTTGACGTTAATGGCATGCAGCTTTGGGGCGCGGTCCATTCCATCGCGGCCGCGCTCTTCATCGCGATGATTATCGGCCATATCTATATCGGCACCGCTGGCACCGAAGGCGCCTTCGGCGGCATGGGCACAGGCGAAGTTGATCTTGCGTGGGCGCGTCATCATCACGACTTGTGGGCGCAAGAAGCCGTGCGCAAAAGCCCAGAAGAGCCAGCGTCGCCCTCGCCGGTGTATGTCACGCCGCCCGTGCGCCGCACATGAGGAGAGGCCCGATGATCCGAATGACGCTGATCTCCGTGCTGCTTGGCGCCTGCGCAGTTTCCGTGCCGGCGTTGGCAGCCAGTCCGCCTGCCAACATTTGTGTCGAGCTGACTGCTTGGATAGAACAGGTGAACAAGGCGGGAGTTGAAAAGACAGCCGCCAATACGGCTGCATCTCAAACGCCGGTAGACCCCAAGACGGTTACAGCCGTTGAGGCCCCCAAAGGGGCGGCGGCTGCGACTGCCCCTGCAGCTGCGCCGGGCGGGCAAGATCAACCACAGCAAAGCTCCGGCTTGAGTGGCCCGGTGCGTAATGACGGGCCCGGCGCATCTGGCCCGCAAGGGGTTGCGCAGGAAAGCGCCAAGTCATCTTTGGCCAATCCAAAGCCTGTCGCGACCGTCGCAGCCCCCGCAGTCCCCACGACCGAACCGAAGGCGCCTCCGGCGAGCCCACAAGCGCTCGAAAAGGTTCGCCAGGCTGCTGGCGCCAACGATCTTGATGGGTGCGCAGCCGTGGCTCGGGAGATGAGGCTGGCCGGCGTTGCGCTGCCAAATCCGATCATCGCGCTGGCCGCACTGA
Source organism: Hyphomicrobiales bacterium (assembly GCA_031428455.1). GTDB lineage: Bacteria > Pseudomonadota > Alphaproteobacteria > Rhizobiales > Beijerinckiaceae > Terripilifer. The sequence goes on along the minus strand of JANPPJ010000146.1, from coordinate 19,402 downwards.
AGCCGGAACTCAGGAACACGGCGTTGGGTGGCCCGGCCCCGGGCGTACCGCCCATTCCCTCATCCGGGATCGAAACGCCTGCGGCGTCGCAACCTACGCCGATTCCACCTTCCGCTCCGGCCCGCTGAGAAGCGCTCAAAACGAGAAACGCGGGGCAAAAGCCCCGCGTCGGTGGGTTCTCAAATCAATCTGTTGATCAGTTCGTGCGACGGCAAACGCGCTCGCCGTAAGAATTGTACCAGCAGCGGTAGCGCGGGCGGGTGGCGTCAGCCACGATCGCGCCACCGACGCCGCCGATGGCTGCACCGGCCAGAGCGCCACGGCCGCCACCGGCCAAGCCGCCAATCACGGCGCCGGTTGCTGCACCAATGCCAGCGCCACCGACAATGCGCTCTTCACGCGGGCTGCAGCCAGAGACCGTGCCGGCAAGCGCAATTGCACCGACTGTGAGCAGAACCTTTTTCATGGGGGACCCCTGTGTACGATAACGATGGAACCTAACAAATTTGGCAAGACATACAATAGACGCTTCCCGAGCAGCTAAGTTCCAGTCGGAAGAGCGAATTGTTTCAGAACCATGTCCAGATCAAGTCGGCGGGTCATCGCCCGTCTATGGCAGGAGCCGTCGGCGGGCGCCCGCTCCCTTCCGGTAGCCATAGATCCAGTCTACCCGGCGCAGCATACCGTTGGGGGTCACGCGGCGCATGATGAAGTCTCGCGCCAGCGCCATCGGCCCGCTCATATGGTAAATGGCGGCCTGCCTGCGGGACGCCAGCGCAATGTCGCTGGCCCGCGGTATCCGCTCGTTTTCATACATCTTGATCGCGGCGCCCACGTCGGCGCCATGGGTCCCAAATGCGCGGCCAAGCGCTTCCGCGTCCTCGATGGCCAGCCCGGCGCCCTGCGCCAGAAACGGCAGGACAGGATGCGCCGCATCGCCCATCAGCACGACGTTATCGAGGCTCCAGCGGGGCGCGAAACGCCGCTCGAACAGCGGCCAGCGGCGCCATTGGGGCGCGGCGTTGAGAAGGTCATGGGCTTCGCGCGCCCAGCCGCCGAAAAATCTTTTTAGATACTTGGGGTCTGCGTCAGCAGGGTCGCGCCAGATGTCAGTCGAGTCCTCGCCGCGCCAGGGGTCTTCGATTACGGCCACCACGTTGACGAGATCGCCCGCGCGGACGGGATAGTGTACGAGATGCGCTTTCGCACCCAGCCACAAATTGGTCTCGACCCTCAGCGCGCTCGCAGGGGCGGCAGCGGCGGGGATCAGTGCGCGCCATGCGGTGCGGCCAGAGTAGATGGGTGTGTCGGCCAGCCCGAGCCCCAGCCGCTCGCGCAAATTGGAGCGCAGGCCGTCAGCCGCGATCAGGACATCGCCGTCCACCCGCGCGTGCTTTCCCACATCTCTGATGCCAACCTGAACGGACGCCCGCTCTCCCTCGGTCACCGAGGCGAACCCCAGGACGTCAACGTCCGTCTTCAGTGTGATGAGGGGGGAGTCTGCGCAAGCTTCTACAAGAATGCGCTGCAAATCGGCTCGATGCGCCACCAGATGGGGCGCGCCCCAGCGCGCGTCGGCCAGGGGTCCCAGCGGCATGCGCGCCAGATCGGCGCCGTCGCGGGCGCGCCGGATGCGCAGCTGCTCAGGCGCAAGCGACCATGGGGCGAGCCTGTCGAGCAAGCCGAGATCCTGCAGTATGTTGCTGGCGTTTGGCGAAAGCTGGAGCCCGGCTCCGACCTCCTCCATGACAGGCGCCCGCTCAAGAAGCGTTATCTGCGCGCCAGTTCGAGCCAGAGAGAGAGCAGCGGTAAGGCCGCCGATTCCGGCGCCTGCAATGACGATCTTGAGAGGCTCGCTCATGGCGCGCCAGTTCCTGCCATTTGGGTCAAGCCGCCATGGCGGTCAGTTCGCATTCGGCGGGCGAGGCGTGCGGGCCCAATCCCGCCTGATAGACATAACGCGTTGAGCAATAAGGACAAATGGTCTCGGTCTCCGACCCCATATCGATGAAAATGTGCGGATGGTCGAACGGCGGTAGGGCGCCGATGCACATGAACTCCTTCACGCCGACGCGCACGACGGGAAGTCCCGGCTGGTTGTGGAAGTGGGGCGTGCCGTGGTCGGCCATTGCTCTTGTGTCCTCGATTTGCTCGCGCGCAAACATAGGCGAGACGCGGCGTCTTGGGTAGGCCACTTGAACGCCAACGACCGCGCCGTGGAGGGTAACGGCGCGGTCGGACCGTGCGCCGCATCTACTCATCGCACCTTGCGCTTGCCTCTCGCGTCTGCCCGCTTAGTGTGCGGCTTCACCGGAATTCAATGATGCAGTTCTTTTCATCAAACGGCGTTCGCCTAAGCTACATCGACCTTGCGCCGACCGGCGCTGATCGCGGTGAGCCAATCTTGCTCATTCACGGCTTCGCCTCGAACCATGCCGTGAACTGGACAAACACGCTGTGGACTAAAACGCTCATGCACGACGGCCGGCGCGTGATCGCGTTAGATAATCGCGGCCATGGCCAGAGCGAAAAATTATACGAGCCTGCGCAGTACACCACGTCCATCATGGCGCAGGATGCTGTGAATTTGCTCGATCACCTTGGCGTGGAGCGCGCCGACGTGATGGGCTATTCCATGGGCGCGCGCATCACAGCGTTCATGGCGCTGGAGCATCCTTCGCGGATACGCCGCGCCATTCTCGGCGGGTTGGGCGACAGGCTTGTGCGCGCAGCCGCGCTGCCAGGCAACATCGCGCAGGCGATGGAGGCCGACTCGCTGGCCGATCTCACCGACCCCATGCAGCGCATGTTCCGCGCGTTCGCTGAAGCCACGAAGAGCGATCTGCGGGCGCTCGCCGCCTGCATCCGGGGAAACCGCCAGAGCCTCACTGCAAAAGGCATCGCCGCCATTTCGTGCCCCACTCTGGTGGCTGTCGGCGACAAAGACGAGGTGTCGGGCGACGGTCCAGCTTTGGCGAAGCTTCTGCCCGACGGACACGCATTGGTGATCCCCGGCCGCGATCATAACCTTGCGGTAGGGGACAAGGTGTACAAACAGGGCGTTATCGCCTTCCTCGGCACAGCTTGAGCGAAGCAATGTCAGCACTGTGCTGACGCGCTGAAGTCACTGCACACTTGATGGGCCGGGCTGCAGGGATCATATGGATGTCGCAGCCAGCTTGTACGGGTTGGCCCGCAGAAACAGGACGCCGCGTATGTCGAATGCCCAATCAGCCAAGATCGTCGGTCTAGGCGCGGTCGACCCCATCTTCACGCAAATCCGGACGGAGGCGGAGGAGATCGTTCGCCGCGAGCCAGAGGTTGCAGGCTTGGTGCTTGGCGCCGTGCTCAACCAGAGCCGTCTTGAAGGCGCTATCATCCAACGTCTTGCGGACCGCCTCGACAAGCAGGAATTGCCCGGTGATCTCATCCGTCACGCTTATCTCGATATGGCTGCACGCGATCCTTCTATCGTCGAGGCTTTCCGCGCTGATCTGATTGCAGTTGCGGACCGTGACCCTGCCTGCACGCGCTTCATCGAGCCGCTGCTCTATTTCAAAGGCTTCCACGCCATTCAGGCTCATCGCCTTGCCCATGCGCTGTGGAACGCCGGACGCAAGGACTTTGCGCTTTATCTGCAAAGCCGCTCCTCTGAAGTGTTTCAGTGCGACATTCACCCCGCTGCGATCATCGGCACGGGCATCTTCCTCGACCATGCGACGGGCCTTGTCGTAGGCTCCACGGCCGTGATCGAAGACGATGTGTCGATCCTTCACGGGGTCACGCTGGGCGGCACAGGCAAGGAGCGGGGCGACCGCCATCCCAAGATTCGCCGCGGCGTTTTGATTGGTGCGGGCGCTAAAATCATCGGCAACATTGAAGTTGGGCAGTGCGCCCGCGTGGCTGCTGGTTCGGTCGTGCTATCGTCGGTCGCCGCGCGCACCACTGTGGCGGGCGTTCCTGCGCGTGTTGTCGGGGAGGCCGGTTGCGCCGAACCCGCGCGCTCGATGGACCAGATCCTCGCGGAGAAGTCCGACTTCTGATCTTCCAGCGGCGGCTTGCTCCCGGACTCCTTTTCTGGCAAGCCTCCGCGCCTTGAACATACAGCGCGGAGCGGCACGTTTTGGATAAGTCGGAACTTCGCAAACTTCAGGGTTTTGTGCGTCATGCCTTCGGCAACGACGAAATGCGCGTTGGCCTTGATCCAAAAAACACCGATGCAGCCGGCGTTCAGCTTGGCGAACGCACCATCGCGTCCATCTCTGTTGATGATGAAGATGGCGACCGCTCGTTCGCGCTTGAACTCAAGATCCCGGTTGGGCGCGAGACGCTGCAGGAATATCTGCAGGCGCTGTTCGAGAACAAGGAACTGAAAATTATCGCGCGCGGCAAGAAGACCGACTCAGTTGAGCTCAACAACGGTCCAGATTTTTTGGGCGTGATCTCCGCAGACGATGCGCGTGGATCGGCCTTCACTCTCCAGATGGCTATCCTCGACTTCGATCTCGACGATTTTTAAACCCTCCTTTCGTCGTGTTGCCCGCATTGAAGCCTTCGCCATAATGCGGCGACTCCAACGCTGGTGACGCCTGATGACCATTGCATCCAAGTCTTTGATTAGCTCTCTTCTGGCCGGGTTCCTGTTTGCTGGCGCCGCCGTCGCGCAGGAGACGGTGAAGATTGGCCTGATCTCTTCCCAGACGGGCCCATTCGCATCTGTTGGGCGTCAGCTGGAGGCCGGCGTTCGGCTCTACATCCAGCAAAATGGCGACATGGTCGCGGGTAAGAAAATTGAACTCGTCGTGCGGGATGACGCAGGCGTAGCAGATACGACGCGCCGCGTTGCGCAAGAGCTAGTGACCAATGAAGGCGTGAAAATCCTCGCCGGCTTTACGCTGACGCCTGGCGCCCTGGCCACTGCCGCCGTCGCGACGCAGGCCAAGGTGCCGATGATCGTCATGCTGGGCGCGACTTCCATCATCCCGGATCGCTCGCCCTTCATCGTGCGCACGAGCCTTTCGGTGCCACAGGTTGCGCAGCCCTATGCGGAGTGGATCGCCAAACAGGGCGCCAAGACAATGATCACGCTGGTCTCGGACTACGGTCCGGGCATTGATTATGAAGGTCTCGTGTCGGCGAGCTTTGAAGCTTCAGGCGGCAAGGTTTTGCAAAAGCTGCGGGTGCCGCTGGCGAGCCCGGAGTTTGCGCCCTTTCTTCAACGCGTCATCGACGCCAAGCCCGACGCCCTGTTCATATTTGTGCCGTCAGGCGGCACTGGCGTGACCCTGATGAACCAGTTGCGGGACCGCGGCGTCGCGCAGGCCGGAATCAAGATCTACGCTGAAGGCTCTATGCTCGACGATGACAGTCTCAACGCCATGGGAGATGTATCGTTGGGCACAGTGTCGTCGCACACGTATTCGGCCGCGCACGACAGCGCGGTCAACAAACGCTTTGTGGAAGCGTTCAGGAAAGCCTCTGGTCGCAGGCCTAACATTGTCGCGGCCTACGGCTACGACGGCATGCATTTGATCTACGAAGCGCTGAAGCGCACCAATGGCTCGACCGATGGCGTCACCCTTGTTGAAGCCATGAAAAATCTGGAGTGGGAGAGCCCGCGCGGCCCCGTGAAGGTTGACCCCGAGACGCGCGACCTCATCCAGAACGTCTACATCCGCCGGTCCGAAAAGCTCCCCGACGGCGAAATCTACAACGTCGAGTTCGTCACGATCCCTGCGGTCAAAGACCCCACGCGTCCCGCCCGGAAGTAACGAGGCCAAGCATGCCGATCTATGCTCTGGGTGACGACGCGCCAGTCTTGCCTGCAGACGGTCGCTACTGGGTTGCCCCCGACGCCAACATCATCGGCAAGGTGCGGCTGGAAGAAGACGCCAGCGTCTGGTTCGGCTGCACATTGCGTGGCGACCGCGAGTGGATTGTGGTTGGCGCGCGCTCCAACGTGCAGGAGCACACGGTCATTCACACCGATCCCGGCTGCCCGCTCGAGATCGGGCCTGATTGCACCGTCGGGCACGGTTGCATTCTGCACGGTTGCACGATCGGCGCCGGATCGCTGATCGGCATGGGCGCAACAATTCTGAATGGCGCGAAGATTGGTCGTAATTGCCTTGTCGGCGCTAATGCGCTTGTGACGGAAGGCAAGGAGTTTCCCGACGGCAGTCTCATCATTGGCTCACCCGCCAAAGCCGTGCGTGTGATGAGCGAGGTGGAGATTGCAAAGATGCAACGTGGCGCAGCGCATTATGTAAACAACGCGCGCGCGTATGCGGTCGGCCTTCGTCGTCTCGACTGAGCCTACAGTTTAATCCGGGGGTCGAACGTTTCCAGCGGCAACAAGCGCATGAACTCGATGGCGAAACCTTCGCCCGAGCGGCGCACAACGCGGCCCTGCGTTGAACCCACGGTCACGATATCGCCAAAGGCCGGCTGGATGCCGCATTTGACGAATGCGCCCGAGAGCGAAATGTCGACCAGCATGCCCGGATGAATTGAGCCGTCCGCCAGTTGCACCTGGATTCGCTTCTGAATCGGCTCGATACGCTCGTGGCGGCGATCTTCCGGCAGGCCAAGCTCGCTGCGGTTGATTAGCCAGGTCAGCGTGTCGGCAATCTTGTCGCGCTTTATTGGCGAAAGGCGAAGCTGGATGGCGAACCCGTCCTTGAGGTGTCGGACGATGTCGCCCTCAAGGCGACCAAGATGATCCAGATAAACGACAACACGCTGGCCGATGTGGCCGATCACAGGCGCGGCGAGACCGAGACCGCCTGCCGAGATGTCAATGGTCTGGCAAGGAAGCTCCCGCCTGTCGGTGAGCATGTACTTGCCGAACAAGGAAAGCTCTAGACGCGCGTGCCGTCGGCGATCCGCCTGGGGCGCCAAAGCCGTGGTCAATGCCGACCGACGTGCCGAAATCATCCACTTGAGCTCCACTGAACAAGCAGAGCCTAACCATGTGAGGTTAAAGACTAATTAAACGGAAGCATTCACAAACGGCCTCCGTCAATGATTCGAAGGCGAGCGCCAGCTTCGCGCAACATCGATGGCGAGACCATGGATGGGGTCGCGGACGGGGCAATGGGCGAGGGCGCCGGGGACTCGAGCGCGCAGAAAAGTTCCTTGGTCAGGATGGGATTGCGGATCGTCCGGGCGGACACGATTTCCAAAGGATATTCGCTGCCCCGGCGGCTGGTCTGACCGCTGGGCGCCACCCCGCCAAGGATGCGCGGTTTTCCAGATTGGCCAGCGGCCAGCGGGAGCAGCAGACATTCCACTGCAAGTCGAGCCCCTTCAGTTGTGCGCGCCCGCGCGCCCAGAACCACCGGTAGCCTCTCGTCGTGGACCACCTGCAGCATGGCTTCCAGCAAGTCGCGACTCTCTGCTTCCCAGCATTCAAGAAACGAGGCGCCCAGACGTGCGTTCGCTGTAAGGCGCGCCAGTGATCCGCCGATCACGCGAAGCGGGTAAGCCCTGCGTTCGTCGACCTCAACAAGAAACGTTCCGGCGAGGGCAGTCCGCACTTGCGGGCTGGCGACGTCCAGATGCGCCTTGCTCATGCCGGCGCGCAGCGAGTCCCAATACGAGAAAAGCTCGATTGTCGCTGCCTGTTTCATTTTATGACAATCCCACCGCCGTGTGCGCCGGATTGAGCCGGCAACCCCCGTTTTGTCGCACCCATGAACTGCGGTAGCGGATTGCGTGCCAGTTCTCGCGCAAGGCTGCGCCAGTCCTCGAACAAGATCGTGCACGTAGCGGTCTCGGCCTTGCCCTTCCGCGCCAATCCCTTCATGGAATGAGCGTTCGACGGGGTTCGTCGCACTGGGGAGTCAAGATGGCTGAGCGCGCCCGCGAGCCTGTGTTCAACTTGCCGGGAATCATTCTGGCGATCCTTGCTCTGTCGATCGCCGTTCACGCACTGCGGGAATATGGGCTGAGCGGGACGCAGGATTCTTACTTCCTGCAGGCGCTGGCTTTCGTGCCCGGCCAGTTCACCTTCGCAATTAACCCGGACGGGGTCGCGCAAGAACTCACGCGGCTGGCGGAAGAGGGAGACCGACAGCGGTTGGTGATAGCGCAATTCCTGCTCGGAAACGGGCGACCCAAATTTTGGACTCCGCTCACCTATGCTTTCCTTCACGCGGACTGGACGCACCTCATCGTCAACGGACTGTGGCTCACCGCGTTCGGGGCGCCAGTCGCGAGGCGCATCGGCGCGGGCAGGCTCATCGCCTTGTTCGCCGTAACGTCAATTGCCGGCGCGCTGGCTCACTATCTCATGCGTCCTGTAGACCTTGCGCCAGTGATCGGCGCATCCGCCGCCGTGTCCGGGCTTACCGCCGCCGCCTTGCGCTTCATCTTCCAGCCGGGCGCGCCGCTCGGGCGGCAATCCTGGCGCGGTCCGTTGTCGCCTGAAGAGGCCGCCCGGCAACCGGCCCTCGGTCTTGGGGCGGCAGTCCGGGACCGGCGCGTGATTCAGTTCGCGGCCATCTGGTTCGCCATCAATCTTGCGGTTGGGTTGTTGGCGGTTCCGCTGGGCATGTCCGAGAACGCCGTGGCGTGGGAGGCCCACATCGGCGGTTTTCTCGCTGGGTTCTTGCTGTTTTCCCTGTTCGACCCGCCGCAAAACGCGGTTTCTCCCGCGCCGGAATATTAGATCCGTAAAAACGAGCGGTTCCGCTTGCAGGAACAGGAGTCGGCGGGCATCATTTGCATCCTCATCAGGAAAGGGCGGCAAGCCCGATGAGATGCAGGAGTACGCCTTCATGACTGTTAGGCGCATATTGGCGGCCAAGGGCCGCGACGTGTTCACGATTTCACCTGAAAGCAAGATCTCGGACGCCGTGAGCGTGCTGTTTGCACGCCGACTTGGCGCGCTGTTGGTCACTGACGGAGCTGGCGCGATCGTTGGCATCGTGTCGGAGCGGGACGTGGTCCGCATCCTTGCGACGCAAGGACCATCGTCGCTTGATCACCCGGTGTCGCTTTGCATGTCGCGCGAGGTCATCACCACGGTCGAGTCCGCGACCGTTCAGTCCGTGATGAGCGAAATGACCAAGGGGCGATTCCGCCACCTTCCCGTTGTGGAGCAGGGCAAGCTGATCGGCATCGTTTCCATTGGCGACGTGGTGAAACACCGTCTCGCTGAAATGGAAGATGAGCAACAGGCGCTGCGCGAGTACATCGGGACCGCCTGATCAGCCCTCGGTCTTCTCCAGCACAAGCGCGCCGTTGCGGTTGATGGCGCGTCTGTAGAAACAGGAGCGGCGGCCCGTGTGGCAGGCCTTGCCGTCGCCGCCCGCCTCGACGACGAGCTGGATGGCGTCCTGATCGCAATCGGTGCGCATGTCGATGACGCTCTGCACCTGGCCGGACGTGTCGCCCTTGCGCCAGAGCGAATTGCGCGAGCGCGACCAGTAATGCGCAACGCCCGTGTCCAGCGTCAGCTGCAGGGCCTCTTCGTTCATGTATGCGACCATAAGGATGTCGCCGCTCTTGACCTCGGTGGTGATGCAAACGATCAGCCCGTCGCGATCAAATTTCGGCGCAAACGCTGCGCCTTCTTCAATTGAACTCTTGTCGCCGCGTGCAGCGAAGCCTGATGACGTCATGATGCGGTCCTCTGCCCCACCGTTTAGCATCCCTGTGGCGTGCGCGTCACACGCCGATGCGGCCGTAGCCGGGAATTTTCAACCCGGGTCTGCGTATGTCGAACCCCGCAACAAGGCCCATGAAGTTGAGCTCCACGCCCTCCACCCAGGCAAACGTGGCGCCCAGATAGCCGCCCAGATTCGCCCGCACGCCGGTGCGCGACGGCGCGAGGCCAATCCAGTCGCCGCTCGTCGGGTAATCCTTGCCGATGGCGGTTGAGGGCAGCGCCGCACGCGCGTCGGGCACCGCCGCCAGCACGCTTGCGACGAACGTGTTTGAATTTGGGCCGGGCCAGGCGCTGTAGTCGCCGCGGTTCTTGTAGGCGTAGGCGTCCACCGCCGCGAGAATGCGCGGGATCAACTTTTCGGCCTCTATGCCGTCGGCAGCAAACACCGGCTCGATATCGTTGCCAAACCAGCGGCCATCCGGCGCATAGCCGTTCACGCGGATCGGCAATCCCCAGCCCACCTTGTCGAAGCGCTGATAGCTCTTGGCGCCACGGTCTTTCACGACGATCCACGAGTGCGTGGCGAAGATGCCGCGCCAGCGGCCCACCCGCGAAGAGTAGATTCGCACCATCGCTGCATCGTGGGCTTGGGGCTGAGGCAAGACGCCCGTGCTCGACCAGTCCGCCCGGGACCAGTGACTGTTGTCATTGCCCGCCCAATAAATGGCGGCGCGCACAGCGACCGGCAGCAGGAAGACGAGGAGGCAGGCAAGAGCGAGAGTGCGAAGAGTGTTCATATAACTGAGATGTGGATCAATTCTGGCGAAGGAAGGGCGGCTTGCCCGCGTGCGTGTCTATCGCTATCAAGTTCCTGTCATTGGGGAGTAGTCGCCGTCAATCTGACGGAGTGTCGTCAACAAACTGAGCGCGTGCTCGATGCACAACCTCTGGCGGCGCGGGTGGTTTTGACCATTCTGGCGAGACTGATGCGGGCATTCCCGCCGGGAATCCGCAACCCCAGAGGCCTGCATGATCCTTCAATCAACCGTCATTGCGTTCAGCCTGTCTTCAGACGCATTCGCCGCCTCCATCGCAAAGGGCGCACGGTTCTCCACGCTGTCCTGGAACCGCTCGGTCTGCATTGCGCTGGGCTTTGGCGTGCTGGAAGCGCTGGCGCCGTTGTTCGGATATTTGCTCGGCCAGCAATTCTCGTCCGTCATCGCTGATGTGGATCACTGGATTGCCCTTGTTCTTCTTGGGATATTGGGTGGGCGCATGGTGTGGCGCAGCTACCGTGACGATGCCAGCGCAGATGGGCCGACCACGCCGGGCTGGGGCGCGGTGTTCGTGACGGCGCTGGGCACGAGCGTCGACGCCACCATCGTCGGCGTGACGCTGGCGCTGGTTAGCGACAATATTCCACTGACCTTGTTCCTCATCGGCGTCGTCACCTTCGTCATGACGCTGATCGGCCTGCGCCTGGGCGGCGTCATCGGCGCGCGTGCGGGCAAGTGGGCGGAGTTCCTGGGCGGGTTCGGCCTTGCCGCCATTGGAGTGAATATCTTTGTGACCCACACGATGTTGTGAAGTCAGGACTGGCGCGCAGTTTGCCTTGCTCCATGCTAGTTTCTGACTGGACCAAGACAGGGGAGCGCCGCTTGACCCGCCTTGCCTTTGCAGCCCTTGCCTTTGCAGCCTCCGCAGGCGTCGCCATTCTGGCCTTCGCATCGCCCGCAGCCGCGCAAGCCTCCAAGCCGGAGGGATGCCCACGGCTCATCTCCCGCGATCAGCCTCGCATCATCCCTGCCTTGCTGCGCGAAGATGAACTTCTTATCCGCTTCGTTGGACACGCGACTTTTGTCATTGAGACGCCGGGCGGCGTGCGGGTCGCCACCGATTACAACGATTATGTGCGGCCCCAAACGTTGCCGAACGTCATCACCATGAACCGGGCGCACTCGACCCACTACACCAACAATCCCGACCCCCGCATTCCACATGTGCTGCGTGGCTGGAACCCGGCTGGCGGCGCCGCTGAACATGACGTCAGCATTCAGGACATGCGCATCCGCAACGTCGCAACAAACATACGCGGATTCGAGGGGACAGAGCGCGGCGGCAATTCGATCTTCGTGTTCGAGGCGGCACAACTCTGCGTGGCGCATCTGGGCCATCTGCATCACGAACTCACCGTTGAGCATTTAAGCCAGCTGGGCCGGGTTGATATCGCCCTCGTACCTGTCGACGGAAGTTACACGCTCTCCAAGGAGCAGATGCTGGAAGTGGTCCGCTCCATCCAGCCGATGATCGTCGTGCCAATGCACTATTTCAGCGCTTTCACGCTCAACCAGTTTCTAGATCTTGCGCGCGAGCGCTTCCCCATTGAGACGCTCGCTTCGCCTGTCATCACCATGACGCGCGAAAAATTGCCGCGACGCACCACCGTGATGGTGCTGCCTGGGCGATAACGCAGGGATCAATTGCCCCGCGCCGTCACCATCACGATAAGCGCCTGCTGCGCAATGGCTTCCCGCTCACATTCGCTTGTGTCGTAGTCACCGCGCTCGAAGCTGCCTTTTGCGATGGCGTCGGAGCCCCAGGCGGAAACAGCTGCGGCTGCATGGCAGAGGGCGCGCGCCTGTCCCCGGATGCGATTGATCGCAACGGTGTAAACTTCAATGTTGCGCGCGGCGAACCGTTTGCGATTTTCGCCTGAGAGCTTGACGGCGTCGAGCCAGGCCTGACTTTCGCGTCGATGGCAGGCGCGCGCGTCCTTCGACGCCTTCATGCAGTCCGCGTAAATCATTCGCACGCACGCCTGCGGTCCGCCCGCCATCTCCGCCAATATCCGATCGCGCACGGGTCCGGCAGAGGGAAGATCGCCCTCAGGCCCGGCTTTTTTGTCGACGCATACCGCAAGGCGATCCGCGTCACTCGACGATTGTGTGAACGCGGGCGTCGCGGTTAGTGCGATAGAGGCGAGCGCAGCGGCTAATGCGATTTTCATGACTTTGGGCTCATAGCGGCGCCTCAAGTGCGCGGTGTCTGCATATTAGCGAGCGCTTGGGATGCAAAACAAGTGGTCGGTCTACGCGCCGCCTTCATATCCGGCGATGATGTCCGGCGTCCGCCACGCCAGCCTCTGCCCGCCATCGACGTAAATGGTTTGGCCCGTGACGCTGCGCGCGCTGACCAGATATGCGACAGCCTCAGCGATATCTTCAGGGCTTGCTGGCGCCTGCAGCGGAACTGCTGCCGCTTCGCCATTGAAGGCGTCCGCGCCGTCGTTGACGTTTGGCATCACCGGTCCCGGCGCCACCGCATTCACGCGAACGCGCGGCGCATAGGATTGCGCCAGCGTTTTCGTCGCGGCCCAGAGGGCGGACTTTGACAGCGTGTAGGAAAAATAATGCGGCGTCAGCCGCGCCACGCGCTGGTCAAGCACGTTGACGATCACGCCGCGCACATCCTGCGGCAGCGCTGCATGAAACGCGCTTGCAAGTTGGAGCGGCGCGCGCAGATTTACCGCCATGTGCCGATCAAAGGCGAAGGGATCAAAAGGAGCTGCCGAGTCTCGTTCAAAGAGCGAGGCGTTGTTCACGAGCGTCGAGATGAAACCGACCTCGCGCTGCGCTTGCACAACCAGATGAGACACATCATGCGACGCGAGATCGCCTGTCACCACGCAGGCGTTCACGCCCATCGCCGTAATTTCGCGGCAGGTCGCTTCCGCCTCGGCGCGTGAGCGTTCCGATGAGTGGAGCGCGAGGGCGAAACCCTCGCGCGCCAGTCTCATGGATATGGCTCGCCCGATACGCTTGCCGCTGCCGGTGACGAGTGCGGCGCCAAGCCCTTTCGTCATCGTAGCGTTACTTGCTGCGCACGAGCGTCAGGAAGCGAACCTGCTCGGCCGGATCACGCAAGCGCCCGGTGAAGCGTGTCGTGACCGTCGAGGCGCCGTTCTTCTGTACGCCGCGAATGGACATGCACATGTGCTCCGCCTCGATCATCACCGCCACGCCAAGCGGCGCGAGCGATTGTTCAAGAGCGTCCGCGATTTGCGCCGTCATCGTCTCCTGCGTCTGCAGGCGACGGGCGTAAATCTCTACGAGCCGGGCCAGTTTTGACAAGCCGACGACGCCGCCCCGTGGGTAATAGGCGATGTGCGCCTTGCCGATGAACGGCACCATGTGGTGTTCGCAATGGGCGGCAAAGTCGATGTCCCTGACGAGGACCATATCGTCGTAACCCTCGACCTCCTCGAACACCGTCCCGAGAACGTCGTCTGGATCTTGATGATATCCCGCGAAGAACTGCTCGTACGCCTTCACAACCCGCTTGGGCGTGTCGAGCAAACCTTCACGCCCGGGATTTTCGCCAGCCCAACGCAAAAGCGTGCGTACAGCGTCCTCAGCCTCACTACGGCTCGGCCGTTCGACGGGATTTTCAGTCACACCCGCCTCGACAGAACCAGCATATCCAGGAATTAAGGTCTTAACCACGGCATCCATGTGGCGCCTCCAGTTGAAATCGCTGCTTGAACGCAACAGTCCATCCTACGCCGGTGCGCGGAAAATGGACCACAGAAAAAATCTACCCTCGCGGAATTCCTTCCCGCGCTCCGAGGACGCATTGCCGCGCTGCTCGGACCAGCCCTATATATGGTGGCGGAACGCAAGTGCGCCTGCCGCGCGCAGCGAAGGCTGACGTTATGCTCAACGATGTTTACAACAAGCGGATACTCGAACTGGCGGCGGACATTCCCCACCAGGGTCGCCTGCCGAACCCGCACGTGAGCGCCACCGCCCATTCAAAGCTTTGCGGCTCGACGATCACGATCGACCTGAGCCTTGAAAATGGCAAGGTCAGTGAATTTGCCCACGATGTAAAGGCCTGCGCGCTTGGGCAGGCGTCGTCATCCATCATGGCGCGCAACGTCGTCGGGTCGACCCCTGCCGAGCTTCGCGACGTGCGCGAGACGGTCCGCCGCATGCTGAAGGAGAACGGCGCGCCGCCGACGCAGGGCAAGTGGACCGACATCGCCGTGCTTGAGCCTGTGCGCGAGTACAAGGGTCGCCACGCCTCAACCTTGCTGACCTTCGACGCTGTGGTGAAGGCGCTCGACGAAATCGAGCAGCGAACAGCCGTCGTCGGAGCGGCGGCAGGCGCCTGAGGGCCGGCGGATGATTCCGCACGATGCGCCGCTTTACGCCCGCGTAACGCGCGGCGTGGCGCACGTTTTGATCCGCACCTATCAGCTCACCCTGTCAGCCATCATGGGGCGCAGTTGCCGCTATCTGCCTACCTGTTCCAGCTATACGGACGAGGCGATCCAGCGGCACGGGCTCTGGGCGGGCGGCTGGATGGGCTTCGCCCGCATCTGCCGCTGCCGACCCGGCGGCGCCTCGGGCTATGACCCGGTGCCCGAGCCGGGCGTGCGCGGGAAGCCGTATCTGCCGTGGCGGTACGCGGACTGGAAAGGCCCGCGCCAGTGCGAGGCTGTCGACAAAGAGTAGCGCGATCAGAACCCCGCGTTGAATTTTTGGGCGATCCGCTATATTCAAATGGATATAGCGTCTCACAAACCCGGAGCCGCCCCGTGAGCCTCAGGTACATCGCTTTCGTGCTCGCGGCGCTGGCAGCCAGCCCCGTGAGCGCTCAGGAGCCCGTCACCGTGTTCGCGGCAGCGAGTCTGAAAAACGCACTGGACGAAGTGGGCGCGCTTTTCACGAAGCAAGGCGGCGGCGCTGTCCGTTTCAGCTACGCCTCGTCGATGACTTTGGCGCGCCAGCTGGAGCAGGGGGCGCCTGCGCAAGCATTTTGCGCTGCCGACGAAGAGTCGATGGACTACGCCGCCAGCCGCAAGGCAATCCAGCCTGCCACACGCTTCAACCTGCTCGGCAATCGCCTTGTTGCTATTGCACCTGCGGTCAGCGCATTGGACAAACTCGAACTCAATGCGCAGGCCATCCTCGCCGCACTCAAGGGGGGGCGCCTCGCCATGGGCGAGATCAACAGCGTCCCCGCCGGGAAGTACGCGAAAGCGTCGCTTGAAAAGTTGGGCGCCTGGAGCACAGTGCAACCACGCGCTGCATACAGCGAAAATGTCCGCGCGGCCATGACGTTCGTGGCGCGCGGCGAGGCTCCGTTGGGCATCGTCTATGCGACCGACGCCGCAGCAGAACCCAAAGTGAAGATCGTCGCAACGCTGCCGGAGAACAGCCATCCGGCGATCGTTTATCCATGCGCTGCAACCCTCAAATCAACCGCCGGGGGCATGCGCTTTCTCGAAGACCTGCGAAAGCCATCGGCTCGCATGATCTTCGAGAAACACGGGTTCACTGTGTTGCAGTAATTACGCCTGCCGCCGCTTCACGTCCGGCGCCACGCCCTCATCGATGAGGGAAGCAAGCGCTTCGTCCAGCGTCATGGATGTCTGCCCCTGCGAGCCAAGACGGCGGATGGAGACGCTGCGTTCCTCCGCCTCGCGCTTGCCCAGCGCAAAGATGACCGGAATCTTGGCGAGCGAATGTTCGCGCACCTTGTAGCCGATCTTCTCGTTGCGAAGATCGACCTCAACGCGCAGGCCCTTCTTGCGCACAGCTGCCGCAACTTCCATCGCGTAGTCGTCGCCATCCTGCGTGATCGTGCAGATGACGATCTGCAGCGGCGAAAGCCACAGTGGCAGATGTCCCGCGTAATGCTCGATGAGGATGCCCGTGAACCGCTCCAGTGAGCCAAACATCGCGCGATGGATCATCACGGGCGTCGTCTTCTCGCTGTCGGCGCCGATATAGAATGCGTTGAAACGGGCCGGCAGGTTGAAGTCCACCTGCGTCGTGCCGCACTGCCACTCGCGACCAATCGCGTCGCGCAGCGTGTATTCGAGCTTCGGCCCATAGAACGCGCCTTCGCCCGGATTGACGCCCGTGCGCACGCCTTGCGCGGCGACGTTTTCCAGCACGCGCATGAGCGCTGCTTCCGCCTTGTCCCACACATCGTCCGAGCCGACGCGCTTCTCGGGTCGCGTTGAAAGTTTCACCACAACGTCCGAAAATCCGAAGTCTTCATAAACCGACATGATGAGTTCGTTGACCTTCATGGCTTCGGCCATGATCTGGTCTTCCGTGCAGAAGATATGCGCGTCGTCCTGCGTGAATGCGCGCACACGCATCACGCCATGCAATGCGCCGGAGGGCTCATAGCGATGCACGATGCCGAACTCGGCAATCTTGAGCGGCAGATCGCGATAGCTTTTCAGGCCGTTCTTGAAAATCTGCACGTGGCCGGGGCAGTTCATTGGCTTCAGCGCGAAAACGCGTTCGTCCTCAGTCTTCGTGAGGAACATATTCTCGCGATATGTCTGCCAATGGCCGGAGGTTTCCCACAACGCGCGATCAAGCACCTGCGGCGTGTTCACCTCGATGTAGCCGACGTCTTCCTGCCTGCGGCGCATGTAGTTGATGAGGGTCTGGAATAGCGTCCAGCCCTTGGGATGCCAGAAGACGGTGCCGGGGCCTTCTTCCTGGAAGTGGAACAGGTCCATCTCGCGAGCAAGGCGGCGATGGTCGCGGCGCTCGGCTTCTTCCAGCTGCTTGATGTAGGCGTCGAGGTCTTCCTGCTTTGCCCATGCGGTGCCGTAGATGCGGCTGAGCATCGGCTTGTTGGAATCGCCGCGCCAGTATGCGCCCGCCACCTTCATCAGCTTGAACGCGGAGCCGACCTTGCCGGTCGATGTCATATGCGGGCCGCGACACAGATCGAGCCAGTCGCCCTGCTTGTAGATCTTCAGGCTCTGGTCTTCGGGAATCGCGTCAACCAACTCGATTTTGAACGCCTCGCCCTTTTTCGCGAAGTGGCTCTTGGCCTCGTCGCGAGTCCATTCCTCTTTCGTGAAAGGTTTGTCGCGACCAATAATTTCGCGCATCTTCTTCTCGATGGCGGCGAAGTCTTCGGGCGTGAACGGCGTCTCGCGGAAGAAATCGTAATAAAAACCGTTGTCGATCACCGGGCCAATCGTCACCTGCGTGCCCGGAAACAACGCCTGCACGGCCTCGGCCAGAACGTGCGCGCAATCGTGCCGGATCAGCTCCAGCGCGCGCGGGTCTTCACGGTTCACGAACTCGATCTTGGAGTCGGAGCGGATCGTATCGGCGAGATCGACCAGCACGCCATTGATCGTCATGGCGACGGTGCGCTTGGCCAGCGAAGGGGAAATGGATTTGGCGATGTCCAGACCGGAGACGCCGGGTTCGAACTGACGCTGCGCGCCATCGGGGAACGTAACGGAAATCATTTTGGCTCCTGTGCTCACTCGCCGAAACGGGCCGGCGTAAGCGAATGGGGAGGCCGGGGTATAGCGAAGCGCGCCGCAGGCCGCAATCTGGCCCGCACTTTACGCGTCCTCACGTCCGCGCCAGCACCTCGACGGCAAGCCCATAAATGCGCATGCGCGCCTCTACAGGCATGGTCCGCAATGTTTCAAGATAGACGCCGCCCGCGCGGCAGAGCATGGCGTCAGGAAGCGGTGGTTGGGGCTCCTTGCCGTCGAGCAGCGCTTCGATCTCGGGGCGGCCGAGGCCTTTTTCCATCAGCGCGTTTTCAAGGTCTCTGAAATCAGCGTCAGTGGGAGGGCTCCGGTCCACCCGGCTGGTGCGGCCATCGAGAATGGCGTCGAGGCTAGCCTGCGCCATCTCCACCACAAGGGACCGGTTGCGAGCCGAGAACGCGTAAAATTGCTCTGTCGCCTTGCCATAAAGAAAATCGACGCACATCTGGGGGTCGGCCTTCGCAAGCGCGTCGAGCATGCGCGTTTGCGTCTCGAACAGTTTTTCGAGGTGGGCGCCGCCGGCCTTGGCCGCCAGCACGCCATGGGTGCGCCGCACGGCCCGCACGGCCTCGGCGAGATAGATGTCCGGCGAATCCAGCTTTGAGCCGTCAACTGCGCGCTGGGCGAACGTATTCACCAGTCGGTCGAAATCTTGCGGAAACGCCCGCCGCATCGTGTTGAAGAACCCGCTTGTCTCTTGCGCAAGCTGCAGCCGTTCCTCGACCGCCTGCCGGGCGACCGGGCGCAGATCGTCCGCGGGCGCCAGCGCGGCGACCCGTCCCCTTGGTGCGCTGGGCGCCGCCGCAATTTCCGGCCGGGTCGCCGCGTCGAACACTTCCCATCCAAGCGCAACGCTCGCGATGAAGGCGATGATGACGAGCACGACCCGAAGGATATGCATTCAGTTACTCTCCGGCTGGATCAGTTATTGATCCAGCGCCCTTCCTTGTCGCGACCGGCGCGGCCAGCCATGCGAAGCTCATCCAGCTTTAGGACGATTTCGCGGCCATCGCGAGAGCCAGTTGCGGCCATCAGGTCCTGAAAGAACTTCGGCCCGTCGTTCAGCGCGTCTTCGACGCTCTCGAAACGTTTGCCCGGATAGCTTGGCGGGCCGGGGATCGTCGGTCCGCCCGCCATGGCTTGCGCAAAGGGCAGGGTGCAGTCAAAGCCCGCCTTCGCCCCCGTCCGCGCGCCTTGCAGCGAGGGGTCTAGCGGCACGGCGCGAAAACCGCTCTGCACCACAAGATCGCGGTCGGCCTGGAAGCGCGTCGCCATGGCCCAGTCCATCTGGCCGTCGCTGCGCACGTCGATATCGGGATCGACCACCCACACATGCTTGGAATTGGCGACCGAACCAAAGACGGCGGCGATGGCGTTACGCGCCTCGCCCGGCGCGCGCTGGCGGATGGCCACGCGCACATGCAGGCTGCCGCCTGAGGCGGTGAGGATGTTCACGTCCA
>JANPPJ010000145.1:0-17049 GCA_031428455.1 Hyphomicrobiales bacterium | reverse complement strand
TCCGGGCGCTCCGGGCGAGAAGCACACCGACTACACCGCCATCGATCTCGACAAGGGCGGCACCGCGATCCCGTACTTCATGGAAGACCCCTATCTTCGCAAGGAGTTCGAGGAAACCCTGAAGCGCAACGCCGTGCCATGTCGCATGGACGCCGCCTGGTACGTGCCGCCGAACGCCAGCGACGAAAAGCGCGACACCGTCGTCTGATCAAACCGACAACAACGCCCTCCCCCGCGCAAAGGGGAGGGCACTTTCTTGTGTTCAGGGATGAAGCCGACAAGGGTGATGTTGATATGAGCGACGACGAAGAGTTTCAGGGTGGGCGCGTTTTCTTTTCCAACGTGCGGCGCAGCCTCGAGGAAGAGGACGAAATCCGTCTCGTCAGCGTCGGCGTCGACATCGGTTCATCAACGTCTCATCTCGTCTTCTCGCGGCTTCTGCTGGAGCGTCTCGACAATCGCTACATCGTCACGGAACGCGAAGTTTTTCACGAATCCGATGTGCTGCTGACGCCCTACGCCGATGACATGACCATCGACGCCAAGAAGCTGGGCTCCTTCATCGACCTTCAATACGAAGCCGCAGGGGTTGATCCTTCCGCGATTGACACCGGCGCGCTGATCCTCACCGGCGTCGCCGTGCGCCGCACCAATGCGCGCTCCATCGGCGAATTGTTCGCTGCGCAGGCCGGCAAGTTCGTGTCCGTTTCGGCCGGCGACGGCCTCGAGACGACGCTGGCGGCCTTTGGGTCGGGCGCAGCAGCCCGCTCCATTCGCGAAAAGAAGCGCGTGATGAACATCGACATCGGCGGCGGCACGTCGAAGATTGCCGTGTGCGAGGCTGGCGAAGTCATCGACATGACAGCGGTCGACGTGGGCGCCCGCATCGTTTCGTTCGACGCAAACGGGACCGTGACGCGCGTAGAAGAGGCGGGCCGCAGGTTCGCCAAGGACGCGGGCTTCGAGCTTGTGCTGGGCGCGACCATCACGGAAGACCAGCGCGGCGCCATGGTCGAGTGCATGGCGGACCGACTGTTCGAGGCCATGACGCAGCAAGCGTTGAAGCCCGACACCGCCAGTCTGCTTCGCCTCAACCCGTTGAAGAACGACCGCAAGCCGGAAATCATTCAATTCTCGGGCGGCGTGTCGGAATACGTTTACTCGCTGCAGTCGAAGGGCTTCGGCGATCTGGGCCCCCGCCTCGCGAAAGCCATGCTGAAGCGCGTTCAGGAATGGGGCGTGACGCTCGAACAGCCCGATCAAAGCATCCGCGCGACCGTTGTCGGCGCCTCGCAATACACCGTGCAGGTCAGCGGCTCGACGATCTTCGTGGCGCCGATGGAGACATTGCCGCTGCGCAATATGCCAGTTGTTGTGCCGGATCTGCCGCTGGGCGGCGACGATCTTGATCAGAACGCCATTGCAGACGCCGTGCGGCAGGCGCTGCGCAGGCTTGATCTGCATGAAGGCGAGCAGGCGGTTGCGCTGTGCTATCGCTGGGAAGGGTCGGCCATGTTCCGGCGCCTCGATGATTTCTGCAGGGGCGTGTACGCGGGCCTGTCCAGGCAGATGGAAAATGGCCATCCGCTGGTTCTCGTCGGCGATGGCGACATCGGCGGCCTCATCGGCATTCACGTGCGTGAGGAAGCGAAATTTTCGAACGCCGTGGTCTCAATCGACGGCATCGAGCTGAAGGAGTTCGATTTCATCGACATTGGCGCGCTGCTTGAAACATCCGGCGCCGTTCCTGTCGTGATCAAGTCGCTGGTCTTCCCAACCACCTCTGCTCTGGGTAAGGTTCAAGCAACGGTCGTGTAACGGGGACGTGAATGGGATTTGACGATCACGTACGCCATCCTCCTGCAATCTTCCCACCGATCCAACCGTTCGCTTCGGGCTATCTCGACGTCGGTGATCAGCACCGGGTCTGGTGGGAGACGGCGGGCAACCCGAACGGGAAGCCTGTCTTGTTCCTGCATGGTGGCCCGGGCGGCGGCTTTCATGCCGACCACCGCCGATTGTTCGATCCTGACCATTACCTGATCGTTCTGTTCGACCAGCGCGGATGTGGCCGTTCCCTGCCGCACGGCGAGCTGCAGGCGAACACGACACAGCACCTGATTAGTGACATCGAGTTGCTGCGCGATTGCCTCGGCATCCAGCGCTGGCTGCTGCTCGGCGGCTCATGGGGCGCGACGCTGGCTCTGGCATACGCGCAGGCGCACCCGCAGAGCGTGACGGGCCTGATCCTGCGCGGCGTCTTTACCGGGCGCCAGTGCGAGGTGGACTGGCTCTACAAATTCGGCGCGTCACAGGTTTTCCCGGACGCGTGGGCGCGTTTCATAGAGCCCATCGCAATGCGCGAACGCAACGATCTCGTGGGCGCCTATTATCGTCGGCTCACCGGAGCTGACATCTCGCTGCGCATGGAGACCGCGCGCACCTGGTGCGCCTGGGAGGCGGAGTTGCTGACGCTGCGCGCGCGGGCCTCCGCCACCGGGCCCGCAAGCCCCGGGGAGATTGCCCTCGCGCGGCTCGAAACCCATTACTTCGTCAATTACTCGTTCCTTGATGAAGGGCAGATCATCGCCAACATGCACAAGCTGGCGGGAACGCCGGGCATCATCGTGCAAGGTCGCTATGACATGGTGACGCCGGTGCGCAGCGCATTCGATCTCGCGCGGGCGTGGCCGGATGCGGACTTGCGGATCATCCCCTTGGCTGGCCACGCGACAAGCGAACCGGGCATACTCGCCGCTCTCGTTACAGCGACGAACGAAATGCACCCGCTGGATTGATCAGCGTCAGTTAACCAGCTTGTCGCGCGCGGCAAGTTCGGGAAACAGTTTCGCCCACGCCGCGGCAAAAAACATCGTGCAGAGCCCGCCGATGACGATGGCGTTGCCGACGCCGAACAGCGCCGCGCTCATGCCGGCGCGGAACTCGCCAAGATCGGCCGATCCCGACACGAAGATCGAGCTGACGGCAGCGACACGCCCGCGCATTTCATCAGGCGTTTCGATCTGCACCATCGTATGGCGGATGACGACACTCACCTGATCGGCGGCGCCCATGACTACCAGAAACGCGCACGAGACGAGGAACCACGGCGAGAAGCCGACAACGACTGCCGCGAGGCCATAAATTCCGACCGCGATCAGCATCTTGCGCCCTGCCCTGCTCTGCACCGGCGTGCGCGCGATCAAAAAGCCCATGAGCACCGCGCCAACGGCTGGGCACGAGCGCAGAAAGCCTAGTCCCGCAGGGCCAACTTCAAGAACATCCTTTGCAATGATAGGCAGAAGCGCAGTGACGCCGCCGAACAGGACTGCAACAAGATCAAGCGCGATGGCGCCGAAGATAACCTGGCGCGACCACATGAACCGCAGCCCCGCGCTCAATGTCGCCCACGAAATGGGACCGCGCCCTGCCTTCGAGGGATCGAGATTGGTGCGCAACATGCACGCGCACAAAGCGCACAATACGAAGGCGCCGCTCGACGCGTAAAAAATGGCATTGGGGCCAAATACGTAGAGGATTCCGCCAATCGCGGGGCCGGACACAACGGCGAACTGCCAGACCGACGAATACCAGGTCACGGCGTTGGCGAAATGCTCGCGAGGCACAAGGTTCGGCGTGATCGCCTGCGAGGCCGGATTGCCGAAGGCGCGTCCCAGCCCAATGATTGCAACGCAAAGATAAATCAGCCACAGCGGCGGCGAACCGGCGACGATGGCCAAGGTCAGCCCCATCATCGCGACAGCGCAAACACTGAAAGAAATGACAACTACAGTCCGGCGGTTGTAGCTGTCGGCCACATGGCCGGTAATAAGGGCGAAAGCGAGCGATGGCAGAAACGTCGCGAGACCCGCGAGGCCAAGCGCAATGGCGCTGCCCGTCACCTCATAGAGATACCAGCCGATTGCGACCGCGCGCATCTGAAGCGCAATGCCGGACAGGTATCGGTAGGCGATCCAATAACGGAAGTCTCTGAACGCGAAAGCGGAATAGGGCCCGCTGACAACCGCTTTCTCTTCAACCGTCATCCGTTTTGACGCGCCTCTCCGGCTTGCTGCACAAGGGCGGCTTAGCGCGCCTGCTTCCACGGCACAAGGAAGCGCTCAACCTCGTTCAAAATCAACGAAAAGAGCACACCCAATGCGGCGATGACGATGAGGCCGACATACATCGTCTCGACGGAGAGAATCTCCCACGCGTTCCACATCATGTAGCCAAGGCCGGACTTGGCGCCGATCATCTCGGCAAGCGCGATGAGAATGAGGCCCATGCCGACGCCTAGCTTTACGCCTGTCATGATGAGCGGCATGGCGCCGGGCAGCGCGATTGTCCGAAAAGTCTGCAGTCGGCTCGCGCCGAAGTTGCGCGCCACATCGAAATGGATCTTGGGAATTTCGAGAACGCCAGCCATGGCGTTGATGAGAATGGGAAAGAACAGACCAATGGCGACCATGACGATTTTGGAGGCTTCGCCCAGACCGAAGATCAGCAGGATCAGCGGCAGGATCGCGCTTTTGGGGATGGGATAGGTCGCTGCGACGAGCGGCTCCATGACCGAGCGCAACGTCCGGCTCAATCCCATGCTGATGCCAAGAATGAGCGCCGGCACCCCGCCGAAAATGAAGCCCCAGAACAATCTATAAAGGCTGGCAACCAGATGCGTCCACAGCTGGCCGTTCTGGATCAACACCAGCATCTCGGCGAAGATTTTCGACGGCGCAGGGAAGAAACGCACATCGATCCAGCCGAAGTAGGCGGCGATTTCCCAAAGCAACAACAACGCCATCGGCGAGGCGATACTCATCAGCCGATCCACGTTCCCGCGGCTGATTGAAAAACCTGGGCGAAGCGAGCGGGCCGCGAAGGCGCGTGTGGATGCCTTTTCGATGGTGTCGGTCATTGGGCGCTCGCCTCATCCTGCGCGCGGGCGCGGTGCACCTCATCGCGCAAATAACCCCAGATGTTGAACACGAACTCGCCATATGCGGGCCGCGCGCGCAATTCGAGCACCTGCCGCGGTCGCTCGAAGGGAACTATGAGATCGGCCTTGGCGCGGCCCGGGTGCGCAGTCATGACAAGGATGCGGTCGCCCAGCGTAACGGCTTCATCAACGCTGTGCGTGATGAAGAGAACAGTCTTGCGGGTCTCCTCCCAGATCTTGAGCAGTTCCTCCTGCAGGAGAACCTTGTTTTGCTCATCGAGGGCGGAGAATGGCTCGTCCATCAACAGGACGTCGGGATCATTGGCGAAGGCGCGCGCGATGGACACGCGTTGACGCATGCCGCCGGACAATTGATGAGGATAGAGATCAGTCGCGCGCGAGAGGCCTGTGCGGGTCAGATAATGGCCGACGCGATCCTTGATTTCGGCTTTGGGCAGGCGGCGCATCCTGAGGCCATAGGCGGCGTTGTCCCACACGGTCATCCATGGAAACAGCGAGTCGCCCTGGAAGATCATCGAGTTTGCTGGGCGCCCATCAGCAGGAGCGCCAATCTCAATCGTTCCCTCGCTTTGGGTTTCCAGCCCGGCGAGGATACGCAAGAGCGTAGTCTTGCCGCAGCCGGAGGGGCCGACGATCATGAAAAAGCAACCGGTGGGGATATCGAGTGTCAGCGAATCCAGCGCGACAAACGGGCCGCGTCTGGTCTCGAAGACTTTCCGCACGCCGCGCAGCTTAATCTTCACGTCCGGCGTTGCGGCGTTGGCCGTCGCACCAGTCGCGGGAGGATTGAGAGTCATGCAGGCCCTTCCGTCGCGCTTCCTCAAGGGGCCGTGGTCCGGCCGCTGGTTGTTTGAATCCTTCGCGCGTCAGGCGACAGAAATCAAGCGGAAGCGAGATGCGGCGGCAAACGCCTATTGGGCTGCAACCTCGATGGGATCGAAGTCGCGCTTGACCCCGCAGAACTCGCACGTCACGCCGATGCGCCCATCCTCGCCCACCATGTCGCGGCGCTCCTGCTGCGTGAAGCCGCGCAACATCGTCTGGATGCCATCGCGCGAGCAGCGGCAGGCGTGGCGCAAGGCGCTTGTCTCGAACACAGTCACACCCCGCTCATGGAAAAGGCGATAGAGAAGCCGGTCGCTGGAGAGATTGGGATCGACCAGTTCGTGATCCTCGACCGTGGCGGCAAGGGCGCGCGCTTCGGTCCAGGCGTCGTCTTCGCGAACAGCGTCTTCCAAAGCGCCCGCCGGGGCGTCGCCGGGCGGCAGGTCGCTCATGCGGCGCCGCTCGGGCGAGTCCGGCAGGAACTGCAGGATCAGACCGCCAGCGCGCCAGCGGCCTGCGGCGCCCAGAATTTCCGCCACAGCGAGGCGCACAAGAGTGGGGATCTGTTCGGACCGCAGGAAGTATTCATGGGCGGCGGCTTCCAGCCCATGCCCTTCCAGCGCAACAAGGCCCTGATAGCGCGACATGTCCGCGCCCTGGTCAATGGTGAACGCCAGATGCCCCTTGCCAAGCAAGGCGGCGGGACCAGCCTCGCCTGAGGCGCGCGCGGCGCCAAGCCGATCCGCGTCAAACCGCGCGAAAGCCCGCAAGCGGTCCGGGGCATCAAAGTCGACGACAAGCATGTCGATCACGCCATCGGTGCGCGTTTGCAGCTGGAAACGCCCTTCAAACTTCAGCGCCGTGCCGAGCAGCGCAGTGAGCGCCGCCGCTTCGCCCACAGCGCGGGCGACTTCGTCGGGGTAGCCGTGATTGGCGAGCAGCGTGTCAAGCTCAGGCCCCAGCCGCACAAGGCGGCCGCGCACGTCGAGCGGCGTCACGGCAAACGGGATGACGACGTCGTCGGGGCTCGCGTCAGATACAAACCGCGAGACGGGCTCGGGGCCGCTCATCAGGCTTCGATCCCCTCGGCGCCCAGCGCCCAGAGCATCACGCCCTTCTGCGCATGCAGACGGTTTTCCGCTTCATCGAACACGACCGAGTTGGGACCGTCCATGATCTCGCTCGTCACTTCCTCGCCGCGATGGGCGGGCAGGCAGTGCATGAACAACGCATCTTTCGCCGCGACGTTCATCAATTTTGCGTTCACCTGGAAGGGTGACAGCAAATTGTGCCTGTGACGCGCCTCTTCCTCATCGCCCATGGAGACCCAGCAGTCGGTGACGACGCAATCGGCGCCTTCTGCGGCTTCGAAAGGATCATCTGTCAGCGTCAGTCGAACGTCATTGGCCTTGGCCCAGTCGATCAGCGACTTGCCGGGCGCAAGTTCGGCAGGGGTCGCGACGCGGATCGAGAAATCAAACCGCTGTGCGGCGTGAACCCAGCTCGCCAGCACGTTGTTGGCGTCGCCGGTCCACGCGATGGTGCGCCCCTGAATGGAGCCGCGGTGTTCCTCGAACGTCATCACGTCGGCCATGATCTGGCACGGGTGCGTGCGCTTGGTCAGCCCATTGATGACGGGCACGGTGGCGTGTGTCGCCAGTTCGCGCAGATCTTCATGGTCGAGGATGCGGATCATGATGGCGTCGACATAGCGCGACAGAACGCGCGCAGTATCGGCAATCGTCTCGCCGCGACCAAGTTGCATCTCGGCGCCGGTGAGCATGATCGTGTCGCCGCCCAGCTCGCGAAAGCCGATGTCGAACGACACCCGCGTGCGCGTGGAGGGCCGATCAAAGATCATCGCCAGCACTTTACCTTCGAAGGGGCGATAGGTGGCGCGCACGCCTTTGCGCCGTGCATCTTTCACGTAGCGCGCAATCGTGAGGATGCGCCGCAGCTCTTCCGACGACAGCTCAGGCAAATCCAGAAAGTGCCTGGGAGACAGGTCGTTGCTCATGCGTCGGCTCCCGACATGCGTTTGCATGCCTTCTCAAGCCGCGCAATCGCCTCGTTCATTTCGCTTTCTTCGATGATGAGAGGCGGAAGGAGGCGCACGACGTTTTCGCCAGCCGGTATCACGATCATCTTCTCGCTGCGCGCGGCGAGCGTGAAATCCGTGTTTGGCACCTTGAGGCGAAGGCCGAGCAGCAGTCCCTCGCCACGCACTTCCGCGATCACATTTGGGAACTGATCCTTCAAGGCCGCCAGTTTCTGCTTGAAGACGATGCCCTTGCGCGCCACGCCTTCCAGAAAGCCCGGCGCGAGGATGACGTCGAGCACGGCGCAGCCGATGCTGGTAGCCAGCGGATTGCCGCCATAGGTGGTGCCGTGGGTGCCCACCGTCATGCCCTTGCCAGCTTCCTTCGTCGCAAGGAACGCACCCAGCGGAAAACCACCGCCGATGCCCTTGGCGACCGCCATGATGTCGGGCGTAACGCCCGACAATTCATAGGCGAAGAGCTTGCCGGTGCGGCCCATGCCGCTTTGCACTTCGTCCATCACAAGCAGAATGCCGCGCTCGTCGCACAGCTCGCGCAACTGGCGCAAAAATCCCTGCGGGGGAACGCGCATGCCGCCTTCGCCCTGAATGGGCTCGATCAGGACGCCAGCGGTGTGCGGACCAATGGCGGCTTTCACCGCTTCGATATCGCCGAAGGCGACCGGATCGAAGCCCTCAACCTTCGGGCCAAAGCCGTCGATGTATTTCGGGTTGCCGCCTGCGGCGATGGTGGCGAGGGTCCGGCCGTGGAAGGCGCCCTCCATAGTAATCAAGCGAAAGCGCTCGGGATGCCCGTTCGCCGCATGGTATTTGCGCGCCGTCTTGATGGCGCCTTCAACAGCCTCCGCGCCGGAGTTCGTGAAGAACACGTAATCGGCGAAGGTTGCGTCCGTGAGGCGCTGGCCCAGCGCTTCGGCTTCGGGAATCCGAAACAGGTTCGAGACATGCCAAAGCTTTTCGCCCTGTCGCGTCAACGCTTCCACGAGTTTGGGATGCGAGTGTCCAAGCGCGCAAACCGCGATGCCAGCGCCAAAATCCAGATATCGTTCGCCGTCGCTGGCCTGCAGCCAAGCGCCATCGCCGCGCACGAAAGCAACGTCAGCGCGGGCGTAAGTGGGAAGAAGCGGCGATGGAACGGCGGTATGCTGCTGGTCGGGCATGGCGTTCACAATCTTGAACGGGTGGCCAAAATCAAACTGCCGCCCCCAAAGGGCGGCAGCAAAGAGCATGCAATTTACTGATTTCCATCGCGAGGGTCAAATAAAGGCAGAAGGTTGCGCTTGGCGTTAGGACGCCGCGCAAAGCTGTACGGCGCACGGTTGAGTCAATCTGCCACAGGTCCACGGCGCTTTTTGATCGTTGCAGTGAATGATGGCTGGGGAAAACACGCCATCCGCGCTGCTGACTCTTGCGCCTGATTCAACAGGTAGTGTAGTTTCGCCCTCGTCGCCCACGACATTTCGTGCGGCGGACAATCATACGAGTACCCCTTGTGTCTCAACGACGCCGGAAGCCACCGGCGCTGCGACGTGAATGGATTCTCGTGACGACCTAAAGGAGGACGTATGTCCTGGACCGATGAACGCGTTGAACTGCTCCGCAAGCTGTGGATGGACGGGCATAGCGCCAGCCAGATCGCCGCCGAGCTCGCCAACGGGATCACGCGTAACGCCGTGATCGGCAAGGTGCATCGGCTGGGACTTTCGGGACGCGTAAAGTGCGCCCCGCCTTCCAGCACGCCGCGCCCTCGCCCTGCAGCGCAGCGGCCCCAGCGATTGGCGACCCCGCGCCCCGCCGCCCCAATCGTGCGCGGCGCGACGGCGCTGGCCTTGCAACCAGCGCAGTTTGTCGCTGCCGCGCAGAGGCCGGTAGACGATGTTGTCGTGCCCATCTCCGAGCGCGTCACCATCATGGAATTGCGCGAGGGCATGTGCCGCTGGCCGCTGGGCGATCCGGCGACGCCGGACTTCCGCTATTGCGGCGGACGTTCGGACATCACCGCGACCTATTGCGCCGCCCATGCGCGCATGGCCTATCAGCCCGCCCAGGACCGCCGTCGCGACCGTGAGCGCGAACGTCGGCAGGCTCAGCAGATCGGCTAGTTCAGGCCTTCAGCAGCTTTAAGCCTCTGGGAGAAAGGCGCGGAAACGTGCGCCATCTCCCAGTTTGCTGTGGATCACGAGCCGCCCGCGATGCCGGGCGAGGATATGCTTCACAATCGCCAATCCAAGGCCCGTTCCGCCTTTAGCGCGGCTGACGCCTGCGTCTGTCCGGAAAAAGCGCTCGGTCAATCGCGGGATGTGCTCGGGTGCTATCCCCGCCCCATCATCGGTCACTGACAATACCCATTGTCCTGCTTCGCTCTCAACGGACACCGTCACTTGAGCGGGGCCGCCCTCGCGTCCGCCGTATTTGATGGCGTTCTCAATGAGATTTTCCGCAAGCCGGATGAGGTCGTCGCGATCGCCTTGCGCCATCGCCTGCGCTGGCGTTTCAAGGCTTACAACAGCGCCTGTCTCGCGGGCGAGCGGGCCCAGCGTATCGACGACATGCTTGACGACAGACACGATGTCGACGCTGCCCTGCGGGCGCATGTGCTGCATCTGCTCGATGCGCGAGAGCGACAAAAGATCATCGATCAAACGCGACATGCGCAAGGCCTGATCGCGCATGATGCCCAGAAACTGCTCGCGGGCGCTGGGATCATCGCGCGCCGGGCCCTGAAGCGTTTCAACAAAACCCAGAAGGGACGCCAGCGGCGTGCGCAATTCATGGCTGGCGTTGGCGACAAAGTCGGTGCGCATGCGCTCGGTGCGCATGGCGTCGGTGAGGTCTGTGATCGTCACCGAGACTGCAAGCGGGCCATCCAGCAATAGCGGGGCGACGGACACATCGAAGATCCGTTCGACAGGCACGCGCTCAAACCAGCGCACGGTCTCTGCGTCGCCGCCAGCGCACACCCTGCGGACGGCGTCGAGCACCTGCGGCGCGCGCAAGCCCATGGCGAGGGAGTCGCCAATTTTCAACGCAGGCAACAAGGCGATTGCTGGAGCGTTGCGGACGATTGTCCGTAACGTCCCGTCCACGAGCACAACTGGCCGCGGCATCGCTTCTGCAAACGCCGCCAGAATGCGTCTTTGTTCTTCCAACAGGACCCCGTTTGCGCTCATCAAGATTTATCCGCGACCCAGAAACGGCTGTCCGATCGGCAATATGGTGGCTTCCAGCAGATTGGTTTCGTCGGGCAATGACGCGATCAGCGTGACGACTGCCGCGACCTCGCTCGCCTGCATGGAGTCCGTCGCGGGACGCCCCGCCATGTTTGGCACAAGCTCCGTCACGGTGGCCCCGGGATGAATGACGGACGCCGTAATGCCGAATGGTCGACCGTCCAAGGCCAGCGACCGCGTCATTCCTTCAAGCGCAAATTTCGTCGAGGTGTACGCGATGGAATTTTCGCGCGGCATTTTCGCGCTGATGCTGGCGACATTGATGATGCGCCCGCGCTTCTGCGGCTTCATCATGCGAAGGGCCTCGCGGGCGCACAGAAAGGCTGAGGTGAGATTTGCGTCCACCATCTCGCGCCAGCGCGCCAGCGACAATTGATCGGTCGGCGTTGCGTCAGCGATACCGGCGCAATTGACGAGCAGATCAAGCCTCGCAAATTCATTATTCGCCGCATGGAAAAGGCAGATCACATCATCTTCGTTCGTGACGTCGGTCTGACACACACGCGCGCGGCCACCAGCCGCTTCGATTTTTGCGGCGAGTTGTTCGAGCCGATCCTTGCGGCGGGCGGCGAGCAACACCGCCATGCCTTCCGCAGCAAGCCCTTCAGCAATGGCCTCGCCAATGCCTGAACTTGCGCCTGTGATTATTGCAACGCGCCCTGTCAGCCTGCCCATATCAGAACGCGCCCGCGCGCGCCTCCCTTGCGCGCCTGCGCGCGCTTGCATCTGGTTCAGGCACAATGGCCTGATCCGGCGCTTGCCTCAATGGATCGCGGCGGACTTTTTCTGCTCGCCCCAGGCGCGAAGCACAGCGCGCTCGGCGTCGGTCATCTCCGTCAGATTGTTGGGTGGCATGGCGCGGGTGAGGCCAGCCTGAAGCTGAACCTCATGTTTCCAGCGCTGCACCAGCTCGGGCGTGTCGAGCGCAACACCCTTAGGCGCGATGGGGATGCCCGGCCATACAGGCAGCGCAGCATGGCACATGCTGCACCGGGACGTGACTATGTCGGCAACGTCTTGGGGAGCCTGCGCCTGCGCAATCTTCGCCGCCCGGACCGGCGACTCCGCCATGCCCAGACGATCCCGCGCGACCGGGCTGGCGGGAATGCTGATGGCGATGGCGCCGCACAGCGCAATCGCCGCCAGCGGCCAGAGCCACCACATATTGCCCTGCCGCAGGTGGCGCATGTTGTAGAAATGCCGGACTGCGCCGCCGGAGATCAGGATCAGGCCAACGACGACAAACGCCCAGTCGCTTGAGTAGGTGAGCGGGTAATGCCCCGAGATCATCAGGAAGATGACGGGCAGCGTCAGATAATTGTTATGCGTCGATCTGACCTTGCCGATCTTGCCGTATTTGGCGTCGGGCGCCTCACCCGCGATCAGCGAGGCGATGACTTTGCGCTGGTTGGGGATGATGACCATCAGCACGTTGCCGGCCATCATCGTCGCCATCAGCGCGCCGGTGTGGATGAAAGCGCCCCGCGCCGAAAAGATCTGCTGGAAGGAAAACGCCATGCCGACGATGTAAACAAAGGACACGACCGCAAGCGCTACGGGCTGGTCGGCCAGTCGCGACCGGCAAAGCCCGTCATAGACCGCCCATCCCAGCAGCAGCGAGCCGATGCCGATAGACGTAGCAACCGGCGTCGAGAGCACACGAACGGCGGGATCGATCAGGTAAATGTCCGCCGACAGGTAATAAATCCAGACCAGCAGGAAGAAGCCGGAAATCCACGTCGTGTAGGCTTCCCATTTGTGCCAGATCAGCTCATCCGGCAAGCGCTCGGGCGCCACCAGATATTTCTGCACACGATAGAAGCCGCCGCCGTGAATTTCCCACAATTCGCCGCCCTTGCCGGGGGGGAATTCCGGCGTATTTCGCAGCGCCGCGTCTATGTGCATGAAGTAAAAGGACGAGCCGACCCACGCGATGGCCGCGATGATGTGCAGCCAGCGAAGCAGCAAGCTGCCCCATTCCATGAAAATGCCGTCCATCGCCGCTCTCCAGGCCAGCTCCGTCGCCGACCGCGCCCAAGGCCACGTTTTGGCTGCCGGTGAAAGCGAATGCAAGGGCGGGGCCGTTTTATCCGACTCGCTTCTGGGGATTGTCGCGCTGGCGCTGTGACGCGGCCGTACGCTCTCTGATAGTTTGGTCCCATGTCATCTATTCCGACCAGCTCCATCCAGACCGGCCCGCCCAACGATCCCGGCCCACAAACCGCGCCGCCTGCGGACGCGACGCGTGTGACGCCGATGATGGCGCAGTATGTGGAGATCAAGGCGGCGAACCCGGACTGCCTCCTGTTTTACCGGATGGGCGATTTCTACGAACTCTTCTTCGGGGACGCGGAAGTCGCCAGCCGGGCGCTGGGCATCGTCCTGACCAAACGGGGCAAGCACCAGGGCGTCGACATTCCCATGTGCGGCGTGCCGATCGAACGCGCAGACGATTACCTGCAGCGGCTCATCGGGCTGGGCCATCGCGTCGCCGTCTGCGAGCAGATGGAAGACCCGGCGGAAGCGCGCAAGAGAGGCAACAAATCGGTCGTAAGGCGCGATGTCGTGCGCCTCGTCACGCCCGGCACGATCACGGAAGAACGACTGCTGGAGCCCGGCCGCGCCAACATCCTGCTCGCCATCGCGCGCGTGCGCGCCTCCGATGACGCATGGACGTTCGGCCTGGCGGCGGCGGACATTTCGACCGGCGCATTCACCGTAACCGAAACCGGAGCCGAGGGGCTCGGCGGCGAAATCGCGCGCATCGAGCCCAGTGAAATCGTCGCGCCCGACGCGCTTTATGATGATCCGCATACGCGGCGCATTCTTGAAGAGTGCAAGGCGGCGCTGGCTCCCGTGGGGTCGATGCAGTCGGACACCAGCGCGGAACGCCGGGTGGCCGATTTTTTCGGCGTGCGCACGCTGGAGGGCTTTGGCGCATTGACGCGCGCTGAGGTCGCCGCCGCCGCGCTGGTGATCACCTATATCGAGCGAACGCAATTTGGCGCGCGCCCGCCGCTGCGCCCCCCGGCGCGGATTGCGCGCGGCGCCACCATGGAAATTGACGCCGCGACGCGCGCCAATCTGGAGCTGACGCGCACGCTTGCTGGCGCGCGGGACGGGTCGCTTCTGGCGTGCATCGATATCACCGTCACGTCGGGCGGAAGCCGGCTTCTGGCCGAATGGCTCGCCGCGCCCCTCACTGATGTCGCCGCCATCGGCGCGCGGCAGGAGGCGGTGAGCTTCTTTGCGGAGCGAACCGAACCGCGCAGCCGCCTTCGGGCGCAGATGAAGGCGGCCCCTGATATGGCGCGCGCGCTGGCCCGGCTGGCGCTGGGGCGCGGCGGCCCGCGCGACCTTGCCGCGATCCGGGACGGCCACACCGCATGCCGGGCGATCAGCGACGCGCTGCGCGCCCAAAGCGAATTGCCGCAACTCGCCATCGCCTGCGCCCACGAGATCGGCGCAGTGGACAGGGCGCTTGAGGATGCGCTGGCGCGCGCGCTCGCTGACGAACTGCCTTTGCTGCGTCGCGACGGCGGCTTCGTGCGGGGGGGCTTTGACGCCAGCCTCGACGAGACGCGGGGCCTGCGCGATGAATCGCGCCGCGTGGTCGCGTCGCTTCAGGCCCGTTACAGCGAACTGGCGGAGACCAAACAGCTCAAGATCAAACACAACAATTTTCTCGGCTGGTTCATCGAAACGCCGCAGGGCCAGGGCGAAAAGCTTCTGCAGGCGCCCTTCAACGCGCATTTCATTCATCGGCAAACCATGGCGGGCGCGATGCGCTTCTCCACCACCGAGCTTGCCGATCTGGAAGCGCGCATTGCCTCGGCAGCGGACCGGGCGCTCGCCATCGAGAATGCAATCTTTGACGACCTGTGCGCGCGCGTGCAGGCGCAGGGAGCGCGACTGAAGGGCGCGGCCGATGCGCTTGGCGCGCTCGACGTTTACGCGGCGCTGGCGGAACTGGCGACGCAGCGGGAATGGACGCGCCCGCGCGTCGACGATTCCCTGAGTTTCATCATCGAGGGCGGGCGCCACCCCATTGTCGAGGCCGCGTTGCGCAAATCTGGCGATGGCTTTGTGGCCAACGATTGCGATCTCTCCGGCTCGGACGCGGGCCGGATCGGCGTCGTCACCGGCCCCAACATGGCGGGCAAATCGACCTACCTCCGACAGAACGCGCTGATCGCGATCCTTGCGCAGATGGGCAGCTTTACGCCTGCGGCCAATGCGCATCTGGGCATTGTCGACCGTCTCTTCTCACGCGTGGGCGCGGCGGACGATCTGGCGCGCGGGCGTTCAACCTTCATGGTCGAAATGGTGGAGACCGCCGCCATCCTCAATCAGTCGACGCGGCGCTCGCTCGTCATTCTCGATGAAATCGGGCGTGGCACGGCGACCTTCGACGGCCTGTCGATTGCGTGGGCGGCCATTGAACATCTGCACGAAACCAACCGCTCGCGGGCGCTCTTCGCCACGCATTTCCATGAGCTGACGCAACTCACCCGGAAGCTGCCGCGTCTGGTGAACCTGACCATGCGCGTTGCGGACTTCAACGGCGAACTTGTGTTTCTGCATGAAGTGGCCAAGGGCGCCGCTGACCGCTCCTATGGCATTCAGGTGGCGCGCCTGGCTGGCCTGCCCGAAGCGGTCGTCAAGCGGGCGCAAATCATACTTGCCGAACTGGAGGCGGGCGAACGCAAGCGGCCTGTGGCGCAGATCGAGGATTTGCCGCTGTTTTCTCTTGCTGCGCCGCCTGTTGCGCGCCGCGACGATGTGCGCGAGGCGCTGCAGGCGCTCAATCCCGACGAATTAAGTCCGCGCGCGGCTCTTGAAGCGCTCTATCAACTGCGGCGACTGGCGGGCGACAAGACCTGAACGCGCGCGGGACGCGTCCCGCGCTGGCGTTGAATTAGAGCATTTTTCGAGCTGAAGGAATCGAAGGGGATTCCCAAACTGCCGCGAGTCTGATTCAAACTGCATGCTGGCGAAGGAGGCCGGCATGCATGGCCAAATCTCTTTCTGTTGATCTTCGCCAAAGGGTGATTGCCGCGATCGACGGCGGCTTGTCCTGCCGGGCGGCGGCGGAACGTTTTGGCGTGAGCGCCGCCAGCGCCATTCGATGGCGTGCTCGTCAGAAAAAGGCCGGTGACTTCACGCCCCAAAAGCAAGGCGGCGATCGCAGGTCGCGGCGCATCGAAGAACACGCCCAGTTAATCCTTGATGCTGTGGCGGCGAAATCTGACATCACGCTCGTCGAACTGCGGGGCAAGTTGATGGAACAAGGCGTGGCTGCCGGCATCGCTTCACTCTGGCGTTTCTTCAAGCGTCGCAAGATCACACTCAAAAAAAGACGGCGCACGCCGCCGAGCAACGCCGCAGCGATATAAACGAGGCCCGCGAAACGTGGTTTGAAGGCCAACTCGATCTGGATCCTGATCGCCTTGTCTTCATCGACGAGACGGGAGCCAACACGAAAATGGCCCGCCTTTACGGCCGTTCGCCACGCGGTGAGCGCTGCCGGGCTGCTGTTCCGCA
Organism: Hyphomicrobiales bacterium; assembly: GCA_031428455.1. Classification (GTDB taxonomy): domain Bacteria; phylum Pseudomonadota; class Alphaproteobacteria; order Rhizobiales; family Beijerinckiaceae; genus Terripilifer. Next base: position 431 of record JANPPJ010000145.1, on the reverse strand, counting down.
CGGTCACTGGAAAACCACGACCTTTACGGCGGGCCTGCGTTCGGATGGCCTCATCGCCCCGCTCGTTCTGGATGGCCCGATGGATGGAGACGCGTTCCTTGCATGGATCGAGCAATCGCTCGCGCCATCGCTGCGCCAGGGCGACACGGTGATCATGGACAATTTGCCAGCCCACAAGGTTCAGGGCGTCCAGGAAGCGATCGAGGCTGTCGGGGCGAGCCTGCGATATCTTCCGCCCTACAGTCCCGCCTTCAATCCGATAGAAATGGTCTTCTCGAAACTGAAGGCGCTGCTGCGCGCTGCCGAAGCGCGCACAATGCCAGACCTCTGGCAGGCAATCGCGGACGCCTTGAAACGCTTCACCCCAAACGAATGCCGAAACTATCTCGTCGCCGCAGGATACGATGCGACGTGATCGGAATATGCTCTAG
>JANPPJ010000144.1:0-2763 GCA_031428455.1 Hyphomicrobiales bacterium | reverse complement strand
GCTTGCGAGGCATCGGCCATGGCCCGCAGGCGACGGTTATCAACGATCAGGGCGCGATGCTCAAGCGCGCGACGAACCGTCATGATCAAGTGATCGACCGCAAACGGTTTGGTGAGGAAATCGAAGGCGCCGTCCTTGAGCGCGCCAACCGCCATCGGCACGTCGCCATGGCCGGTGACGAGGATCACCGGCATTCCCAGATCGAATGACCGCACATTGCGCAGGAATTGTAGCCCATCCATGCCCGGCATTCGGATGTCGGAAACGATCACTCCCGCGTCGCCTGCTGGCATCGCTTTAAGCGCGCTTTCGGCGTCCGCAAAGCAGCGCAACGGCAGGCCGGCGAGCTCAAGCGATTGGGCCGTTGCCGCCCGCAGTGCGTCGTCGTCCTCGACCAGATAGACGAGCGCCTCCGTCACGCTCGTGCCAGACTCAGCAGGAACATGGTGCGACCGCCGTTCGCGATATGCTCAAGGTCACCGCCAAACTCGCGCGCCAGGTCGCGAGCAATGCCAAGGCCGAGACCTAGCCCGTCCTTCTTGGTTGTCGTGAACGGCGTGAACAATGTGTCATGGATTGCCGCATCCACCCCGGGGCCATTGTCTTGGACTCGAAGCACGATACCGGTTCTGCCGCGGCAATTGAGGTCGACGGTGATTTGCGGGTCCACCAGGCCAGCGGTCGCATCCTTGGCATTCTGAACGAGATTAATAAGGATCTGCTCAAGCCGGATACGATCCCCGACGACCTCAATGCGGCGCTTGCGCTCACTGATCGCGACTCGGACGACGGACCGCGCACTTTCTCCAATGAGCAGCATCAGCCCGTCGACGACCGAGCCGATCGTGGCCGTTCCCGCCGACGGCGTCTTGCGTCGCGAAAAACTGCGAAGCTCTGCGGTAATCGTTCCTACACGCTCGCTCAGGGCAACGATCTGGGACAAGTTGTCGCCGACTTGCGCAGTGGAACCACGACCAAGAAGCACGCTTCCATTTTCGGCAAAGGCGCGAATTGCTGCCATCGGCTGGTTGATCTCATGCGCAACGCCCGCGGTAATCTGTCCCAAGGTACCAAGCCGATTGGCTTGGGCTAGTTCTTCGCGCGCGGCACGAAATTGCTGCTCGGTTGCCACTCGCTCGTCGGCTTCGATTGCGAGTCGGGCGTTGGCGTCACGCAACTCGGATGTGCGGCGCTGGACTTCCTCTTCGAGCGAGAGCCGGGCGCGCTTCTGCATCGAGCGACGCTCGGTCGCCCGGTTCGAGATGCCAACGGCGGTTCCGGTCACGAGGAGCAGCCCAAGAAGCCACGTGAAAGCTTGCGTTCGCGCCGCGCTTTGCGGACCGGCCACGTCGGAAAGGTGCAACAGGGTTGCCCCGGCCAAGGGGGCATCGATTATCGCCACGCGATAACTCTCCGTGCCGATAAGGGCGTCCGCGCCCTCAAGCGCAAGTGGTGCCGGGCCAAGAGGCTGCCGACCGAACTGGAGCGATTGTCGGGCATCAGCAAGGAGCGCTTGCGTCAATGGTCGCGTCGGCCGGAACCGCCACGGCGGTTTGCTGGTAATGAGGATAATTCCATTACGGTCGGTGACAAAGGTCGCCCCGGAAGCTCGGGCCCAACTCGCTTCCAGCTGATCAAACTCGACCTTGACCACGATGATGCCCACTGGCCCTGCGGCCGTGTCGACCCGCCGAGACAAATACAGGCCGGGGCGACCGCTAACGGTGCCGAGCGCAAACAGTTCGGCAGTCCCGTTGCGCATCGCATCAACGAAATACGGCCTAAAACCGTAATCTCTGCCGACGAAACTGCTTGGCAACCGCCAATTGCTTGCGGCGATCGTCCGTCCACGCGTGTCCATTGCATAAATCACTGCCGTGTCCGTACGCGTCGCCAGCAGCTCCAGGCTGGCGTTCAATCGAAGCGCGGCGCCCTCGTCACCGTTCTCAAGTGACCGCGCAACGTCCGGATATTCCACGAGGACCAGGGGAAGAAGCCGGAACTTCTGCAATTCACTCGCCAGAAGCCCGCGATGCGACTGGGCAAGTGTGGCGGCGTTACGGTCAGCCACATAGTGTGCGGAAGTTCGTGCCCATTGAAGTGCCGCGAGGACGAGCAACGCCATCACGCCAAATCCGGCGACCCCAACGAGAATATGACGCGACGACATATGTGCGGATTATCGCACAACTCTTCTTCACGATAGAAGCTATCGTGACACTCCTGCGCCTTCCACTGCGTAACTCCAAGCCATAATGTTGTTAGTTTTCTGCATGTTACGTGCAACATGCAAAAAACTATGTTTCAGGGCCCGTGACTGCCAGCTTTATCCTTCAAACGGCGTCAGACCGGCTGATGGGAATGAGATTGCCAATCGCGAGCTTAAAGCCTGCGGAACGCGGCGCGCGTCCGCTTTACCGCCAGTTGTATGTGCAGGTGCTTGTGGCGATTGCCGCGGGTATTTTGGTCGGTCATTTTTTTCCCGCCTTTGGAGTGTCCCTAAAGGTTCTGGGCGATAGCTTCATCAAGCTCGTCAAAATGATCATCGCGCCGGTCATTTTTTTAACCGTCGTGACGGGCATCGGCAGCATGAGCCAATTGGGCAAAGTCGGCAGCGTCTTCGGGCGCGCGCTGGCATACTTTCTGGCCGTCTCGACCTTGGCCTTGATCATCGGACTGGTCGGCGCGAATGTCGTCCCGCCAGGCGCAGGACGGAATATCGAGCCGGCCACGATCGATACCAGCCTAGTCGCGGACGACGCG
>JANPPJ010000143.1:0-10238 GCA_031428455.1 Hyphomicrobiales bacterium | reverse complement strand
TGAAAATAATCCGTTTTGATTAATATCCTTGCAGGCGTAGCATCCGCACATGTTGGAGCTGATTGAACACTGGACACTAGCAGCCTGTCGGACTTAACTTGTCCTGGCGGCGGGGCAAGGGCAAGCGTAGAATCAGCGTATTGATTCCTCGCGATGATGGCGGCCGCTCCGATGGACAATTTCCGCGAGATTGACCGCCAGACAGGCTTTCTACTGCCGCCTTCGATTGACGAATGGCTTCCCGAGGAACATCTGGCGCGGTTCGTCGTCGAGATCGTCGATGGTCTGGACCTGCGTTCGATGAGCGGCGGCTATCGCGGCTCGGGTTCGAAGTCGTATCACCCGCGCCTGCTGCTGAGCGTTGTGTTTTACGGCTACGCGACGGGCGTGTTCTCGAGCCGCAAGCTGGAGCGGGCGACTTACGATTCGGTTGCGTTCCGCTTCATCGCGGCCAACGATCATCCCGATCACGACACAATCGCGTCGTTTCGCCGGCGGTTTCTGCCGGAGATTGAAAAGCTGTTCGTGCAAATCCTGCTGCTGGCGCGCGAGATGGGCGTGCTGAAGCTGGGAACGCTCGGGCTCGACGGCACGAAGATCCACGCCAACGCCAGCCGGCACAGCGCGCTGTCGTACGAGCATGCCGGCAAGATCGAGGCGCAATTGAAGGCCGAAGTCGTCGACCTCATGGCGAAGGCGGAAGCCGCCGACAAAGCCGATATTCCCGATGGCATGTCGATTCCCGAAGAGTTGGCGTTGCGTGACAAGCGTCTGCAAAAGCTGGCGCAAGCCCGCGCGACGATGGAGGCGCGGGCGAAGGAGCGCTTTGAACGCGAGCGGGCCGAACACGAGCAAAAGCTCGCGGCGCGCGCGGAAAAAACCAAAGCCACGGGCAAGAAGCCCGGGGGCAGTCCCCCCGCGCCGCCGACCCCGGGCGCGCGGCCAACGGACCAGATCAATCTCACCGACGAAGAGTCGCGCATCATGCCGGTCGCCGGCGGCGGCTTCGAGCAATGCTACAACGCGCAGGCTGCGGTCGCGGCGGGCAGCCTGCTGGTGGTGGCGATAGATGTGGTTCAGGCGCCCAACGACAAGCAACAGGTCGAGCCGATGCTGGACAAGCTCTGCGCCTTGCCGGGCGAACTGGGCAAGGCGGAGACGCTACTCGCGGACACCGGCTATTTCAGCGCGGGGAATGTCGCGGCCTGCGACAAGGCGGGGATCGAACCGGTCATCGCCATGGGCCGACAGCCACATCATCCGCCACTTGCCGAACGCTTCGAGAAGGCCCCCGCCGCGCCGGTCGATGCAACACCCGTCGAGAAAATGGCGCACCGGTTGAAGACGCCGGAAGGAAGGGCGCTCTACGCGCTGCGCAAGCAGACGCCCGAACCGGTGTTCGGCATCATTAAATCCGTACTGGGATTCCGACAATTTTCCATGCGTGGCCTCGACAAGGCGCGCGGAGAATGGAGCCTCGTGACGAGCGCGTGGAACATCAAGCGCATGTTCGCGCTCAAGTACGCGGGGTGAAGGGGAGATTCAGGTCGATGCGGACATGGCAGGCGCCAAACGCGGCCCCCGCCAGGCCCTCCGAGAGCCGACAGGCGCTTGCAACGCGCCCGAACCAGCAAAAACGCGCAGCGGGTCCAAGTCTTTGAATCCAGTCCGACAGGCTGCTAGCATGCAAGAACATGCGCGAATCCCTCTCCCGCTTGCGGGGGAGGGTGGCCCTCGCGGAGCGAGGGTCGGGAGGGGGCCCTTCAAAACAAAACCGCCGGGCTTTTGCCCGGCGGCTTCGTGGTTTCAGAGCGCTGCGCCTAGTGCGCGACGAGGGCGGCTGCGGCGTCGTCGTGACGCGCCTTGCGGGCGGCGGCGGCTTCCTTCTCCTCGTCCCATTCAATCGCGACAGGGACGCGCACAAGCGCATGCTTGAGCACTTCGTCCATCCGCGACACAGGCACGATTTCCATCGCGTTCTTCACCGAGGCCGGAATATCCGCCAGATCCTTGGCGTTGTCTTCCGGGATCAGCACCTTCTTGATGCCACCGCGCATGGCTGCGAGCAGCTTTTCCTTCAGGCCGCCAATCGGCAACACCCTGCCCCGCAACGTGACCTCGCCTGTCATGGCAATGTCGCGTCGCACCGGTATGCCTGTCAGGATGGAGGTGATGGCTGTGGCCATCGCGATGCCCGCAGACGGACCGTCCTTGGGCGTCGCGGCTTCAGGCACGTGCACGTGGATGTCGCGACGCTCGAACGTCGGAGGCTCAATGCCAAAGGCGATCGACCGCGACCGGACGTAGGATGCAGCAGCCGAGATCGACTCCTTCATCACATCCTTGAGGTTGCCGGTCACCGTCATGCGGCCCTTGCCGGGCATCATGACGCCTTCGATCGTCAGCAGTTCGCCGCCAACTTCCGTCCACGCAAGACCCGTGACCACGCCAACCTGGTCCTCCGTCTCCGCCTCGCCGTAGCGATACTTCGGCACGCCGAGGTAGGTGGTGAGGTTTTCCAGATTTATCGGCACCTTCTTCTTTTTGGACATGAGCAATTCCTTCACCGCCTTGCGGGCGAGGTTGGAGATTTCACGTTCAAGATTACGCACGCCCGCCTCACGCGTGTAGCGGCGGATGAGCTCCAGAAGCGCTGCGTCGTCGACGCTCCACTCGGTGGGCGAGAGGCCGTGCTTGTGCACAGCCGCCGGGATCAGATGCTTGCGCGCGATCTCGAGCTTCTCGTCCTCGGTGTAGCCGGCGATACGGATGATCTCCATGCGATCCATCAGGGGCGCAGGTATATTCAGCGTGTTCGCCGTGGTCACGAACATCACGTTCGACAGGTCGTAATCGACCTCGAGGTAATGGTCGTTGAACGACTGGTTCTGCTCAGGGTCGAGCACCTCGAGCAAAGCCGAAGACGGATCGCCGCGGAAATCCATGCCCATCTTGTCGATCTCGTCGAGCAGGAAGAGCGGGTTTGACGACTTCGCCTTGCGCATCGACTGGATGACCTTGCCGGGCATCGAGCCGATATAAGTGCGACGGTGACCACGGATTTCCGCCTCGTCGCGCACGCCGCCAAGCGACATGCGCACGAACTCGCGGCCCGTCGCCTTAGCGATGGACTTGCCGAGCGACGTCTTGCCGACACCCGGGGGGCCGACGAGGCACAGGATGGGGCCCGTGAGCTTGTTGGCGCGCTGCTGCACGGCGAGATACTCGACGATGCGCTCCTTGACCTTGTCGAGGCCGAAGTGATCGCCATCGAGCACTTCCTGCGCGACGCGCAGATCCTTCTTCACCTTGGTGCGCTTGCCCCACGGGATCGACAACAGCCAATCAAGATAATTGCGCACCACCGTTGCTTCAGCCGACATGGGGCTCATCTGGCGAAGCTTCTTCACTTCAGCCATGGCCTTGTCGTTGGCTTCCTTCGACAGCTTGGTCTTCTTGATGCGCTCTTCGAGTTCGCCCAGCTCATCCTTGCCGTCCTCGTCGCCGAGTTCCTTCTGGATGGCCTTCATCTGCTCGTTGAGATAGTACTCGCGCTGCGTCTTCTCCATCTGGCGCTTGACGCGCGTGCGGATGCGCTTCTCGACCTGCAGGACAGAGATTTCGCTCTCCATCAGGCCAAGGCACTTCTCAAGACGCTTTGCGACAGAGGTCGTCTCAAGGATCTCCTGCTTGTCGGCGATCTTGATCGCAAGATGCGATGCGACCGTGTCGGCCAGCTTCGAGAAATCCTCGATCTGGCCAACAGCGGACACGACTTCAGCGGAGACCTTCTTGTTGAGTTTCACATAGCTCTCAAACTCCGAAACGACCGTGCGGCCGAGAGCCTCCACTTCAACGCTGTCGCCAATTTCCTCGGCGATCACAGCGGCCTGCGCTTCGTAAAACTCGTCCGTGCGCGTGTAGGCTTTCACCGACGCACGCGCGGCGCCTTCGACGAGCACCTTTACCGTGCCATCTGGCAATTTCAGCAACTGCAATACAGTCGCAAGCGTGCCTGCGGAGAAAATTGCGTCCACGGCCGGATCGTCCTCAGACGCGTTCTTTTGCGTGGCGAGGAGGATGTGGCGATCGCCCTTCATTACCTCTTCAAGCGCGCGGATTGACTTCTCGCGGCCCACGAAGAGGGGAACGATCATGTGGGGAAAAACGACGATGTCCCGGAGAGGAAGGACCGGATAGGTCTCCACAACGCCCGGCTTCGCCAATGCTCGCTTCTCTGCTGTCATTGTTCTTGTCCTGTTGCGGCGCCGCTCGACTCCTGACGGACGATGAGCGGCGTGACGCCTTGCGTACACAAGATCAGATTCGCGCTGCGGCGTGAAACTGAACTATGCCGCCCGACATCTGCCGAAGACCCATGAGCGGCATCCCCGGCGGTGAATGAAAAAGGCGGCCTCGACGTTAGCCGAAGCCGCCCCATCGATAGAGAAATGGCCCTCTGCGCTTCGTGTTTCAAGGCTTTGCCAAGATCGTTTGGCGAAGCCTTGACATGATGCGTGAGGCGGCCAAATCAGGCTGACGCGCCTGATTTTTCGGCTCTCTCGGAATAGATGTAGAGCGGCCGCGCCTTGCCATCGACAACCTCCGGCCCGATGACGACTTGCTCCACGCCTTCAAGGCCCGGCAGGTCGAACATGGTGTCGAGCAGGATGCCCTCCATGATGGAGCGCAGGCCACGCGCGCCGGTCTTGCGGTCAATGGCCTTGCGGGCAATGACGTTGAGCGCCTCGTCCTGGAACGTAAGCTCGGTGTTCTCCATCTCGAACAGGCGCTGGTACTGCTTCACGAGCGCGTTCTTGGGCTCGGTGAGGATGGTCTTGAGCGCCTGCTCGTCGAGATCTTCCAGCGTCGCAATGACGGGAAGACGGCCAACGAATTCCGGGATGAGACCGAACTTCAGCAAATCCTCGGGCTCGACCTGACGGAAGATCTCGCCCGTGCGCCGATCATCAGGCCCCTGCACTTTCGCGCTAAAGCCGATGGATGCGCCCTTGCCGCGACCCGAGATGATCTTCTCGAGGCCGGAGAAGGCTCCGCCGCAGATGAACAGGATGTTCGTCGTGTCGACCTGCAGGAATTCCTGCTGCGGATGCTTGCGGCCACCCTGCGGCGGCACGGAGGCAACCGTGCCTTCCATGATCTTCAGAAGCGCCTGCTGCACGCCTTCGCCCGACACGTCGCGCGTGATCGACGGGTTATCGGACTTGCGCGAAATCTTGTCGATTTCGTCGATGTACACGATGCCGCGCTGCGCACGCTCGACATTGTAGTCGGACGCCTGCAGCAGCTTCAGGATGATGTTCTCGACGTCCTCGCCGACATAGCCGGCTTCGGTCAGCGTCGTGGCGTCAGCCATGGTGAAAGGCACGTCGAGGATGCGCGCAAGCGTCTGTGCAAGCAGCGTCTTGCCCGAGCCCGTGGGGCCGATCAAAAGAATGTTGGACTTCGCCAACTCGACGTCGTTGTGCTTGGCCTGATGGCCAAGGCGCTTGTAGTGGTTGTGCACCGCCACAGACAGCACGCGCTTGGCCTGCATCTGCCCGATGACGTAATCGTCGAGCACCTTACAGATTTCACGCGGCGTGGGGATGCCGTCACGGCTCTTGACCAGCGAGGTTTTGTTCTCCTCGCGGATAATGTCCATGCAAAGCTCGACGCACTCGTCGCAGATGAACACAGTCGGACCCGCAATCAGCTTGCGAACCTCGTGCTGGCTCTTCCCGCAGAACGAGCAGTAGAGCGTGTTCTTCGAGTCGCTTCCGCTGACCTTGCTCATTTTGTTCTCCGTGCAAACCGCCCCTCAGAGACCCTGAGAAAACGGCCATTTTCTAGAATATAGGCGGCGGCTTTAAGAAACAGTAGACCGGACGCCACAGCGCACGCCTATTTCCGCTCAACGTGATGCGATGCAATCACGGGATTCGATGCGGATCAAGCACTTAGGCCAAACTGCACTGGACGGAAACGCCGAATATGGTCGCCGCCACACCAAGCAGCGCGTTAAACCCAGTATTTTCAGCGTGTTAGATATTAACCGCAAGCGACGATCGTCGCTTGCGTCAATTGGTCAGGAGTGGCTGAACGGCGGACCTTAGCGCGCCTCGATCAGCTCTTCGGGGCGCTTTTCGATCACCTGATCGACGATTCCGAACGCTTTAGCTTCATCCGCGGTCATAAAATGATCGCGATCAAGCGTCCGCTCGATGGTGTCGTAGTCGCGGCCGGTGTGCTTCACGTAAATCTCGTTCAGCCGGCGCTTGATCTTGAGGATGTCCTCGGCGTGGCGCGCGATGTCGGAGGCCTGGCCCTGGAACCCGCCGGAGGGCTGGTGAACCATGACGCGGGAATTGGTCAGGCAGAAGCGCATGTCCTTTTCGCCGCCGCACAGCAGCAGCGAGCCCATGGAGGCAGCCTGGCCGATGCACAAGGTCGAGACCTTCGGGCGGATGAACTGCATGGTGTCATAAATCGACAGGCCAGAGGTCACGACGCCGCCGGGCGAGTTGATGTAGAGGTAAATTTCCTTCTTGGGATTGTCCGCTTCAAGGAAAAGAAGCTGCGCGACAACGAGTGTCGCCATCTGGTCCTCAACCGGGCCGGCGAGGAAAATGATGCGCTCTTTCAACAACCTGGAGAAGATGTCGTAGCGGTAGGAGCCACGCGAGGTGACTTCCTCGACGCTCGGAATGATAAACGAGTTATAAACATCAACTGGATCGCGCATCGGGCTCTGTCTCTGGGCCGCACCTGGTGGCGGCAAGAACAACATAGTCAGCAAAACGCGGCGCGCAATGGGCGCCGCGTTCAGCGACTTCTCAGATACTTAGCCGACCATGAACGAATCAGGGCTCAGATCAGGAGTGAGATCAGACCTTGGAGGCCTCATCTTCGTCTTCCTTCATCAGCTCTTCCTTGGAGACGGTCTTGTCGGTGACCTTCGCCTTCGCGACGATCACGTCCACGACCTTCTCCTCGTAAAGCGGCGCGCGGATCTGGGCCACAGCCTGCTGGTTCTTCTGGTAGAAGTCCCACACGGCCTTTTCCTGACCCGGATACTGGCGCGCCTGTTCGACGATGGCGGCCGACAATTCGTCGTCGGAGACCGACACCTTCTCCTGCTCGCCGACTTCGGCCATCAGGAGGCCAAGGCGCACGCGGCGCTCGGCGATGCGGCGATATTCGGTGCGAGCAGCCTCTTCCGTCGTGTTCTCGTCAGCGAAGGTCTTGCCGGACTGCTGCTGCTCCTGCTGGACACGCTCCCAGATCGAGTTGAACTCCTGCTCGACGAGCGTCGGCGGCAATTCGAACGAGTAGCGCTTGTCGAGCGCGTCGAGCAGCGAGCGCTTCAATTTGGCGCGCGACACGGAATCAAGTTCGCGCTGCATGGTGGAGCGAACGGCGTCCTTGAGCTTGTCGAGGCTCTCCATGCCGTAGCCCTTGGCGAACTCGTCGTCGATCACGAGATCGCCGGGAGCGGCGACGCCCTGCACGGTCACGTCAAAGGACGCAGCCTTGCCGGCGAGGTTGGCGGCCTGATAATTCTCGGGGAAGCTCACGTTCACGACGCGCGCGTCGCCGGCGGAAGCGCCGGTCAGCTGGTCTTCAAAGCCGGGAATGAACTGGCCGGAGCCCAGAACGAGGTCGATGCCCTCGCCCTTGCCGCCTTCAAACTCGACGCCGTCGATCTTGCCCACAAAGTCGATGGTCAGCTTGTCGCCGGAGGCGGACGCGCCTTCCTTGGCGTTGAAGGGGCGCGACTGGGAAGCCATGCGGTCCAGCGCCTGCGCAACGTCTTCGTCAGGAACGGCGACGACGGGTCGCTCGAGAGCGATGTCGTCGAACGTGCCGATGTCGAACTTCGGCAGCACTTCGATGTTTACGGTGAAGGCGAGGTCGCCCGCAACTTCAATGGCCTTCTTCACGCCTTCGTCGCCACCATCGATGTCGATCTTCGGCTCATTGGCGAGACGCAGGCCGTTGTCTTCGACGATCTTGCGATTCGCCTCGTTGACGGCGTTCTGCAGCACGTCGCCCATCACCTGCTTGCCGTACAGCTTGCGCATGTGCTCCATCGGCACCTTGCCAGGACGGAAGCCGTTGATCTTGACCTTGTCCTTCATGCTCTCGAGTTCACCCTCGAGGCGCTTGGCCAGATCTTGCATGGGAAGCACGACCTTGTAGGCGCGCTTGAGGCCTTCGGAGAGGGTTTCGGTGACCTGCATCTTGCTTTGCCTTCTTAAAAATCCTGCGTCCAAAGCGGGCCGGGCCCGCTCACTGGCTGTACGTTCGGGATGCGGCGAGCCTCGGAGCATGGTGCGGGCGGAGGGACTCGAACCCCCATGCCTTTCGGCGCTGGAACCTAAATCCAGTGCGTCTACCAGTTCCGCCACGCCCGCGCCCAAGGCGGAGAACCCGCCATCGCGCGCTGCGCCCCGACTGCTTCGCCGCCGGGTGCGGCTCTATAACACGGGCGGCGCGGGATGCGAGGGAAAAATGGCCCTGCTCCGCGCCGCCCGTGGTCTATTTTATCATCGAGTTTGGCAGATAAAGCGCAATCTGCGGGAAGATGGTCAGAAGGACGATGCAAACGATCATCGCCGCCGCGAATGGCAATATTCCACGGAACACGGTGCTGAGCGAAACGTCCGGCACCAGTCCTTTCACGACAAAGACGTTGATGCCCACTGGCGGACTTATGAGGCCCAGCTCGAGCACGATGACCATCAGCACGCCAAACCAGATCAGGTCGAAGCCCAGAGCGCTCACGATCGGGATCACGATCGGGAGGGTAAGCACCAGCATCGAAAAGCCTTCGAGGAACATGCCCAGGATGACATAGATAAACATGATGATCGCGAGGATCACGTAGGCGTTCAGGTCGAGGCCGGAGAGGAGATCGGCCACGCGCATGGGCAATTGGCTCAGCGCCAGGAAGGGTCCGAACACCAGCGCCCCGATCAGGATAAGGAAGACCATGGCGGTCGTCTTGACCGTATCGAGGAGCACCGTCTCGAGCGTGCGCAACGTCAATGTGCCATTCCACCAAGCATAGATGAGCGCCATGAAAGCGCCGACGGCAGCCGCCTCGGCAGGCGTAAAGATGCCCAGATAGATGCCGCCGATGGTCGAAACCACGACAAACATCATAGGTCCGGCGCGTCCCAGCGTCGTCATGCGCTCCGCCATGGTCGCGCGAGGCCCGGCGGGCCCAAGCTCCGGGCGGTAATGCGTCACGATAGCGATGGTGATGACAAAAAGCGTCGTCAACAAAAGGCCGGGAAAGAAGCCCGCCAGAAGCAAGCGGCCAATCGATTGCTCGGTGAGGATCGCGTAAACGATGAAAGCCGTGCTGGGCGGGATGAGAATGCCGAGCGTGCCGCCAGCGGCCACTGTGCCGGTCGCAAGGCCATCATCGTACTTGTAGCGCTTCATTTCAGGCAGGCAGACCTTGCCCATGGTCACCGCCGACGCGACGCTCGACCCCGACACCGCCGCAAACCCTGCGCAGGAGACGATGGTCGCCGACGCAAGCCCGCCGCGCCAGTGGCCGACCCATGCGTAGGCCGCTGCAAACAGAGAGCGCCCCATGCCTGACGCCGCTGCGAGGTTGCCCATCAGCACGAACAGCGGAATGACCGCCAGATCGTAATAGGCCGCATAGGAATACGGATATGTGCCCAGCGCCATCAGGGCCTGCTTCGGCCCGTTGAGAATCGCAAACCCGACGCTGCCGACCAGCAACATCGCGATGCCAATCGGCATGCGCAGGGTGAGAAGGAAAAGCATCGCAGCGATGCCAAGAGCGCCAATCCATTCAGGTGACATCGGTCAGACCTCAGACGTCTTGAGATGGACGCCGCGCGCGGCGCGGATCGCTTGGATGACCAGCACGATGGCGTAAATCGCGGAGCCGAATGCCACCACCAGACGAAACGGCCAATGGGGCATGCGTAGCATGTTGCTGATTTGCGTCCAGGCGTGGAGCGTCTCCGTCACCATCTGCCACGCAATGAGCGCAAACAGCGCGGCGCCAGTCAGGTTCACCAGGACGGGCACGAAACGCAGCGCCGGCTTCTCAAGAAGTTTTTCGAAAAGATCAACGCCGATATGTCCGCCAACCCAGCCGCAATAGGCGACCCCAAGGAATACGATGATCGCCATCGAAAACTCGGTCACTTCAAGCGATCCGCGAAACGGCGCATTGAAAAAATAACGCA
>JANPPJ010000142.1:0-5187 GCA_031428455.1 Hyphomicrobiales bacterium | reverse complement strand
GCTTGCGATCAGCGGGGGAAACGGTGATGGAAATTCCAGTGCGCATGCGCCAGACTCGCACACAACAAGCCCAGCGGGAATCCTCCAAAGGATTCAAATGTCAGATTTGATCCACTAGGGGCTTGCTTCCAATGAAGTCCTTCCAATACCGACATACGGTTTTTCTGTATTGCCGAAGGACATTTGCACTGAAGCCTGCCATGCCTCTACGTAGTGCGTCTTCATATTCGATTACGAATTCGTCAATGGCGTCAGCAGTTGTGTTTCGCGATAATGACTGCCCCTTCTTTTCGGAGAGGCGAATTTCTAAGAGACGTTCATACGCTCGTTGATGCGCTTCTGTTTCATTCGCGGTCTTCAATGTCTCTGTGATGTAAAGCTTGCCGCCGCTTATCCTCTTATTCTGGATCCGATACCGCGCGTAGAATGAGTGTCCTCGTGCAAACACGCTGATGCGCGGCTTACCGGTTTCGTCAGGGGCAAGTCGAGTGATCTTCATCCGTTAATATTGACAAAAACATTGACAATATCAATGTAGAATTACAACCTATTGAAATATAAGGGTAAAGTGATGCCGCGATTATTCCAGAAGCGCCACATTGCCGCGTTAGCCATAAGCGCTCACCATAATTACGGGTTCGTGTGGCGGCAGAATGCGCAAACGATATAGTTCACGCTGCGTTAATGTACGAGCAGATACGGACATCTTGTGGACGAACCTGACGCACGCAGCATTCCGCCCAGCCTCAAATCCGCCGTGCGCAAGGCGCGCGTCGAACAGGCCGAGCGCTCGGACGTGGTCAGCGATTTGCGCCGCGCGGAAGTCGCTCGCCTTGAATTGCTGCACGAGGCCTTCAAGCCGATCCTCGCGCAGGTTCCTGCCACCGTTGATCTGTTCGACTGTGGGATCGCGCCGGGCGAGCGGCCGCGCCTGTTCGTGGACATGATCGCCTTCGTCGAAATGGCGCATGACAAACGCACCTATCGCTTTGTGCAGGACACGCGGCACGGTCGCGTGACGCTGGCCGAGGGCGACAAGATCGAGCCCATCGTCGAGGCCATGACCGATTACATCGCGCGGCGTCTGGTGGAGCGCGAAGCGGCGCTGGCGGCAGACATCACCGGCGCACATGCGTATTCACAGGGCGCAAAAGCTCCAGCGCCGGATACGGTTCGCGGTGCGACCAATCTTGTCGCGACGCCCGCCGCGCAAGCGGCAATTGCCCCCGCGCTGGCCACCAAGGGTCGCTGGCTGCGGATGGCGCAAAGCGCACTGCTGTTCACCATCGAGCTTCTGGGCGCGATCGTGCTCTTTATTCTGCTGATCGGGGCGGTCTATCTCGCATGGCGCTTTGGCGAAAACCTGTGGGTCTCGCACTATGCGCAGCTGCGCTGAGGCTTCAGAGTTCTACCGGGCCAAGGTCGGAAACATGTTCGCCGCCAGCGGACGTGCCGCGCATGCGCGCTTCGATCTTCCAGCCATTGCCCGCCTTCTCGAAGCGATAGAGATGATAGGCCGCGCGGTGCAGCGGCGTGCCCGGCACGGCGGACGCTGACGCCACCCCGACAACCGGCACGCGCCGCCCGCCGCCTTCGATGTGGCGGATCTGTAACCGGTGATTGTGGCCGTGAATCACCAACTCGGCGCCGTGGCGCACAATGAGTTGCTCGAACTCCCGCGCATCGGTCAGGCCGCGCCCGATTTTCGCCCCGCCCTGCGTCGGCGGGTGATGGATCATCACCACGCGCATCAGGCCGCGTCGGCCCGTATCGTCGAGCAGCTTGGCCAGCGCGTCCCGCTGCGTCTGTCCCAAACGACCGGAGGCCAGCAGCGGCAGGGTGGGTATCCCGGAGGACAGGCCAATCAGCGCGACATCGCCGCGCACGCGGAAAAAGGGAAAAGCCGTGTGGCTTTCGGTGTCGCTTGAGCACCAGGGCGCGAACGTCTCGGTGATGAAAGGCAACGAGCCGCGGACGTAGGCGTCATGGTTGCCTGGCGTGAAGCTGACGTTGCGAGGCTCTCCCAGCGTCTGCAACCAGGCCTTGGCGAACGGGAACTCGGCCGGCAGCCCGATGTTCATGATGTCGCCCGTCATGGCGATGTGGTCGGGCGCCTGGGCGCAGGCGTCGGCGACGATCGAGCCGAGCACTTTCATGTCGTGGATACTGGCGCGCCGAATCCAGTTCACGTATCCGGTGAACCGCTTGTTGAGTAGCTCACGGCGCAGCGGCTTCGGCAGCGGGCCGATGTGCGCGTCCGAGATATGGGCGAGAAGAAAACTGGTCACGAGGGTGGTGTAAGGGCTGCGGCCGTCAGGTCAAGCGGGGCGCGTGGACTTCTTGCAACTCGCCTTGCGGTTCCCGCCCCCTGCATGATTGCGAGAAGGCATTCCAGTGATAAGGTTTGGCCATCGGGTTGATCCGCGTCAGAGAACGCGGTCCCTGCATGAACCAGGAACAGGAGGGGAAGCATGGGCATTCGCGCGGTGATTTTTGGCTTGGCGGGAGCCACGGCTTTTGGCGGCGTTGCGTGCGCGCAGACGCCGGCGGAATTTTACAAGGGCAAAAACTTCGAGATCATTATTGGCTATGCCCCGGGCGGCAGCAATGACACCTATTCGCGAATGCTGGCCCAGCATCTGGGCAAGCATATTCCCGGAAATCCCACCGTGATCGCCCGCAACATGCCGGGCGCGGGCAGCTTCCTTGCGGTCAACCACATGTTCGCCGCTGCGGCGAAAGACGGGACATCTATCGCGCTGGGCGCGCCGACCATGGCGCTGGACGAAAAGCTCGGCAATCCGGGCGTGCGCTTCAAGACGGCCGAGTTGAACTGGGTCGGGCGCATCGGTCCGCTCATCAACATTGGATTCACGTGGAAGACCTCGCCCGTCAAAACACTGGAGCAGGCGCGTCAGCGCGAGACGACGCTGAGCGGCACGGGCGCGGGCTCGACAGCCTCCGTGTATCCGCTGGTGCTCAACAATGTGCTGGGCACGAAATTCAAACTGGTGATGGGCTATCGCGGATCGAACGAGGCCATGCTCGCGGTGGAGCGCGGCGAGGTCGAGGGGCACTCCACCGCATTCGAGGCCGTGCGCGCGGCCAAGCCCTCCTGGCTTCAGGACGGCAGCATCAACATTCTGGTTCAGTTCGGCCTGACGAGACTGCCCGATTTGCCGAACGTCCCCACCGCCATCGAAAGCGCGCCTAATGACGAGGCGCGTGAAGTGCTGACCGCCATCATGTCCGCCAGCGAGATCGGGACGTCATTCTTCACGACGCCGGGCGCGCCTGCCGATCGGGTCACGGCGTTGCGCCGGGCTTTTGACGCAACCATGGCCGATCCCGGATTTACCGGAGACCTCAAGCGCATGAAGATGGATATGGGCCCCATGAAGGGCGAGGACCTGCAGAAACTGGTCGTCGACTTTGCCAACATGAGCCCCCAGCTTCTTGACCGGATTCGGGCGGTTTATCCGCGCGAATAAGCGGCCAGTCCAAGGGCGGCGCCAACCCCGCACGGGCGGCGCCGCCGGGTGCGCCGCTGACGAACATCTTGCCAGCGCGCCCGCCAAAGCTGATGAAACGGCCATACGGGCGCGGGCTTTGTCCGGCGTGCGGCGCGCATTATTCATTCAACGGGAGAAAAGCATGAAGACCCTTGGTTTTATCGGCACCGGCGGCATGGGCAGCGGGATGGCCGCCAACCTCGTCAAGGCCGGATACAAGCTGGTTGTGACCGATCTCAACCGCGCGCAGGCCAAGGCGCTTGAGGCGGCGGGCGCGACGTTTGTCGATTCGCCCAAGGCGGTGGCCGAGGCGAGCGACATCGTGCTCTCCATGCTGCCCTACAACGGCGCGGTGATCGCTGTCGCAACAGGGGCAGGCGGCCTTGCCGAGGCGACCAGGGGCGCAAAAGTGTGGATCGATTTCAGCAGCATCGACAAGGCGACCATCGTCGCCGCCAGCGATGAACTCGCCAAGACAGGCTGGACGGTGGTCGATGCATCGGCCGGCGGCGTTGAGGAAGTCGCAGCAGCGGGGCAGCTGGCGATCTGGGTGTCGGGCTCCAAGGAGCTTTTCGACGCCTATCAGGACATCTTCAAGCCGATGGCCAAGTCGGTTCTCTACGTGGGCGAACTTGGCAACGCGAAGATGGTCAAGAACGCCATGGCGATGCTCGCCGCCGTGCAGCACATGGCGCTGGTTGAAATAGGCTCATGGCTCAAGAAGGGCGGCCTCGACGACGCCACGTTCCAGACCATCCTCGTCAATTCGCAGCAGGATTCGGTTGCAACCCGCCGCATCATGGAAGTGGTGGTCAGCCGCAAGTACAAGCCGCGCAAGTCCTGGATGCCCAAGGACGTGGGCTTCGGCCTCGACATGGCGCGCGACATGGAAGTGCCCATGCCCTTCGTCGGCCTCGCCCAGCAGATGTTCGCCATCGCACAGGCGACCGGGCAGGACGGCTATGAAGCCACCGGCATCGCGTGCAACGTGTACGACGTGCTGAACGGCAAGAAGCCGGGGTGAAGTGAAGACGGCGGGCGATTGCGCCTGTCGCCCGGCGTGGATGGTCGGCCTTCGCCGACCATGACGCATTTTAATGCTGCGGGAACCGCTCGCCGCCGTTGGCCTTCGCCGACCATGACGGCCTCAATGATGCGGTGAGGCGCCCGCGCGTCATGGTCTGCGAAGGCAGACCATCCACGACAGGCCGCGGAAGGCCAACCATCCACGCAGGCGGCCTCCTCATATGTTCAAATCTTCGTAGAGATCGCGCCACTGCGGGTTTAGTTCGAAGATCAAGCGAACCTTCCAGGCGCGCAGCCATGTCTTCAAAGTCTTTTCGCGATGGATGGCGTCACGAATGTCTTCGTGACGTTCGTACCAGACGAGGCGGTTCAGCCCATATGTTTTTGTGAAGCCTCGCAGGATTGCCTGCTTGTGTTCCCCAATGCGCCGGGCAAGATCGTTGGTCACGCCGATGTATAGCGTGCCGTTCTCCCTGTTGGTAACGATGTAAACCCAGCCACCCTGCATGGGTGCAGTCTAGTTGAAGTTTAGGGCGGAGGCGATTGCGCTTGTTGCATGTCGTGGATGGTCTGCCTTCGCCGACCATGACGGCCTCAATGATGCGGTGAAGTATTCACGCGTCATGGTCTGCGAAGGCCGACCATCCAC
>JANPPJ010000141.1:0-2207 GCA_031428455.1 Hyphomicrobiales bacterium | reverse complement strand
GCCTGGTGCGTCGTCTGGCCGGGATTCTGAAAGACACGGGCCTGACCGAGATCGAGGTCCAGCAGGGCGAGCTACGGATTCGCGTCGCCCGCACCGCCGTGACGATGTCGCACGCTGCGCCGGCCGTAAGCTACGCCGCCGCCCCGGCCACTGCGGAAGCCGCAGCGCCGGCCCCTGCCGCCCCCGCCGCTCCGGTCCATGCCGGCGAAGTGGTCAAGTCGCCGATGGTGGGCACCATCTTTCTGCAGCCGCAGCCCGAATCGCCCCGTTTCATCAAGGTCGGCGACAGCGTGACTGAGGGTCAGACCCTGCTGATCATCGAAGCCATGAAGACCATGAACCCGATCCCGGCACCGAAGGCCGGCAAGGTGCTGCAGATCCTGATCGACGACGGGCAGGCGGTCGAATTCGGCGAGCCGCTCGTCGTCATCGAATAGGCGCCGCCGTGTTCGACAAAATCCTGATCGCCAACCGGGGCGAGATCGCCCTGCGCATTCACCGCGCGTGCAAGGAAATGGGCATCGCCACCGTGGCGGTCCATTCCGAGCCCGACGCCGGCGCCATGTGGGTGCGCCTGGCCGACGAGAGCGTCTGCATCGGCCCTGCCGCTGCGGCCAAGAGCTATCTGAACGTGCCCTCGATCATCGCCGCGGCGGAGATCACCGGGGCTCAGGCGATTCACCCCGGCTACGGTTTCTTGAGCGAAAACGCACGCTTCGCAGAGATTGTGAACGCCCACGGCTACACCTTCATCGGTCCGCGCCCCGAGCACATCCGCCTGATGGGCGACAAGATCAGCGCCAAACAGGCGGTGAAAGACGCCGGCATCCCCGTGGTGCCCGGCTCCGATGGCGGCATCACCTCCGAGGAGGAGGCTTTCGAGGCCGCCGACAAGATCGGCTTCCCGGTCCTGATCAAGGCCGCGTCGGGCGGCGGCGGACGCGGCATGAAGGTCGCGGCCACGCGCGAGGACCTCTCCGAAGCCGTCTCCACCGCCCGTTCCGAGGCCCGCGCGGCCTTCGGCGACGACACCGTCTATATGGAGCGCTACCTCCAAAAACCCCGGCACATCGAAATCCAGGTCATCGCCGACAGCTTCGGCAACGTCTGCCACCTTGGTGAACGCGACTGTTCCTTGCAGCGCCGCCACCAGAAGGTGCTGGAGGAGGCCCCCTCACCCGCCCTCGACGCCGCCGGCCGCGCGAAGATCGGCAAGGTGGTGGTCGATGCGATCAAGGCCATTGGCTATCTGGGCGTCGGCACCATCGAGTTCCTGTACGAAAACGGAGAGTTCTTCTTCATCGAGATGAACACCCGCCTGCAGGTGGAACACCCGGTCACCGAGGCAATTACTGGCATCGACCTGGTCCGCGAACAGATCCGCATCGCCGCCGGCCTGCCGCTGTCGTTCAAGCAGTCCGATATCGTGTTCGAAGGCCACGCCATCGAGTGCCGGATCAACGCCGAAAACCCCAAGACGTTCGCCCCGTCACCCGGACTGGTCACCGACTATCATGCGCCCGGCGGCCTCGGCGTGCGGATGGATAGCGCCCTCTACGCCGGCTATTCGATCCCGCCGTACTACGACAGCCTGATCGGCAAGCTGATTGTGCATGGTCGAGACAGGGATGAGTGCATCGCGCGCCTGAACCGGTGCCTGGGCGAGATCGTGGTCGGCGGCATCGACACCAACATTGCCCTGTTCCAGGAACTCCTCCAGCAGCCCGACATCCTGAAGGGTGCCTATGATATCCACTGGCTGGAACGCTGGATGGCGGCCAACGCCGGGTAGGCGGGCTCGCGGCAGGATTGATCGGCGACACCACGGCCATGTCGGCGTTTGACGTCCGCGACCTTCTAGACTGCTACGCGCGGGGCGTCTTCCCCATGGCCGACGCGCGGGAGGACGCCCAGGTCTTCCTGATCGATCCGGAGCGGCGTGGGGTCATTCCCCTGGCCGGGTTTCACCTATCCCGGCGCATGGCGCGCACGGTGCGGGCAGAGCCCTTCGAGGTGCGGGTCGATACGGCGTTTCACGATGTGGTCTTGGCCTGCGCCGCGTCAGGGCCGGGACGAACCGAGACCTGGATCAATCGGCCGATCGAAGCGCTCTATCTTGAGCTTCACCGACACGGACACGCCCACAGTGTGGAGTGCTGGCTGGATGACCAACTGGTGGGCGGCCTCTACGGCGTTTCCATGGGCGG
>JANPPJ010000140.1:0-16358 GCA_031428455.1 Hyphomicrobiales bacterium | reverse complement strand
GTGATGCTCTTCAAATGCCGAGCGCAGGCCAGCGAGTATCTTGATCGTATCCTCAGTACTTGGCTCGTTGACGTCGATCTTCTGGAAGCGGCGGAGAAGCGCTCGGTCCTTTTCGAAATGGTTGCGGAATTCTTTGTAGGTTGTCGATCCGATGCAACGGATTGTTCCGCCCGACAATGCTGGCTTCAGCAGGTTCGAAGCATCCATCGCGCCGCCAGATGTGGCGCCCGCGCCAATCACGGTGTGGATTTCATCAATGAACAGAATCGCGTTCTTGTGCTGCTCGACTTCCTTCATCACCTGCTTGAGGCGTTCTTCGAAATCGCCGCGATAGCGCGTGCCCGCGAGCAACGTGCCCATGTCGAGCGCGAAGACGGTCGCCTTCGCGAGCACTTCAGGGACTTCGCCCTTGATGATCTTGCGCGCAAGGCCTTCCGCGATCGCCGTCTTGCCGACGCCGGGGTCGCCGACGAGCAGAGGATTGTTCTTCTGCCGACGGCAGAGAACCTGGATCGTGCGCTGCACCTCGGCTTCGCGGCCGATCAGCGGATCGATACGGCCATCGCGCGCCTTCTTGTTCAGATTGACGCAATACGCCTCGAGCGCGCCTTCCTTCTTCTTGCCGTCCGGCCCTTCCTGGCGCTCGCGCTGGTCGTTGCGCTCCTGATCTTCCTCGGCGCCACGCGGCGCGCGGGTCGAGTCCGACGCGCCGGGGCGCTTGGCGATGCCATGGCTGATGTAATTGACGGCGTCATAGCGCGTCATGTCCTGCTCCTGCAGGAAGTAAGCGGCGTGGCTCTCGCGCTCAGCAAAAATCGCGACGAGCACGTTCGCGCCGGTCACTTCCTCGCGGCCGGATGATTGAACGTGAATGACCGCGCGCTGGATGACACGCTGGAAGCCTGCTGTCGGCTTTGCTTCGTCATGGCGGGAATTGGTGGCGAGATTCGCAAGCTCATTCTCGATGTAGTCAAGCAGGCTCTTTTTCAGCGAATCAAGATCCACAGAACATGCGCGCAGCACTGCCGCTGCGTCGCCATCATCGAGAAGTGACAGCAGCAAGTGCTCGAGCGTTGCGTATTCGTGCCTGCGTTCATTGGCGGTGGCGAGCGCCCGGTGCAGCGACTGTTCCAGATTTCGTGAGAAGGTCGGCATAAGGGAGCTCTCCTGTTATTTCTTTTCCATGATGCACTGAAGCGGATGTTGATGCTTGCGCGCAAAATCCATGACTTGCGTCACTTTGGTTTCAGCGACCTCGTAGGTGTAGACGCCGCATTCGCCAACGCCGTGATTGTGCACATGCAACATGATGTTGGTGGCTTCATCCGGCGTCTTGTTGAAATAGCGCCGCAGCACCGTCACGACGAACTCCATGGGAGTGTAATCGTCGTTCAGGATCAGCACGCGGTACATGCTCGGTTTTTTGGTCTGCGTGCGCGTGCGCGTGATGACAGCGGCGCCGGGTCCACCGCCACGGCCGCCGTCCGTATTGCCGCGTTGAGGATCGCGCACCGCGCGAGGAGCGCTGTCACCAGATGTAACGACCCTCGAGACATCGCTCATGCCGCGCGAACGAGCGCTGTGGTCAACGCCGAAAGAACCAGCATGCTTTGCGAACTTCACCAGAGAAGCCTCCGTCCGATCGCCGGGCAACACCATGATCCTAGACCGACCGCATGGACACGCAAGAAGATCCAGTTCCCGACAAACATAATCTAGGGAGGCGAAGGCGTTACCGCCAGACGCAGTTTTGCGAAACCGCGTGTTCGACTGCAGATGTTGATGAAACAAATAAGAAAGGGCCCGGCAAAAGCCGGGCCCTGTTGAAAGTTTCGTTCATTTATGGCTCTGAAGCCCGACAATATTCCCGCGTTCTAGAGAGCCGCGAGGTTTCGTCGCAGCTTACTTCGCCTGCGCGGTCGCGACAGCGGCTTCGAGCGGCTTCATCATTTCCTTGGCGAGACCAGCGTACATTTCGCCGATCTTCTTGCTCTGCGAGACGAACGCCTCGTAAGCAGACTTGGCGTACTCGGTCTGAATCTGGATGGCGCCATCAAGGGACTTCGACGCGATCAGCTTCTCAAGCGTGGCGGAAGCTGTCTCGAGCGACGACTTGGAAAACTCGGTCGATTCAGCAGCAATTGCCTGAACGCTCTTGGTGATCGTGGCCGACGCAGCGGTGGCGACTTCGATCTGGTCCTTGCTGTACTTCTGGATGTCTTCAAAATTCTTGAACATGAGTAACCCCGTTAGTCGCAGGCCTTCTGAAGCCTTTCGGCGGGAAAATGCCGCCGCTTCACGCACCGAGATATATGCGCTGCACAATTAATGTCAAGGTCGTTTTGCTGCAGCGCACAAATTAGTCTCGGAGCCCCCCGATTCACTGTTTTATCGAGGAAATTTCCAGCCCCCGGGCAATCCTTCGTTAACCCCGGCGTAACCCCCCTCGCCTACCGTGCATGCAGGTTTGCTCTGCGGTGGCGGAGCTCGGACGGTCCGAGGGTTTCAGTATGGTTGTGTGCGGCGTGGCCTATTCCCGTTTCCGATTTGTCGGAATCGTCGCCGGGGTCAGCCTGGCTCTGGCGACTACCGCAGCAGATGCGCGGCCCAAGAAGAAGCGGGCTCCCGGCTATACGCCGCCTTACGCAGCCATGGTCGTGGACGCCAACACCGGGCGCGTCCTGCATGGCACGAACGAAAACGCCCTTCGCCATCCGGCGTCCATCACCAAGGTGATGACCCTTTATCTGCTGTTCGAGCAGATGGAGCGCGGGCGCTTCCGTCTGGATACGCCGATCCCGATTTCCGCGTTTGCGGCCTCGATGCCGCCCACGAAAGTGGGGCTGCGCGCGGGTTCGACCATAACAGTCGAGAATGCGATCGGTTCGCTTGTCACAAAATCAGCCAACGACATCGCAGTCGCGGTGGCTGAAGCGGTTGGCGGTGACGAGGCGACCTTTGCGCGAATGATGACGCGCAAGGCCCAGTCCATCGGCATGACCCGTACCGTGTTCAGAAACGCGTCGGGCCTGCCGAACGAAGAACAGGTCACAACAGCCAGAGACCTCACGATTCTCGGCCGCGCGATTCAGGAGCGCTTTCCGCGACAGTTTGCTTACTTCTCGAAAACCGAGCATCGCATGGGCCCGGTTGTCATGCGCAACCATAACCGTTTGCTTGGCCGCCTCGAATATGTCGATGGCATCAAGACCGGCTACATTCGAAGTTCGGGCTTCAACGTCCTGACATCCGCCAAACTCGATGGCCGCAGGGTCGTCGCCGTTGTAATGGGCGGCCGCACCGCATCTCATCGCGACGGCATCATGGCCAATCTGGTGGAATCCACCATTGAACAGGGTGGCCGGAGCCGCACGGCCCCCATGATTGCCGAAGCGCCCGTGAACGAGCGCGTCGCGGACGCTTTCGGCGTCGCCCCGCCCCCGACCGCCGCGCCAGCGCCCAGGCAAGCCGTAGCCGCCGCGCAGCCCGCGCTGCTCGTTCCGCTTGAAGCGCCGCCGGAGCCCGCTGGGCGTCCGGTCGCGCTGGCCTCTTCATATGCGCCGGTCGAATCCGCCCGTCCCGCCGTCGTGACCGCAGCGCGTGACACTTCGACCACCGCCTCCATCCGTTCAGCAACGCCGAACACGATCTCGGGCGACCGCCGGGCCGTAACCGCGTCCGCAACGCCGTCAACCTTGCGCTGGGTGAGTGGCGCGCGCGGCATCGCACAGGCTGGCCAGCACGCGGGCGCGAACCAGCTGACGCCCCCGGCCGCCATTCCGTCGGCGCCCGGGCAAAAAATTGCGGCGCGCGCTGAATCGATCCATCAGGCGCCGACCCCGATGGTGGCGCTGTCCAGCGCCGCTGCGGCTCAATCGTCAGCGCGGCAGGAACTTGTCGCCGCCGCCGCCCGCCCCGTGGCGATGCGCACCGGCGTAATGATCCAGATCGGCGCAACGGATGATCAGGGCAAGGCGCAGGAACTGCTGGCCCGCGCCCGGGCGCAGACCCGCTCACTCGCCTCCGCGCAGCCCTTCACGGAGAAGGTGCAGCGCGGCCGCGACACGCTTTGGCGGGCGCGCTTCGCGGGTCTTGATGAAAATGAGGCCGAATCGGCGTGCAAATCGTTGAAGCGTTCGGGGTTCGCCTGTTTCACGACCCGCAATTGAGTTTTGGTGAGTGTAACGCCGCGTAGGAGTTAGCGATGGCGCCGCATGAGAATGTCCTTGGCCTCATTCACACGGGCGGCGAGACTCGTCGTCCCCCCTTGATCGGGATGGAATTTCTTCATCAAGCCCCGGTGCGCGCGGGTGATGTCTTCCGCCGTCGCATCCTTCGGAAGTCCCAGGACTTCATAGGCCTCATCCTCCGACATCGTGGAGCTAAGGCGCCCGCGCCCGGCGCTCCGGCTGTCCGCGTCGGCATCGTCTGCCGCACCCCAGCCGGGCGACCGGCGGTCGAGATACGCTTCGAGTAAACGCGCGCCCTCCGGGTCGTTCTGCCGACAAGCGCGCAACAGCTCCAGCAATTCACCGTCCGCAAGCGCAGACAGGCGGCGCCCTTCGAATGGCCCCGTCAGCACATCGCCGTCCATCACTCCGGTATCGTGGTCCAGCTCCATCTGAACGGCGCCGGATCGCACTTTGGAAACGCTGGGGCGCGGCGTGCCCGCCGGGCGAAATTGATCCAGCCAACCCGGCGGGGCGCCGAGGCCCATGAGCCAGAGACCCACACCGCCAATCGCCAGCGCGAAATCGATCCGGCCGCGCACGAACATCAAAGCCGCGAACAAAAGCGTCGCCGCCCCGCCTACCTGTTTGAGCAAACGCGCCAACTGCCCCGGCGGGGTGCGGGCGAAAATCCGTATCAGATAGTAGGCGCCGAAGAGGATCGCGGCGGCGAGGAGAAGATTCGTCATGGCGCGGCCATGTTACCGCATTTGCGACAAAAGCAGGCGCGCCGCATCGCCGCCCTGCCGCTCAAGGGCAACACGTCCACCTGCGGCATAAGCAGCCGCCGCCGCCAGCAGATCGGCCAACCGTTTGGGAGATGACGCGTCGAACGACGCGTAGACGCCCCCCGTCAGCCGCGCAATTTCACGAAAGGCCGCGCCCGCCACGGGGTCATGCCCCTCATGGAACATGAACGCCTTGAGGCCGCGCAGGCCCAGTTCGCCCGCCGTGACGGCGAGGGCGTCGGCGTTCTCCTCCATGGCGTCGCCCACATAGACCAGCGCGGCGACCTTCTTTTCCTGGGTCTCGCCCAGCACATGCTTCAGCACCTTGCCGATCTGCGTGTGGCCGCCCCGGCAATCGATTTTCTGCATCAGGGCTGCAAGACCGCCGCCATTGGTGACAAAGCGCGATGCGCGGCATTCGCCAAGGCCCCGGAAATAAACCAGTTGCACATCAAGCCCGCCCGAAGCGGCGGCGGTTTCGAACATGCGGCTTTGCAGGGAGAGCGCGAGATCCCACGTCGGCTGGCGGCTCAAGGTCGCATCAAGCGCAAAAACCATCCGCCCGCGCGAACCGGCGGGCGCGACGGCCGGCGTGCGCGCGATCTTGTCGAGAAACGCATCAACGGCGCGATTGTCGCCGCCCGAACCTGCGGGCAACGAAGACGGCGGTTTTCCCGAATTATGGCTCACGCGATCACCCACTCTGGCGACACCCTGCCCTATAGATCGGCGCTGCGCGCGCGAGCGCAAGTCTTCCCGGGCCTCACGCTCTCAAAGAAGGCCAAGATCGCGCAATTCCTTGCGCATGCCGTCTGGCATCTCTGCGACCTCGATCAGCCCGCCCCGCAGATCGGGCGGCGCTTCGTGGGCGGGCAGATAGCGCCAGCCCTGAAACGGGCGCAGCCGCCGCGGCGCAACGGGGAATACCTCGGGCTTGAGCACAAGGTTGCAGCGCGAGACGCCCGCCAGATCGGTGAAGGGTCGAATATCGAGAATTTCCTGCCGCGACGCGATCTGTCCCTTGATGACCCAATAGATCGAGCCGCCGTCCAGCAGCTCCGCGACCCGCTTGGGGACCATACGCGTGGTGTGAAACTGCTCGGGCGTCTGCCCGCGCGCCTTCATGGCGGCGAGCCGTTCCTGGATCCAGGCTTCGTGGTCGGCAATCGACTCAGCGCCCACGCACAGTTTCACGAGATGAAGCGTCATGGGCGATTTCTGGCGCGTGCGAAGGGCGGCGGCAAGCGGCGGGTGCGAGAAAGCGGTGGATGGCGATGGAGTTAGTTGCCCCCTCATCCGTCACGCCTTCGGCGCGACACCTTCTCCCGCAAGGGGAGAAGGGAGCCAACTATCAGCGTTGTGGCTCATTGCCACAGTAAGTTGTCAGGGTCAGGAAGGGCGCTGCCTTCTCCCCTTGCGGGAAAAGGTGGCTCTTGCGCAGCAAGAGACGGATGAGGGGTTCTCACCCTCCCGTCACCCCCTGCCCTCAAACGGCATCTTCGTCGCCTTGATCGTCATGAACAGCACGTTCGTCTCAAGTGGCAGCGTCGCCATAGTGACAATTGCCTTGCCGACATGATCGAGCGGCATTGTCGCCTCTGGCCGCACGGAGCCGTCGGGCTGCATGATGCCGGCTTTCATCTTGCTCGCCATCGTGCTCTCGGCGTTGCCGATGTCGATCTGGCCCACAGCGATGTCGTATTTGCGCCCGTCCAGCGCGCCTTGCTTTGTGAGGCCCGTGACGGCGTGTTTCGTTGTTGTGTAAGCGACGTTGTTGGGGCGCGGCGTGTGTGCGGCGATGGAGCCGTTGTTGATGATGCGCCCGCCTTGGGGCGATTGCGCCTTCATCATGCGGAAAGCGCCCTGCATGCACAGAAACATGCCGTCGATGTTGACGCGCACGACCTCGCGCCAGCTCTCAAATGGCAGATCTTCCAGCAACACAGGCGGCCCGCCCATGCCTGCATTGTTGAACAAGACATCGAGCCGACCGAACGCGCTCTGCACTTGCGCAAAGAGATCGTTGACCTGAACGGGATCGCCAACATCGCATGAGATCGCGAGCGCGTTACGGCCCAGCGCGCGAATGGCGTCAGCGGTTTCTTCAAGCGGTTCAAGCCTGCGGCCGGTCACAGCAACATCAAACCCGGCGCCCGCCAGCGCAAGTGCGGCTGCACGCCCGATGCCCGTGCCGCCGCCTGTGACAAGCGCGAATTTTGGTTCAGTCATGGGGGCACCAAAGTTTACTCACTGAAGTAGTCTTCGTCGATTTTCTTGATCTCATAAGTGTCTTTTACGCGAACGCCGACATTGTGCCTGATCATCAGTCGCGCCAATTCTATGCCGTCGATAAGGATCACGCGCTTTGAAACACGTTCAACAAATTCACGGGCGCTTGCTGGAAACGTAGACGTGGTGACGAAAACGCCTTTGCTCGCCCGATGCCCCTCCAGACTTCCAATAAAGTCGCGGACTTCCCTTACTGGCACAGCGTTACTCACCGCGTATCGCTTGGCTTGAACATATACAACGTCCAAGCCTAGTTCGTCTTCCTTGATAACGCCGTCGATGCCACCGTCCCCGGATTTTCCAAGTGAACGGCCCATCTCTGCACGCCCGCCCCCGTAGCCCATGGCGAGCAAAAGATCGACGATCAGCTGTTCAAAGAAGCTGGGAGAAAAACTATGAACTCGCTCAATTAAATCTGCGGATAGGCTCTTGGTGAGCTTGCTGAAGCTGACCGCCATTTGCTCTTCAGGATCAATCTCCGAAATTGTGGTGATCTGATCATCCGCGACTTCGGACTTGCGCTCTTCAGACGTCCACGCTGCGAACTCTGGAAACTTGACGAGAACCGACACGTCGATGGTCTGCGGGTTGGTTTTCAGAAGTTCAAGGCCACGTTCCGTTACACAGAAATGACCCCGGCGCGTGCTTTCAACCAGGCCTGCCTTGCCCATGTAAGACTTCGCCCAATTCAGCCGATTGCGAAAGACGGTTTGCTTTCCGCTTGGCAAAACCCTTCCCAAGTCGTCTTCGCTCAGGCCCAAATGCAGCGCAATCTTCTCAGACAGGTCGGGTACGGAGGTTTCACCTCCTGTGTCTGCGGCACTGCGAAGAAGCGGAAGCATCAACTGCTGAAAGTTTGGAACGCTCAAAACGCTCTCCCAGATGTGAAATCACAAATCATCATACTTCGCCTCACGCCATTTCTCCCTCGCGGCGTCCTTGCACCAAGCGGCGTAGGCGGGCAGCGCCATGATGGCGTCCATGTATTCGCGCGTCTGTGGCGAGACGGGAACGTCGTAGATGTGGAGCCTGTTTACGACGGGGGCGAACATGGCGTCGGCGGCGCAGAAGTCGCCGAACAGGAAGGGTTTCTTCTTCGAGCCGAACATCTCGCGCGCTTCCGCCCAAATGATTTCGATGCGACGCACGCTCTCGGCCGCCTCGGGAGTCAACTCACGAAACTTCGGCTCGCGGCGAAAGTTTGTCGGGCAATGCTGACGCAGCGGCATGAAGCCTGCGTGCATTTCGTTTGAGATCGCGCGGGCGTGCGCGCGCGCCGCTTTGCGCTTGGGCCAGATCGCGTGATCGGGATATTTCTCTGCGACGTACTCGATAATCGCCAGCGATTCCCAAATACGAATCTCGCCGTCGAACAACACGGGCGCCTTGGCGGTGGGCGAAAGCTTGCGCAGCTTTTTGCGGCCCGCTTCATCGTAGATGTTGCAGACCACTTCCTCGAACGGAATGTGAAACGCGCCAAGCAAAATCCACGGCCGCAACGACCATGATGAATACGCCTTGTTGGCGAGAACCAGCCGAAGCGGCATCGAAGACTCCGAGATCGTGACAAGCCACAGTATGCAGCGGCGCGATTTGATCCGCGCCGCAGTGCAAAAGCAAGGCTGCGCTTATTTGGGTTTTGGCGCCTCAATGGCGCCGCCTGCCTCTCTCCAGGCGCCGAAGCCGCCGCCGATGTGCGCGACGCGCGACAAGCCCATCTCCTGCGCAGTCTTTGTGGCCAGCGCAGAGCGCCAGCCTGCGCCGCAGAAGAAGACGAACTTCGCCTCCTGCTGAAAGACGGGGCGCGCATAGGGGCTTTCCGGATCAATCCAGAACTCAAGCATGCCGCGCGGGCAGTGCACGGCGCCGGGGATGCGCCCGTCCTTCTCCAGCTCGCGCGGATCGCGTAAATCGACAAAGACGACGCCGGGCGCGCCCAGCATGTCCTTGGCGTCCTCCACGGGGATGGTTTCGATCTGCGCTTCCGCCTCGGCGACCAGCGCCTTGTAGCCTTTTTTGATTGTTGTCATCCGCTCAGTCGAGCGTGCGCCGGGCGCGGCGTCAAGCGCGTCTTTCGCCTGGCGCCGTGCTTGCTTACGGTGCAGAACGATTCGTGAAAAAGGAGCGCAGCATGCTGGGCCTGACCTCGAATTTCGGCTTCACCTGGCCGGATCTGCTCGCTTTCGCGTTCTTTGTGGCCGCGTGGGGCGGCTACCATTCCGCCATCGAATTTGGGTCGCGCAGCGGCTTGAACGTGAGCATGGCGGAATATCGCATGCGCTGGATGGCGGAGATGAGCCGCCGCGACAATCGCATCGTGGACGCCAACATCATGACGTCGCTGCAAAACGGGACAGCATTTTTCGCGTCCACCTCACTGCTGGCCATTGGCGCGTCCGCCACGCTGCTGCGCGCCAGCGATGATGCGGTGAAGATCGCCGCCGACTTGCCCTTCGGCATCGCCGCCACCCGCACCCTGTGGGAGGTGAAGGTGATCGGCCTGCTGTTCATTTTCGGCTACGCGTTCTTCAAGTTCGCGTGGGCGTATCGGCTGTTCAATTATGCAGCCGTGCTTGTGGGCGCGACGCCCGCGGCCAGTTCGCCAGAGGCTGCGGAGCGTGCGCTCATCGCAGGTCGCGCGGGGCGCATGGGCGTGGCGGCGGCGCGGCATTTCACGCGGGGCCAGCGGGCGTTCTTTTTCGCGCTTGCCTATCTGGGGTGGTTTTTGAGCCCGTGGGCGCTGGTGTTGACCACCGCGTTCGTGATGGTTGTGATGTGGTCCCGGCAGTATGCGTCCGACGCCCATGACGCGATTGATTGGACGCCGACCGAGGGCCCCAAGGCTGACAAGCCTTGACGCAGCGCTCTGCACGGGACATGACCCGCGCATGATCATAGAGCCCAAAGCGTCCAAAGAGCCCAAGGAATCCAGCCACAAGGAAGCGCACGCGCGGCGGCGCAGCCTTGAAGACACCATCCTCGAACTTTGCGCCGAGGCCGGGGCGCAAAAGACTGTTGACCCGATTCAGGCGGCGCGGACGTTCTCGCAGTCGCGCGGCGAGGATGAGCCCAGCTGGCGCAACTGGCTGGCCCATGTGCGCTCGGCGTCCATCGGGCTGTCGCGGCAGGGCAAGCTCGTCATTTATCGCAAGGGCAAGCCAGCGGATCCGGACGATTTTCGCGGCGTTTACCGGCTTGGGCTGCCGCGCGCGGATGGATCAGGGTCCGGGGAATAGGTCGTCGATCTTGCCGGTCCACCAGTATGCGGCGAGCCCGATGTATTCACGCAGAGCGGTCTCTGTACGTCTCAGGCCGTCCATCACATGGCGAAAGAGCGTCCTGTATTCGGAGGCGACGCCGAGCGTTGAATAATCCACCGGACAGGGCGTGACGTTGAAGCCCGCCTTGCGGAAAATGCCGACAGAGCGGGGCATGTGAAAGGCGGACGTCACCAGCAGCCAGACCTCGCCAGGCTTCGGCTTCAAGAGTTCGCGCGTGAACATTGCATTCTCAAAAGTGTTGCGGGATTCCGACTCCAGCACCAGCCGCTCTTGCGCAATTCCAAGCCTGAGAAAGAGCTGTTCTGCGACCTGCGCTTCGCGATGAGGCGAGCCCAGAAGCGCGGCAGAGCCGCCGGTAAAGACGAGCTTTGCATCAGGAAACCGGCGCGCGAGCATCACGCCTTCCGTCATGCGATCGGCGCCGTCGGTCAATTCAATAAGGCCGCGAAAACGCGTGACCTGTTGATTCACCGCGCCGCCGAGCACGATGATTCCAGTCGGCGCCGACATGTTGGCGGGAGGCTGGGGAAACCGGTCTTCGAGAACGCGCATCATCACCGTGCCGACGGGCAGGACGCCCAGTACGACAAAGCCAAGCGCGGACGCGAGCACAAAGCCCCTGCCGGCGCGCGTGAAGCGCGTGAACAGCAGCGCTGCGCCGATCAGAAGCAGCAGCAGAAGAAAATTGGCTGGCGCGACGACGAGCCACAAAATCTTGGAAAGATAGAAGAACATGATGCCGGCACCCTAGACCCGACGCCAAGCTGTGGCGAGGGGCGCGTGGTGGAGCTTTACCGCGTCAATTGGCCGGGCGCTGGTGACGACCGGCGAGCCAGTCACGCCATTGATCGCGCGTGCCATAAAAGACGTTGCGGTCGATATTACCCTTCATGCCGGGGATGCGTCCGTCTGACTGATACTGCCAGAATGTCCATGCACGGCCAGGGTAATGCACGCTCGGCTCATACTTCGTCGAACGAATCCAGGTCGGATATTCGCTGAACTCGTTGGGGTGCATTATGTCCGCATAGAAATCGACGGTCACGTAAATGACCGGCTTCTTGCGGTAATGCGCCTCCATCTCGCGCAGCATCAGACGCATCTTGGCGATCGTTTCCTCGCGCGACAGCTTCTTGCGACACGTGCGTGAGGTTGGCTGATGCTCCACATCGAGAACCGGCGGCAGCGCATCCCTGTCGTAAGGCACGTTGCGCTTGTACCATTCTACCTGCTCATGGCCCGGTCGGCACCACCAGACAAAATGGTATGCGCCGCGCGGCACGCCCGCCGCCCTGGCTTGTTCCCAATTCTCACGAAAGCGCGGATCCAGGTGGTCGCCGCCTTCAGTCGCCTTGATGAAGGCGAACTTCACGCCCGATGCGCGCACGGCTCGCCAATCAATGGAACCCTGCCAGCGCGAAACATCGATGCCGTGGATCGGAAACTGGGAGGGATGGAGCGTGTTGAAATGCTCGTTGCCAGCACCCGGACGCGCGCCTTCACCGGTGCCGTCGTCCAGGTGCAACGACGAGCCGCCCGCGCAGGCGGCCAGCAGCAAGGCGGCTGCGCCCGCGAGTGTGAACCGCACAACGCGGGGAAGATGATGAATGATAGCCTGTCGCATAGGCGAAAATTATCCGCGCCCCGGTAATGGAGCGTTAAGCGACAGGGTTAAGGGAATACAAAGTCGGCTGCAACACCTGTTCAGTGCAGATACACAGGCGCAGCTTTACGGAGAATTTCACTTGTATTGCATCAAGCCTTCCAGCTTTCCAAGCATTTCCGCAGGAGTTTTCACGAGATCAGCCATGATCTGCTGAAGCTCTTCGCCCGATACATAATCAATGTCACGCTTCTGCTTCTCGGCTTCAGCGATAAACTCCGGATCAACCACCATTTTCGCGAACGCGTTGCGCAGCGCGGCCACACGCTCCTTCGGCGTCTCGGGGGCCACGAAGAAGGGCCTCCCTGCGAAGCCGGTGGCGATGATCAGCGTGAAATAGCCCTTCACCTGCTCGGCGGTGAAGCCGCCCGGCACGGAACTATCTTTGATCTGGTCCAACAGCAGCGGCAATCCCAGCTTCGTCATCTCCGGTTCAGGACGCAAAGACATCTGCACGATTGGCCTGATGAGGTTTTGCCTAACGAGAGACTCCGCCTGCGGCTTGTAGGACGCCCAGGACTGGCAAATCGCATCAGTCTCCCCGCGCTCGATGGCGAGGTGGAGCTGCTGCGTGGTCGTGTAACCCTTCACGAGCTTGAACTTCGCGCCCATGAGATTGTTAAGCATCGCAGGGTGAAACTCGGTGATGTTTGGACCCGTGCCGCCTATGGTCAGCGGCTTTTTCAACATGTCCTCAAAGGTTGCGACGCCCGTGCGTGTGGCGACGGCGCAAACGCCTGGCTCCGACGACAGACTTGCGATCCATTGCAGTTCATTGGCCTTGAAGCGCGCACCCTGCTGTCCCAGCAATTGAATCAGCGGAACTTCGCGCTGGGTGGCCGCGATAACCGTGCCGTCTTTAGGCGCGACGTTCGCGACGTAATTTGCGCCTACAACGCCGCCCGCGCCAGGCATGTTCTGAACGACAAACACCGGCGCGCCGGGAATAAAGCGTCCAAGATGCCGCGCCGCATGCCGCGCATAAGTATCGTAGCCCCCGCCTGCTCCCGAGCCAACGATGACCTGAATCCGCTTGCCCTGATAGAACCGTTCGATGTCATCGGCTACAGCGGGCGCCGCGCACAGTGCAAAAGCCACCGTCAGCAAGCTCCTAAAACGCGTCATGCAATCCCCCCATTCTGTGAGCAGCTGTCTTGCGCCCTATTTGATTCCGGAGTCTTCGAGTGTGCGGCGCAGCCGGTCAACGATGGGTTGCGGCGTGGTCATGATTTCGTCCACGAGCTTGGCGACGCCTGCGCCATCCAGCGGGCGTATCAGCAGTCCCATCTTGTCAGCGATACTGAGAAAGTCCGGGTCTTTCATCGTGCGATCAAACGCGACGCGCAGCGCTTCAAGGCGCGCTGGCGGAATGTTCGGCGGCGCGTAGATGGGACGGTGCATTTCAAACTTCAAGAAGAAGAAACGCAGCATCTTCTTGTCTTCAGGATCGTCAACAAGTTCATAAAGCGTCGGCACATCTTGCAATTCAGGGATACGCTCAACGCCAAATTGCATGACGTAGCGAACCTTGTTGTCCCGTCGCCAATCAGGCTTTGAAACGCCCAGCGTCGAGTAGGCGCTGTTGTTGGCATCCAGCTCTCCACGCTCCATTGCGAGCAAGATTTCAGCAACGCCCCTGTAGCCTGTGATGACTTCAGACTTGAGGTTGAGCAATTTGTTGGCCATCGCGGGGAAGATTGCGTTGTCGCCGCTTGCAGCCGTGGCGCCAAAGCGCACTTTATGGGTGCGCAAATCCTGCCAGGTCTTTACCGGCGTCGCATGCCAGACGTAACTCACCTGAGGTTCGCGCACGGGCGTGCCAATCCATGCAAGTTTTTGCGGATCATAACGCAGGTTCTTGCCGTCCGCGGACAACATGTTTAACCGTGGTTCATAGGGAATGTTGCCGGTGCCCATGCCGAAGACCGATCCATCGGACGCAGCAGCGCTGACGAGATAATTCGTCATGATGACGCCTGCTCCGCCGGGCATGTTGCGGATCACCACGTTGGGATTGCCGGGAATGTATTTCGACAGGAATGGCGCCATGGGCCGCGCGGTCTGATCGAAACCGCCGCCCGCCGCAGCGCCTACAATGAAATCAACATTACGGCCCTTGTAGAACTCTGCGACGGGGTCAGCTTGCGCTTGCATCGCTGATATCGCCGTCAAGGCAACGACAAGCGCGCAGAATCTCGCAGGGCGACTGTTCATCAGGGCTCCTCCCGGGAGTTTTCTTGTATTCTGGAGTTTGCTTGTATTCTGGAGTTCGTTCGCATTTTGCTGGAAGTTTATGCGCCTTTCGCATCGCCCGGCAAGAGCAAATGATTTCTAACCGCAAAGAGCCTGGAAGATTCGACATCGCGCTGCGCCCGCTCTTATATTTGTACAAAACAAGGCATCTTCGGAGGAAAATATGGATCGCCCCGTGTCGCCCATGCTGGGGCCGAGCAAGTTTCGCATCGGCCTGTTTGGCATGAATTGCTCCAACGGGATGTGCATGACCACGGCGCCGGAACGCTGGGAATCAACGTGGGACAACAATGCTCTTGCCGCGCGGATGGCTGACGACGCGGGCTTTGATTTTCTGCTGCCGATCGGGCGCTGGCATGGCTACAAAGGCGTTACGGATACGCAAGGTTCGGCGTTTGAAACCATCACGTGGGCAGCGGGCCTGCTTGCTGCGACCAAGCGCATAACAGTCAGCGCGACGCTGCATGTGCGCTTCGCCAACCCGATCTTTTCAGCCAAGCAGATGGTGACGGCCGATCACATCGGCAAGGGCCGCTTTGCGCTGAACATCGTTTCGGGCTGGAACCATGGCGAATTTGATATGTTCGGCGTCGATCTCATCCCGCACGACACGCGCTACGGCTTCACGGAAGAATGGGTGGAAATCGTCAAGCGTGTATGGAGCGAGACGGCGCCCTTCGATCATGATGGCCAATGGTTTCAATTGAAGGACGTGCTTTCCAAACCAAAGCCGTGGGGTGGGGGATTTCCCCTCCTGATCAGCGCCGGCGCGTCCGTTGAGGGACGACGCTTTGCGGGTCGGCATGTCGACTGCCTTTTCACATCGTTTGGCAACCTCGACCAGCTTTCGCAAAATGTGCAAGAGGTGCGGGCCGTTTCTCACGAATATGGCCGGAACGCAGGGGTCTTCGGCAGCGGTCACACGATTTGCCGACCGACAAGCAAAGAGGCGGATGAGTTCTACGATTACATCGTGAACGAGCATGGCGACTGGGAGGCTGCTGAACATGCCGCGCGCATTCGCATGCGGGGCCGCGAGGGACGTTACAAGGACGTGGAGGCGCTCAAGCGTCGCCTCATCAGCGGCACGGGAACGTATCCGGTGATCGGCTCATACGACGAATGCGCTGATGAATTGCGGCGCATGAGCGAAGCGGGACTGGATGGCATTGCGCTCGGCCTCCTGAACTACATCACTGAAATGCCGCACCTGCAGGAAGTGCTCGCGCGACTTGAGCACATGGGACTGCGGACGCCGAGTGAAAAGTGATGCAAGAAAGCAGGCGCCAAACGAAAGCGGCGCTCGACCGATAAGGTCGGCGCGCTGCTTCAGCTTCATTTCCAGAAAAAGCTTGGTGCGGCCAAGAAGACTCGAACTTCCACCCCGGTTAAAGGACTAGCACCTCAAGCTAGCGCGTCTACCAATTCCGCCATGGCCGCAAAAGGGTATGTCAAGAACCCGAAGGGCCTCGTCTGACGCCGCTCCGGCAGGAGCCCCAAAACATCAGCACGGGCCGTCTAACAAATCGATGCGACGGTGACAAGCGCCGTGGTCCATCGATTTTCCGTTTCAGGCGCAATGTTGTGGCGATGGCCCCTTTCAGGGCGTTGATATATGTGGATGACTGATTGAACGGAGAGAGACGTGGCCGATCCCGCCTGCCCCATCGCGCCCGAACGCGGCGCCCTTGCCTGGCGCATGGCTGCGCCCGAAGTGGCAGCCCCTGTCGAATGGGGCATCTGGGAAGGCCTGACAGGCTATGACGCTGCCGTAGCCGCCATGGAGGCGCGGGTCGACGCCATCGCGGCCGGCGACGCGGCAGAATGCGTCTGGCTCATGGAGCACCCTGCTCTTTACACCGCTGGCACCTCGGCAAAAGACGGCGACCTGGTCGATGCGCGCTTCCCGGTCTTC
>JANPPJ010000139.1:0-21210 GCA_031428455.1 Hyphomicrobiales bacterium | reverse complement strand
TGAACTGGTCGACAGCGGCCATCAATTTTTCGGCTCCGTCTCCCGTGGCCTCGCCTCGGTTGTCGAGGAGGCGACAAAGCGCTGGGGTCAGCCCAACGCCTACATCCTTGGCCAGGAGGCTGGCGGCGCTTTCATCGCGGGCGCCCGTTATGGCGAGGGCACGATGTACACCCGCAACGCGGGCGATCTTCGCGTGTACTGGCAGGGGCCGTCGCTAGGCTTCGACGCTGGCGCGGATGGCGCGCGCACCATGATTCTTGTCTACAATCTGCCGGCCACCAACGCGATCTATCGCCGCTTCGGCGGGGTCGATGGCTCCGCCTACCTTGTTGGCGGGTTTGGCTTTACCGCGCTCACTGCAGACGATGTGGTGCTGGTGCCGATCCGCGCCGGAATTGGCGCCCGGCTTGGCATAAACCTTGGATATCTGAAGTTCACGCCGCAATCGACCTGGAATCCCTTCTAGGTCGCCGGGTGCGCAAGCGGCCGAAATTCCAACCCTGTTTTTGATTTTCATGCCTGCGCATGGCATGGTCGTTGGATATTGCGGCGTCCTTCACCGGGGGCGCCCGGTTTTTGTGTAACAGCGTTTTTCTGATGCGAGCGCTGGCGCGCGCCTCTGAAAGCGCACCAAACCATTGCTGCGCGCGTGATCGAACAGCTTATGATTTTCGCGCTGGGGTTCCTGTTTGCGGGACTTCTGACGCTGATGTTCCTCCCGGCGATCTGGCGCCGCGCATTGCGTTTGACGCAGCGCCGGCTTGAGCAGCGCTTGCCCATCTCCATGACCGAGGTCGGCGCCGAGCGCGACCAGTTGCGGGCGCAATTCGCCATTGAACGGCGCCGCATCGAGCAGGCGGGCGAAGCGCTGGTGGAAACCAGGGCAAAGGACCTCGTAGAACTCAGCCGACGCGGCGCGCGCCTCACAGCCCTGCAAGGAGAGGTGGCGACAGTGAGCGCCCGCGCGCAAGCGCTGGAGGCCTCCCTCACTGAGGCCGAGCGGCGCGCCGCGCATGCAGAGGGCGTGTGGAGCGCGCTGGAAAAAGAAGTGCAGGACTCGTCCGCCCTCGCGCATCGGCGCATGGAAGACAGCGTCGCCCTGCAGCGCGGCATCCTTGCCGCATCTGACCTTGCAGACACACGCCGGGTGCAGATCGCCGGGCTGGAAACGCAAATGGAGGCGCTGCGGGCAGATCTTGAATTCGCGCAGCGCGAATTGGCGCAAACTCATCTTCAACTCACCGAGAAAACCTCGGCCGCTGATCTCTACGCCAAGGAGCGCGACTTCACGCGCTCGGATCTTGCCGCAGCAAACCTGCGGCGCGAGGCGCTGCAAAAAGACCTGGAGGCCCTTGGCGTAAAGCTCGGCGAGCGCGAGGACGCGTTGCGCGAGGCCCAGCGCGCCCGTACGCGACTGACCAACGAAATGGCCGATCAGGCGCGCGCGCTTGAAGCCGCAGCAGCACGTGAGAGCGAGCAGCGCGCGCAATCCGACGCCGCGCTGGAAGCCCACCGCGCCGAGCTGCGAAAGAACGCCGAACGCGCCCAGGAACTGCGTGTCGAGCGCGACTCCCTGCAGGGCTCGCTGGAGGCGGTGCGCCGTGAGGCTGCAACCCTGCGAGACGAGGCCGCCACGCGAAACGCCGCTGCTCAAACCACACATCGGGACGACGAGGTCTTGCGGGAGACGATCTCCGACATCGGCGCAGAGATTCTGCGCCTCACAAACGCTCTGGAGCGCCAGAACCAGGGCGCCGACGCCAGCCCGGCAGAGCGCATCCAGCGTCTGCAAGGCGCCACCGGCAAGGCCAGTTCGCTGGTTTGAGGGTTGTTTCGCTCTCCACAGAAGCTCAACGCGCAGGAAACAGCAACAACCCGCCAATCAGGATGGTAACGCTTGCGCGCGCCAGTCCGACAAGGCTATAGAGGCGTCCTCGCTGCACAACAGCGCCGCGCTCCCTTCGTCTAGCGGTCCAGGACGTCGCCCTCTCACGGCGAAAACAGGGGTTCGATTCCCCTAGGGAGCGCCAGTCATTCAGCGAAGTAGCGACGATGAGCTTTGCTTTATCGCTTTCCGACCAAGGAACGACTCAAGATCGCTGGGCCTCGGGTGAGAAGGGCCGAAACGACCATCGGTAATTTAATTCCAGGTCAGCGGTACGGCGCCTACGAAGAGCGGGTGACGCGTCGTCTCGGCAGCTTGACCTGTCGGAGGTGTTTGTGGGCGCCCGAACTTCCATCAGGCCGGATTGACTGTTCATGACTGGATCTTAACGATCAAAGACCGGCTCGTGCGGCCGAAGTTAAGCTCATGGTGCAGTTTGCCGGAGGCCATGACCCATCTGCCGTTATTCCCCCCCAAAAAATCGTCCCGCGACGTCAGTGCTCCGACAGCAGGTTTTCTTCGCCCGTGTCTCGGTCAATTACCACCACCCGCACGATGTTGTATGCCTTGACGATGCGGTTACCCGTAGCGACCG
This sequence comes from Hyphomicrobiales bacterium, assembly GCA_031428455.1. GTDB lineage: Bacteria > Pseudomonadota > Alphaproteobacteria > Rhizobiales > Beijerinckiaceae > Terripilifer. The sequence goes on along the minus strand of JANPPJ010000139.1, from coordinate 18,730 downwards.
CCTCATCACGGTCATTAAAAGACGCCTTCCGCTGGTTATCTACTGTGAGAATCCACTTCTCATACTGTACCGAGTATTTTGACTTTTCTTGCACGTTAGCACTCACGTTGTTTCCTTTTGTTAGATCGCGCTTTTAAAGCTGAGGCCCGCGCCCCGGGTGGGTGTGATCTTCATTTACCACAGTCCGGTCGTCGCGCGACAAGGTGGATATCTCTGCTCCCGATAGAACAAGGTCTCGCTCCCTACCCCGTGAACCCTGAGTACCGCAGCGGCATCCACGGCATGAGAACACGAGATTTCGCATAGCATGTTGCGCGACGTCTCGAGCCTCCGGCGTTAGCCGCTGGTTGACCTCATGACCGCTTTGAAGCGGAGCGTCGAGTAGTCCCGGCAGAGCGTGCGTTATTCTACCCTAATTTTCCCGATTTCTGCGACGCGACGCCAACGCTCTGCATCCTTCGCCATAAAAGCTTTGAACTCAGCGGGGCCAAGAAGGCGCAGCCGATTGCCTTGGGCCACCATCTTATCGTTGACTGCCGGCGCACGAAAAGTCCTCTGCGTCTGATCGTTGAGCCATGTTATGATCGATGCGGGGGTGTTCGCTGGAGCGTAAAGGCCGAACCATGAGCTGGTTTGCACGTCCCCAAGACCGTACTCGGCGGTCGTGGGGACGTCAGGCATGGCTTTAGCTCGCTCCGGTGCAGTTATCGCCAAAGCCTTGACGCTTGAGTTCTGCGAATTTGCGACTGCCAAAGGAAGCGCATCGAACAGCATATGGACGTGACCGGCAATGAGATCCTGCGCTGCTGGTGCGCTTCCTCGATAAGGTACATGGTTTATATCGATCCCGGCAACTTGCTTCAACAGTTCGCCTGCCATGTGGCCAGTCGCCCCAAAACCCTGAGACGCAAAGCTTAGTTTTCCAGGGTTCTTTTTGGCATACGCAATTAACTCCGGCAGCGTGTTCGCTGGCACCGAAGCATGCACCAGCAAAATGTTTGGCACCTCTGTTATAAGCGTCACGGGTTGTAGATCAACGAAAGGATTAAATTGAAGTTTGTTGTCGATAGCAGGCAAGATAACCAATGAGACGGTACCCAGAAGCAATGTGTAGCCGTCCGGTGGTGCTTGGGCTACGATGGCTGATCCCAGAGCTGTTCCCGCGCCTGGTCGGTTTTCCACCACATAGTTCTGACCGCTTGCTCTGGATAAACCCTCAGCTAAGATCCGCGCCACAATGTCCGTTAGGCTACCGGCGGCTATCGGCACGATTAAACGAACGTTTTTATTTGGATAACTCTGGGCCACTGCTCCCTCTGAGAAGCCAAGCGCTAACAATAAAGCCCCTAATGAAGCGGATCGACGTGTGACTTCCATGGCGTTCCCTCCCTGATTTTACTTGGCTGCACCCGCTGCAGTTGACTCTCCAGCCTCAAGCAGCTGAATTAACTCATCGGTTGTTTCGATGTTATCAGGTGAAACTATCATAACCGTTTGCAGCGTTGCAAGTGGTCTGCCCCCTTCCGACGAGCGTAGCGCCTGCACCCGTGGGCTTTCCGCCAATGTCGAAAAGATCTTTCGCGGCGAACGTGAGGCCATCGAGCGGTCCACCCGGTTTGCCATTGATGGTGAATAGCCCGTCTGGCAAAAAGGCTCCGACTGTGTCGTTCAGCGGGTTGTTGCTCATGGGTGACTGCTCATGGGTGACTGCTCGCGGGTGACTGCTCGCGGGTGTTTGATCTTCGGGCGTCTCATCTTGCGGCGTCTAATCCTTGGGGAACCCATATCAGATTCGCACCCTGTGGAGGCGACGCGTTTGAGCGCCTGGCACACGACGCGCTAGCAACCAAAACCAGGTAATGTTACGATCTTCCGATGTTGGCGGGGATGAAATGAACGGCGAATTTTTGCTCGACCAGATCACGCCGATGGTGATCACGTTCAATGAAGAGCCAAATCTGAAGCGCTGTCTCGACAAGCTGACCTGGGCCAAGCGCATCCTCGTCATCGATAGTGGCAGCACTGACGCCACACTCGCCATCGCGCGAAGCTTTCCTCAGGTTGTGGTCGTTCATCGCGCTTTCGACAGTTTTGCGCAACAGTGCAATTTCGGGCTGACGCAAGTCGCCACGCGTTGGGTTCTGTCGATGGATTGCGACTATGAACTCTCCGATGATCTCGTGGCTGAGTTGAAGACCCTGCGCAAGAGCGAGATCACGGCCTATACAGTCGCATTCGTCTATCGCATGTACGGTCGCCCGTTGCGCGGCACGCTTTATCCGCCGCGAGCGGCGCTTTATCGCGTTGACGGAGCGGCCTATCGCGATGAGGGCCATGGTCACCGGATCGTGGTGACGGGGCCGAAAGGCAAACTCGCGGCCAAGATATTTCACGATGACCGCAAGCCGCTGTCGCGCTGGCTCGGGTCCCAGCAGCGGTACGCGAAACAAAGGTCGACTACCTCCAGTCAACGCCGCGCGCCGATCTTGGCCGCGTCGATAAACTGCGGCTAATGGGATGGCCGATGCCGATCATCGTGTTTTTTTACGCGTTGTTCTGGAAAGGCTGCCTGTTCGACGGATGGGCCGGATGGCTCTATACACTGCAGCGGGTTGCAGCGGAGACGCTGATCGCGCTCGAAATCGTTGATCGTAGGGTGCGCAAGAACGTCTAGCAGGTTCATCCAAGGCGGCGCCGTCTTAGAGCCCATCCGCAAAGTTTCGATTCATGAACAGGCAGTTGGTCTGGTTAGGCGTTTGAGCATGAGACGGATCATGGCGAGGCGAACGAATGCAGCGGCGGTGCTGGCGTAGCGTTCGAACTCCCGCATCAGTCGTCGATTGCGACTGATCCATGCGAACGTCCGCTCGACAATCCAGCGCTTTGGCAGAACAACAAAGCGATGCGCGTCAGATCGCTTGACGATCTCTATCTTCCAGCATCCCGTGGAGCGAACCAACGCTGCCGTCTTTGCACCCGCGTATCCACCATCAGCAAAGATGCGCTCGACGAACGGGAAGCGGGAACGGGTTCGCTTCAGAAGATCAATGGCGGCATGTCTGTCCTGAATGTCGGCGGGAAGAACGATGACGTTCAGCAGAAGTCCGAGTGTGTCGACGAGGATGTGGCGCTTACGTCCGGTGACCTTCTTGCCTGCGTCATAGCCTTGCGGGTCCATTGCAGAGCCCCCTTTTGAGAAGCCCTGGCGCTCTGGCTGTCAATGATCGCGGTCGTGGGGCTGGCTTCCTTGCCGGCCTGCTCACGAGCAGCGATGTAGAGCGCCTCATGGATACGCCTCAGCGCGCCGCTGCGATCCAGCATGATGAAGTAGTCGTGCGCCGTGCTCTTGGGGGCGAGGTCCTTTGGCATTGCGCTCCACTGGCAGCCCGTCGCCAGGACGTAGAAAATCGAATTGAGGACTTCCCGGACATTGACATGCCGTTTGCGCCCTCCGTGGCGCGCAGGCGGAATGAAGGGCTCCACCAGACGCCATTCCTCATCAGTCAGGTCGCTTGGATAACGAAGCCCTTTGCGAGTGGCGTTCCTGCGATGCTCGGCTGTCCACATGATCGGCGCTCCTGACGAATCAAGTGCCTATCAATGAATCACAACTGATTCATCGGAATCAAACTCTTCTCGGATCGGCTCTTACACACCCGGAGCTGAGGCACAGAATGTCAAACGCCATACCCGACTACGGTTACAAAACCGCCACGCTTGGTTATTCGGGCTCTTATCTGGCGCCGGTCGTACGCAAAATCGCTTCATCGCTCGGCGAACAGTCGCGCCAACGAGCGTTCGATTTAGGCTGCGGCAACGGCGCCATGGCCAATATGCTTTCCGAACTTGGATTCGACTGCACTGGAGTCGATCCGTCAGAGTCGGGTATCGCGGTTGCACGTCAAGCATTTCCGAATTGTACATTCGACATTGGCGGCGCTTATGAGGATCTTGCGACCAAGTACGGTCGCTTCGATCTCGTTATCAGCCTTGAGGTGGTGGAGCACTGCTACTCGCCACGCCAATTCGCGAGCACCCTTTTTGATCTCGTCGCTCCAGGCGGGATCGCAGTGGTCTCGACGCCCTATCACGGCTATCTCAAAAACCTTGCGTTGGCGGCGACCGGAAAGCTGGACCGCCATTTCACCGCACTTTGGGAGGGCGGGCACATCAAGTTTTTCTCCATGGACACACTCGGACGGCTTTTAACCGAAGCTGGTTTTGATAAAGTCGAGTTCGAACGGGTCGGACGCGTGCCTGTTCTGGCAAAGTCTATGGTTGCGGTGGCGCGGAAATCCCCGTGAGCGCGCGACGAGCTGGCGGCCAAAACGAATTCAACTTTTCACGGGAATAAATTCATGGCGCGCATCTTGATCACAGGCGGCGCTGGCTACGTTGGCAGCCACGCCGCCAAGGCGCTTGCAGAGGCTGGGCACGAGGGTGTTGTCTTCGACAATCTTTCGACGGGTCATCGCGAGTTTGTTCGCTGGGGGCGCCTGATCGAAGGTGACATTCGTGACGCCGCCGCGCTTGATGGAGCGTTCGCCAGTGAGAAGTTTGAAGCTGTGATGCACTTCGCGGCGCTGGCCTACGTAAACGAATCTGTCTCCCAGCCCGGCAAGTACTACGACGTAAACATTGCAGGGACGCGTAACATTCTGGAAGCGATGCGCCGTGCTGGCGTCGGGAAATTTGTGCTGTCTTCAAGTTGCGCAGTCTATGGAGAGCCGGGGACAGCGAGCATCACGGAGGAGACCCGACCAGAGCCGATCAATCCTTATGGGTTCACCAAGCTCGTCTGCGAACACTTGTTGCGCGACTACGATGTCGCTTACGGGATAAAGTCGATCCGGCTGCGCTATTTCAATGCGGCTGGCTGCGACCCATCTCTTGAGATCGGCGAAGACCATGATCCTGAGCCGCACCTTATTCCTCTTGTGCTCGACGCCGCGATGGGGCGACGCGCATCAATTTCCATGTTCGGTACAGATTATCCTACACCTGACGGCACGGCGATCCGTGATTACATCCACGTTTGCGATCTTGCGGACGCCCATGTACGCGCTATCGAGCATCTTGTTGCCGGCTCTGATAGCGACACCTTCAACCTTGGAACAGGGACGGGGGCCTCGGTCGCGGAGCTGATCGCGGCCGCCCGTAACGTGACGGGACATGAAATTCAGGTCGTCCGCGCGTTGCGCCGTCCGGGCGATCCCGCTCGACTTGTCGCCGACCCTGGCAAAGCGAAACGAGAATTGGGTTGGACAGCTTTGCGTTCAGACCTGCCGACAATATTAGGGGATGCATGGGCTTGGCATCGCAAACGGTTTGGCGAGTTCAAAGGCTAGTGTTGATTTAAGCGCCGCCAGGAGAAATCACCCATGACGCAGGCGGAGACGACTTTGCGAATAGTGCGGCTTGATCGGCTCCGTGCTCTCGCTGTCCTTGCAGTCATCGTCTATCACGTCGTGCAAATGTCGCCATTGCCGCTGCCTGGTATTGCGGCTCTGACAAAGTACGGCCAGTACGGTGTTGATCTTTTCTTTGTCCTGAGTGGGTGGCTTATTGGGGGACTCTATTGGCGGGAACTCAGGTCGAACGGCGGTGTAAATCTGCGCCGTTTCTGGATGCGCAGATGGATCAGAACTCTGCCTCCCTATTTTGCCGCACTGTTAATTTCCTGTTTTGCCGTTCGCCTTACTCGCGGCGAACCTTTTGACTGGACTTATTTGGTCTTTCTTCAAAACTATCGGGATGTGATGCCGTTTTTTCTCGTCAGCTGGTCGCTGTGTATCGAGGAACATTTTTACATCATCGCACCCGTTACAGCAGGAGCCCTTATTGCATTCGCGCCCCGAACATGGCTCGGGCCTTTGTGGCTTTTGCTGGTTGTCCTGTCAGCCGGTCTGCGCTGGATCGAATGGCAGCCGGTCAAATCGGAGGCGTTTGGCTATTTCACGGTTGCGACGCACTTGCGCCTTGACGGTCTCGTTTTGGGTTTTGGATCCAGCTATTTTGCTGTCTTCGCTCCAAAGGCCCTCGACTGGTTTGTCGCCAGAGCCCACTGGTTCGCCGGGGCCGGTGTCGCTTGCCTCGTTGCCCTTGAGCTCGCCGGTGGCCAGGCGCGGTATGTGCTCTGGTCCCTGACTGCTGCCGTGTTTTGCACTACCTTGGTCATTGCGAGCGGAGTTTCACGCAATCTGGTCCCCGACTCAAGCAGAGTGTCCCTGACTTTCCTGTGGAAGCCTATCGCATTGGCGTCTTACTCGGCTTATCTCATACATCCCCTATGCATCCACGCAGCGCGCTCAGGTGCTGCAGCGATGGGATCGTACGGTTATATTTTATACTTCCCAACAGTGTTGTTGCTTATAGTTGTAGCGACGGCAGTCTTCTACTTTTGCGTTGAAAAACCCTCGATATGGGTTCGTGACGAGCTTACTTCAGGTCACCGAGCCGTGGCCGTGCGAAGCTCGTAAAGTTGAGGTTATTTACTGGCTCAACTAGCCTGCGACTGAAACGACTTTTGCTTATCAAAACTGCCGGTTGAGCTTTCATTCCGCGCTGACGCCGCCTGCTTTGCCGCCCACTCGATGGCTGCAGCCACGGCGTGTGGTTCGGTTTGGTGCACCATGTGGCCAACATCGGGCAGGCGCACGAAGTGGCTGTGAGGCAGCAGGGCGTGCAATCTGGCTGACTGCCAATCGATGTTGACGACCTTGTCGCCATCGCCTGCGATAATCGCCACGGGCATCGCCAGATTTCGATAGTTGTGCTGCAGCACGCTGGCTGCAGGAACCATGAGTGCAGAGTCCCCGGCGCTTGCCCGGATCTGCGACGGCCGGAGCGCCAACTCTTTCGGGTAGCCGTTGAACTTGGCAGGCACGGGCGCGGGCGCGAACATATTGCGCACGAGCGTGCGCCACATGATCCGGCCTGCAAGCGGGGAAACTGTTGCGGCTGCAACTGCGCCAACGACGGGTAGCGCGGGCGGCGACATGAGGACCGTATCTATCCGCGCGGTGGGAAAAAAGTAGCCTGATGCAAGCGTCAACGCGCTCACGGCTTGCGGCCAGCGTTCGGCTATCGCCAGCGCGACGAGCGTGCCCCATGAATGGCCGAAGATGGTGGCCGGCGGCACGTTCAACTTGACAAGCGCATGATAAATAAGCTCGGCCTGACGCTCCGCTGTCCAAACTCTGTCGCCCGGGCGGGCGCTGAAGCCATAGCCGGGTCGGTCGAATACGATGACCCGATAGTTTTTAGCGAGGATGTCGACGAGACCGCTGCTGAGGAGTTCATCACTCGAGGCGCCATTGCCGTGAAGCAGCACAACAGGCGCGCCTGAGCCGCGTTCGACGTAATGAAGCTTTACGCCGTCTACATGCACGAAGCGGCCCTTGGCGGGATGAGCGCGTTCTGCATCCCGCGCAAGCTTGTGGTTCACACTGGCCGTCACAGCTAGCGCGGCGCCTGCAAGCAAGGAGCCGATGACAACCGGCTGCACCCACGATGGCGCTGATTGATGACGCAGGGCATGTGGGCCAGCCGCGCGTGTGAGGGATCTGTTTGTCATTGCTGGCTCCAGTGGCGCGATGTTGCATCGCAGCAAGGCCAACGGATCGGACGGGCGCGAGTTCCCGACCTCGCGCAGGAAACCATGAAATCAAGCGATCAAAGCGGCTATCACCGAGCGGCTTTTGTCAAAGGCGCCGGCCCCAAATGCTGTGCGAGAAACGCAAGTATCCGCGTCCACGCGTCGTTCGCAGAAGCTTCGACGTAGCGTTTCTGATCGGGGTCCATGAAGGCGTGGCCGGTGTTGTTGTAGATGTGGAAGTCTGTCGCCACGCCTAGCCGTCTCAGCTCGGCCTCCACCTTGCGGACATCTTCCGGTGGCGGGTTTATATCGTGCACGCCAAAGAAACCTGCTACCGGACACGTGATGCCTGACAGCCGCTCAAAGACGGTCGGCCCATCCCCTTGCGCGCGCATGACGCCGCCGCCGTAGCAATCAATCGCGCAGGCAAAGCCGGGTATGGTGGCGGCGCCGAGCAATGCTTGGCGCCCGCCCATGCAATGGCCCATGATGGCGGTGCGGTCTGACAGCGTGCGCGAATGCCCGCGCAGATAGTCTGTCGCAGCCATCATGTCGGCGATGATGCGTGTATCGATGAGGCCTTCCTTGCGTTTCATCAGGTCGGTTTCGCCGGGCGTGTGATGATAATGATCGGGCGCCACGACAACATAGCCCTCTGCCGCAAGGCGTTCTGCGTTGCGGCGGGTGAAGGGGCCGAGGCCGTGCTGGTAATGGGACAGCAAAATGCCGGGCCTGCGCGCATCGCCTGCAGGCAACGCCACCAGCATCTCCATCGGGCTGCCGCCGACTTCGAGCCACACCGAGTTCAGCATCACGAATTCCTTTGGCTCAAAGACGACCGCCCACAATGGTCTGAAACTGTTTCACCACGTCCGGCGGCGTTTTCATCATCTGCGACACCACTTGTTGCACTTCTTCGCCGCTGACGGGATCGACCGGCGCGCCCAGTCGCTGGGCCTCCGAGATAAACTCGGGATCAGCGACAGCTTCATCAAACGCCAACCGCTGCGCGCGAACGCGCTCGGCCGGCACGTCGGGCGTTGTGACGACAAGGCGGGCCATCATCTGGCTGGTGAGCACCAGATTGATAATCTGCTTCTGCGTATCGTTCGTCACGAGATCGGTTATAAGCGGAACGTCAGGATGTTCTTTGAGCTTTCGATGCGAGAACTGAACGAGAATGTCGATCTGTTTATCGCGCACCCAGTTGGGGCGCGCCGCCATGACGGCTGACCATGAAATGTTGCAGCGCCCGTCAACTTCTCCGCGCTCAAGCGCCATGTTGACCTCGTTGCCGCCGGGATAGCCTTTGATCGCGCGCAGGTTCGCGCCGAAAAGGTTATTGAGAATGTTGACGTGGCTCTCGTTTGTGACGCCAATCTTCAGGTCGCGCTTCATGAAGTCGGCAAGCGATTTGACCTTCGTTGTGTGCCACGTCAGGCAAATGCTCACATCGACGTTGACGTTGCCGAGCCAGTTAAACCGGTCGGGATCGAAGCGCGCCGAGGGGTTCTTCCACAAGGCTTCAAAAGCGGCGTAACGGCTGAAGGTCGCCAGCGCCGTTCCGTCGCGCGGCGCCAGGTTGTAAAGCTGATTGGCTGCGACAAGTCCGTTTGCGCCGGGCACATTGGTCGCGACAACTTGGGGGGAGCCGGGCAGTTTGCGGCTCATGTGTCGCGCAATCAGGCGCCCGTAGAGGTCCGTGCCGTCGCCCGGCGATGACCCGACGAACATCGTCAGGCGTTTGCCCTTGTAGAAGTCGGAAACGTCGTCAGCCTTTGCATCGCTTGCAGACAGGAGCGTGAACAGGGCGCTCATTATTGCGATGGATGGGGCAAGGCCCGCGTAGGCGCGCGCCCCGGAAAGTCCGCGCATGTATCCTCCCAAAGGCTTGTTCTCTTGAGTTTATTAGACAGTCCGCAGCTTGTCTTTGCAAGCGGCCCAAAAGCTTGCGTCCGCCCCTGCGGGGGCCGCAAGGGTTGCGTCCCGGCGTTTTGCGTTATAGCCACTGGCCGAAGGCAATCCGCCGCGCTCTCCGGGCGCGGCGATTTTATTAGGCCCCCCGCATGATCCGCCTCGAAAACATCAGCAAGCAGAACGGCCACCAGATCCTTTTCATCGAGGCGTCAGCGACGCTTCAGCGCGGCGAAAAGGTGGGCCTTGTCGGCCCCAACGGGGCGGGCAAGACGACGCTTTTCCGCATGATGACCGGTGAGGAACAGCCTGACGAAGGGCTGGTTGGCGTCGATCGGGGCGTCAGCATCGGCTATTTCAGCCAGGATGTGGGCGAAATGTCCGGCCGCAGCGCCGTCGCCGAGGTGATGGATGGCGCCGGGCCGGTCAGTGAAGTGGCGGCCGAGCTCAAGGCGCTGGAAACCGCGATGGCTGATCCCGACCGCGCGGATGAGATGGACGAAATCATCGCCCGCTATGGCGAGGTGCAAGCCCGCTTTGAGGAGCTTGACGGCTACGCGCTCGATGGGCGCGCGCGCGACGTGCTGAGCGGCCTCAGCTTCACGCCCGAGATGATGGACGGCGACGTGGGCGCCTTGTCTGGCGGCTGGAAGATGCGCGTGGCGCTGGCCCGCATCCTGCTGATGAACCCGGACGTCATGCTGCTCGACGAGCCAAGCAACCATCTTGATCTTGAAAGCCTGATCTGGCTCGAACATTTCCTTAAAAGCTATGAAGGCGGCCTGTTGATGACCTCGCATGATCGCGAGTTCATGAACCGCATCGTAGGCAAGATCGTCGAGATCGACGCGGGATCGCTGACCACTTATTCAGGCGACTACGAGTTTTACGAACAGCAGCGCGCGCTCTCTGAAAAGCAGCAGCAGGCCCAGTTTGAGCGGCAGCAGGCGATGCTGTCGAAAGAGATCAAATTCATCGAGCGGTTCAAGGCGCGCGCGTCTCACGCGGCGCAGGTGCAGAGTCGCGTCAAGAAGCTGGAAAAGATCGAACGGGTCGAGCCGCCGCGTCGACGCCAGAGTGTGGATTTTGATTTTCCTGTTCCCCAGCGTTCCGGCGAGGACGTTGCGACGCTGAAGAACGTCCACAAGCGCTATGGCTCACGCGTGATTTATGAGGGGCTGGATTTTTCCATCCGTCGCCGCGAGCGGTGGTGCGTGATGGGCGTGAACGGCGCGGGCAAGTCAACGCTTCTCAAGTTGATCGCCGGCGGCGCCGCGCCGGATGAAGGCTCGGTTGCGGTCGGCGGCAGCGTGAAAATGGGTTATTTCGCGCAGCACGCGATGGACTTGCTGGACGGCGAGGAGACAATTTTTCAGTCGCTCGAAGCTTCATTTCCCCAAGCGGGGCAGGGCTCGTTGCGCACGCTTGCAGGGTGCTTCGGCTTCTCGGGCGACGATGTGGAGAAGCGCTGCCGCGTGCTTTCAGGGGGCGAGAAGGCGCGGCTTGTGATGGCGAAAATGCTTTACGATCCGCCGAATTTCCTCGTGCTGGACGAGCCAACCAACCATCTTGATATGGCGACCAAGGAAATGCTGATCAACGCGCTGGCGCAATATGAAGGCTCGATGCTTTTTGTGTCGCATGATCGTCGCTTTCTTGCTGCGCTGTCCAACAGGCTGCTGGAGTTGACGCCGGACGGCGTCCAGCAATACGGCGGCGGCTACACCGAATACGTGGTGCGCACGGGGCATGAAGCGCCGGGTTTGCATGAGTAGCGGGACGCGCTAGCGCGGGGACAATCAGCACTGCGCGGTTCGCCAGATTGCGCTAGTATATGAAGCCGACTCTTAATGTGAGTTTTGACTCATGCGTCTTACCATTGCGCGTCTGCTCGCTCTCGCTTTCGCCTGCTGCATGATATCTTCTGGCGCAGCAGCGCAGGATAAGCCGCAAGACAAGCCGCAAGACAAGCCCCAAGAAAATCGCATCACGTTCGTTCTCGTCAGCGACGTGTACAAGATGAACGCGGTGAACGGGCGCGGCGGCTATGCGCGCATTGCGGGCGCGATCAATCAGGAGCGGGCGCGGGGCGGCAAGGTTGTCGTCGCTCACGCCGGAGATGCGTTATCGCCCTGCCTTATGTGCGCGTTTGATTCTGGCGAGCATGTCGTCGACATCATGAACCGCATGGGCTTTGATATCTTTGTGCCAGGCAATCACGAGTATGACTTTGGCAAGGAGACGTACCTCAAGCGCATGGGCGAAGCGCGTTTTCCGATCTTCGCGGCGAACCTGCGCGCAGCCGACGGCAGCGTTCTGCCCGGCCATCGCGATGACATTGTCATCGATCAGGGCGGCATCAAGATTGCGATCATCGGGCTCACTGCGCAGGACTCGCACGTGAAGAGCAATCCCGGCGACTTGCGCATAACGCCGGTGCAGGAAAAGCTGGAGGAGCGTGCGAAAGCGCATCGCGCGCAGGGCGCTGACCTCATCGTTGCTGTCGTTCATGCCGACCGCAACATCGACAATCGGCTACACGATCTTGGAATCGCCGATGTGATCCTGAGCGGCGACGATCATGACTTTCGCTATATTTATAACAGGCGTTCGGTGCTGATTGAGGGCGGCGAGGATGGGACGTTTGTCATCGCTCTCGATGTCGTGCTGGGTGAAAAGCCGAAGGCGGGCGAGCGGCTTGTGTGGAGCCCGCGCGTGCGCGTGATCGACACTGCTGATGTGACGCCAGATCCCGCCATTGCAGAGCGGGTGGCCTATTACGAGGGGCTTCTCAGTCAGGAACTTGATGTCGAGCTTGCGACGGTGGTCGAGCCGCTGGACAGCCGAAGTGCGGTTGTGCGCGGCGGCGAGGCGGCATGGGGCAATCTGATCACCGACGCCATTCGTGCTGCGGCGCATGCGGATGTTGCAATCATGAATGGCGGCGGCATCCGTGGCGGCGCGCGCTATGAGCCTGGCGCACGGTTGACGCGGCGCCATGTGCTCTCGGAACTGCCGTTTGGCAACGCGACGCTCCTTTTTCGACTGACAGGCGCGCAATTGCGCAAAACTTTCGAGCACGGATATGCGGAGCTGCCACGCCCTTCGGGCCCTTTCCTGCAGATTTCCGGTGCGCAGGTTGTCGTCGACACAGCGCGCAAAAGCGGCGAGCGGGTGGTATCGATCACCATCGGCGGCAAGCCGCTTGACGAGAAAACTTACTACAGCGTGGCGGCGTCTGACTTCTTCTTGCGCGGTGGCGACGGCTATACAGAGTTCAACAACGAATCGCTGCGCACGCGCGTCGAGGATGCGCAGCTTATTGCCAACGACGTGATGGTTTACGCGCGGCGTCTTGACCAGATTCACCTGAAGCCCGAGGGGCGCATTCTGGTGAAATAGCCTTCGGGGCAGGCGCTACGTCTCGACACTGATATAGTTTTTGACACGATTGCGCGAGAAGTCATGATCCCCATCAGCGTTGCGTTCAAGCGCTTTCGTCAAGAGCGCGCCGCAGTTTGCGAACCAGCTTTGCGCGGTTGCGCTCGTCAGCCTCTGCCCGCACAGACTCGTTGATATCAAGAATGAGTTTTGACAGGTCGTTGTGCCAATCCACACGCCCCAGGCTTTCAGGAGATAACCGTGGCGGAGGCGTGTCTGCGTTGAGGCGTGCAGCACTGCCTTGCAGCGTCCATATTTCGTCCAGCGTGGGGGCAATCAGTCTTTCGGGTGCGAAGTCCTTGACCAGGCGCGCCTGGAGGCCCGCCATGGCGTGTTCTTCTCCATGCACGATGAACACGTTCCCCTTGATGGGCGCACGTTGCTTGATCCATCTGGCAAGCGAGGGTCCGTCCGCATGGCCTGAATAGATATCAAGGCGACGGATGCTTGCGCGCACTTCGATCTCTTCGCCCATGATGCGCACGCGCTTGGCGCCTTCCAGAATTATTCGCCCCAGCGTGCCTTGCGCCTGAAAGCCAACAAACAAAATTGTGGCGTCGCGCCGCCACAGCCATTGCTTGAGGTGATGCCTGATGCGGCCCGCTTCGCACATGCCGCTGGCTGCAATCACGACATGGAAACCGCGCAGACGACTGATCGCCTTGCTCTGCTCAACGCCAGGCGTAAACCGCACGGAATGGAAGGTCATCGCCTGCGTGAGTGCGGCGCCGTTATCGAGTTCGCTTGCGTGTGCGGCGAAGACGTCACTCGCCCTGTCGGCCATCGGAGAATCGATGAAGATCGGGAAGGCCGGCAAATCGCCCGCTGTGATGAGCGAAACGAGATCAGTGAGCAACTCCTGTGTGCGCTCGACAGCGAAGGAGGGGATGAGCAGCGCGCCGCCTTTGTCTGCAGCCGTCTTTACTTCTGCAAGCAACAGGGCGCGTCGCGCGGCGTCTGTAATGGCAGGGCGCTCTGTGTCGCCGTAAGTTGACTCGCACACTACGTGGTCGACGCCAGCTGGTCCTTCAGGATCATGCTGCAGCAATTTGCCATCGGGGCCAAGGTCGCCGGAAAACAGAAGGCGGGTTCCGCTTTCGCCTTCTTGTTCGCCTTCTCGCGCTTCCAGCTCGACGGAGGCTGAGCCCAGCAAGTGGCCGGCGTTCCAGAAGCGGATGCGGATGTCCTCAGTGATTTGAGTCCACGCATTGTAGGCGCTGGGCCGAAACTGCGTGAGGCACATCTGTGCGTCATCAACGGTGTAAATAGGCTCTACGTCCTTGTTGACGCCGCGCCGCGCGTTTCGCGCGTTCAGTTGCGCAACTTCGCTCTCCTGAATGCGCGCTGAGTCCTGCAACATGATGGAACACAGATCGGCTGTTGCGCGCGTCGCGTAGATGGGGCCGTCAAAACCGAGCTTTGTGAGCTTGGGCAGCAGGCCGCTGTGGTCGATATGCGCATGCGTAAGAACCACACTGTCGAGGCGACGGGGATCAAACGGGAAGGCGCGATAATTAAGCTCCTTCTCGGTTTTGGAACCTTGCACCATGCCGCAATCGATTAGCACGCGGCTGCGTTGTGTCTCGACAAGGAAGCAGGAGCCGGTAACTGAGCGGCACGCGCCGTGGAACGAGAGTTTCATGTCCAGCATCCGGGGGCTAAGCGCCTCAACGCCTGGGTGGGGCGCTCGTTGGCATGGCGGGGATAACCTGAACGGCGTTCAGGTCCCAGTTGCGCTGACGAAGGGGATCAATCCTGGTCCCTTCCGAGGCGTCGATCACGAGAATCTTTCCACGCGGCGGCGGCGGGGCAGCGCTGGCCATCTCGGCCTCGCCGGACCGGGCGACGGGAACATCAAGCCCGGAGTCTGCCGGGCCATCGAGCGCCGATGCGCCGCCAAGTTCCGGCCCGACGCCGGCGACAGTGTCCCCGAATGTTGCGCCAATGGACTGGAGCGGCGTTGAAGCAAGCGCCACAGACGTCAACGGAACAGCGCCAGCAGCATTCAGAATGGAGACTCGCTGGGCCAGCGCGGGCGGAGCCATGCTCGTCTGCAAAACGCCGAAAATAGCGGGGTCTATTCGAGCGGCAGCGACCGCTGCGGACTGCGGCGCAGCGTCCGGAACAATCGCAAGCGCCACGGTGGGCGGCGTTACAGGCTCGGCCAGAGGCGTTACAGGCTCGGCCAGAGGCTGGAGTCTGGGCGCCTCGGGCGCCAACGCAGTCATAGCAGGCAGGAGTGGCGCCGCGCCGCGCGCTGCGGGGGCGGGGAGGAAGATGGCCCCAGCCCATATCGCAGCAGCGACCAAGACGCCACCTGCGACGAGGAACCCGTTGATGGAAGCGGTGCTGGTCATCCTGCTTTCCGTGCGCTTGTGGCGCGGTGTCCGTGAGACGGCAAAGCGATCATAAAGCTCAGGATCAGGCTGGCAAGGCTTCTGACAACTCAAGCCTCCTGCCAACGCGAGCCTTGGCGTCAGCTGGGCTGTTCTAGTGTCCGTGGGCGTCGCCCTCCGGGCAGGGGCCGTACTCAAGCTGAATGGTTGCGTGGGTTAGGCCAAACTGTTCGTCGAGTGCCCGGTGGAGCCGTTTGAGCGCGTCCGTATGGTTCACGCCTTCCTCGACCCTCGCGTGGAGTGTGATGATCGGCTTGTCCGGCGTGAGGCCCCAGATGTGAACGTGGTGGACGTCCAAAACGCCCGGCGCAGCAGCCTTGAGCTTGTCAATCATTTCGCCGAGATCGAAGCCTGCGGGCGCGCCTTCCATCAGCACGTGCCAGGAGCTTGTGACCAGGCTCCATGCGCCGCGTACGATCAGCAGACTGACGAAAATCGACAGCAGCGGGTCGATGGGCATCCAGCCCGTGAAGATGATGACCACTGCTGCAACGATGGCGGCGGCTGACCCCAGCAGATCGCCCATCACATGCAGCAGCGCGCCGCGCATGTTGATGTTGTCCTTGCTGCCTCCTTGCAGCACGAAGAACGCGATGATGTTGACCACCAGCCCAAGCGCGGCAACGATCAGCATCGGCCCGCCGAGCACGCCGACCGGCGAGATGAAGCGATGAATGGCTTCCACGACAATCCAGATCGACAGGCCAATCAGGGCTGCGCCATTGATGAAAGCAGCGAGCACTTGCGCGCGAAGGTGGCCATAAGAGCGAAGCGCGGTCGCAGGTTTGCGCGCCTGGCGCGTGGAGAGCCATGCAAGCGCCAGCGCTGCCGAGTCTGTGGCCATATGGCCGGCGTCTGCAATCAACGCGAGCGAGCCTGACAATACGCCGCCGATGATCTCCGCGAGCATGAAGCTCGCCGTAATGGCGAGTGCGATCAGGAGACGATTTTCGTCTGCGTTTTCGGCGTGAGCATGTCCGTGATGGCCATGTCCGTGCTCTTTATCCTGAGTGCGCTTGTGGGGCGGGTGTTCGTGCGCGCCATGTTCGTGCGCATCGTGAGGCTTATGCTTGTGAGAATGGTCTGCGGTCATGAAGATTCTGACGTTTACTGTTGTGTTACAACGTATCAAGCGATCTCAATACGCGCGCTGCGCTTGCCTCTATAGCTTTTTTATCGCCGGGCGCAAAAGCGTCGTAGAGGCGATAGATCTGGGCGAGCCTGGGATTTTTGGCCAGCTTCCCGCGATGACGGGTAAGAAAGTCCCAGTAGAGCGAGTTGAACGGGCACGCTTCTTCGCCTGTGCGCAGCTTCACGTTGTATGCGCAACCTTTACAATAATCCGACATGCGGGCGATGTATGCGCCTGATGCGGCGTAGGGCTTTGACGCGAGCAATCCGCCGTCCGCAAACTGGCTCATGCCGATTGTGTTTGGCAGCTCCACCCATTCATAGGCGTCTGCGTAAACGGCGAGATACCATTCGTGCAGCGCTTGCGGCGACACGCCAGCGAGCATGGCGAATGTGCCTGTCACCATGAGCCGTTGGATATGATGCGCATAGGCTTCGCGCTTTGTCTGGCCTATGGCTTCGCTCATGCAATTCATGCGCGTCTCGCCGCTCCAGTAGAACCATGGAAGCGGGCGGTCTGCGTTGAAGAAGTTGCTCTGCGCGTAGTCCGGCATCTTCAACCAGTAAATGCCGCGCACATATTCGCGCCAGCCGATGATTTGGCGAATGTAACCTTCAACAGCGTTGAGCGGCGCGTCGCCTGCAAGATATGCGGCCTCTACCCTGCGGCAGATTGCGAGCGGATCAAGCAGTCCGCAATTGAGATATTGCGCAATGATAGAGTGGTAGAGAAAAGGTTTGCCCGTGACCATGGCGTCCTGAAAGTCGCCGAAGTGCGGCAGCGCGTGCTCGATGAACCTATCCAGCGCGCGTTCTGCATCCTTGCGGGTGACTGCGAACCAGAACGGTTCGAGATCTCCGAAGTGATCTGAAAAGCGCGCGCGCACGAGATCGAGAACCCCGCGCGTGATCTTGTCCGGCTTTACGCGCAGCGGCTGGGGCGGCGCCATGTCGGCCTTGGGCGGCTTGCGGTTTTCCTTGTCGAAATTCCACGCGCCGCCAACCGGCTCATCGCCATCCATCAGCAGACGCGTCTTGCGACGCATCTCGCGATAAAAATACTCCATACGGAATTGCTTGCGGCCCTTCGCCCATTGCGCAAATTCGTCGATCGACGCGATGAAGCGGTCATCGGGAACGACATCAAGGGGAATGTCGAGTTCTTCTTTGGCCACCAGAAGCGCGTCGGCGACGCGCCACTCGCCGGGATGCGTGACGATGAGACGCTGGGGGCGGTGCAGCGCTGCGGCGCGCTTGAGCTCCCCGGTGAAGCTGCCGGTATTCTGGGGGTCGTCGAGCTTGCGGTAGTCAACGCGCCAGCCAAGAGATTCCAGCTCGCACGCGAAATGGCGCATCGCTGAGAACAGGAAAGCGATTTTCTTGACGTGATGGCGAACGTATTTCGTCTCGTCCATCACCTCGGCCATCAAGACAATGTCCTGAGCGGGATCGCACATGCGCAGGCTTGCAATGTGCGGGGAGAGTTGATCGCCCAGAATAAAGACGAGATTTCGGCAGCGCGCTTTTGACATGATCTTCCTACGCGCTCGGCTTGAAGGGGGATCAGCGTCCAAAAAGAAATGCGCGCCCTGGAGGGGCGCGCATGATGATTTCAGTCCGAGCGCGCGCCTGCGTCAGCCGCAGACGCGGACGCTCTGGTAGCCGACAACGCGGCCCCAACGGTCTGCGACCGGCTGCTGCTGCATCCAGCAACGGGGCGCGGGCGCCATATAGACCCCCGGCTGCGTATAGACGCGGGGCGCCCGGTAGACGCGACGGTCATAAACGGGCTCCGCTTCCGGATAATAGTACGGGTCCGCGTAAGCCGGCCGGGTGGAGGCGCCGATGATGGCGCCGCCCGCCGCGCCAAGCGCTCCGCCAACGACGGCGCCGCTGCGACGCCCTGTTGCCGCTGCTCCAATGATGGCGCCCGTCGCGCCGCCGAGCACGGCGCCGCCGACGGCGCGGTCTTCAGGCGTGTAGCAGCCCGCCAGCGGCAGGGCGGCGACGGCGGCAAAACCGATGGCATACATTTTTTTCATCGCTCAATCTCCGGGACGCGGGCGCACACAAAGCGCCGATACAGTCGGGCAAGACTAACAGGTCATCTCTGGCAAAAAAAAACGGCCAAGCCAGCGTCGCCTATATAAATGCTGTCCATCGTTAAAGGTTTCGTTTGAAGGCAAAATCAGTTGTTAGGCTTGATCCCGAGTTCTTTGGCCACCGCGGCCGCGGCCGCTTCCTGGCGTTT
>JANPPJ010000138.1:0-28781 GCA_031428455.1 Hyphomicrobiales bacterium | reverse complement strand
CGTAGCCGAATCGGCGAACCATGGTTTCGAGAAGCCGCCGTTGAACGGGATCATCGTCTGCAATCAGAACGGTAAGATTCATAGCGGTCCCAAGCGACGCAATATGAGCGACGCGTTAAGCACAATGTGGCGGGACTAGGTAAATGAGCCGTTAAATCTTGTCGGGCCTTCGTTTTTCCCTTCGGCCTCGCAGGGCGGCGGGGCGATCATGGCCTCAAGCAAATGGACCAGCGCCGCGCGGTCTCCCGCCGAAAGAGTGGCGAGGGTTGCCTCCTCGGAGAGGCGCGCCCGCTCTGGCAAGACCACCGCCAGCGCCTCGCCCTCGGGCGTCAGGCTCAGCAGCTTCCGGCGCGGATCAACGCGATCTGTCTGGCGGGAAACCACGCCGCGCTTCATCAGACGGGTGACAAGGCCGTGAACATTGGGGGCGTCCATGCCAATGGCCTCGCCCAGTTCCCGTTGCGACAGAGCGCCATGAACGTGAATCTCCCAAACCGCCGCCGCCTGACGCGGGGTCAGATCGAGGTCGGCGAACCCCCGCGCCGAGTTTTCCAGCGCCAGCTGATAAGCCCGCCGCAGCAAATGCCCGACGCGCTCGGTCGGCCCGCGCATCGCGGCCTCCGGCAGTGCGGACGCAGGACTGTCTTTGCTCATGGGCCCTGAGCGCTAAGGGCGCGCCAGATCAACGACGCGCCCGGTGAAGTCACGGGGCGAAGGGGCTATTTCGCAGCAAAAGCGACAGCCTGCTCATAATCGCTCGGCGCCACTTTGTCGGCCGGGAAGATGTCGCGCTCTTCAACCCATTCCTTGGTCGCTTCGTACATTTCGCGCGTATAGGGCTCGAACACGATGCGCTCGCCGGGCCCAAACCGGCGCACGTCCACCAGCTTGGCGTGCCGCTCAGGAAGCTCGTTGAGATAGTAGTGCGTGAACGACTGATGCATGCGGTCGATGTCCGCCTGCGCCCGGCGAAGGCCGCTGAAATACTTGCGCACGTCGCCAAGATCCACGCCCGGCGGAATCATGGCCGCGATCATGAAGGTGCAATCAAGAATCTTGCGAAACCCGAGCTGCTCCATGATGTAATACTGCATGCCGAACACGGTGGCCGCAGGCGCAATGCCATTCAACAATTGGTCCACGCGATCCGATGGCCCGCCGCCGAATTTCAGCTTCACGGCGTCGGTCGGCATGAATTGTTCAAGCGCCTGGATCGTCGTGTAATGGCTGCCGGACTGGTAGCCGACATGAACGTCAACGCCCGCCAGGTCTTCCGGCTTACGGATCGTCGAGGACTCCGGTACGAAAATCGCGCAAGGCGACACGGTGTAGGCCTCGCCCCACAGTCGCCCATGGCTGGCGGACGCCGCCATGTTCACAGTCCAGTGACAGGCGCAGGAGATTGAGGCTGCGCGGCCCTGTTCATATGTCTGGTAGGCGCCCACAAGATTGTCGGACACAGCGTTGGCGCCCGCCTTGAAATTCTCGGGCGCGGCTTTCGTCAACAGGCCATGCTGGGTCAGCTCGTAGTCGAGGCCTTCATCAACAAAATAGCCTTTGTCGTGAGCGATCCATTCCTGAAGACGCCCGTGTGTATTCACAACGAATTTCGCCATCGCAACCTCCCGATGCCGCGCAGCTCTAGCTGTCTGTGGCCCTCAACGCCATATTCTTATCACGATAACTATAGGCCGCCTAGCGCTCCTGCGACCCTCACGCGCCTTGCCAAATCGGCGCCCCTCGCGTTATCGCCAGACAGTCCCATTTCTCCTGCCAGACTGACGGTTCGCTCATGACCCTCAAGGCGTTTTCCACTTCTGCACCCTTCGCTGCGGCGGAGGCGACGGCGTCGGCTTCGGCTGACCTTGGTCAACTGCCCGAATGGAACCTGGCGGACCTTTATCCAGCGATGGACTCGCCTGCTTATTTGAGCGATGTCGCGCGCGGCGAAACCGAGTGCCGGGCATTTGCGGAAAAATGGCGCGGCAAGCTTGCCGACATCACGGGAGGCCCGAACGCCAGCGAAAAGCTGACCGATGCGGTAAAGGATTACGAAGCGCTGGAGGACTTGCTCGGTCGCATCATGTCTTACGCGGGCCTGATTTATTCGGGCGACACGACCGATCCCCATCGCGCCAAGTTCTATGGCGATGCGCAGGAGCGCGTAACGAACGCCTCATCCGACCTGCTGTTCTTCACGCTGGAGATCAACCGCATCGACGACGCGGCGCTCGACAAGGCCATGAGCGCGGGCCCGCTGGCGCGTTATCGTCCATGGATCGAGGACGTACGGCGCGAAAAGCCCTACCAGCTGGACGACAAGCTGGAGCAGTTGTTCCACGAAAAATCAGTCACCGGGCGCAGCGCGTGGAATCGTCTGTTCGACGAAACCATCTCGTCGATGCGCTTTGATGTGGGCGGTCGCGAGCTGACGCTCGAACCAACCCTCAATCTCATGCAAGATCCGACCGAGGATGTGCGCAAGGCGGCGGCTGAAGCGCTTGGCGCCACGCTATCAAAGAACCTGCGCACCTTCACGCTCATCACCAACACGCTCGCCAAGGACAAGGAAATTGCCGATCGCTGGCGCGGGTTTCACGATGTAGCTGACTCCCGCCATCTGTCGAACCGCGTCGAACGCGAAGTCGTCGATGCGCTGGTTGACGCTGTGCGCGACGCCTATCCGCGCCTCTCGCATCGCTATTACAAGTTGAAGGCGAAGTGGTTCGACCGCGACGTTCTCGACTACTGGAACCGCAACGCGCCCCTGCCGAATGCGCCGACGCGCGTCTACAAGTGGAACGAGGCGCGCGACCTTGTGCTCACCGCCTATGGCCAGTTCTCGCCACGGCTCGCCGACATTGCAAAGCGCTTCTTTGACGACAGCTGGATCGACGCGCCCGTGCGTCCCGGCAAGGCGCCCGGCGCCTTTGCGCATCCCACAGTACCGTCTGCGCATCCTTACGTGCTGGTCAATTATCAGGGCAAAACGCGCGATGTGATGACGCTGGCCCACGAGTTGGGCCATGGCGTGCATCAGGTGCTGGCTGCGCCCAACGGCGCGCTCATGGCGCCGACGCCGCTGACGCTGGCGGAAACCGCCTCCGTTTTCGGCGAGATGCTGACCTTCCGCTCGCTGCTGGCCAACACAAGCGACGCCTCCCAGCGCCGCACGATGATGGCTGCGAAAGTGGAGGACATGCTGAACACCGTGGTGCGGCAGATCGCGTTCTATTCCTTCGAACGCAAGCTGCACACGAGCCGCCGCGAGGGCGAACTTACCGCCGAGCAAATCTGCGAATTGTGGATGAGCGTGCAGGCCGAAAGCCTTGGCCCCGCCATCCGCTTTGGGCCCGGCTATGAATCCTACTGGGCCTACATTCCGCACTTCGTGCATTCGCCGTTCTACGTTTACGCCTACGCGTTTGGCGATTGCCTCGTGAACTCTCTCTATGGCGTTTATCAAAACGCGGCGGGCGGCTTCCAGGACAAGTATTTCGCCCTGCTCTCGGCTGGCGGCTCGAAGCACTACACCGAGTTGCTGAAGCCATTTGGCCTCGACGCGCGCGATCCCGGCTTCTGGCAAATCGGCCTCGGCATGATCGAGGGCATGATCGCCGAACTTGAAACGATGGAGGCGTAAAGGGTTAACACGCTTACGAGGCGGCGCGTCAGCGCACTGTCGTGGACCTGTCATACATATCCGTCAATTTGGATATATGGATACGACAGACGCCATCACCGCCCTGACAGCCCTTGCCCAGACCACGCGCATGGAGACATTCCGTGCGCTCGTGCAGCACGAGCCAGAGGGCGTGCCCGCCGGCGAACTGGCGCGGCTGAACGCCATTCCCCAGAACACCATGTCGGCGCATCTGGCTGTCCTCGCGCGCGCCGGGCTGGTGCGCGGCGAGCGCCGCAGCCGGTCGATCATTTACCGCGCCGACCTCGAACGCCTGCGCGAAGTCGTGACTTTTCTCTTGAAGGATTGCTGCGGCGGCAAATCAGAGATTTGTGCGCCGCTCATCGCCGAACTCACCTCTTGTTGTCCGCCTGGAGCTTTCAAATGAGCGACCACATTTACAATGTATTGTTCCTTTGCACGGGTAATACCGCCCGCTCCGTTCTGGCGGAGGGTATTCTGCGCAAGGACGGCGTCGGCAAGTATCGTTCATTCTCTGCGGGCAGCCAGCCCAAGGGCGTGGTCAATCCCTTAGCGCTGGAGACGCTTGATGCTTTCAACTATCCCACAGAGGGCTTCCGCTCGAAGAGCTGGGAAGAGTTCGCCGCGACCGACGCGCCGGTGATGGATTTTGTTTTCACCGTCTGCGACAGCGCTGCAGGCGAAACATGTCCATTCTGGCCCAGCCAGCCGATGACCGCCCACTGGGGCATTCCCGACCCCGCAGCGGTGGAGGGAACAGACATCGAGAAACAGACTGCTTTCAATGAAGCCTTCCGCTTCCTGCGCAACCGCATCGGCGCTTTCGTCAATCTGCCCATCAAGAGCGTCGATAAATTGTCGCTGGGCGCGAAGCTGCGCGACATCGGACGCATGGATGGCGCGACGGACAAGGCAAAGGGCGACTGATGCACGCGTTCGATATTAAACGTCGGTTGACTGCCGAGGCGCTGGGCACATCGCTCCTGGTGGCGACCGTTGTCGGCTCGGGCGTCATGGCGGAATCCCTGACCAAAGACGTTGCGCTGCAACTGCTGGGCAACACAATCCCGACCGGCGCAATTCTCGTGGTCCTGATCACGATACTTGGTCCCATATCCGGCGCGCACTTCAACCCTGCGGTCACGCTGGCCTTTGCATGGCGCGACGACTTCAAGCGCAGTGAAGTCATTCCCTATGCTTTGGCGCAAATCGCTGGTGGAGTACTCGGCGCCATCATCGCACACGCGATGTTTCAATTACCGTTCATCGACTTCTCGGTGAAGGTGCGCACAGGCCTTCCCCAATGGTTTGCGGAAGGGGTGGCGACCTTTGGTCTATTGGCCACAATCCTTGGAGGCCTTAGCTTTAATGCGCCAGCCATTCCGTGGCTTGTCGGCCTTTACATCACGGCCGCTTACTGGTTCACGGCCTCCACATCATTCGCCAATCCCGCCGTGGCCATTGCGCGGTCCTTCACCAACACGTTTTCGGGCATTCGCCCTTTGGACTTGCCCGGCTTTATCGTTGCGCAATTAATCGGAGCAGCGCTTGCCGTCGCGCTGTTTGGCTGGCTTCTGCAAACCGAAACGAAGCCGCTTAAAAAACTTAACTGAAACGGGATCAGCATCTTGAACGTCGTCATTCATCACAACCCCGACTGCGGCACGTCGCGCAACACGCTGGCAATACTTGAGGCTGCCGGATATCAGCCTACCGTCATCGAGTATCTCAAGACTGGCTGGACGCGCCCGCAGCTGCTGGAATTGTTCGCGGCAGCCGGTTTAACACCGCGCGAGGCGTTGCGCGTCAGCAAATCGCCAGCAGCCGAGATGGGCCTCACCGATCCTGCCGTAGACGATGAGACGCTTCTTGCCGCAATGGTGGAACATCCCATCCTCGTCAATCGCCCCATCGTCTGCACGCCCAAAGGCGTGCGTCTTTGCAGACCCAGCGATGAAGTGCTCGATCTGCTTGATCGCTTGCCGCCCGGTCCGTTCAACAAAGAGGACGGATCGCCGCTGATAGACGCAGAAGGTCGCCGCGTTGGCTGAGTCTGACGCGTCCCCAAACATCAACGATGACTGCTTCAAAACGGCAGAAGCAGAGAAGCTCTTTGCGCCTGAGCGGTCTTCGCATCCGCCACGCATCTTGCTGCTGCATGGCTCGGTGCGCAAACGCTCCTTCAGCCGTTTGGCGAAGGAGGAAGCCGCACGAATTTTAACGCGCCTCGGCGCGCACACACGCGTTTTCGATCCGTCAGGATTGCCCCTGCCCGACGATGCGCAGGACGATCATCCAAAAGTGCAGGAGTTGCGCGACCTCGTGACATGGTGCGAAGGCATGGTCTGGTGCTCGCCCGAGCGCCACGGCGCGATGACTGGAATCATGAAGGCGCAGATCGACTGGATTCCACTGACACTTGGCGCCGTGCGGCCAACACAGGGCAAGACGCTTGCCGTCATGCAGGTGAGCGGCGGCTCGCAATCGTTCAACGCTGTCAATCAGCTTCGCGTGCTTGGTCGCTGGATGCGCATGATTACGATCCCCAATCAGTCATCCGTCGCAAAAGCCTTCATGGAATTTGACGAAAATGACCGGATGAAGCCCTCCGCCTATTACGACCGCATCGTGGACGTGATGGAGGAGTTGATGAAGTTCACGCTGCTGACGCGCGATTGCGCGGACTATCTTGTTGACCGGTATTCCGAGCGCAAGGAAAGCGCAGCGCAACTCTCGAAGCGCGTCAACCAGGGCTCGATCTGACCTGCACACAGACGAAGAAGGCCTTGCGCGCCAACAAAAAAGGCCGGTCTCGCGACCAGCCTTCATGTTCGAGAAACCAAAGCGCCTCAGCGCGGCAGAAGCGTCTTGCCCATCAGATGCTCGTCAACGGAACGCGCGCACTGACGACCCTCGCGGATCGCCCACACGACCAGCGACTGTCCGCGACGCATGTCGCCGCAAGCGAACACTTTTTCCGTCGACGACTTGTACTGAAGCGTATCGGCGGCCACGTTGCCGCGCGCGTCCAGCTTCACGCCAAGGCTGTTGATCATGCCTTCATGCACGGGCGACACAAAGCCCATGGCGAGCAGCACAAGATCAGCCTTCAGGTCGAATTCCGATCCGGCGATGGGCTGGAACTTGTTGTCGACGCGCACGCAGCGCAGCGTCTTCACATTGCCATTGCCGAGGAACTCGACCGTGTTGACGGCAAACTCGCGCTCCGCGCCTTCCTGATGTGACGACGATGTGCGCAGCTTCAGCGGCCATTCCGGCCAGCTGAACAGCTTGTTCTCCTTCTCGGGAGGCTTCGGCATGATTTCAAGTTGCGTCACGGACAGAGCGCCCTGACGCACCGAGGTGCCGATGCAATCCGACCCGGTGTCGCCGCCGCCGATGACAACGACGTGCTTGCCGCTGGCCAGAATGGGCTCATTGGTCGTCACGGGCTCATTCGATACACGGCGATTTTGTTGCGGCAGAAAGTCCATCGCAAAATGGATGCCCTGCAGATCGCGACCCGGAATTGTAAGATCGCGCGGCTTTTCCGAACCGCCCGCCAGCACGACAGCGTCATGCTCGGCCACCAGCTGATCGACGGGCATCGAGACGCCAACGTTGACGTTGTAATGAAAGGTGATGCCTTCCTGGTTCATCTGTCCGACGCGCCGGTCGATGAGCTGCTTTTCCATCTTGAAGTCGGGAATGCCATAACGCAGCAAGCCGCCGGCCTTCGCCTGCTTTTCAAAGACGTGCACATCATGGCCGGCGCGCGCCAGTTGCTGCGCGCAAGCCATTCCAGCAGGGCCTGAGCCCACGACGGCGATCTTCTTGCCGGTCTTTTCCTTGGGAACGTCCGGCTTGACCCAGCCTTCCTTCCACGCGCGATCAACGATGGCGCATTCAATCGTCTTGATCGTAACCGGCGTGTCCTCGATGTTGAGGGTGCACGACGTTTCGCAAGGCGCGGGACAGATGCGGCCAGTGAACTCGGGGAAGTTGTTTGTCGAATGGAGGTTGCGTGACGCTTCCTCCCAGTCCCCACGATAGACGAGATCATTCCAGTCCGGGATCTGGTTGTTCACCGGACAGCCGTTGTGGCAGAACGGAATGCCGCAGTTCATGCAGCGCGCCGCCTGGTCCTTCGTCGCCCCTTCCGAGAGGGGAATCACGAATTCCTTGTAGTGACGAATGCGATCAGCCGCAGGCGCGTACTTGCGATCCTGCCGGTCGATTTCGAGGAAGCCGGTAACCTTGCCCATCGATCACTCCCCCGCCGCAGCTGCGGGCTGCTGTTGCATCATTTCGTTCAGCGCGCGCCGGTATTCAACCGGCATCACCTTGCGGAACTTGCCCTTGTACTCATCCCAATTGTCGAGAATGTCCCTAGCGCGGCTCGATCCCGTGTAACGCAGATGGTTCGAGATGAGCTGATGCAGACGCTCCGCATCGAAGCGCGTCATGTCGCTCATCACGTCCACGCGGCCATGGATTTGCAAGTCCCCGCCCTGATGATGAAGACGCTGGTTCAGCTCCTCTTCCTCAGTCACGGATTCAAGCTCAACCATCGACAGGTTGCAGCGCGTCTCAAACAGATTGTCCTCGTCCAGCACATAGGCGATGCCGCCTGACATGCCCGCCGCAAAGTTGCGCCCCGTGGGCCCGAGCACGACGACGACGCCGCCGGTCATGTATTCGCAACCGTGATCGCCCGTGCCTTCGACAACGGCGATCGCGCCTGAATTGCGCACGGCAAAACGCTCGCCAGCGACGCCGCGGAAGTAACACTCGCCCGCGATGGCGCCGTAAAGCACCGTGTTGCCGACAATGATCGACTCGTGCGGCGTGATCTTCGTCGCCTCAACGGGCGGCCGAATGACGATGCGCCCCCCAGACAAGCCCTTGCCGACATAGTCGTTGGCCTGTCCGTCAAGCTCCAGCGTCACGCCGCGCGCCAGCCATGCGCCGAAGCTCTGTCCCGCAGTGCCTTTCAGGCCGATGCGGATCGTGTCGTCGGGCAGGCCGTCATAGCCGTACTTCAACGCGATTACGCCCGACAGCATGGCGCCGGTGGCGCGGTCCACGCTGCCAATCGTCCCGCTGATCTCAACGGGCGTCTTGTTGTCGATGGCGTCGCGCGACTGTGCAATAAGCTTCTGGTCCATGACCTTGTCGAGGCCATGGTCCTGCTTCTGCGTGTGATAGATGCCCACATTGGGGCCTACGTCGGGCTTGTGGAACAGCGCCGAGAAATCGAGCCCCTTCGCCTTCCAGTGGCTGATGGCTTCACTCTTGTCGAGCATCTGCAACTGGCCAACCATTTCGTTGAAGTTGCGATATCCGAGCTTCGCCATCCACTCACGCACTTCCTCGGCAACGAAGAAGAAGAAGTTGATGACATGCTCAGGCTGACCAACGAAGCGCTTGCGAAGCACAGGGTCCTGCGTCGCAACGCCAACCGGGCAGGTGTTGAGATGACACTTGCGCATCATGATGCAGCCAGCTGCAATCAACGGCGCCGTGGCAAAGCCAAACTCGTCAGCCCCCAGCAGCGCGCCGATGATGACGTCACGGCCCGTGCGCAGGCCGCCGTCCACCTGCACCGCAATGCGCGAGCGCAACTTGTTGTAAACGAGCGTCTGATGGGTTTCGGCAAGGCCGATTTCCCACGGGCTGCCCGCATGCTTGATGGATGTGAGCGGCGAAGCGCCCGTGCCGCCCTCATAACCTGAGATCGTCACATGATCGGCGCGGCCCTTGGAGACGCCGGCGGCGACCGTGCCAACGCCGATTTCCGACACCAGCTTCACCGACACGTCGGCGCGCGGGTTGACGTTCTTCAGGTCGAAGATCAGCTGCGCAAGGTCTTCAATCGAATAGATGTCGTGATGGGGCGGCGGCGAGATGAGGCCGACGCCCGGCGTGGAGTGGCGCACCTTGGCGATCACTGCATCGACCTTGTGGCCAGGCAATTGTCCGCCTTCGCCGGGCTTTGCGCCCTGCGCCATCTTGATTTGAATCATGTCGGAATTGACGAGGTATTCCGCCGTCACGCCAAAGCGGCCAGACGCCACCTGCTTGATGGCGGAACGCTTGGAATCGCCATTGGCCATGGGCTTGAAGCGATCTGATTCCTCGCCACCCTCGCCGGTGTTCGACTTGCCGCCAATGCGGTTCATCGCAATCGCCAGCGTGGTGTGCGCCTCACGGGAGATCGAGCCATACGACATGGCGCCCGTCGCAAAGCGGCGCACGATGGAGGCGGCCGACTCCACTTCCTCTAACGGCACGCTCTGGCGACCTTCCTCTTCCGCCGTGCGGATGCGGAACAGGCCGCGAAGCGTCAGGAAACGTTCTTCCTGTTCGTTGAGCAGCTTGGCGTAGTCGCGATACTTTTCCTGCGCATTGCCGCGCACGGCGTGCTGCAACAGCGACACTGATTGCGGCGACCAGGAGTGAGCCTCGCCGCGGATGCGATAGGCGTACTCGCCGCCCACCGCAAGCGCCGTGCGATACACCGGCGAGTCGCCGAATGCGTCCGCATGCCGCTCCGCCGTTTCTCGCGCCACCTCCGCAAGGCCGATGCCGCCAACGCGCGAATGCGTGCCGGTGAAGTAGCGATCAATGAACGGCTTTGCGAGGCCGATGGCGTCAAAGATCTGCGCGCCGCAATAGGACTGATAGGTGGAAATGCCCATCTTGGACATGACCTTCAGCAATCCCTTGTCGACAGACTTGATGAAGCGCTTGCAGGCTTCGTAGCCGTCCACTTCCTCGGGGAATTCCTTGGCCATCGCCGCCAGCGTGTCGAACACCAGCCACGGATTCACCGCTTCCGCGCCATAACCCGCAAGGCACGCAAAGTGGTGCACTTCACGCGCTTCACCTGTCTCCACGACGAGGCCCACAGATGTGCGCAAACCCTTGCGAATGAGGTGATGATGCACAGCCGCCGTCGCGAGCAACGCCGGAATGGCGATGCGGTCCGGGCCAACCAGACGATCGGACAGAATGATGATGTTGTAGCCGCCGCGCACAGCGTCTTCCGCGCGCTGGCAAAGCCGCTCAAGCATCGCCTCCATCGCATCGGCGCCACGCTCGGACGCATAGGTGACGTCGAGCGTCTTGGTGTCGAATGAGTCCTCGAAAGACCCAATGATGCGGATTTTTTCGAGATCGGTGTTGGTGAGGATGGGCTGGCGCACCTCAAGCCGCTTGCGCTTGGCGTTGCCTTCCAGATCAAAGATGTTCGGACGCGGCCCAATGAACGACACAAGGCTCATCACGAGCTGTTCGCGGATAGGATCAATCGGCGGGTTGGTGACCTGCGCGAAGTTCTGCTTGAAATAGGTGTAGAGCAGCTTCGACAGGCCCGAGAGCGCCGAGAGCGGCGTGTCCGTGCCCATCGAGCCAATGGCCTCTTCACCGGTGATCGCCATGGGCGACAGCAACATCGACAGGTCTTCCTGCGTGTAGCCAAACGCCTGCTGGCGATCCAGCAACGAAACATCTGTCCGCGCCGCGCGCGGGTCCACCGGCTTCAAATCTTCCAGCACGATCTGCGTGCGGTCGAGCCACTTCTGATAGGGCAGCGACGTCGAGAGCTTGTGTTTGATCTCGTCGTCGGAAACGATGCGCCCCTCTTCAAGATCAACCAGCAACATCTTGCCGGGCTGCAGGCGCCACTTCTTGATGATCTTTTCTTCCGGGATTGGCAGCACGCCCATTTCGGACGCCATGATCACGAGATCATCTTCGGTCACAAGATAACGCGCCGGGCGCAGGCCGTTGCGATCAAGCGTCGCGCCAATCTGGCGTCCATCTGTGAACGCCATGGCGGCGGGGCCGTCCCACGGCTCCATCAATGCAGCATGATACTCGTAGAACGCGCGGCGCTCTTCATCCATCAGCGGGTTGCCGGACCACGCCTCGGGAATGAGCATCATCATCGCGTGGCCGAGCGAGTAACCGCCCTGCACAAGAAACTCGAGGGCGTTGTCGAAACACGCGGTGTCAGACTGGCCTTCGTAGGAAATCGGCCACAGCTTGGAGATATTGTTGCCGAACAGCTTCGACTCGACCGACGCCTGACGCGCCGCCATCCAGTTGACGTTGCCGCGCAGCGTGTTGATCTCGCCATTGTGCGCCACCATCCGGTATGGATGGGCAAGGCGCCAGGACGGGAACGTATTGGTCGCAAAGCGCTGATGCACAAGCGCGAGCGCGCTTTCAAAGCGGGGGTCGCTCAGATCCTTGTAGTAGGAGCCAAGCTGCGAGACGAGCACCATGCCCTTGTAGACAATGGTGCGGCACGACATCGACACAGGATAATATTCGGCCGTGTCGCGGCGGCCCAGCGCATAAACGGCGTTTGAGGTCGCCTTCCGCGCCACATACATCCGGCGCTCGAAATCGTCCTCGTCCGTGACGCCTGGTCCGCGACCGATGAAGGCCTGGCGCATCACCGGTTCAACCGCCTTCACAGCCTCGCCAAGATCAGAGCTGTCGACGGGCGTATCGCGCCAGCCCAGCAGGGCCAGGCCTTCGTCTTCCAGCACCCGCGCCAGAAGCACTTCGATTTCGCCGCGCGCAGTCGCATCCCGCGGCATGAAGAACTGGCCAACGCCATATTCGCCTGCAGCAGGAAGCGCAACGCCAAGCGTCGCGCACTCGGCGCGGAAAAACGCATCGGGCATCTGCACTAGAATGCCGCAACCGTCGCCCAGCTTTGGATCGGCCCCAACTGCGCCGCGATGATCGAGGTTGAGCAAGATCTGCAGGCCCTGCTGCACGATCTCATGGCTCTTGCGGTTCTTGACGTTGGCTACAAAGCCGACGCCGCAGGAATCGCGCCCGAGGGCGGGGTCGAAAAGGCCAATGGCCTCAGGAAGGGACGGGTCATAGACGCCAGTCATAGAAAATGCTCCGGGAAACTGTCAGACGTTGCGGTGCAGGCGGTGCGTGGTGTGTGGCAATTCAAATTTTGAAAGGCGCAATAGCGCACGGGCTCCGTTTTCGGAGCCGGCGTTTGCATTTGCCACCCTTATGCCACTCATACGCGTACATCGTCCGCTCCAGATCGGTCTGCGATCGATAGTGCTCGCAGTTTGCCCGCATTTCTTTGCTCATTCGGCCTGAAGACTCAGGCTGCGCGCAGAGCGAGGATTGACCCACGCTCTCCCCGCCGCACCCGCATCCTCCAGCCTTGGCCAAAATGGTCAGCAAGGCTGTCCTATCAAAAGCGCGCGAACATGACAGATTTAGGGCAGGCGCACAAGCAACGACAGAGCGCCGTTGGGCGCATCCCGATCCCGTCGCATTCTGGGCGCATTGATGCTGCGGTATAGCTGCTGCTGCCGGAGACGTCCATGAAACTTGTAACTTTGCATTCGGGGCTTTGCTCCGCCGCCGCCCTCGCCGCCATCGTTGCAGCCAGCCCTGCGCTCGCCGCCCAGATCGAGGCGAAATCTCGCATATCCCATGTGATCGTCTATCCGGATTCCGCCCGCATCGTGCGCGTCATGGAGGTTGAGCTTCCTGCGGGAGCGACCTCCATTGTGTTGCGCGGTCTTCCCTTGAACCTCGATCCCGCGTCTTTGCGCGTCGAAGGGCAAGGCACGACGCCTTTCTCCATCGGCTCCGCCCAGACCCGCGTGGCGCCGACTGATCCAAAAGCCATCCCTGAATCTACCGCCCGCCGCTTGCGCGACCTGCAGACGCAGGCGGAGACCATCAAGACACGCATCGGAGCGCTTGAAGGCCGACGCGGCATGATCCAGCGTTTTGCGGACGCAGGACCGGATAAGCTGGGCGGATCAGGCGGGCTGGATGTCGCCAAATGGACCGAGGCGATTGAGGCGATTGGCCGCGAGTTCGCCAAGGTTGGCGACGAAATCCGCATCGCGAGCGCCGAGCAGGCCAGCGTGCAGGAGCAAATCCGTGTGCTCGAAGCCTCCAATCGCGGACCTTCCGCCGCACAGCCCGCGCGCGATGTCATCGTCGATGTGGAAGCGCCTGCGGCCTCAAAGGCGTCGATCACAGTGACCTATCAGGTGCGCGGCGCTTCCTGGCGCCCGGCCTATGACGTG
The DNA here is from genome assembly GCA_031428455.1 of Hyphomicrobiales bacterium. Taxonomy (GTDB): domain Bacteria; phylum Pseudomonadota; class Alphaproteobacteria; order Rhizobiales; family Beijerinckiaceae; genus Terripilifer. The sequence continues at coordinate 15,026 of JANPPJ010000138.1, read as the reverse complement.
AAACTCACGACTGACAAGGGCGCGAAGGCGCAGATGGAGCTGGTGCGCCGCGCGCTGGTGCGCCAGCGCACCGGAGAAGATTGGTCAAACGCGGAAATCGCCGTCTCCACATCCCGCCCGGGACGCGGCGTGAAAGCGCCGGACGTCTTTACCGAGCGGCTCGCTTTTTTCGATGTGCAGGCGATGGAGCGCGACCGCGCAAAAGGCGCGGCCCAGAGAGACTCGGCATCGCGCCAGGCGATGGTGGCCGCCAGCCCCGCCCCGCCAGCATCGGCGCCCATGGTGGCTGCCGTTGAACGCGAGGCCGTTCTGGAGGCGGGCGATTACGAAGCCGTGTTCCGCATTCCCGGCCGCATCGACCTTGCGAGCGACGGCAGCGAACGCTCGCTGCGCATTGGTTCGCGCCAGATTACAGCGGACCTCTCGGTGCGCGCCGCACCCGCCTTTGATCCCACCGCTTATCTGGAGGCCAGCTTTGTGAACGCTGAGGAGGCGCCAATTCTGCCCGGCGAAATATCGATCCAGCGCAACGGCGTTTTCGTCGGCCGCGGCCAGCTGAACATGGTGGCGCCCGGCGCCGCGACCCGCATCGGCCTTGGCGCAGACGAGCGCGTGAAAATCGAGCGCAAGCCGGTCAGCCGCAAGGAAAATGAACCCACATGGTTCGGCCAGACCAAGCAGGAAGTGCGCGAATTCCGCACCACCGTACAGAATCTGCACACCTTCCCGATCAAGGCCTTTATCGTTGATCGCATCCCGATTTCAGAGAACAGCGCGATCACCATCGAGCAATTGGCGGCGACGACCGCGCCCAACGATAAAACCGTTGAAGGCAGGCGCGGAGTGCTTGGCTGGACCTTCGACATCGCGCCAAACGAGACAAAGGAGATCAGGCTCGCCTACCGCATGCGCTGGCCAGCCGACCGCGACGTGATCTCCGAAACCTTGCCCGACAATGGCGAGCGGCCCATGCCACTGCCCCGCCCCATGCGGTGAGAAGCGCGCCCAACCATCCATCATGCGCGTGCTTGACCCGCGCATCCAGACGCATGCGTTTGCAAGGCAAGCGTTTGCAAGGCAAGCGTTTGCAATGGCAAGTGCTTCCTGGTTTACACGCGCCGCCGGGATTGCAGGATCAAGTTCGGCGATGACGCAAATGCAGATGCAGCCGCTCCCTTTACGCCAGCGCCCGTTCGCGCGATAGCTGGAGCCACAGTTCAAGGAGCCAAGTATGAAGACCCGCGCCGCCGTAGCTTTTGCCGCCCAGAAGCCGCTTGAGATCGTCGAGATCGACCTCGACGGACCCAAGGCTGGGGAGGTTCTCATAGAGGTGAAGGCGACCGGCATTTGCCACACTGATTATTACACGCTCTCGGGCGCGGACCCTGAAGGCCTGTTCCCCTGCGTGCTTGGCCACGAAGGCGCTGGCATTGTGGTGGATGTCGGCCCCGGCGTAACGACGCTGAAGAAGGGCGATCACGTTATCCCGCTCTACACGCCTGAATGTCGGCAATGCAAAAGCTGCCTGTCGCGCAAGACCAACCTGTGCACTGCTATTCGCGCGACGCAGGGCAAGGGCGTGATGCCGGACGGCACGAGCCGCTTCAAATGCGACGGCGAACCCGTGCTGCATTACATGGGCACGTCGACGTTCTCCAACTTCATTGTCGCGCCCGAAATCGCGGTAGCGAAGATTCGCGAAGACGCACCCTTCGACAAGGTCTGCTACATCGGCTGCGGCGTGACCACGGGCATCGGCGCGGTGATCTGGACGGCCAAGGCGGAGGCAGGCTGCCGCGCTATCGTGTTTGGGCTTGGCGGCATCGGCCTCAACGTCATTCAGGGCCTGCGCCTCATTGGCGCCGAGCAGATCATCGGGGTTGATCTCAATCCCGGCAAGAAGGCCATGGCCGGGAAATTCGGCATGACGCATTTCGTCAATCCCTCGGACGTTGGCGCTGACCTTGTGCCCTATCTCGTGAACCTCACAGGTGGCGGCGCCGACTATACGTTCGACTGCACCGGCAACGTGAATGTCATGCGTCAGGCGCTTGAGGCGTGTCATCGCGGCTGGGGCGAGTCGATCATCATCGGTGTGGCGCCATCGGGCGCGGAAATCTCGACGCGGCCTTTCCAGCTTGTCACGGGGCGCGTCTGGAAGGGCACGGCTTTTGGCGGCGCGCGCGGGCGCACGGACGTGCCGCGCATCGTCGACTGGTACATGGACGGGCGCATCAACATCGATGACCTGATCACGCACAAACTGCCGCTTGATCGCATCAACGAAGGCTTCGACCTGATGCACGAAGGCAAGTCGATCCGCGCCGTCGTCGAGTTCTGACGAACACGTTCATTGCCGGGGAAACAGAATGCGCGCTGCAGAAAAGCCAGTCCCCGGCGAGGTCGCCAGAGCGACTGACGCGCTCGTTCCGGCCCTTCTGCTGGGCCTTGCAACGCTCGCGACAATCTACTGGAACGACCCGCATCTGACCGGCGCCCATGCGATGGCTGTCACCGCTGCAATCGCAGCGTTCGTCGGCGTCATCACGCAAAGAGCGCTCTTGTCGGCGACCGTGGCAGCCGCCCTTGTCGTGCTCGTGCTCGCTGTATCATTCATCAAACGCGCACAGTCCGATTTCATTCTGCACGCGTGGGATCTTTTCGACACCGCGCTCTGGCGTTTCTCGCTAGTTGATATCGCCAGCGCATATCCTTTCGCAACGTCTCTCGCCGCGCTTTCAATTCTGACACTGTCTTGCGCGCCTCTCATCCTGCTTTGGCGCGAGCCGCGCAACATGCGGCGCCTGCCCGCACTCGCAGCATTCGTCTTGTGCGCGCTTGGGGGCGCAGTGATTGCGCGCGTAGAGGGTAGCCCGCGCCACATGCAGTATACATTCCCCGACAGGCATGTTTCGTCCTTCTATTCGTCATGGCCGCAAGCGCTGGAGACGCTGGCGCGCGGGCAGTTGATTTACGCGGCGCAGGAGCGCGGCGCGCCGTTCGATCCGGCGCCAGCCTGCACGCCGCAGGGCAAGCCGCCGCACATCATCCTCATCCATCAGGAATCGGTAACGCCGCCCGGCCCCCTGAAAGGCCTCGAATATGATCGTGCGCTGGATGGCTTCTTTCGCTCGCACGATGGCAGCAGCCGAGGCATGCGCGTGGAGACGTACGGCGGCGCATCGTGGCTGACAGAGTTTTCAGTGCTGACAGGCGCGGCCAGCCGTTTCTTTGGTTCGATCCGTAACTTCGTGCAGATCTACATGGCAGGCCGCATCGACGATGCATTGCCAAATGTGCTGGCGCGCTGCGGTTATTCGAACATCATGTTTTATCCATTCCTCAAGGGTTTCTTTGGGTCGGCGCGCTTTTTCGAGACGTCGGGGCTCAAGCAAATCTACGACGCGCGCGCCCAGAAGGCGACGTCTTCCATGGAGCCCGACGCGTTCTACTACGCGAACATGCTCGCCGAGATTGGCCGCCGCGTTGAACGCAAGGAAGGACCGCTCTTCATCTATCTACAGACGATGTCAGTCCACTGGCCCTACGATGTAACCCTGTGGCCGGGTCGCAAGGTCCGTGGCGCGGGCCCAGGCGCCCACCCCGAGATGAACGAGTTTCTGCGGCGCCTTGCCATGGCGAAGGAAGATTACGCTGCGCTGCTGAAAGAGCTTGCTTCACGCTTTCCCGACGAGCGTTTTCTTCTCGTGCATTACGGCGACCATCACCCGCAGGCCACGCGATTCTTCTTCGGCTTCGGAGCGGAAGCGATCGAGACGATCAACGAGAAATTGCCCGAAACATCGCCAGCCTTCATCACCTATTACGCTGTGGACGCCGTCAATTATGCGCCCCCCGCGCTGCCCGAGATCGCTGTCATCGATTCCGCTTATCTCGGCGCCGTGATCCTCGAACAGGCGCAAGTGCCCATGCCGCCGTCATGGCAGGAACGAGCGCGGCTCATGCGCGCCTGCGATGGCCGCTATGCGCTCTGTCCGGACAGGCAATCGATCCTGCAGTTTCATCGCAGGCTGATCGACTCCGGCCTGCTTATCGCGCGTTAAAAACGTCAGTCCGCCAACGCGCGCAACGCCTGAGCCGCCGCCCGCTCGCCGCTTAGCCAGGCGCCATGCGCGGTTGAAAAATCGTGCAGCGACGTAGCTTCGCCGGCAAAGAAAATTCTGTCTTCGAACGGCTCTGCCAGCTGCGCGCGGCGCGCCCACTCACCCGGCAAGGCGTGTGAGTACGAGCCCAGCGCGTGCGGATCGCTCGCCCAGAAACTCGCGCGCAATGGACGCAGCTTCTTCTTCCACGACGAGCCCAGCGCCGCAGCGATTTCGTTGATTGCGACATCAGCGAAACCGGCGAGCCCATCTTTCTCAACGTCCCGTCCGAACTGGCCGCCAAAGTATCCTTCAATCATGGGCCGGCCGAAGGGTCGAAAATGATAGGCGCCGACGTCGGTGCGATCACGCGCGCCAAACAGCCGCGCGTTATCGGGCAGATCATCGGTGTCATCGGCGCCGAGAAAGATCTTGTTCGCGACGCCCAGCGGCAACGCGGCGCAGGCCTCGATCTTGTCGGGGAGGCCCGGCGAAAAGCGCAACGCGCCCGAGGCGATCACATTGGCCGGCGCGGTGACGATGACAGCGCGGGCCAGCATGTCGCCTCTTGGCGTCACAACGCGCAAGTGCGCCCCGCTATGGTCAATCACGCTTGCCGCGCAATCGAACACAATTGGCTGTCCTTCCGCCAATTTTGCGAACAGCGCACCGTATCCTTCTACAACGCGGAAGTTCACTTCAGTGTCATGGTAGTTCACGTAATCCTTCGTCGAAAGCCGCTCCAGCTCGGTCCCGTTGACGTAGGTCGACACGGCATTGATGAGCGGGTTCCAGGAATCCCCTCGCGTCAGCCAGCGCGAGGCCTCGCTGTCGTCGGGCGCCAGCGCGGCCGCCTCGAGACGATCATAAAAAGCGCCCTGCGCCGCCCGGAACGCCGCGTGCTCACCGGGCGCAAATCCCAGCGCGCGGTTGGAATCGCGCCACGGCGGCGCGCTCTCATCGACCTGAAAGCCAAGATTGCGGGCAATCTGCACAAGCGGATTGCGATCTGCCGAATGAAGCCAGCCGCAGCCAAGATCGACGGGCCACCCGTCCGCGTACACAGTGTGCGCCCGTCCGCCGGGCCGCGACCGCGCTTCAAGCACGAGGACGGAAAGACCCCGCGCAGCGCAGACCCGCGACGCGGCAAGTCCCGCTGCGCCAGCCCCTATGATGATAACATCTGTTTCAGCCATGCCGCCTAATTGGCGCATGCGGAAGAAAAGGTCATCCCCGGGATCGATGCTTCGCTGAATAATGCATCTTGAAGCGGGGCTTTACGATAACCTGCGCCGTCCCACCTATGGGAGGGGATTTGCCCCGGCCTGTTTTTTGCGTGAGAGCAACGCATGAGCTCAAACATCCGTTTTCTTCTCAACGGCCTCGAAGAGGTCTCCGTCGCAGGCCCCGCCGATCAGACGGTCCTTCAATGGCTGCGATTGAACCGGCGCCTCACGGGAACGAAAGAAGGCTGCGCCGAGGGTGACTGCGGCGCCTGCACGATCGCGATTGCGGACGTGCGGGAAAGAGAACATCAGGACAAGCTCATTTGGTCGCCTGCCAACGCGTGCATCATGCTGATGGGCCAGCTGCATGGCCGCTTGCTGGTGACGGTGGAAGGCGTGGCCGACGGGCAGACGCTCCACCCGGTGCAGTCCGCCATGGTGACCCAGCACGCAAGCCAGTGCGGCTATTGCACGCCGGGTTTCGTCATGTCGCTGTTTGCAGGCTTCCGCAGCGAGCAAGCGGGCGAAACAGATTCGATCCACGACATGATTGCAGGCAATCTCTGCCGCTGCACGGGCTATCGGCCCATCGTTGAGGCGGCGCGTGAAGCGCTTGGGCCGCTGCGCGATGATCGTTTCAGCGCCATCGAGGCTGACATTGCAGCGCGCCTGCGCACCATCGAGGCTAAGGGCGCACTGCGCAGCGCGACGTCCGACAGCAAGTTCAGCGCCCCGCGCACCCGTGCTGATCTTGCGTCCGCGCTCATGAGCGATCCATCCGCGCGCATCGTGGCAGGCGGCACCGATCTTGGCCTCGACGTCACCAAGCGCCGCCAGCGTCAGCCATCTCTCATTTCCGTCAACGCCGTGCGCGAATTGCAACAGATCGAAACGCAAGGCGGCGCGCAGGGTGGCGCACTGATTATCGGCGCAGCTGTCACATACGCGCAGGCGCTTCCGCATCTTGCAGCCATTGACGCAAGCATCGGCGTGCTCCTGCGGCGTCTGGGGTCCGCGCAAATTCGCGCCCTTGGCACAATGGGCGGCAACCTCGCCAATGCATCGCCCATCGGCGATACGCCGCCGATTCTGATTGCGCTGGGCGCGAACGTTATCGTGGGCAGCGCGCAGGGCGAGCGCGAAATCCCGCTTGATGCCTTCTTCACCGGTTACCGACGCACCGCGCTTGAGAAGGGCGAGTTCATTGATCGCGTGGTGATCCCGCCTCGCGGCGCTGATGACTTCGTGCGCGTCGATAAAGTATCGCGGCGTTTCGATCAGGATATCTCAGCTGTCTGCGGCGCCATCGCTTTTCAACGCAAGGGCGAGTACATCGCATCGCCGCGCATCGCATTCGGCGGCATGGCGGCGACCCCTGCGCGTGCAAGGCACGCTGAAGATGCACTAGATGGCGCGCTGCTGACGCAAGCGACATTTGAGTCTGCAGCGCAGGCGTTGGCGCAAGACTTTGCGCCCATCGACGATTTCCGCGCGAGCGCCGCCTACCGCATGCGGGCGGCGCAAAACCTGCTGCGCCGCTGGCATCTCATAGCAACTGGCGCGCAGCTGGAGGCAGCGGAATGAGCGAGCGTCGCGACATTGTCGGCAAGCCCCTCGCGCATGACAGCGCACGGCAGCACGTCACGGGCGCTGCGACATATCTTGACGACATGGCCGAGCCCGGCGGCTGCCTCCATGCAGCCCTGGTGAAATCGCCACACGCTCACGCGCGCATCGTGAGCATTGACCCATCCACAGCGCTGGCGGCCGACGGCGTTATCGCCTTCATCACGGCTGACGACATTCCCGGCGAAAACGAAGTTGGGCCCATTTTCCATGGCGAACCTGCGCTGGCGCGCAACGTCGCTGACTATGTTGGCTGCCCTGTGGGCGCAATTGTCGCAACAAGTCACGACGCCGCAAAGCGCGCAGCTGACCTCGTGAAAATCGAATGGGAGGAACTGCCCGCCATTCTCTCGATTGCCGCCGCCGTGGAGGCGGAGAGCTGGACGTCTGCGCCCATGCGTCTCGTCTACGGCGATCCCGATGCCGCTCTCGCCAATGCGCCGCATATCTTGCGCGGCGGGCTCGATATCGGCGGACAAGATCACTTCTATCTTGAAACCAACATCGCGATGGCGACGCCGCTTGATGGCGACCAATGGCATGTGTGGTCGTCAACGCAGCATCCCACCGAAGTGCAGAAGCACGTAGCGCTCGTGCTTGGCGTGCCGCAGGCGGCAGTGACTGCAGAAGTTCGCCGTATGGGCGGGGGTTTTGGCGGCAAGGAAAGTCAGCCCACCATCATTGCCTGCATCGCGGCGATCTGCGCCCGCAAGACGAAGCGCCCCGTGAAGCTGCGGCTGGACCGCGACGACGATATGATCGTCACCGGCAAGCGCCATGATTTCCGCGCCGATTGGGACGTGGCCTTCGACACGGATGGCGCCATGACGGGCCTGCGCGTGCGCCTCGCCGCGCGCGGCGGCAACGTGGCGGACCTCACATCCTCGGTTGTGACGCGCGCAGTCTGCCATGTCACGAATTGCTATTACGTACCCAACGTCGAAGCGACGGGCTTGTGCTGCAAGACGAACACCGTCTCCAACACTGCGTTTCGCGGCTTTGGCGGACCGCAGGGCATGATCGTTGGTGAAGCAATCATCGACCAGATCGCGCGTCACCTCGGCGCCGATCGCGATGACGTGCGACGCGCCAATTATTATTCGCCGGAACGTGGCCTCGCGACGCCCTATGAACAGCCCGTCAGCGACATGATCGCTCACGAGTTGATGGACAAGCTAACCCTCGACGCAGACATTGCCGCGCGGCGGGCGCAGATTGCAGCCTTCAATACGAGCCATGAAACGAAAAAGCGCGGGCTTGCCACAGCGCCTGTGATGTTTGGCATCAGCTTTAACATGCCGAGCCTCAATCAGGGCGGCGCGCTTGTGCACGTTTACACAGATGGCTCCATTCAGGCCAACCACGGCGGCACTGAAATGGGTCAGGGCCTCTACACAAAAGTTGCGCAAGTTGTGGCCGAAACCTTCGGCGTGCCAGCATCTTTCGTGACGCCCACATCAACGCGCACCGACAAGGTGCCAAACACCTCAGCGACCGCCGCGTCGTCTGGCTCTGACCTCAATGGCGCCGCTGCGCGCAATGCGGCGCTGGCTATTCGCGCACGTATGACAAACGTCGTCGCAAGCGAGTGGAACGTGCCCGAGGAAACCATCGACTTTCGCGACGGCAAGGTGACGTCGGGCAATCATGGCATCAGCTTTGGCGAACTGGCCAGAAAATGCTGGCTCAAGCGCGTATCGCTTTCGGCGGCGGGCTTCTATTCAACGCCGAAAATTCACTGGGACCAGAAACGGCTGAAGGGCCATCCCTTCTATTATTTTGCTTACGGCGCCGCCGCCTCGGAAGTTGAGATCGACCTGCTGAGCGGCGAGACGCGCTGCCTGCGCACCGACATCATCAACGACTGCGGCGACTCGCTGAATCCTGCTCTGGATCTCGGCCAGATCGAAGGCGGCTTCGTGCAGGGCATGGGTTGGCTGACGATGGAAGAATTGTGGTGGGACAAAGCCGGGCGCTTGCGCACCCACGCGCCCTCTACTTACAAAATCCCCGGCAGCCGCGACGCGCCCGACGATTTCCGAGTTCACATCCTCGAAAATGCGCCCAACCGCGAAGAAACGATCTTCCGCTCGAAGGCGGTCGGCGAACCGCCGCTCATGCTGGCGATCTCGGTCTGGCTGGCGATTCGCGATGCGGTGGCCGCAGCAAGCGGCGACGAGACTGCACTTGCGCTTCACGCGCCAGCAACGCCCGAGCGCATCCTCATGTCAGTTGGGTGAAGAGAGAACGAGGCTGTGAAAAAGCCTCGTCAGCCTCTGATGGGTTCAACCTTCAGCGCCGCACGGACGAAGTGGTAGACGCCATACATGCCAAGCGCCGCGCCCACGGCCTCAATCACATAGCGAAACGTGGCAGGCAAATCGAACAGGCCGCCCAGCGCCCATGCGCCCGCCCACGTCAGGCCAACCAGTTCGGTGCCCACCAGAATGGCGGCTCCATAAACGGTCAGCACGTTTCGCCAGTTGATTGGTTTCTTCTCGGCCACGGCTCGCTCCGCTAGGACAATCGGGTCGCTGGCCCCTGTGCGGGACACATGGAAGGACGTATATCAGCGGCGGGCCGACGGCAAGTTCCCACGCCCCCCTCTCGCGAAAACTGAGCCTATGTCCTCCTCTCCGGAATTTGCCTTCGCCGCCGTCGCCGCCCCCCATAGCACCGCTTGCGTGACGGGCCAGGACATCCTCGCCCAGGGCGGCAACGCGCTTGAGGCCATGGTCGCCATGGCTGCGACCATCGCGGTCGTTTATCCGCACATGAACGGGGTGGGCGGCGATGGGGTCTGGCTGATCCGGGAGCCCGGCGGCAAGGTTCGCTGCCTTGAGGCGCTGGGAATGGCCGGCGCGCGCGCCACGATCCGCAGATATTTCAAGCTTGGGCACGAAAAGACGATTCCCGCGCGCGGGCCGCTTGCGGCGCTCACAACGCCCGGCGCTGTTGCTGGCTGGGCGCAAGCGCTTGAACTGGCCCAGGCCATGGGCGGTCGCATGCCCCTGCCCGACCTTTTGCGAGACGCCATCCGCCATGCCCGCGAAGGTTGCGACATTTCGCCCTGCGAGGCCCGCACAAAACCGCACCGTTTCGACGAGTTGAAAGAAGCGCCGGGCTTTGCGGCGGTGTTTCTCGAAAAGGGCGAGACGGGGAAGGCTGGCGAATTGCGCAAGCAGGAAAAGCTCGCTGAAACGCTAGACCACCTCGCCCGCGTCGGGCTGATGGATTTTTACCGTGGCGACGTGTCGCGCGAGATCGCGGCTGATCTTGAGCGCATCGGCTCGCCGGTCACGCGTGCGGATTTGCGCAATCAGGAGGGGCGCTGGCGCCAGCCGCTCAGCGTGCGGCTTCGCGGCGCCTCGGTGTTCAATGCGCCTCCCCCCACCCAGGGCCTTGCGTCACTGATGATCCTCGGCCTTCTGGAACGACTGAACGTGACGCGCGCGGATACGTTCGAGCACATTCACGCACTGGTGGAGGCCACCAAGCGCGCCTTCGCCGTGCGCGATGTTGAATGCGCTGATTTCCAGTGGCCAATCAGCGACCCGGAGCGCTGGCTTTCGGCCGACATCTTGCAGCGCGAAGCGCTCGCGATCTCCATGTCCCGCGCCGCGCCCTTTCCCCTCCCCGCCTCCAGCGGCGACACGGTGTGGATGGGCGCCATCGACCAAAGCGGGCTTGCAGTGTCCTACATCCAGTCCCTTTACTGGGAATGGGGCTCGGGCTGCGTGCTGCCCGCCACAGGGGTGCTGATGAACAATCGCGGCGCCGCCTTCTCGCTCGACGAAACATCCGTCCAGGCGCTGCACCCCGGCCGTCGGCCGTTTCACACGCTCAATCCGCCTCTGGCTGCGTTCGATGACGGTCGTGTGGCCGTGTACGGATCGATGGGCGGCGACGGACAACCGCAGTTTCAGGCGCAGGTTCTCTCGCGCATGCGCCTTGGCATGGCGCCGGACGCGGCGATCGACGCCCCGCGCTTTCTGCTGGGCCGCACATGGGGCGACGAATCGACAAGCCTAAAACTTGAGGACCGTTTCGATTCATCACTCATCCGGGCGCTGCAACGCGCAGGCCATGAGGTCGAAATTGCCCGCGAGGCATATTCCGACCTCTTCGGACATGCAGGAGCGCTGGTGCGGGCGCCCAACGGGCGTATTCGCGGCGCACACGATCCGCGCGGTGACGGCGGAGCCGCTGGTCTCTAGCTAGCCCGCGGTCATTTTCCCGGCGAACGCGCCCATCAGCAAGCTGGCGCCAAGCATGAAGACGAGGATGGCGGCGACCAGTTCAAGCGCCCGCACTGCAACGATCCCGCGCTCCGATCCCTCGCCGAGAAAGCGCACGGCCAGACCCTTTGCCAACACCGCCATGGCGGCAAGCGCGCTGGTGGTGATTGCCGTGCCAATCGACATGGCGAATGTCGCCGCGACGCCAACGATGAAAATGCCCTGCGCGAGGGCGAAGACGAGTACGAGAATCGCGCCAGAACAAGGGCGCGCGCCAGCCGCGAAGACAGTCAGCGTGGCTGTCTTCCACGAGAAATTCTTGTCGCTGAGCATGTCGGGCGACGGCGCATGAAAATGTCCGCAGTGCTCATCATGCACATGAACTTGAGGCGCAGGCGCAACCGCCTTTGCGCTTACTTTGGCCTCATGCGCGAGATGATCATGCGTGCAGCCCGGCCCATGCTGGTGGCCGTGATGATCGTGGCGTGCATGTTCGTGGCGTGCATGATCGTGGCGTGCATGTTCGTGGGCTGCTGGCGTGCTTTGCGCGTGAGAGTGTGCTTCATGACGATGCGCCGCATGATCATGCGCGTGGCGGACGGCGCCGAAACCGAGCACTGCGAGCAATCCCCGGCCCTTGCGCCAGATAAGCCATGCGCCCAGCACCGCGATGCCCGCGTAACTGGCGAGCTCCACGGCGTGGGCGGCGTCACGCATTCGCGCCGACGTGGCGTTGAGCATGGCGGCGAGTATGCCCACGATCAGCACAGCAACAACGCCCTGCAGCACAGCCGCCATGAGCGAAATGATGACGCCGCGACGAAGCGAGCGTTCGTTCGCCAGCATGTAAGAGGCGACGACCGCCTTGCCGTGCCCCGGCCCCGCAGCGTGAAAGACGCCGTAGGCGAACGAAATTCCCAGCAGCGTCCAGAGCGCCGAACTGTCGGCCTTTATGGCGCGCACGGCGCCGCTCAACATGCGCTCAAAGCGTATCTGCTCGCCCAGCACCCACGCGCTGAAACCCGTTGCGGGCGGCGGGCCGGAGCGTTCACGCACGCCGATGTCAAAGGGACTGCGCGCAGGGGCCTGTGCGAACATCTCGTGCGCAGCCGCGTCGACAATCAACAGCGCGACTACGATGCACGCAACGCCAAGAAGCGCGACGGCGCACCGCGTCAGCCCATCACGGCGCCCGGCGCTCAAGGACAGGCCACTACGACGCGAGACGCCAGCTTGATGCCAAACTCCGGCCCGGGCGAAATGTTCGTGCCAGCCGAATCATTAAGCTGCGCCTGATATTCGGGCGCGAGCGGCGCGGACTGGATGACGTTGAGCGAGCATCCCGTGGGCGCGGACGCCATCGTCACCGGGTTCATCTTCTCCAGATCAAACGCCACGTAATACGTCGGATCATAGACCTGCATCGTGAACGCCCGGCCCGCGCTGGCAGGCTGCTTCAGGGGCGCCATAAAATGCAGCGTGAGAATTTTCTTCGCGTCCACGGTGGTTCGATAGTCGGTGGCGGGGCCAAACTCCACCTTCTGGCCGCCCGCGCGTACGAAGGTGAAATAGCTGGCCTCTTCCAATTGCTCGACATTCACCTTGGCGAGCGCGTCGAGCTCCTGCTGGGAGGGCTTGCCGCTGCGGCCGCCAAGACCCTGCAACGCAAACGCCGAGTACATGTCGTCGAACGTCCAGGAATGGCGCACGCCCGTCACACGCCCGTCAGGCGCGAACACGATAACGCTCTTCACGGCGACGAAGACGTGGGGATGCGCCAGCGCTGGCGCGCCCGCGCTCGCCAACGCGCCGCCAGCAAGGGCGAGGACAGCCAGGAACCGTTTATGAAGCGCATTGAACATAGCCGCGAGATTGAGCCCGAAAATCCGGCCAAAGCAAGGCCCGTGCTGCGTCTCGCAGGCCGAACCAAACCATGGACTTTACGGTTGACCTGCGGCGGCGATGCTGCCACGCAGGCGAATATCCTCCGGATGCTTTCTGGAATTGCGCTGGGACGCTCACATGCTGCGCATCTACACCCGTGAGAACGAATGTCTTGTCCCCACTGACCTTTCGGTGACGGCGGACAACGAACCATCGCTTCCTGAGGGTCAGATTCTCTGGATTGACCTGCTTCACCCGACCCCGGACGAAGACCGCTTCGTCGAGCGGTTGGTCAACGTCTCGATTCCGACCCGTGAAGAGATGCAGGAAATCGAAATGTCCTCGCGCCTCTACAGCGAGGACGGCGGCGAGTTCATGACCATTGCCGGTCTGGTGCAGCTTGATACTGATTCGCCCCTGCTGACGCCCATCACTTTCGTGCTGAAGGGCCAGATTCTCGTTACCGTGCGCCTTGCCGAGCCCCGGCCCTTCCTGGCCTTTAGCACGCGGGCGCAGCGCCCGGGCACGCTCAACGTCGCGACGGGCGAGAACATCATGCTCGGCCTGCTGGAAGCGCTGATCGACAGGGTGGCGGACGCGCTGGAACGTGTCGGCGCCAAGATCGACACGATTTCCCATGCGGTTTTTCATCAGGCTGATGTGAGCAGCAGGCGCAAGGCGAACGATTTTCGCAGCGTGCTTGTGGAAATAGCGCGCGAAGGCGACATGCTCTCGCTGGTGCGCGAAAGCCTCGTCAGCATGACGCGCGTGCTCACCTACCACACCGCCGTCACAGAAGATTCCAACAAGAAGGCGATCAAGGACACGCGCCAGCGCATCCGCTCGATCCAGCGCGACATCTCATCGCTGGCCGATCACTCGACCTACCTGTCCTCGAAAGTGACCTTCCTGCTCGACTCGACGCTCGGCCTCATCAACCTCGAGCAGAACCAGATCATCAAGATCTTCTCGATTGCATCGGTCTGCCTGATGCCGCCGACGCTCGTCGCGTCGATCTACGGCATGAATTTCAAGTTCATGCCCGAACTCGAAATTGCCGCCGGTTACCCGATTGCGCTGGGCTTGATGGTGATCACGGCGGTCATCCCGTTCATCTACTTCCGCCGCAAGGGCTGGCTGTAGTTTCTGGCTGCAGCCTGAAACGAAACGGGGGCCCGAAGGCCCCCGCATTTACAGCTTTTTGAAGGTCGGCTTCTGCGTGATCGGCGCATCGCCCATGCGCACCAGCACGTTGCGGAACTGCCAGGCATCGCTCTCGTCAATGTCTTCCGGGAAAAAGCCGGGGCGCCCATTGAGCGGATTCCAGTCCGTGTACACGCCGATGACGGGCCCGAGGTAGGGCATTTGCACTTCAAGGCAGCGGCGGAAGTCAATGTCGTCAGCCTCCACGATGCCAGCGTTCGGATTCTCGATCGCCCACACCATGCCTGCAAGCACGGCGGAGGTGACCTGAAGACCAGTGGCGTTCTGATACGGCGCTATGCGGCGCGTCTCTTCAATCGAGAGTTGCGAGCCGAACCAGTAAGCGTTCTTTTCGTGGCCGTAGAGCAGCACGCCAAGTTCGTCGATGCCGTCCTCGATCTCGTTCTCATCGAGAATATGCTGCGCTTCCTGCACAGCGCCTTCCTGCCCGAACATTTCGTGCAGCGACAACACAGCATCGTTGCACGGATGGTAAGCGTAATGGCAGGTTGGGCGATACACCGCGTCGCCGTTCTCATCGCGCACGGTGAACCAGTCCGAGATCGAGATCGCCTCGTTGTGCGTGACAAGAAATCCGTATTGCGCCTGCGCAGTCGGCGTCCATGAGCGCACGCGCGTATTGGCGCCCGGCTGGTTGATGTAAATAGCCGCGCCGCAACCCTTCGAATGTGTTCCGGCGTTGGCGGGCAGCCACTTCTCATGCGTGCCCCAGCCCAGTTCCGCCG
>JANPPJ010000137.1:0-4463 GCA_031428455.1 Hyphomicrobiales bacterium | reverse complement strand
AACGGGTAGGCCGCGTACCAACGGATACACACGAGGATCACATCGATGGGGAAACGCATTCGTTTGGTGTCGAGCGTGAAAACTGCCTGATTCGTATGCGGAGGTTAGGATACGCTAACAATCAACTCGAAGTTAATGCGACAGAACCCGCCTCCGCCCGCCCGAAGGCGCGGGCCCCAAAAGGTCGACAAGTTTGAAGGGCACTGTCACGTTGACGGGCGAAAGTCGCGGTAGTACCGAGATTGGGAACTCGGCTTATTGAGCAACCTTTACGCCAGAGATTTCACCCCACGCGCTCATTGCAGCGCTGCGAAGCGCGCGGTATTCGGTAGCTGTCAGGCTGTGGCGCGCGATGACCTCGCCAGGGAAACTGTGGCTGCGATAGAGAAAATTTGGGATGTTGCTGATCGCGCCTGAATAGCCGCCATCTATGATCAGACCGTCAACGTGACAGTGCTCCGCCGCCATGCTGTTCTGGGCGCTGCTGGCGTCGGGCCAGATCGTGATGCGAAAAGTTGATGGCTGGAAAACCATCGGCGACAAGCCATCCGATCAAATCATGTCGGTACGACTTGACCCTGCGATCTAATGAGCGCCTGCTTGGTGCATGACCAGAGAGACCGTCCACATCGTTCAGGCCTACGTTGCAGGTCGGGGCAAAGGTTTGAAGGCTGAACAGCAAGTTGGCTGCAAGACGGCCGAGGACGCGCGGCGCAAGGCCGAACGCCTCGCGCCGCTACGACTCGGCGTAGTGGCGTTCTCGGCTTCCGCCGACACTGAGATGGGCGACTACGACGAAAACCCAGTGATCCTATTCAAGGCTGGCCAGCTGCCGCACCCCTTCACCGATTGAGGCGTAAGGCGGCGGCAGCTTTGGGGCGCAGCGCAGGCAACTGGCTACGCGGTTTAGCATTGTTGCATCAACACCGGCGACCCTGCTTTTTAAGAACTCAGAGGCCAAATGTCACCCATCGCCGTTACGTGGAACTTTACGTCGTGCACAATCACTGGAAGCAGTATTACACGATGCCCGCATTATGTAACGCGCATCACTTGCGCGAACTGAAAGCCCTGATCGGGATCGAGAAGGAAGACTGGGCGCGCAAGATGCAAATCTTGTTGCGACGCGCCTGTCATGCCGTCAATCTCGCGCGCCAGCGCGGGGTTCCGCTGAAACCGCGCCTCATTGAGCATATCAAACGGCGTTATGACGCCCTCCTCGAAGAGGGCCTCGCCTTTCACGAAGCGCAGGCGCCGCTCGCCAGGGCCAGGGCCGATGGCAAGGGTAAAACCCGAGGCCGAGCGCCACGCCGCATCGGCCACAATCTTCTCGCACGCCTCGACGGGCGTCGCGAGGACGTGTTGCGTTTCCTCGACTATCCTGACGTGCCCTTCACCAACAACGAGGCCGAGCGCGACGTGCGCATGATGAAGGTCAAACAGAAGATATCCGGCGGCTTCCGCTCGCTCGCCGGCGCGGAAGATTTCGCGGTCATCCGCTCCGTCATCTCCACCGCCAGAAAACAGGGCTGGAACATCCTCCAGACACTCATGAACGTTCCGAACCCGGACGCCCTGGTTCTTGACGCTCAAAAAAATTGAGCCACAGGGGAACCTGGGCAGTTACGATTTCTAAAAGCCCGGACTGTTGTCTTGGATCAAAGCCCCCAATTAAGGCACCTGCTATCCATACCCTCGTAGCGCTAACCCTTTCGTTTTCACACAAGTTGTCAGTTATTTGGAGGATGCTCATGTCAAGAATTTCACGCACCGCTCTGTCCATCATCTGTCTTGCAATGGCTGGGGGCGCTATGGCGCAGATTGCCGAACCAAAAATCAAACCCCTTTCAGCCGCTGCAGATCCGATGAAAAAAGCCGTTCTTATTGGCTTGATTACTACGGGGAATATGATCTTCCAGTTGGAACTTGAAGGTTCTGAAGAGATGTGGATGCAAATGGGCAATCCACCTGCGTGGGGCGCACACAAGCCCAGCGCTGATGAGCGATATCATGTTGAGTTCAAGTTAACGGACCCAAAATCAAAAACGCGTATTCCCTATGCAAAAATTACGTTTGCGGCCACCAATACAGATACCAAAAAGGATATGACGCTCGTGCTACCGCCAATGTGGGGCACCAGCGGCTTGCATTACTCAGCGAACAGCCCGTTGCTGGGTGACGGTGCCTATTCGGCTATTGTTACAGTTGATACGCCTACATTTCAGCGAGTGGTGGAAGACAAAGATTTATGGTCCAAACCAGTAAGCGCCAAATTCCATTTTAAATTGAAGGATGGAAAACTTATAGAAGTGACAGAGACTAGAGCATTTGCCCGCTGACCTGAATCAATTTGTTGACGCGTAGGGATTCCCAATCGCGGTCGAATAAGCGAGTCTGTGTTTTCAACTGATTTGGAGGGCACTGTCACGTTGACGAACGAAAGTCGCGGTAATGCCGAGATTGGGAGCACCCCAAAGATCATAGGCAAGGTCATCCATAGCCAAAGCATCCGTGTCCACGTTCCACGACCACAGCGTGACGTCGGCGGCCTGAATTGCACGAACGAGTTTTTTCGGCTCCCAAAGAAGCGGTTTTAGATGTTCAGCTGTGGTGACTATGAGTTCCCGATAGCCCTACGAAAAATGTGGAAGAAGTGCTTATGAGGCAAAAGCGCAATGCGCGCACGATATCTCGGGCCGATGGAGGTCGGGTGCACAAATCCGGCTCCAGGTGGCGCGGAAAGTGACCGAGAAGCGTTCCCGCCAATCTATGCCATGTATAAAAACATTACGGTCCAGAGATGGGGTGGATGCCGCTCTCCCCAACGGCGTCATGCTGCGTCAAGCTTATGATGCTGAAGGTCACGAGAGCAGCGAGAGGGCATTTTGAACGAAGTCACCATCATTGGCGCGGATCCGGCAAAGAACGGCTTCTAGCTGCACGGGCAAACTTATCACGGGCTGGAATTTAGGGGAGCAGGTCACTGCGACCCTCGTTCAGACGCCGGTGACTGAAATCCCGCTCGCCCGCGTAAATCTGTTTGTAAATCTGTCCCATTGAAACACCAGCTATTCCGCCCAGTGTTGCACTTCAAATTTGAAACCGCCAGCTTTTTAGATCATACGAAGCAATAAACATTTTGTACTCGCGCTGTTGAGGAAACTATAATGAAAAGCATTTTGGCTGCTTCATTGTTTGGTGCCACTGTCGCGATAGCAGGATATTTTACCACGGGTAATTCCGCGTTCGCAGCGCCACAGCTTGACGGCGGTCTAGCCCGCGCCGACACCAACTCTAATCTCCAGCATGCCAAGCTGAAAAAGGATTTTTGCTGCCGCTTCCGTTTCCTCAACGGCACAACGCGCAAAATCACCGCGCAAAATCGGCTACCCGTCGCTACGGCGTGTGTCGGTCTAATAGTCATCGCTCCCGGGACGCAGGTCAGCGTGACTTCCGGCTCCTGCTGATCTTCCGGTAGGGGGCCCTTAGTTCTGTAAGAACGGCTATGCGGTTCAGACCTTAAGAGGGCCTATCCATACCTGTGTGAGCTATGTCCGAAAGTTGGTGACGGCGGGAATCGGGAAGGCGGCATATCATGGGGGTGCTTGACGCCTCCACTTCTCCACCAAAGGAGCGATATGCCGTGTCAAAGGATAACGTTTTCCAACTGGTCCCGCCAGGAACATTCAGCGATCAACTCACCGACATTCTTCGCGACGGGGCGCGAACTTTGATTGTCCAGGCGGTTGAATCGGAAGTCTCCGCTTTCCTCGCCAAGCACGCGGACCTCAAGACGGAAGGCGGCCGCCAACGCGTGGTGCGCCATGGTCACCTGCCTGAACGCGAGGTGATGACCGGCATTGGCGCTGTACCCGTTTGCCAGCCTCGCGTGCGCGACCGTGAGGCTGGAGCGGATGATCCCGGCCGCATCCGTTTCTCGCCATCGATTCTGCCGCCCTACATGCGCCGCTCGAAATCGATCGAGACGCTGCTGCCGATCCTCTATCTGAAGGGTATTTCAACCGGCGATTTCTCCGAGGCTTTGGCTGCCCTGCTTGGTGGTGATGCGCCGGGCCTGTCGCCCAGCGCCATCGGTCGCCTGAAGGATTGCTGGCAGGACGATTACGCCCAGTGGCAAAAACGCGATCTGTCAGCCAAACGCTTCGTTTACGTCTGGGCGGACGGCATCCATCTCGAGGCGAGGCTTGAAGACGAAAAGCAGTGCATTCTCGTTCTCATTGGCGCGACGCCTGAAGGGCGCAAGGAACTCGTCGGCTTTACCGATGGCGCCCGGGAAAGTGCGCACGACTGGCGCGCGCTGCTGCTTGATCTGAAGCGCCGAGGCCTTGATCCACGGCCCGACCTGGCGATCGCTGACGGCGCTCTCGGCTTCTGGAAGGCGGCAGGCGAAGTCTGGCCCAAGACATGCGAGCAGCGCTGCTGGGTGCACAAGACTGCGAATG